>CAJNCA010000003.1 GCA_905221145.1 bacterium
CGAACACAGAAGTTAAGCCCTAGAACGCCGGAAGTAGTTGGGGGTTGCCCCCTGTGAGATATGGAAGTCGCTTAGCTCTAGGGAGTTTAGCTCAGCTGGGAGAGCATCTGCCTTACAAGCAGAGGGTCAGCGGTTCGATCCCGTTAACTCCCAAAGGTCCCGTAGTGTAGCGGTTATCACGTCGCCCTGTCACGGCGAAGATCGCGGGTTCGATTCCCGTCGGGACCGTTTAAGATAACGTAAGTTATTTTAGACTCGTTAGCTCAGTTGGTAGAGCAATTGACTTTTAATCAATGGGTCACTGGTTCGAGCCCAGTACGGGTCATATATGCGGGTTTGGCGGAATTGGCAGACGCACCAGATTTAGGATCTGGCGCTTAACGGCGTGGGGGTTCAAGTCCCTTAACCCGCATTAAGATATAATAAATGAGCCGGCTTAGCTCAGTTGGTAGAGCATCTGATTTGTAATCAGAGGGTCGCGTGTTCAAGTCATGTAGCCGGCATTTTTAGATAGAAGAAAACAGTGCGAACGTAGTTCAGTGGTAGAACACCACCTTGCCAAGGTGGGGGTCGCGGGTTCGAATCCCGTCGTTCGCTTAGAGAGGCCGGGGTGGCGGAACTGGCAGACGCACAGGACTTAAAATCCTGCGATTGGTAACGATCGTACCGGTTCGATTCCGGTCCTCGGCATAATATAATGAGCACCCTTAGCTCAACTGGATAGAGTACCTGACTACGAATCAGGCGGTTAGAGGTTCGACTCCTCTAGGGTGCATTTTTCTATTTAACTCGGGAAGTAGCTCAGCTTGGTAGAGTACTTGGTTTGGGACCAAGGTGTCGCAGGTTCGAATCCTGTCTTCCCGATTCATTACAGAGATACGTAAGAGTATCTTTTTTTAAAACTAGATATTATATACATTAAGAGAGAATCAATTTGGTTCTCTCTTTTTTTGGCTCTATAATATTTGTAGTGGGGATATTATGGAGCCTATTTTTGTGTAGAAAAAAGTCCCATATGACCTATAATGAAAAGCGACAAAACAACTCGATATCAAAGACTCAAACATCAAAATTCTAGACATCATCAATAAGGGTACACACAAGGAAATCACCGCCAAACTGGATTTTGAGCCTCCATTGTGTCCTAACGGTCGAAGTCAAATGAAGAAATATGACTTTCAAAAATCGTCTAAAATTCCTTTAAAATCAGCGTATACTTAAACTACAGTATTTTCAATAAATACTGTAGTTTAAGTATAAACATTGGAATTTAATAGATTTTATAACTCTTATTAACTTTTTAATAAAGCACTAGAAGAGTTTCTGTTGAATCTATAGTATATATTCTTATGTTATAAAAATTGCTGCTATTACGATTTTAAATAAGTATTAGTTTACATTATAGTTTGAATTGAATTTAATGTCACGATAAAGGAAGTGACTATAGATTCTATTTTACCTCATGTTTTATTGTATAGTGTATCTTGCTTGTTTTGAACAGTATATTTTATGACATTTGTCATATTTCCTAGTGACAGAAGCATCTAGCTCCGCTAACTTCAAAGGGCTATAATTGAAGTATGAAATGGAGGAAGAAGAGATGAGAAATAAAATGATTATAGCAGTGAGTTTAGTAGTAGCAGGAGTTATGACCTATCTCATGTTTTCAGGGTTGGATGAGGATTTCTACCATTTTCCTTGGGAGCTCTTTGCTGGCTTTGGAATGATGTCTTGGCTTATCAGAGAAGGTTTGAAATTGGTCAGAGATGTGAAAAAGGAGTTTGAAAAATGAAAAAAGCGTTTCTCTATCTTTTTATTGGACTATCACTAGTGGTATGGTTGGTAGAAATGTTTACAGGTTGGTTTGATCAAGCCTTCCTTCACCAAGCCATTCGCGGTGCTTGGGGACTAGGATTTATGATTTTTATCGCCTTTCCTATGGGAAAGGAGTGGCTGAAAGGAGAATATCATGAACATGATTAAGGTAGAAAGCCTAAATAAAAACATCAAGGGCAAGGCTATTTTGAAGGATATTTCCTTTGAGGTAGCTGAAGGTGAATGCGTCGCCTTGATTGGGCCCAATGGTGCTGGGAAGACCACACTTTTGGACTGTCTGCTTGGAGATAAACTAGTCACAAGCGGTCAAGTAACCATTCAAGGCTTGTCAGCGACGAGTTCTCAGTTAGACTACACAAGATCCTATCTCCCTCAAGAAAATGTAATTGTTCAAAAATTAAAGGTAAAAGAGTTGATTGTTTTCTTTCAACGTATCTATCCAAATCCCTTGAGCGAGCAAGAAATTGATCAACTATTGCAGTTTGACAAGCAACAAAAAGAGCAATTCGCAGAAAAATTATCAGGCGGTCAAAAGCGTCTTTTCTCTTTTGTTTTAACTTTAATTGGGCGACCAAAGTTAATCTTTTTAGATGAGCCTACTTCAGCCATGGATACTTCAACTCGTCAACGTTTTTGGGAGATTGTTCAGGATTTAAAAACACAAGGAGTCACCATTCTTTATTCGTCCCATTATATTGAGGAAGTGGAACACACCGCAGACCGCATTTTGCTCTTAAATAAGGGAGAGTTGATTCGAGATACGACACCTCTAGCTATGCGTAGCGAGGAAATAGAAAAGCACTTTATCCTTCCTATAGCTTACAAGGAAGTCGTAGAGCAGTCAAACTTGGTTGAAAACTGGTCACAAAAACAAGATGCCCTGCAAGTAGTCACACGTGAAGCGGATGCTTTCTGGGAACTGTTAGTCAGAGCAGGATGTAGGATTCAAGAAATTGAAGTCAATAATCGCAGTTTGCTGGATACAATCTTTGAAGAAACACAAAAGGGAGATGACTAAGATGAAACGATTGATCGCACTAAACAAGATAGAATTTCTATTGACCAAACGACAATTAGTAACTTATCTATTGTCAGTAGGGATGCCGACGGCCTTCTATTTATTCTTTTCAGGCATGTATCAGGACACACCAGGTGGGCCAGCTAATTTTATGCGTGATTACCTCATCTCCATGACGGCTTTTTCCATGATGTCGACTGCTATGTTTTCATTCCCAGCTGTTTTACATACCGATAAGATCAACAACTGGCAGAAAACATTACGCCATACTCCAGTAAATATGGTAGAATATTATCTATCAAAGATAACAAGTATGATGGTTGATTATCTGGTTTCAATCCTGGTTGTTTTCTCAGTTGGGCATTTTGTAAGAGGTGTGGACATGTCTCTTGGAAATTGGATTGGGGCGGCGCTCTTGCTGATTGTAGGAAGTATTTCCTTTGTAGCGCTTGGCCTGACCCTGACTCTCTTGCCGTCTAGTCAGCTGATGTCTGTCGTGGGCAATCTTCTCTATCTAGGTTTGGCTGTGTTAGGTGGACTCTGGATGCCTATCTCTTTATTTCCAGACTGGATGCAAGCAGTCGGTAAGTGTCTACCAACCTATCAGTTGATGGAGTTGGTCAAGACCTTCTTAAACGAGGGTGGCATCAATTTATCAGCCACAGTTTATCTACTTGTTTTTTCAGTAGTTTTGTTTGGTTTGACCATTTATCTTCAAGGTCATAAGGAGAATGCTTAATGCTTGAAAGACTGAAAAGCATAGACTATATGTATTGGGCCAGTTTGATTTTTATGGTTTTTCCCATCGTTCCTATAGTGACTGGGGAGCTTCCTAGCTGGCATTTATTGATTGATATTCTATTTGTAGTGGCTTACTTAGGCGTTTTAACCACCAAGAGCCAGCGCTTATCCTGGCTCTGTTGGATTATCATGCTAGCCTATGTAGCTGGGGATACCGCCTTTGTTGGTGTAAATTATATCTGGTTCTTCTTTTTCCTTGCTAATCTCTTAATTTATCATTTTGGCGTACGTAGTTTTAATTCTTTACATGTCCGGACTTTTCTCCTTGCTCAATTCCTTGTTGTGGGGCAACTTTTGATTTTTCAGGAAGTTGAAGTTGAGTTTCTAGTTTATCTGCTTGGAATTCTTACTTTTGTCGATCTTATGACATTTGGATTAGTTCGGATTCGCATTGTTGAGGATTTGAAAAAAGCACAGGCCAAGCAAAATGCCCAGATAAATCTATTGCTTGCTGAAAATGAACGTAGTCGTATCGGTCAGGATTTGCATGATAGTCTGGGACACACTTTTGCTATGCTGAGTGTCAAGACAGATTTAGCCTTGCAGTTGTTTCAGATGGAGGCTTATCCACAGGTGGAAAAGGAATTAAGAGAAATACAGCAAATTAGCAAAGACTCAATGCGTGAAGTTCGAACGATTGTGGAAAATCTTAAGTCTAGAACTTTGACATCCGAACTAGATACTGTGAAAAAGATGTTAGAAATTGCTGGAATTGAGGTGGAAACAGTTAATCAACTAGACACTGCTAGCCTTACTCAGGAATTGGAGTCAACGGCTTCCATGATTTTGCTTGAGTTGGTGACCAATATCATCAAACATGCCAGAGCATCGAAAGCCTACTTGAGATTAGAACGAACTGAGACAGAACTCATTCTAACAGTGAGAGATGATGGCTGTGGTTTCGCTTCTATAAAAGGGGATGAGCTCCATACAGTCCGAGATCGTGTCCTTCCTTTTTCAGGCGAAGTAAAGGTGATCAGTCAGAAACATCCGACTGAAGTGCAGGTTCGACTACCTTATAAGGAGAGAAACTAAGATGAAACTACTTGTTGCAGAAGATCAAAGTATGTTACGAGATGCTATGTGTCAGTTGCTTACCTTTCAACCAGATGTAGAGACTGTCCTACAAGCCAAGAATGGTCAAGAAGCAATTCAACTCTTAGGAAAGGAGTCCGTAGATATCGCCATTCTTGACGTAGAAATGCCTGTTAAGACAGGTCTCGAAGTCTTGGAGTGGATACGAGCAGAAATGCTAGAAACAAAGGTAGTTGTGGTGACGACCTTCAAGCGCCCCGGATATTTTGAACGTGCGGTCAAGGCTGGAGTGGATGCTTATGTCTTGAAAGAAAGAAGCATTGCAGACCTCATGCAAACTTTGCATACTGTCCTCGAAGGACGCAAGGAGTATTCGCCTGAATTGATGGAAGTAGTTATGACGCATCCCAATCCATTAACAGAGCAAGAAATCGCCGTTTTAAAGGGAATTGCTCAAGGCTTGTCTAACCAAGAAATTGCAGATCAACTTTATTTATCAAACGGAACCGTCCGAAACTATGTCACCAATATTCTTTCTAAACTAGATGCTGGTAATCGAACAGAGGCAGCTAATATCGCGAAAGAATCTGGTTGGTTGTGATACTATCATATCTCGAAAACCATTATGTGCTAAAATTGATGGGATTGAATGGAACAATACTAACTTTAGGAGGGTGGGATTCCTCCTTTTTCTTTTTTTGGGGAGCACTACAAAAGAGCTAAAATTAAGAATAAAAAAGAAAAATATCTTGACAACCAATAGAAAATTTTGTTACAATAATAGACGGTACTTTTTACTTTTGGTCTCTCAAGAGTGTACAGGGACGTGCTGACAAATGTTGCAAAAGTACACACAGATGGTAGCTGTCACCAAGTGTATCATCACCAAAAATAAAAAAAACACAGGAGAATGTAGATGCCTACAATTAACCAATTGGTTCGCAAACCGCGTAAATCAAAAGTAGAAAAATCTAAATCACCAGCTTTGAACGTTGGTTACAACAGTCATAAAAAAGTTCAAACAAATGTTTCTTCACCACAAAAACGTGGTGTTGCAACTCGTGTTGGAACAATGACACCTAAAAAACCTAACTCAGCCCTTCGTAAATTCGCTCGTGTACGTTTGAGCAACCTTATCGAAGTTACTGCCTACATCCCAGGTATCGGACACAACTTGCAAGAGCACAGCGTGGTGCTTCTTCGTGGTGGACGTGTAAAAGACCTTCCAGGGGTACGTTACCATATCGTCCGTGGTGCACTTGATACTGCAGGTGTTAACGATCGTAAACAAGGCCGTTCTAAATACGGTACTAAACGTCCAAAAGCATAAGGAAAGGGGATAAAGAGAAATGAGTCGTAAAAATAGAGCTCCAAAACGTGACGTATTGCCAGATCCGCTTTACAATTCACAATTAGTTACTCGTCTTATCAACCGCGTTATGCTTGACGGTAAACGTGGTACAGCTGCTTCAATCGTTTACGGTGCTTTTGAGCAAATCAAAGAAGCTACTGGTAACGATGCACTTGAAGTATTTGAAACAGCTATGGAAAACATCATGCCTGTACTTGAAGTACGCGCACGTCGTGTTGGTGGATCTAACTACCAAGTCCCAGTTGAAGTACGTCCAGAACGTCGTACAACACTTGGACTTCGTTGGTTGGTAACAATCGCTCGTCTTCGTGGTGAACACACAATGCAAGACCGTCTTGCAAAAGAAATCTTGGATGCTGCTAACAACACTGGTGCAGCAGTTAAGAAACGTGAAGACACTCACCGTATGGCTGAAGCTAACCGTGCATTCGCACACTTCCGTTGGTAAAATCATGATGCTAGGAACGGTAAGGATGCAAGGTGAAAATAGGAAACTGACGCAGTATTCGACGAATACAAGGAAGTTTATCTTTTTCACACAGCATCCCGTTCCGGCTCAAATCGGCTAATTAACTTTAGCCCGAGTTCAACTCAACTTACCATCTCGTAAGTTGAAACCAACAATAGCATGAAAACATTGAGAACGGGTAGGTCCTGCCTATCCGTTTTTATTAAAATCGTGTTATAATAGAATAGAAATCAAAAATAAATAGGAGAAACAAACCTCATGGCACGCGAATTTTCACTTGAAAAAACTCGTAATATCGGTATCATGGCTCACGTCGATGCTGGTAAAACAACAACTACTGAGCGTATTCTTTACTACACTGGTAAAATCCACAAAATCGGTGAAACTCACGAAGGTGCGTCACAAATGGACTGGATGGAGCAAGAGCAAGAACGTGGTATCACTATCACATCTGCTGCGACAACAGCTCAATGGAACAACCACCGCGTAAACATCATCGACACACCAGGACACGTGGACTTCACAATCGAAGTACAACGTTCTCTTCGTGTATTGGATGGTGCGGTTACCGTTCTTGACTCACAATCAGGTGTTGAGCCTCAAACTGAAACAGTTTGGCGTCAAGCAACTGAGTACGGAGTTCCACGTATCGTATTTGCCAACAAAATGGACAAAATCGGTGCTGACTTCCTTTACTCTGTAAGCACACTTCACGATCGTCTTCAAGCAAATGCACACCCAATCCAATTGCCAATCGGTTCTGAAGATGACTTCCGTGGTATCATCGACTTGATCAAGATGAAAGCTGAAATCTATACTAATGACCTTGGTACAGATATCCTTGAAGAAGATATTCCAGCTGAATACCTTGACCAAGCTCAAGAATACCGTGAAAAATTGATCGAAGCAGTTGCTGAAACTGACGAAGAATTGATGATGAAATACCTCGAAGGTGAAGAAATCACTAACGAAGAATTGAAAGCTGGTATCCGTAAAGCGACTATCAACGTTGAATTCTTCCCAGTATTGTGTGGTTCTGCCTTCAAGAACAAAGGTGTTCAATTGATGCTTGATGCGGTTATTGACTACCTTCCAAGCCCACTTGACATCCCAGCGATCAAAGGTATCAACCCAGATACAGACGAAGAAGAAACTCGTCCAGCATCTGACGAAGAGCCATTTGCAGCTCTTGCCTTCAAGATCATGACAGACCCATTCGTAGGTCGTTTGACATTCTTCCGTGTTTATTCAGGTGTGCTTCAATCAGGTTCTTACGTATTGAACACTTCTAAAGGTAAACGTGAACGTATCGGACGTATCCTTCAAATGCACGCTAACAGCCGTCAAGAAATCGACACTGTTTACTCAGGTGATATCGCTGCTGCCGTTGGTTTGAAAGATACTACAACTGGTGACTCTTTGACTGATGAAAAAGCTAAAATCATCCTTGAGTCAATCAACGTTCCAGAACCAGTTATCCAATTGATGGTTGAGCCAAAATCTAAAGCAGACCAAGACAAGATGGGTATCGCCCTTCAAAAATTGGCTGAAGAAGATCCAACATTCCGCGTTGAAACAAACGTTGAAACTGGTGAAACAGTTATCTCTGGTATGGGTGAGCTTCACCTTGACGTCCTTGTTGACCGTATGCGTCGTGAGTTCAAAGTTGAAGCGAACGTAGGTGCTCCTCAAGTATCTTACCGTGAAACATTCCGCGCTTCTACTCAAGCACGTGGATTCTTCAAACGTCAGTCTGGTGGTAAAGGTCAATTCGGTGATGTATGGATTGAATTTACTCCAAATGAAGAAGGTAAAGGATTCGAATTCGAAAACGCAATCGTCGGTGGTGTGGTTCCTCGTGAATTTATCCCAGCGGTTGAAAAAGGTTTGGTAGAATCTATGGCTAACGGTGTTCTTGCAGGTTACCCAATGGTTGACGTTAAAGCTAAGCTTTACGATGGTTCATACCACGATGTCGACTCATCTGAAACTGCCTTCAAGATCGCGGCTTCACTTGCTCTTAAAGAAGCTGCTAAATCAGCACAACCAGCTATCCTTGAACCAATGATGCTTGTAACAATCACTGTTCCAGAAGAAAACCTTGGTGATGTTATGGGTCACGTAACTGCTCGTCGTGGACGTGTTGATGGTATGGAAGCACACGGTAACAGCCAAATCGTTCGTGCTTACGTTCCACTTGCTGAAATGTTCGGTTACGCAACAGTTCTTCGTTCTGCATCTCAAGGACGTGGTACATTCATGATGGTATTTGACCACTACGAAGATGTACCTAAGTCAGTACAAGAAGAAATCATTAAGAAAAACAAAGGTGAAGACTAATCAGTCCTCACTCTAGAAGGAAGTCACTTAGTGGCTTCCTTTTGTCTTTAGAAAATACCTCTAAATATGGTAAAATAGTAAGAGAATAATGTGAGGAAAATGAATGTCAAATAGTTTTGAAATTTTGATGAATCAACTGGGGATGCCTGCTGAAATGAGACAGGCTCCTGCTTTATCACAGGCTGATATTGAGCGAGTTGTAGTTCATAAAATTAGTAAGGTATGGGAGTTTCATTTCGTATTTTCTAATATTTTACCGATTGAAATCTTTTTAGAATTAAAGAAGGGTTTGAGTGAGGAATTTTCTAAGACAGGAAATAAAGCTGTTTTTGAAATCAAGGCTCTATCTCAAGAATTTTCAAATCAACTTTTACAAGCCTATTATAGAGAGGCTTTTTCTGAGGGGCCATGTGCTAGTCAAGGCTTTAAATCTCTTTATCAGAATTTGCAAGTTCGTGCTGAGGGCAATCAACTCTTTATTGAAGGCTCAGAGGCGATTGATAAGGAACACTTTAAGAAAAATCACCTTCCTAATTTAGCTAAACAACTTGAAAAATTTGGCTTTCCAACTTTTAACTGTCAAGTAGAGAAAAATGATGTGCTGACTCAAGAGCAGGAAGAAGCCTTTCATGCTGAAAATGAGCAGATTGTTCAAGCTGCCAATGAGGAAGCGCTCCGTGCGATGGAGCAACTGGAACAGATGGCACCTCCTCCAGCAGAAGAGAAACCAGCCTTTGATTTTCAAGCCAAAAAAGCTGCAGCTAAACCGAAGCTGGATAAGGCGGAGATTACTCCTATGATCGAAGTGACAACTGAGGAAAATCGTCTGGTCTTTGAAGGGGTTGTTTTTGATGTAGAGCAAAAAGTGACCAGAACGGGTCGTGTTTTAATCAACTTTAAAATGACGGACTACACTTCAAGTTTTTCTATGCAAAAGTGGGTTAAAAATGAGGAAGAGGCTAAGAAATTTGATCTCATCAAGAAGAATTCTTGGCTCCGAGTGCGTGGGAATGTGGAGATGAATAACTTCACACGCGATTTGACCATGAATGTGCAGGATGTGCAAGAAGTTGTTCACTATGAGCGGAAGGATTTGATGCCAGAAGGTGAGCGTCGGGTTGAGTTTCATGCCCATACAAATATGTCGACCATGGATGCTCTACCAGAGGTTGAAGAAATCGTTGCGACAGCTGCTAAGTGGGGACACAAAGCAGTTGCTATCACGGACCACGGGAATGTCCAGTCCTTCCCACACGGATATAAGGCGGCTAAAAAAGCTGGAATTCAGCTAATCTATGGAATGGAAGCCAATATCGTGGAGGACCGGGTTCCTATCGTCTACAACGAAGTGGAGATGGACTTGTCAGAAGCAACCTATGTGGTCTTTGACGTGGAAACGACGGGGCTTTCAGCTATCTATAATGATTTGATTCAGGTTGCAGCCTCTAAGATGTACAAGGGGAATGTCATTGCCGAATTTGATGAATTTATCAATCCTGGACATCCTTTGTCAGCCTTTACCACGGAGTTGACTGGTATTACAGATGATCATGTCAAAAATGCTAAACCACTGGAACAAGTTCTGCAAGAATTCCAAGAATTTTGCAAGGATACAGTCTTAGTCGCCCACAATGCGACCTTTGACGTTGGCTTTATGAATGCCAATTATGAGCGTCATGGTCTTCCAAGGATTAGCCAACCAGTTATTGATACGCTGGAGTTTGCTAGAAATCTCTATCCTGAGTATAAACGTCATGGTTTGGGACCTTTGACTAAGCGTTTTGGTGTGGCCTTGGAACATCACCACATGGCCAACTACGATGCGGAAGCGACTGGTCGTCTACTTTTCATTTTTATAAAAGAGGTGGCAGAAAAACATGGTGTGACTGATCTAGCTAGACTCAACATTGATCTAATCAGTCCAGATTCTTATAAAAAAGCTCGGATTAAGCATGCGACCATTTATGTCAAGAATCAGGTAGGTCTAAAAAATATCTTTAAACTGGTTTCTTTGTCCAATACCAAGTACTTTGAAGGTGTTCCGAGGATACCGAGAACGGTTCTAGATGCCCATCGGGAGGGCCTGATTTTAGGGTCGGCTTGCTCCGAGGGTGAAGTTTTTGACGCGGTTGTTTCCCAAGGTGTGGATGCGGCGGTTGAGGTGGCCAAGTATTATGACTTTATTGAGGTCATGCCACCAGCTATCTATGCTCCCTTGATTGCTAAAGAGCAGATCAAGGATATGGAGGAGCTCCAGACTATTATCAAGAGTTTGATAGAGGTTGGAGACCGCCTTGGCAAGCCCGTTTTGGCTACGGGAAATGTCCACTATATCGAACCGGAAGAAGAAATTTATCGTGAAATTATTGTTCGTAGTTTGGGTCAGGGGGCGATGATTAACCGAACTATTGGTCATGGTGAACATGCCCAACCAGCTCCTCTCCCCAAAGCTCATTTTAGAACGACTAATGAGATGTTGGATGAATTTGCCTTCTTGGGAGAGGATTTAGCTCGTAAACTGGTTATTGAAAATCCAAATACTTTGGCAGAGACCTTTGAACCTGTTGAAGTTGTAAAAGGTGATTTGTACACACCTTTTATCGACAAGGCTGAAGAAACGGTCGCTGAGTTGACCTATAAGAAAGCCTTTGAGATTTATGGAAATCCGCTGCCAGATATTGTTGATTTGCGAATTGAAAAAGAATTAACTTCTATTCTAGGGAATGGATTTGCCGTTATTTACCTGGCTTCCCAGATGCTGGTGCAACGTTCCAATGAACGGGGTTACTTGGTTGGTTCTCGTGGGTCTGTTGGGTCCAGTTTTGTTGCGACCATGATTGGGATTACGGAGGTTAATCCTCTCTCTCCTCACTATGTCTGTGGTCAGTGTCAGTACAGTGAGTTTATTACCGATGGTTCTTATGGTTCCGGTTTTGATATGCCTAATAAGGATTGTCCAAACTGTGGCCACAAACTCAGTAAAAATGGGCAGGATATTCCGTTTGAGACCTTCCTCGGTTTTGATGGGGACAAGGTTCCCGATATTGACTTGAACTTCTCGGGAGAAGACCAGCCTAGCGCCCACTTGGATGTGCGTGATATCTTTGGTGAAGAATATGCCTTCCGTGCAGGAACGGTTGGTACGGTGGCTGCTAAGACTGCCTATGGATTTGTAAAGGGCTATGAGAGAGATTACGGGAAGTTTTATCGTGATGCAGAGGTGGAACGACTTGCTCAAGGTGCTGCTGGTGTCAAGCGGACAACGGGACAACACCCGGGGGGAATCGTTGTTATTCCTAACTACATGGATGTTTACGATTTTACGCCTGTCCAGTATCCAGCGGATGATGTGACGGCTGAATGGCAGACCACTCACTTTAACTTCCATGATATCGATGAGAACGTCCTCAAACTCGATGTGCTGGGGCATGATGATCCGACCATGATTCGGAAACTGCAGGACTTGTCTGGGATTGATCCTAATGAAATTCCTATGGATGATGAAGGCGTGATGGCCCTATTTTCTGGGACAGATGTGCTAGGGGTAACACCTGAGCAAATCGGAACGCCGACGGGCATGCTGGGGATTCCAGAGTTTGGAACCAACTTTGTACGTGGGATGGTAGATGAGACGCATCCGACGACTTTTGCGGAGTTGCTGCAGTTGTCAGGGTTGTCCCACGGTACCGACGTTTGGTTGGGAAATGCCCAGGATTTGATCAAGCAAGGAATTGCGGACCTATCAACCGTTATTGGTTGTCGGGACGATATCATGGTTTACCTCATGCATGCAGGTCTCGAACCTAAGATGGCCTTTACCATCATGGAACGGGTGCGTAAAGGTTTGTGGCTGAAGATTTCCGAAGAGGAGCGAAATGGCTACATCGAAGCCATGAAGGCCAACAAGGTGCCAGAGTGGTATATCGAGTCCTGTGGGAAAATCAAGTACATGTTCCCTAAGGCCCATGCGGCAGCCTACGTTATGATGGCCTTGCGTGTGGCCTACTTCAAGGTTCACCATCCCATTTATTATTACTGTGCTTACTTCTCCATCCGCGCTAAGGCTTTTGATATCAAGACCATGGGTGCTGGCTTGGATGCAATCAAGCGCAGAATGGAAGAAATTGCTGAAAAACGGAAGAACAATGAAGCCTCTAATGTGGAAATTGACCTCTATACAACTCTTGAGATTGTCAATGAAATGTGGGAACGTGGTTTCAAGTTTGGTAAACTAGATCTCTACCGTAGTCAGGCAACAGAGTTCCTCATCGATGGGGATACCCTCATTCCACCATTTGTAGCAATGGATGGTCTGGGAGAGAACGTTGCCAAGCAGTTGGTACGAGCGCGTGAAGAGGGAGAATTCCTTTCCAAAACAGAACTACGCAAACGTGGTGGCCTCTCATCAACCTTGGTTGAAAAGATGGATGAAATGGGGATTCTTGGCAATATGCCCGAGGATAACCAGCTCAGTTTGTTTGATGAGTTGTTTTAAGAATTAGAACGGAGAACATCTTTATGAAACTTAGAATCTTTGCGGAAGATAAACCTGCTGAGAAGGTGTTTGAATATCAATTAGAACTTGCTAATCAGACAATTCTTCTATCGACAGCACTCTTGTCAGGTGCTATTGCTTTAGCAGGATTATTTTCTGCTTTGAAAGAAAAATAGAAAAGGAAGAATAGAATGGTTTTACCAAATTTTAAAAAAAATCTAGAAAAATATGCGAAATTGTTGGTTGCGAATGGGATCAACGTGCAACCTGGTCACACTTTGGCTCTCTCAATTGATGTGGAGCAACGCGAGTTGTCTCATTTAATCGTGAAAGAAGCTTATGCTTTGGGTGCACATGAGGTTATCGTTCAGTGGACAGATGATGTCATTAACCGTGAGAAATTCCTCCATGCGCCAATGGAGCGTCTGGACAATGTGCCAGAATACAAGATTGCTGAGATGAACTATCTCTTGGAGAACAAGGCTAGCCGTCTTGGTGTCCGTTCTTCTGATCCAGGTGCCTTGAACGGAGTGGATGCTGACAAGCTTTCAGCTTCTGCTAAAGCTATGGGACTTGCCATGAAACCAATGCGTATCGCAACGCAATCCAACAAGGTCAGCTGGACGGTAGCAGCCGCTGCTGGACTTGAGTGGGCTAAAAAAGTCTTTCCAAATGCTGCGAGCGACGAAGAAGCAGTCGATCTCCTTTGGGACCAAATTTTCAAAACTTGCCGTGTCTACGAAGCAGATCCTGTTAAGGCCTGGGAAGAACACGCTGCTATCCTTAAGAGTAAGGCAGATATGCTTAATAAAGAGCAATTTTCAGCCCTTCATTACACAGCACCAGGAACTGATTTAACACTTGGCTTGCCGAAGAACCACGTTTGGGAATCAGCTGGTGCTATCAATGCGCAAGGGGAAGGATTCTTACCAAATATGCCGACGGAAGAAGTCTTCACAGCACCAGACTTCCGTCGTGCAGATGGTTATGTCACTTCTACAAAACCACTTAGCTACAACGGAAATATCATCGAAGGAATTAAAGTAACCTTTAAAGACGGACAAATCGTTGACATCACTGCTGAGAAGGGTGATCAAGTCATGAAAGATCTTGTCTTTGAAAATGCAGGCGCGCGTGCCTTGGGTGAATGTGCCTTGGTACCAGATCCAAGCCCAATTTCTCAGTCAGGTATTACCTTCTTCAACACCCTTTTCGATGAGAATGCTTCAAACCACTTGGCTATCGGTGCAGCCTATGCGACTAGCGTTGTTGGTGGAGCAGATATGAGCGAAGAAGAGCTTGAAGCTGCAGGACTTAACCGTTCAGATGTTCACGTGGACTTTATGATTGGTTCTAACCAAATGGATATCGATGGTATCCGTGAGGATGGAACACGTGTGCCACTCTTCCGTAACGGAAATTGGGCAAATTAAGGAGCCAAGATGATAGGAAGTATGTTTGTTGGTCTCCTAGTGGGACTCTTAGCAGGTGCTTTGACCAATCGTGGAGAACGTATGGGATGCTTTGGAAAAATGTTCCTCGGTTGGATTGGTGCCTTTCTGGGGCACTTGCTCTTTGGAACGTGGGGGCCAGTTTTATCAGGAACAGCCATTATTCCGGCAGTACTAGGTTCCATGATTGTCTTAGCTATTTTTTGGAGACGAGGAAGTTAATTTCCTAAATCGGAAATGAAAAGGAGGTTGGTCATTGAGACAGCCTCCTTTTGAGTATGATATAATAGTTCTATGAGATTAGATAAATTTTTAGTTGCCTGCGCTGTGGGGAGCCGGACTGAGGTCAAAAACTTGCTCAAGGCTGGGCGCGTGACGGTAAATAGTAAAAAAGAGAAATCAGCTAAATTGCAGATTGATGAAAAAATAGATGAGATTCGCTTTGATGGGCAAGTGTTGGAGTATGAAGAATTTGTCTACTACATGATGAACAAACCCCAAGGAGTTATTTCAGCGACTGAGGATCCCAAGCACAGAACCGTGTTGGACTTGCTGGATGATATTGCTCGGACCAAGGAAGTTTTTCCAGTAGGGCGCTTGGATATTGATACGCATGGCCTCCTACTCTTGACCAATGATGGTCAGCTGGCCCATGCTCTTCTTTTACCCAAGCGTCATGTAGACAAGACTTATCTGGCTCAGGTTAAGGGAATTATGACTCAAGAAGACGTAGAGACATTTGCTAAGGGAATTCCTCTCAAAGACTTTACCTGTCAGCCTGCTAGACTGGAACTTGTTTCCATAGATACAGCAAAGAATCAGAGCCAAATCCGTGTGACTATTGCAGAAGGGAAGTTCCATCAGGTTAAGCGTATGGTGGCTTACTGTGGCAAGGAAGTAGTGGACCTACAGCGTTTGACTATGGGAACTCTGATGTTAGATGAGAACTTGCAAAGAGGGGAATGGCGTCGCTTGACCAAGGAGGAATTAGAAAATCTCCTTGCTAGTATTACTTAATTGGATTTATATTCGAAAAGGTGAGGAAGAATATCCTTGCCTTTTATGTTTTTCAGTTGCTTACTTTGTGAAAAGAGTTATAATAGACTGTAGAATAAAAGGAGGAATCTATGAACGCGATTCAAGAATCATTTACTGATAAACTATTTGCTAACTATGAAGCAAATGTAAAATACCAAGCGATTGAAAATGCGGCTAGCCATAATGGAATTTTTGCAGCCCTAGAACGTCGCCAAAGCCATGTAGACAACACACCTGTTTTCTCATTGGATTTGACCAAGGACAAGGTTACTAACCAGAAAGCGTCTGGTCGTTGCTGGATGTTTGCAGCTCTTAATACCTTCCGCCATAAGCTTATCTCTCAATATAAATTGGAAAACTTTGAGTTGTCACAGGCTCACACATTCTTCTGGGACAAGTATGAGAAATCAAACTGGTTCTTGGAGCAAGTCATTGCGACTGCAGACCAAGATTTGACGAGCCGTAAGGTTAAATTCCTACTTCAAACACCTCAACAAGATGGCGGTCAATGGGATATGGTCGTTTCTCTCTTTGAAAAATATGGTGTCGTGCCTAAGTCAGTTTACCCTGAGTCAGTTTCATCAAGCAGTAGCCGTGAGTTAAATGCAATCCTTAACAAATTGCTTCGCCAAGATGCTCAAATCTTGCGTGACTTGCTTGCTTCTGGTGCAGACCAAGCGACTGTCCAAGCTAAGAAAGAAGACCTCTTGCAAGAAATCTTTAACTTCCTTGCTATGTCATTAGGCCTTCCACCACGTAAATTTGACTTTGCTTATCGCGATAAGGATAACAACTACCAAAGCGAAAAGGGAATCACACCACAAGAGTTTTACAAGAAATATGTCAATCTTCCTCTAGAAGATTACGTTTCTGTTATCAACGCTCCAACTGCTGACAAGCCATACGGTAAATCTTATACAGTTGAAATGTTAGGAAATGTCGTTGGTAGCCGTGCAGTTCGCTACATCAACGTTCCAATGGAGCGCTTGAAAGAATTAGCGATTGCCCAAATGCAAGCAGGTGAGACTGTTTGGTTTGGTTCTGATGTTGGTCAGCTTAGCAACCGAAAAGCTGGAATCCTTGCGACAGATGTTTATGACTTTGAATCAAGCATGGACATTAAACTCACTCAAGACAAGGCTGGACGTTTGGACTACAGCGAAAGCTTGATGACCCACGCTATGGTCTTGACAGGTGTGGATTTGGATGAAAATGGTAAGTCAACCAAGTGGAAGGTTGAAAACTCTTGGGGAGATAAGGTCGGTACAGATGGTTACTTTGTTGCCTCAGACGCTTGGATGGACGAATACACATATCAAATCGTTGTTCGCAAAGAATTGCTGACAGCAGAAGAACAAGCTGCTTATGAAGCAGAACCAATCGTACTTGCACCATGGGATCCAATGGGAGCCTTGGCAGAATAAAAGCATAGAAAAAAGGAATCAGGCTTAGAACCCGGTTCCTTTTTAGTTGCTTGATTACATGATACCGAAGAAACGAGCTGCGATACCTACTGCAAAGAGTGCAAGGATGATTGAGATTGGTGATACTTTTTTCTTAAGCAACCACATGCAAAGGAAAGTAAGGAGAAGTCCCATCAATCCTGGAATCAATGAGTTCAACTGACCTTGAAGGGTTTGTGGTTGAATCTTATCTAAGCTCAATCCACCAAGTGCTTGACCAAGGATACCTTTCAATTCAGCACCTGATACAGGACCTTCTGGGAAGTTGATGTAGGCACCTTCAGCCAATTGTTTACCTGGAAGGTTAACAGTGAAGTTGATAGATACCCAACGTTGTACAAGAACGGCAAGGATGAACATACCAAGGATAGAAGCACCTTTAGTGATGTCTTTCAAGATACCACCAGACATGTCTTTAGTGATTTCAGAACCAGCCTTGTAACCAAACTCTTGTGTGTACCATAGGAAAGCCATACGGATAGCATTCCATCCGAAGAAGAAGAGAAGTGGACCAACAAGGTTACCAGATGCAGCAAGTGATGCACCAAGAGCTCCAAGGATAGGACGAACTGTAAACCAGAATACTGGGTCACCGATACCAGCAAGAGGTCCCATCATACCGATTTTAACCCCTTGGATAGCAGCGTCGTCGATTTCAACACCGTTAGCACGTTCTTCTTCAAGTGCAAGAGTAACCCCCATAATTGGAGCAGCTACGTATGGGTGAGTGTTGAAGAACTCAAGGTGGCGCTCAAGAGCAGCAGCTTGGTCTTCTTTAGTAGTGTACAATTTTTTGATAGCTGGGATCAATGAGTAAGCCCAACCCAAGTTTTGCATACGCTCGTAGTTCCAAGAACCTTGAAGGAATTGTGAACGCCACCAAACTTTTTTACGATCTGATTTTGATAATTGAAGTTTTTCAGTCATGATTGTTCCCCTTTCTAGTAGTCTTCTAGGATATCACCGATTGGGTCGTTAGAAGTTGCAGCTCCGCCGCCACCGTTACCACCTTGTTTTGAAAGGTTAAGGTAGATGAAGGCAAGGGCAACACCGATGACACCGAGGGCAATCAAAGTCAATTGAGAAATCGCAGCAAGTGCAAAACCGATTGCGAAGAATGGCCATACTTCACGAGTTGCCATCATGTTGATAACCATAGCGTAACCAACGGCAACGACCATAGCACCACCGACAGCCATACCACCGTTCAACCAGTCTGGCATCAATTTAAGAGCATCTTGAACGGCAGAAGCTGGGATAGCGATAAGGAAGGCAGCAGGGATCGCAATACGAAGACCTTGAAGAAGAAGTGCGATAAAGTGAGCACGTTCAACAGCCGCAATATTTCCTTCTTTAGCAGCAGCGTCAGCAGTGTGAACCAAACCAACTGAGATTGTACGAACAATCATTGTCAAGAAAAGTCCAGCTACGGCAAGAGGGATAGCTGTTGCTGTTGCAACGGCGATACCTTCAGTAGTAAAGTTACCACCTTTGATCAAGATGATTGCTGCGGCAACAGATGCGAGAGCAGCGTCAGGAGCTACGGCAGCTCCGATGTTTGCCCAACCAAGGGCGATCATTTGAAGTGATCCACCAAGCATAACACCTGCTTCGAGGTTACCAGTTGCAAGTCCGATAAGGGTACATGCGACGATTGGTTGATGGAATTGGAATTGGTCGAGGATACCTTCAAGACCTGCAAGGAAGGCAACAACTACAACCAAGACAGCAGAAATAATTGAAATATCTGACATGGTTTTATTCCTTTTCTATTTAATTATAATAAAGTGAAAAATTTTCTTAGAATTCTTCGATAGTTATTGATTTCTATTATTGAACGTTGGCTTTGTTAATCAAGTCAAACAAATCTTTTTTGGTGTCGTTTGGTACTTTACGTACATCAAATTCAACACCGAGGTCACGCATTTTTTCAAATGTAGCTACGTCTTCTTTGTCCATAGACAAAACGTTGTTGACCATTGTTTTACCTGTTGAGTGAGCCATTGATCCTACGTTAAGGGTCTTGATTGGCACGCCACCTTCGATTGCACGAAGAGCATCTTGAGGTGTTTCAAACAAGATAAGGGCGTGTGTTTCTCCAAAGCGTGGATCTTTTGCAACCTCGATCAATTTTTGAATTGGAACAACATTAGCTCTGACATTATTTGGAGCAGCTTGTTTAATCAATTCTTTACGAAGATCGTCGTTTGCTACGTTATCTGAAGCAACGATGATACGGTCTGCTTTTGAATCTGGAGTCCAAGCAGTTGCAACCTGACCGTGAAGTAGACGAGTGTCTAGGCGAGCAAGGTTGATTTTGAGTTTTCCATCTCCGATAACAGTTCCTTCTGGGATAGCAGCTTGGGCAACTGGAGCAGCTGCAGCGCTTGCTACTTCCTCAACTGGGTTTAGCTCTTCTGGAAGAGCCTTGATGCCATCTTTGGCTTCTTTAATGATATTCGCAGCGACTTTTTCTACACCTGCAGCAGCGTCCATAAGGCGCTCTGTATAGGCTTGAATTAACATCGGTAAGTTAAGTCCTGTGATGATGGCAAACTTACGCTCAGGATTTTCTCCCATCACGCGGCTAGCTTGGTTAAATGGAGATCCACTCCAAAGGTCAGCCAAAACTAGAACCTCATCTTCTGCGTCAAATGCAGCAACAGCGTTATTAAACTTAGCGTATAGATCATCAGGACCTTCATTTGGCATAAAGGTTACAACCTGAACCTTTTCTTGTTCACCAAAGATCATAGATCCTGACTGATGAATACCCGCAGCAAATTCGCCGTGGCTCGCAATAATGATTCCGATACTCATTATTGTCATTCCTCCTTTTTGTTGTTTCAGTTTTCTTTTAAGAAAACTTTAAGACTAAATAAGTATAAACCGTTTTCATCTAAAAATCAACTATTTATCATAAAATAATTAAAAAGATTACATCTGAAAATATTGATATATTGAGTTTTAGAGAAGTTTTTTTGAATCCTTATTTTAAAATTTAATATAAAAAAGTTGGAAGTGCATTCCAACTTTTAAAATAGGTTTTTATTAGATTAGTGGGTGAAGTCGAGTACCATACGTCCTTGGATTTGACCTTTTTCCATTTCGTCGAAAATGGCTACGGCATCTTCGACTGGACGTTTTTGAACAACTGGAACTACCAAACCTTCTGCACCGAATTGGAAGGCTTCTTCCAAGTCTTTACGAGTTCCAACAAGAGAACCGATAACTTGGATTCCATCTAGAACAGTTTTCACGATGCTGAGTTCCATCATTTCAGAAGGAAGACCAACAGCGACGACGCGACCACCAGCACGAACGGAATCAACAGCCTGGTTGAAGGCAACTTTAGATACAGCAGTTACGACAGCTGAGTGAGCTCCTCCATTTGTTTTTTCTTTGATGAGTCCTGGTACATCGTCAACTTCTAGTCCGTTAATAACGATATCCGCACCTACTTCTTTTGCAAGGGCAAGTTTGTCGTTGTTGATATCAACCGCGATGACATGAGCATTGAATACTTTTTTAGCATATTGAACAGCTAGGTTACCAAGTCCACCAGCACCGTAAAGAACAACCCATTGGCCTGGTTCAACTTTTGCTTCTTTAATGGCTTTATAGGTCGTTACCCCAGCACATGTGATAGATGAAGCTTGGGCTGGATCAAGTCCGTCAGGAACTTTAACAGCATAGTCTGCAGTTACGATACATTGTTCAGCCATACCACCGTCTACTGAGTAGCCGGCATTTTTTACAGTCCGGCAAAGAGTTTCACGGCCAGTTGTACAGTATTCGCAAGTACCACATCCTTCAAAGAACCAAGCAACGCTGACGCGGTCGCCGATTTTAAGGCTTTTAACATCTGGAGCAATTTCTTTAACAATACCAACACCTTCGTGTCCTAGAACACGTCCTGGTACTTGACCAAAGTCACCATGGGCAACGTGGAGGTCAGTGTGGCAAACACCACAGTATTCAATCTCTACAAGTGCTTCTCCAGTTTCAAGTGGACGGAGTACTTTTTCTTCAACAGCAACACCAGTGCTTTCTGGATTTACAACAACAGCTTTCATAGCTATCCTCCTTGATATTGGCCGAGAACAGGGACAACAGGACTGGATTGATTATGTTTCAACAGAGTCGAGTGTGACGAGCTCTCTTGTATTTATATGTGAAGTATATCACAAAAGAAAGCCTTTTCCAAGGTTTTGGAGGTGAAAAATAGAACAATCGATTAACCGGTTGATGAGACTGTGAAAAGAGCACAAAGACCAGCTTGCAAGCTGGTCAGAATTGACTATAAAAATAAGTCTTGTAGGGTTTTGGCAACCCCGTCTTGGTCATTGGTCAGGGAAATTTGCTCATCCGCATAAGGGAGTAGCTCCGGATTGGCATTTTTCATGGCATAACCCTTCCCAGCAAAAGCGAGCATTTCGGTATCATTGTGTTCATCACCAAAGGCAATCAAATCTTTTTTGTCACGGTTCATTACCTTGAGCAAGTAGTCCAAGGCGAAGGCCTTGTTGACACCTTTGGGGGTACATTCAAGGATATTGAGCGGACCACCCCAAGTATTAATAGACAGTTGATGCTGATAGAAGGCGTTCATTTCTTTTGCCAAGGCATACTTGTCACTGGCTCTGGTCTGCAGCAGAATACAGTTAGGATCCTTGGTCACTAATTCAGGCTGAAATTGATCTTCAGGCTGGAAAGCTTCTACACCAAATAGTTTGGGATTGGCAATTTCTTCATTAGGATTTGTAATGTAGAATTTTTTACGATATTCTCCAGCGATAAAATCGGCTTGAATATCCTCTGAACGTTGAACCATATCTAGCAGGTATTTTTTGTCTACGGTCAAACACTTTTCAAAGTCCCAAATTCGGTCTGGTAAATGAGTGAGGGATCCGTTGAAATTAATCATAGGAGTGTCTAAGCCAAGCTCACGGTAGAAATTTTTTGACATTCGGTAAGGGCGACCTGTCGTAATAATAACCTGATGGCCTTTTTCAGTAACTTTTTTAATGGTTTCTTTGGTAAAGTCAGAAATCTGACTGTCTGAGTTGAGCAGGGTTCCATCTAGGTCAACTGCAATAATTTTCTTCGTCATATGGACCTTTCTAGTGTCTTTTCAGATAAGATGTCTACTATTATAGCAGAAAGCAGGCAGAAAAGCAGATTCGAAACAAAAAAAGAAATTTCATCAAATTCTTAAATAAATCAAACAAAGATATTGAAAAAGTGAATGATAAATGATATAATTCTATTATTGTTCGTAAAAATTAAAAGGAGATTGATAATGGACAAATTATTTAAACTAAAAGAGAACGGTACAGACGTTCGTACAGAGGTTCTCGCTGGTTTAACAACTTTCTTTGCAATGAGCTATATTCTCTTTGTAAACCCACAAATTCTTTCGCAAACAGGAATGCCTGCTCAGGGTGTTTTCCTTGCAACGATTATCGGTGCAGTTGCTGGTACCCTGATGATGGCCTTCTATGCTAACTTGCCATATGCTCAAGCGCCAGGTATGGGACTCAATGCCTTCTTTACATTTACAGTCGTATTTGGACTTGGTTATTCTTGGCAAGAAGCCTTGGCTATGGTCTTCATTTGTGGGGTCATCTCATTGATTATTACCTTGACAAATGTTCGTAAAATGATCATTGAATCGATTCCGAATGCCCTTCGTTCAGCTATTTCAGCTGGTATCGGTGTCTTTCTTGCCTACGTGGGAATTAAGAATGCTGGACTTTTGAAATTCTCTATTGATCCAGGGAACTATACGGTTGCAGGAGAAGGGGCTGATAAAGCTCAAGCAGCGATTACAGCAAATGCTTCAGCTGTTCCAGGATTGGTCAGCTTTAATAATCCTGCTGTTTTGGTGGCTCTTGCAGGACTTGCTATCACAATCTTCTTTGTTATCAAAGGAATTAAAGGGGGAATTATCCTCTCTATCTTGACAACAACTGTTCTTGCTATCGCAGTTGGTTTGGTAGATGTGTCTAGTATCGATTTTGCTAATAACCATGTTGGTGCAGCCTTTGAAGACTTGAAGATAGTCTTTGGTGCAGCTCTTGGTTCAGAAGGTTTGGGAGCTTTGATTTCAGATACAGCTCGCTTGCCTGAAACTCTGATGGCCATTCTTGCCTTCTCATTGACAGATATTTTTGACACGATTGGTACCTTGATCGGTACAGGTGAAAAAGTTGGTATCGTAGCGACAAATGGTGAAAATCACCAATCAGCTAAATTGGATAAGGCTCTTTACTCTGACTTGATTGGTACTTCAATTGGTGCTATCGCAGGTACTTCAAACGTAACGACTTATGTTGAGTCTGCTGCTGGTATCGGTGCAGGTGGACGTACTGGTTTGACAGCCTTGGTTGTGGCAATCTGCTTTGCGATCTCAAGCTTCTTTAGCCCACTTCTAGCGATTGTACCAACAGCCGCTACAGCTCCAATCTTGATTATCGTTGGGATTATGATGTTGGCTAGCTTGAAAAATATCCATTGGGATGATATGTCAGAAGCAGTTCCTGCTTTCTTCACATCTATCTTTATGGGGTTCAGCTACTCTATCACTCAAGGGATTGCAGTTGGTTTCTTGACTTACACTTTGACTAAGCTTGTCAAAGGTCAAGCTAAAGATGTTCATGTCATGATTTGGATTTTGGATGCCTTGTTTATCCTTAACTATATCAGCATGGCACTATAAATGCTATAATATAAAAAGGGGTTCTCCCCTTTTTATATTATAGTTACTTGAAAATTGCTTCAAACTAGGTAGGTGATTTTGATTGAATGGTAGGAGTATGATTGATGATAAAAAAGAATATTTGGGATGAAGTATTAAACAGGGGGAAGTGGTTAATAATCTTTCTAGTAGGGCTTTTGTTTTCTCAGTTTCCTTTAGCCCTAGCAACTTTTCTAACTAGCAGAAAATTTCCACTGATTCAAACTGGACTATTAGTAGGGGCCTTATCTCTTGTGGTTTTAACTGTATTTATAATAGGTGCTAGGAAAACACAGTTGGCTAGTTTTGGTTTATCGTTTTTCAAGGCTAAGGATTTGGCTAGATTGGCCTTAAGCTATCTAGTGATTCTTGCCTTTAATATTATTGGTGTGGTCTTACTGCATTTGATGAATGAAACAACAACCAGCAATCAATCAAATATTAATGATTTGGTCCAGAATAGTTCCTTAATTTCCAGTTTTTTCTTACTGGTTCTAATAGCTCCTATTTGTGAGGAGATTTTATGTCGAGGAGTGATTCCTAAAAAACTCTTTCGTGGTAAAGAAAATGTGGGTTATATAGTCGGTGCTATTATCTTTGCCTTGCTTCATTTACCGACAAATCTACCTTCTCTTCTTATCTATGGAGGAATGTCAACTGTGCTAACTTGGACAGTTTATAAAACCCAACGTTTGGAAATGTCTATCTTACTTCACATGATTGTGAATGGGGTTGTTTTCTGTTTGCTGGCTCTCGTGGTGATTTTGAGCCGGACATTAGGGATTTCTGTTTAATACTCAATGAAAATCAAAGAGTAAACTAGGAAACTAGCCGCAGGCTGTACTTAAGTACGGCAAGGCTACGTTGACGCGATTTGAAGAGATTTTCGAAGAGTATAAGATTTTTGACAATTGCTTACTTGTTTCTACTGGGAAAAAGATGAATGCAATCGTGTCCATCTTTTTCTTTTTATGGTAAAATAGAGAAATAATATGGTGAAAAGCCTTGAGGGAGTGATCGATATGTCAACTAAAGTAAATCATGCAAAGACAGCTATTTGCGGAATTATCAATGTAACCCCAGATTCCTTTTCGGATGGTGGCCAATTTTTTGCTCTTGAGCAGGCACTCCAGCAGGCTCGTAAATTGATAGCAGAAGGGGCTAGTATGCTCGATATCGGTGGAGAATCGACTCGGCCTCGGCCGGGAAGTAGCTATGTTGAGATAGAAGAGGAAATCCAGCGTGTTGTTCCAGTGATTAAAGCGATTCGCAAGGAAAGTGATGTCCTCATCTCTATTGATACTTGGAAAAGTCAAGTAGCAGAGGCTGCTTTGGCTGCTGGTGCCAATCTAGTCAATGATATCACTGGTCTTATGGGTGATGAAAAAATGGCCCATGTGGTAGCTAAGGCTGGAGCGAAAGTAGTCATCATGTTTAATCCAGTCATGGCGCGACCTCAGCATCCTAGCTCACTCATCTTTCCTCATTTTGGCTTTGGACAAGCTTTTACAGGGGAAGAGTTAGCTGACTTTGAAACATTGCCAATCGAAGAGTTGATGGAGACTTTCTTTGAACGAGCACTAGCGAGAGCAGAGGAAGCTGGGATTGCACAAGAAAATATCTTGTTGGATCCAGGAATTGGCTTTGGTTTGACTAAGAAAGAAAATTTGCTTCTTTTACGAGACCTGGATAAACTCCATCAGAAAGGCTATCCAATCTTTCTTGGAGTTTCGCGCAAGCGGTTTGTCATCAATATCCTAGAAGAGAATGGTTTTGAAGTCAATCCTGAGACAGAACTTGGTTTCCGCAATCGAGATACGGCTTCAGCTCATGTAACCAGTATCGCTGTGAGACAGGGTGTGGAAGTGGTGCGCGTGCATGACGTAGCTAGTCACAGGATGGCAGTTGAAATTGCCTCCGCCATTCGTCTGGCTGATGAAGCGGAAAATTTAGATTTAAAACAATATAAATAAGATGAAAGAATTTGAAAATAATCAGTGGATTGCTAACTACCGGACGGATCAACCGCATTTTGGCTTGGAACGAATGGTGGAACTGTTAGCTTTGCGTGGCAATCCCCATCTCAAACTCAAGGTCATCCATATCGGAGGGACTAACGGCAAGGGTTCGACCATTGCTTTTTTGAAAAATATGCTAGAAAAGATGGGGCTGAGAGTGGGTGTTTTCAGCTCGCCCTATCTCATTCATTACACAGACCAGATTAGCATCAATGGGGAATCTATCCCAGAAGCGAGGCTAGAAGCCCTCATGGCAGACTATCAGTCTTTGCTTGAAGGAGAAGTGGCTGCCAATTTGCAGGGGACAACCGAATTTGAGATTATCACAGCCATAGCCTATGACTACTTTGCCTCAGAGCAAGTAGATGTGGCCATTATGGAAGTGGGCATGGGTGGGCTTTTGGATAGTACCAATGTCTGCCAGCCCATTTTGACAGGAATTACAACTATTGGACTGGATCATGTGGCCCTACTTGGTGACACTTTAGAAGCTATAGCAGAGCAGAAAGCTGGTATTATCAAACAAGGTATTCCCTTGGTGACAGGTCGTATCGCTCCAGAAGCTTTGGCTGTGATTGACCGCATTGCGGAAGGGAAAGATGCGCCGAGACTTGCCTATGGGACAGATTATCAGGTTCGTCATCAAGAAAGTGTGGTGACAGGGGAAGTCTTTGACTATACAAGTGCTGTCAGACAAGGTCGCTTCCAGACTGGTTTGCTTGGTTTGCACCAGATAGAGAATGCTGGGATGGCCATAGCTTTACTTGATACTTTTTGTCAGGAGGATGGTCGAGAACTAGCAAGTAATGACTTGATTGCTCAAGCCTTGGAAGAAACAAGTTGGCCAGGGCGTTTGGAAATCGTGTCGAGAGACCCCTTGATAATCTTGGATGGAGCCCACAATCCCCATGCTATCAAGGTTTTATTGGCAACCTTGCAAGAGCGCTTTGCGGATTACCATAAGGAAATTCTCTTTACTTGTATCAAAACCAAGGCCTTGGATGATATGTTGGACTTGCTGGGGGCAATGCCAGATACCGAGCTTACTCTGACACATTTTGATGATAGTCGGGCGACTGATGAAAATGTGCTAAAAGAGACAGCTAAGTCTAGAAATCTCAGCTACCAAGAATGGCAGGATTTTCTAGAGAGAAAATTGACAGATAAAAAAGAAGAGAAACAAACAGTTAGGATTGTCACGGGTTCCTTGTATTTCTTGAGCCGAGTGAGAGCCTATCTGATGGAGAGGAAGAACGAGAATGGATACACAAAAGATTGAAGCAGCTGTAAAAATGATTATCGAGGCTGTAGGAGAGGACGCTAACCGCGAGGGCTTGCAGGAAACACCTGCTCGTGTAGCCCGTATGTACCAAGAAATTTTTTCAGGTCTTGGTCAAACAGCGGAGGAACATTTGTCAAAATCCTTTGAGATTATTGATGACAACATGGTAGTAGAAAAGGACATCTTTTTCCATACTATGTGTGAGCACCACTTTTTGCCATTTTATGGTAGAGCTCATATTGCCTACATTCCAGATGGCCGTGTGGCGGGCTTGTCTAAGCTAGCCCGTACGGTTGAAGTTTATTCTAAGAAACCACAAATTCAAGAGCGTTTGAATATCGAAGTGGCCGATGCCTTGATGGACTATCTGGGTGCTAAGGGAGCCTTTGTTGTCATTGAGGCGGAACATATGTGTATGAGCATGCGTGGTGTCAGAAAACCAGGCACTGCAACCTTGACGACAGTAGCTCGTGGTTTGTTTGAAACAGATAAGGACCTCCGAGACCAGGCTTATCGTTTAATGGGACTATAATACTCTTCGAAAATCAAATTCAAACCACGTCAGCTTCCATCTGCAACCTCAAAACAGTGTTTTGAGCAGCCTGCGGCTAGCTTCCTAGTTTGCACTTTGATTTTCATTGAGTATAAAAAGAATCCGCTTGAAGCGGATTTTTCTAGAAAGGACTAGTTATGGATCAACTGCAGATTAAAGATTTGGAAATTTTTGCCTATCATGGTCTGTTTCCTAGTGAGAAAGAATTGGGGCAGAAGTTTGTCGTTTCAGCCATCCTATCCTATGATATGACTAAGGCGGCTACAGACTTGGATTTATCATCCTCTGTCCATTACGGAGAGTTGTGTCAGCAGTGGACGACTTGGTTTCAGGAAACCACTGAGGACTTGATTGAAACGGTAGCTTACAAATTGGTAGAACGTACTTTTGAGGCCTATCCTCTTATACAAGAAATCAAGCTGGAACTGAAAAAGCCTTGGGCGCCAGTTCATTTGCCACTAGATACTTGCTCCGTAACCATACATCGCCGCAAGCAGCGAGCCTTTATCGCCCTAGGAAGTAATATGGGGGATAAGCAAGCGAATTTGGAGCAAGCCATTGACAAACTGCGAGCGCGTGGCATCCATATTCTCAAAGAGTCCAGTGTCTTAGCGACGGAGCCTTGGGGTGGAGTGGAGCAGGATAGCTTTGCAAATCAGGTGGTTGAGGTGGAAACCTGGCTACCTGCCCCAGTCTTGTTAGAAACCTTGTTGGCTATTGAGGCAGAGCTGGGACGAGTTAGAGAAGTGCATTGGGGACCTCGTTCGATTGATTTGGACTTACTCTTTGTGGAGGACCAGGTCATTTATACAGACGACCTCATCTTGCCTCATCCTTACATAGCAGAACGCCTTTTTGTTCTTGAGTCTCTACAAGAAATTGCGCCTCATTTTATTCATCCGACATTAAAGCAACCTATCCGTCACTTGTATGATGCTTTGAAACAATAGAAAAAACTCTAGTTTTCAGTCGTTTGCAACTGAAGGCTAGAGTTTTTATACTCTTCGAAAATCTCTTCAAACCACGTCAGCGTCGCCTTGCCGTATATATGTTACTGACTTCGTCAGTTCTATCTGCAACCTCAAAACAGTGCTTTGAGCAGTCTGCGGCTAGTTTCCTAGTTTGCTCTTTGATTTTCATTGAGTATTAAAATAGGTCATTTTCTTCTGGGAGGAGGATAGTCTCTCTACCATCCATGTCTAAAACCAGGACTCTCGGGGGATAAAGAGGGTCAAAGGGATGGTTAAAGTCAAAATCAATGGCTGTAGGGAGGTGCTGGCTTGAGAAGTGGAAGGTAATCTTTCCTTGGTTATTAAGCAATTGAAACTCAAGTTCTTCTTCCAATTCAAAGACATTTTTTAAGAAATGGTCGATGATATACCAAAAAGAGTCAATGACATCATCAGGCAAGCTGGTAACAATGCCAAAACTAGCCGACCGCATCTGGGTATTGGTAAAAGCCATATTTCTGCCCCCTTTCTTTTCCCTTATCATACAGCAAATAGGATTAAAAATCAAGAAAAGGTGATTTTTTCTTCATAAACATAGCTTCCTATGAAATTTTTTCAAATAATCTTCAAAAAAAGCTTGAAAGTGTTTACAAATAGTGATAAAATGGAATAAGTAGAATCATGAAAACGAAATTTTCATACCGTCTCTTTTTTAGAGTCTCGTGAGGTATGATATAGAAAGGAAATGGAATGAATACAGACGATACAGTAACGATTTATGATGTCGCCCGTGAAGCAGGAGTTTCAATGGCAACTGTTAGCCGTGTAGTCAATGGCAATAAGAATGTAAAAGAGAACACCCGTAAAAAAGTGCTTGAGGTGATTGACCGTTTGGATTACCGTCCAAATGCCGTGGCGCGTGGTCTTGCAAGTAAAAAGACAACCACTGTCGGTGTCGTGATCCCAAATATTACTAATGGTTATTTCTCAACGCTTGCTAAAGGGATTGATGATATCGCTGAAATGTACAAGTACAATATCGTCCTTGCTAACAGTGATGAGGATGATGACAAGGAAGTTTCAGTTGTCAATACCCTGTTTTCTAAGCAAGTGGATGGTATCATCTTTATGGGGTACCACTTGACTGAAAAAATTCGTTCAGAGTTTTCTCGTTCTCGAACACCAGTTGTTCTTGCAGGAACTGTGGATGTAGAACACCAACTTCCAAGTGTTAATATTGACTACAAACAAGCTACGATTGATGCAGTGACCTACCTTGCTAAAGAAAATGAACGCATTGCTTTTGTTAGCGGTCCACTAGTGGATGACATCAATGGTAAGGTTCGTTTGGTTGGCTACAAGGAAGCCTTGAAAAAAGCAGGGATTTCTTATAGCGAAGGATTGGTATTTGAATCTAAATACACTTATGAAGACGGCTATGCCTTGGCAGAACGCTTGATTTCATCAAATGCAACTGCAGCAGTTGTAACAGGTGATGAATTGGCAGCAGGTGTCTTGAATGGTTTGGCTGACCACGGTGTGTCAGTGCCAGAAGAGTTTGAAATCATTACTAGTGATGATTCACAAATCTCACGCTTTACCCGTCCAAACTTGACAACGATTGCTCAACCTCTTTATGACCTTGGTGCTATTAGTATGCGTATGTTGACGAAGATTATGCACAAGGAAGAGTTGGAAGAACGTGAAGTTCTCTTGCCTCATGGATTGACAGAACGTCGTTCAACACGAAAACGTAAATAGAAAAAATCAGGGAATCGTGAAGATTTCCTGATTTTGCTTTCTAGAGAAGGAGTTAGCCTTCCATATAGTCTTTCAAAGCCTGTCCTTCTAGTCCGGCATTGAGGGCGATGAGGAGTTTCAAGCGGGCTTTTTGGGCGTTGAGTTCTTTAACAAAGAAGACCCCAGATTTTTGCAACTGCACTCCCCCACCTTGGTAGGCATAAACAGGTTCAGCAATACCATTGAAACATCGGGAAACCAAGGCGACTGGGATTCCTTTTTGCAGAAGGCTTTCTAATTTTTGAGCCGTTTCTTTGGGAATATTACCAGCTCCGAAGGCTTGGATAATCAAACCGTCCAATTGTTCCAAATCCAGCATATCAATTAGCTCATCTGTCATACCGGCATAAGCGGAGATGATAGGGACTAAACCTTGTATGTGATCAAGGTCAAAGCGGACACGGGGCTCAGCTGTTTTGAAGTAGAGGATTTCGTGTTTCATAATTAGACCAAGTGGTCCGTGTGTTGGAGTCTGGAAGGTGCTGACGTTGGTCGTATGTGTTTTGGTAACATACTTGGCAGCGTGGATTTCATCGTTCATAACAACCAAAACTCCTTTGTCAGCAGCCCTGTCATCGCTGGCAACTCGTAAAGCACTTAGATAATTATAAACCCCGTCACTGCCGAGTTCGTTGGAGCTACGCATGGCCCCTGTTAGTATGATAGGCATGTGGGGAACTTCCATGGTGTCAAGGAAATAGGCTGTTTCTTCTAAAGTGTCGGTCCCATGTGTGATCACCACCCCATCGTAATTATCTGCTTCCTCTTTGATTTTTTGGTAGAGGGCCAGCATATGCTTGGGTTTGATATGGGGACTTGGCAGGTTAAAAAAGTCCAAGGCGTGGACTTGGATTCCTTCAAGTGGGTTAGACACATGATTCATGGGATTATCTGAACTCGTCACAACAGCGCCAGAAGCATCGGCCTGCATGGAAATAGTTCCACCCGTATGTAAAACAAGGATTTTCTTAGGCATGATTTACTCACTCTTTCTGAAATGTGGTATAATCATTGTATCACAAAAGGGGAGATTGGGATAGGATGGAAGTCAAAGCTGTTTTTTTTGATATCGATGGAACCTTGGTTAACGATCGCAAGAGTGTTTTGAAATCCACTAAGGACGCGATTAAGATTGTCAAAGAACAAGGGGTGCTGGTTGGCGTAGCGACAGGACGAGGACCTTTTTTTGTTAAGGAATTGATGGACGATTTGGATCTGGACTTTGCGGTAACCTATAATGGCCAGTATATCTTTACTAAAGACAGAGTCTTGTTCACGAGCCCAATTTCCAAGTTACATTTGCGCCAGTTAATTAGATATGCTAAAAAAGAAGGCAAGGAGATTGCTCTAGGGACCAAGGATGCTATGCTGGGGTCTAAAATCATGTCTTTTGGTCTGGGTTCTTTTTCTCAACGAATCAGTCGCTTCGTTCCCTCTGTTTTAACTCGGACAGTGAGTCATTCCTTTAATCGTATGGTCAGCAAGGTTGTTCCCCAAAAGGAAGAAAATCTGCTTGATTTGATGAATCAGCCCATCTACCAAGTCTTGATGCTGATGACGCCAGAAGAATCTGAGAAAGCGGCAGCTGATTTTGAAGATTTGAAATTGACACGTAGCAATCCTTTTGCTGCAGATGTCATCAATCAAGGCAATTCTAAATTGGAAGGCATTCGCCGAGTTGGGAAGGAATATGGCTTTGACCTCAACCAAGTCATGGCCTTTGGTGACTCAGATAACGACCTAGAAATGCTGGCTGGTGTTGGTATGTCCGTTGCTATGGGAAATGGTAGTAGCAGTGTTAAGGAAGTGGCCAAGCACATTACAACCAGCAATCAGCAAGACGGAATCCACAAGGCTCTGGAACATTTTGGTGTTCTGGCTTCAGAAAAAGTCTTTGTCAGCCGTGACTATCATTTCAATAAGGTCAAGACCTTCCACCACATGATGGATGAACGGACCCAAGAAGAACCTCGAGCTTGGGATTTAGAAGGTGCAACCCATAGGGCTGGCTTTAAAATAGAAGAATTGGTTGAGTTTGTTCGGGCTGCCAGTCCTTCGGAAGAGGATTTTGGTCAAGCTTTATCGCAACTTCATCAAGCCCTTGATAAGGCAGCAGATAAAGTAGCCAAGAAGACACCTGCCCAGCAAGATTTGGTAGGGCAAGTGGATGCCTTGATTGACACGCTTTACTTTACCTATGGTAGTTTTGTCTTGATGGGGGTGGACCCAGAACGTATTTTTGATATCGTCCATCAGGCCAATATGGGGAAAATTTTCCCAGATGGCAAGGCTCATTTCGATCCAGTGACCCATAAAATCTTAAAACCAGATGATTGGGAAGAAAAATATGCTCCAGAACCTGCTATTCAAAAGGAACTCCAGCGCCAGCTCAAGGCTTATGAACGCCATAAAGAGAGAAATAATACTCAATGAAAATCAAAGAGCAAACTAGGAAACTAGTCGCAGGCTGTTCAAAGCACTGCTTTGAGGTTGTAGATGAAACTGACGAAGTCAGCTCAAAACACTGTTTTGAGGTTGCAGATAGAACTGACGAAGTCAGTAACATATATACGGCAAGGCGACGTTGACGTGGTTTGAAGAGATTTTCGAAGAGTATAAATAGTAAACAAAAAGGAGCGCTGAGCTCCTTTTTTCGTGATTACAAGGTTTTTTCTTGTTCTCTCACAACCAGCAAATCGACCTTAGCATGGCGGAGAATGTATTCAGATGAAGAACCGACCAAGAGGCGTTCAAAGGCGTTGAGACCAGTTGCGCCAACGAGGATGAGATCCACTTCCTCAGCATCTGGAATAGTACGTGCCAGTAGGGTCTTTGGATTTCCCATTTCAATGACGATGTGAACATCTGTCACACCAGCATCTTTTGCACGTTTTTCGTACTCTTTCATCAGACTTTCAGCGTCGACTTGGAGTTCTTCGTAAACTTCAGCATCAAAGGTGGATACGCTTTGGAGAGCGCGTGTGTCAATGACATGAGCGATGGTGAGTTTAGCGTCGTTTCGTAGAGCAGAATGAACTCCCTTGACAAAAGCCAAGTCCGCTTCCTTAGAACCATCGATTGCGACCATAATATTTTGGTAACGTTGTGCCATAATGAAACCTCCTGAAATTTTCTTACTATAATTGTAAACCTTTTCACTATAGAAGTAAAGCAAAAACAATATTTTTCAAAAGAATATTAGCGTTTAAAAACTATATAAATATATGATAAAATAAAAGAAAGGATAGCAGGAAAGAAGTGAAGGGAGGGAGAATGATGAAAAACTCTTTTCAAGAATCAAAAAAATCAAATTTCCTTTATTATGGAATCATTCTAGTTTCTGTCTTGGTAGAAGTGATTATGATCTGGCAATTAGAGGAACTAATTCCGCTTCTCTATCCAGGTTTTATTGGCTTTTTAGTCTTTCACTTACTCTACCATCTACTATTATTTCTAGTTGTAAAACGAAGTGGTCGCTGGGATTACTTGATGATATGGGGGCTTTTCCTCATGTTCAATCTTCTCTATGACTCCTTTTTAGGCCTGCTTTTTCTAGGTTTATCTTTTGGTATGTGATGTGTCTCTCGCAAAATACCTGCTATCGCCGCTGTCTCGGCCTCGCTTTTAGTGAGGCTTTTCTTTTATCCAAATCTAGTAACACATTTCAGCAAACTTGTCGCATTCTCTTTCTAGTGGTATAATGTTACTATCCTGATGAATTGAGGAAACAAGATGAAAGAATATAACAAGTCTAGTAAGTTAGAACATGTTGCTTATGATATCCGTGGTCCTGTATTGGAAGAAGCCATGCGGATGCGAGCAAACGGAGAAAAGATTTTACGTCTAAATACCGGAAATCCAGCAGAATTTGGCTTTACAGCGCCAGATGAGGTCATTCATGACTTGATTATGAATGCGCGTGATAGTGAAGGGTATTCTGATTCTAAAGGGATTTTCTCAGCCCGTAAGGCCATCATGCAGTATTGCCAGTTGAAGAAATTCCCCAATGTCGATATTGATGATATTTACCTTGGAAATGGTGTCAGTGAACTGATTGTTATGTCCATGCAGGGGCTTTTGGACAACGGAGACGAGGTCTTGGTACCTATGCCAGACTATCCTCTCTGGACAGCTGCTGTCAGCCTAGCTGGAGGAAATGCCGTTCACTATATCTGTGATGAAGCTGCAGAATGGTATCCAGATATTGACGATATCAAGTCAAAAATCACTTCCAATACCAAGGCAATCGTCCTTATCAATCCAAACAACCCAACTGGAGCTCTTTATCCTAAGGAACTCTTGCTGGAAATCATTGAAATTGCCCGTCAAAACGATTTGATTATCTTTGCGGATGAAATTTACGACCGCATGGTCATGGATGGACATGTGCATACGCCTGTGGCGAGCTTGGCACCAGATGTCTTCTGTGTCAGCATGAATGGTCTGTCAAAATCTCACCGTATCGCTGGTTTTCGTGTAGGTTGGATGGTCTTGTCTGGACCTAAGACACATGTTAAAGGCTATATCGAAGGGCTCAATATGCTATCCAATATGCGCCTTTGCTCTAACGTTTTGGCCCAGCAAGTCGTACAAACTTCCTTGGGTGGTCACCAATCAGTCGATGAATTGCTCCTTCCTGGTGGACGAATCTACGAGCAAAGAAACTTCATCTACAATGCTATTCAAGATATTCCAGGTCTGTCTGCCGTTAAACCAAAGGCTGGGCTCTATATCTTCCCGAAAATCGACCGCACTATGTACCGTATCGATGATGATGAGCAGTTTGTTCTTGATTTCTTGAAGCAGGAAAAGGTTCTTTTGGTTCATGGTCGAGGCTTCAACTGGCAGGAACCAGACCACTTCCGTATCGTTTATCTTCCGCGTGTTGATGAACTAGCCCAAATCCAAGAAAAGATGACTCGATTCTTGAAACAGTATCGCAGATAGGGCTTACATTAGAAAAAGCGCTAAAAAGCTGGAAACATTTGCCTAGAGCTATTGACAAAAGTGAAAGAATCAGATAGAATAGTAAAGTATGTTTAGTAACTGATCACTTTATAGCCGGCTAAACGAATACAAAATCTATGAGGAGGTATTCATCGTGAAACGTACTTATCAACCAAGTAAACTTCGTCGTGCGCGCAAACACGGATTCCGTAACCGTATGTCAACTAAAAACGGTCGTCGCGTATTGGCAGCTCGTCGTCGTAAAGGACGCAAAGTTTTGGCTGCATAATCCAAACGAACTATATCAAAAATCAGTAGGAACTCGAGTCTACTGATTTTTATTTTTGTAAAAAAGCACAAAAGGCTTTATATTTTTGCTCAAATGGTGTATAATATTTCACATACTGTAAAAAATGGAGAATAATCATGAAGAAATCAAAAGTGATGCTGTTTGGAGCTATGGCTTTGACAGCAGGTCTAGCTCTAGCGGCATGTGGGTCTTCTCAATCAAGCAATGCAGATAAGACTTACTCTTATATCTTTGTCAACAATCCAGATACTTTGGATTACATTACCTCTACTCGAGACTCTACATCTAGTATCACAGCAAACTTGATTGATGGCTTGTTGGAAAATGACCAGTATGGCAATCTCATTCCCTCTATGGCTGAGTCATGGACAGTGTCAAAAGATGGTTTGACTTACACTTATAAAATCCGTCAGGGGGCTAAATGGTATACTTCTGAAGGAGAAGAGTATGCGGATGTAACGGCTCATGACTTTGTGACTGGTCTTAAGTATGCGGCTGATAAAAAAGCTGAGAACTTGTACTTGGTGCAAGACTCTATCAAGGGGCTAGCAGACTATGTTGAAGGAAAAACATCAGATTTTGGAACTGTTGGTGTGAAGGCAGTGGATGATTACACACTACAATACACCCTCAACCAACCTGAAACTTATTGGAACTCTAAAACAACAGCAAGTATTCTTAGTCCTGTAAATGAAGCCTTCTTGAAATCTAAGGGAGATGACTTTGGAAGCGTGACACCATCAAGTATCTTGTCAAATGGTCCTTACTTGTTTAAGTCCTTCACATCAAAATCTTTGATTGAATTTGATAAAAACCCTAATTACTGGGATAAGGACAATGTTAAAATCGAGAAAGTGAAACTCTCTTTCTTTGACGGATCTGACCAAGACAGCATTGCTAGAGGTTTCTTGGATGGTAACTATACAGATGGTCGTATCTTCCCAACAAGTTCAGTCTTTGCTGAACTCAAGAAGGGAAATGAGGACAAGATTACCTATACACCGCAAAACTCAGTTACTTTCTACTATCTTTTCAACGTCAATCGTCAAAGCTACAAGCAGACTATGAAACAGTCTGATAAGGAAAAGACAGATTCACGCGAAGCCATGCAAAATAAAGATTTCCGTCAGGCTATCAACTTTGCCTTTGACCGTCATGCTTATGCAGCACAGACAAATGGTGAAGATGGAGCAGACCGTATCTTGCGTAACACAGTTACACCAAGTAACTTTGTCCAAGTTGGCGATAAGAACTTTGGTGATATTGTCAATGAAAAAATTGTCAACTACGGTAAAGATTGGGCAAATATCAACTTAAACGATGGTAAGCAAGCCTTCTTGAACCCTGACAAGGCCAAAGAGAAATTTGCTAAGGCCAAAGAAAGCCTGCAAGCTCAAGGAGTAACCTTCCCAATTCATTTGGATATGCCAGTTGACCAGACTGCTAAGTTGGATGTGCAACAGGCTGGCTCTTTCAAGCAAACAGTGGAAGAAACTCTTGGTAAGGAGAATGTAGTTATCGACGTTATCCAACTTTCTCCAGATGAAAAAGACCAAGCAACCTACTTTGCAGATACAGCAGAACAAAAAGACTACGATATCGACATCTCAGGATGGGGTGGAGACTACTCAGATCCTAAGACTTACCTAGCGATCCTTGATCCAGAAACAGGTTCTCAGTTGAAAAATATGGGCTTGTCTGAAGGAAAAGACAAGGAAGTTAAGGACAAGATTGGTCTTGCTGACTACAAGAAACTCTTGGATCAGGCTGATGCGGAAATCACAGATACTCAAGCTCGCTATGAAAAATATGCTGAAGCCCAAGCTTGGTTGACGGATAGCGCCTTGTTCCTACCAGTTCAAAGTGGTGGAGCCAACCCAATCTTCCGTAAGACTGTACCGTTTACAGGTCCATTCTCATTCGTTGGTCATAAGGGAAATGCAGACAACTATAAATATGTTGAATTGCAAAAAGAGCCAGTAACTGCTAAACAGTACCAAGAACTTTATGAAAAATGGCTAAAAGAAAAAGCTGAGTCAAATAAAAAAGCTCAGGAAGATTTAGCTAACCACATTCAATAGTATTCCTAGTCATGCTTTTCAGTTAATACTCTTCGAAAATCTCTTCAAACCACGTCAGCGTTGCCTTACCGTATATATGTTACTGACTTCGTCAGTTCTATCTACAACCTCAAAACAGTGTTTTGGGCTGACTCCGTCAGTTTCATCTACAACCTCAAAGCAGTGCTTTGAGCAGCCTGCGGCTAGCTTCCTAGTTTGCTCTTTGATTTTCATTGAGTATAAGCATAGTGGCTGGATTCAGAAAAAGGCCTTACCAGAGCTTCTTGCTTCTGGTAGGGCCTTTTCTTTATTCTTTTAAGTGATAGGAATAGCTAGCGACAACGACGTCCTGGTGCCAACGAAGGGCGTATTTGAGTTTGAGGCTCATCTGATTGTGTAGGATATTTTGCCAAGGTTTATTAGGGATAAACTGGGGAACGAGGACAGTGACTGTATAGTTCTTTTTCTGGGCATCCTCAGAGATCCGTTTGACATATTTGACAGTAGGCGTGATGATATCGCGATAGCTGGTCTTGATATTTTTCAGAGTAATGGTTGGGAAGTAATCGGCAAATTCTTGGAGAATTTCCTGGTCTTTTTCTGCTGTTTCCTTAGTAGAAATGTGCATGGCTAAGACTTCATCTCCGATACTTTGGGCGTAGTTAATAGCTCCAACGCTGACGCGGGTGACATTTCCTACTAGGACCAGAACCAGATTGCCGTCGTAAGTACGTTTTTCGATTCCTTCATAGAGTCGTAGTTGTTGGGCCACTTTTTGGTAATGACTGTGAATGGCCAAGAAGAGTAGGGTGAGTACGAGAATGATCGGGAAGAAAGGCCAGATATCACCGAGACGGAAAAAGAGCAAGATTAGCACGATAGCGTAGCAAATGATAGCACCAAGAATATTGGCTAGGGCAGGTTTTAAGAAATTTGCCCCTTTTTCTTTTTTCCAATGGCGAATCATCCCAGTCTGAGAAAGGGCAAAGGGAACGAAGACACCGATAGTATAAAGAGGAATCAAACGTTCGGTATTGCCGTTAAAAATGAGAAGAAGAATCATAGCCCCAAAAGCCAGAGTTAAAATTCCATTAGAGTAGCCTAGGCGGTCTCCTTTTTCCATAAAGAGGTGGGGCATATATTTGTTTTTAGCCATATTGTAGGCCAGCATAGGGAAGGCTGAAAAGCCAGTATTGGCAGCTACGGCTAAAATCAAGGCTGTGGAGAATTGGAAGGTATAATAGCCAAGGTGGCCAAAGAAGGAATTACCAAGGATGCCTTGAGCCATCTGTGAAAGAATAGTTTCTCCGTGTTGAGGCATAATCCCCATCCAGTAGTTTAGGAAGGTAATGCCTGCAAAAAGAAAACCTAAAATCAATGACATAATGGTCAAGGTCTGAGCAGCATTCTTCTCTTTCGGAGCCTTGAAGAAGGGAACGGCATTTGAAATAGCTTCAACCCCTGTTAGAGAGGCAGAACCACTGGTAAAGGCTCTTAGAATGAGAACGATAGACAGACTCGGTACAGCATGGCCGATAGGAGAAGTCGCCTGATAGCTGAGAGAACCAGTTACTAGTTGAAAGATTCCATAGAGCAAGAGAAAGACAGTACTAATGATAAAGAGATAGACAGGAATCATTAGTGAACTGGCAGATTCTTTCAACCCCCGTAAGTTCAAGAGCATGAGCAAGCAAACTAGAAAAATGGAGATGTGGAGGTTGTAAGGGTGGAGAGCAGGGAGAGCTGCTGTGATAGCATCAGCTCCAGATGATACCGATACTGCCACAGTCAGCATGTAGTCAACCAGCAGACTACCTCCAGCAATCAAGCCTAGCTCGGGCGATAGATTTTCTCGAGTAACCATATAGGCCCCTCCTCCTTGAGGGTAGGCGTGGATGATTTGACGGTAGGAAACAGTCAGACTGGCCAGGAGTAGGAGGACAAAAAGGCCGATAGGAAGGCTCCACCATATAGCAAGTGGAGAGAGACTAGCCAAGACGAGGACTACTTGCTCAGGCCCATAGGCAATGGAAGATAGAGCGTCGCTTGACAACATGGCTAGTGCCTGCATTTTTCCCAGTAGTCCCCCTTCGCCTTCTGTTAAGGACTTAAGAGGACGACCGATAAAGGTCTGTTTTAATTTTGTAAACATGGTATTTTCCTTTTCTGAAAATTTCAATAAGTGCTATTATACTGCTTTGGAAAAATAGCGTCAAGAGACGACGATGGATTTTAGAATATTTTTTACAGATGAGGAGAGAGGTCAGTTTTTTTGCTATAATAGAAGATAGAAAACGAGGTTAGAAGAGATGATTTTTGATACACATACACACTTGAATGTAGAAGAATTTGCTGGTCGTGAGGCAGAAGAAATTGCCTTGGCTGCGGAGATGGGTGTGACACAGATGAATATTGTTGGTTTTGATGAACCAACGATTGAGCGTGCTTTGGAGTTGGTGGATGAGTACGACCAACTCTACGCAACCATTGGTTGGCATCCTACAGAAGCTGGTACTTATACAGAGGAGATTGAAGCCTACTTGCTTGACAAGCTCAAGCATCCAAAGGTAGTTGCCTTGGGTGAGATTGGTTTGGACTACCATTGGATGACATCGTCCAAAGAAGTGCAGGAGCAGGTTTTTCGCCGTCAGATTCAGTTATCTAAGGACTTGGATTTACCTTTTGTGGTCCATACCCGTGATGCGCTGGAAGATACCTATGAGATTATCAAAAGTGAGGGAGTTGGTCCTCGTGGTGGCATCATGCATTCTTTCTCAGGAACACTTGAATGGGCAGAGAAGTTTGTCGCGCTTGGTATGACCATTTCTTTCTCAGGAGTGGTGACTTTTAAGAAGGCAACCGATATCCAAGAGGCGGCTAGAAAACTTCCTTTGGACAAGATTTTGGTAGAGACGGATGCTCCCTACTTGGCTCCTGTTCCTAAACGTGGTCGCGAAAATAAAACAGCCTATACTCGCTATGTAGTGGATTTTATCGCCGACTTGCGTGGTATGACGACAGAAGAGCTAGCGGTGGCAACGACTGCAAATGCAGAGTGCATTTTTGGATTGGACAGCAAGTAATGAAAGAAAAAATTTCCCAAGTTATCGTGGTCGAAGGGCGCGATGATACGGCCAATCTCAAGCGTTATTTCGATGTGGAGACCTATGAGACTCGAGGTTCTGCCATCAATGACCAGGATATAGAGCGGATTCAGCGCCTGCACCAACGTCATGGAGTCATTGTCTTTACAGACCCGGATTTTAATGGGGAGCGGATTCGGCGCATGATCATGACGGCTATTCCAACAGTTCAACATGCCTTCCTCAAACGAGATGAAGCTGTTCCCAAGTCCAAAACCAAGGGACGGTCTCTGGGAATTGAGCATGCCAGCTATGAAGACCTGAAAACAGCTCTAGCTCAGGTGACAGAACAATTTGAACATGAGAGCCAGTTTGATATCAGTCGTAGCGACTTGATTCGCCTTGGTTTTCTAGCAGGAGCAGATAGCCGTAAGCGACGAGAATATTTAGGAGAGGCTCTTCGTATTGGCTATTCCAACGGCAAGCAACTCCTCAAACGCCTAGAACTATTTGGAGTAACCTTGGCAGAAGTGGAAGAGGCTATGAAATCTTATGAGAACAGCTAAGCAGACCCCAAATGTAAGGGGAATGTGTTACAATAGTAGTAACAGATAATAGAAAAGAGAATAGATGAGAATTGCAGATTATAGCGTGACCAAGGCAGTGCTGGGGCGTCACGGTTTTACCTTTAAAAAGTCCTTCGGGCAAAATTTCTTGACGGATACCAATATCCTTCAAAAAATCGTGGATACGGCTGAAATTGATGACCAGGTCAATGTCATTGAGATTGGTCCAGGGATTGGTGCCTTGACAGAGTTTTTGGCTGAGCGTGCAGCTCAAGTCATGGCTTTTGAGATCGACCACCGTTTGGTACCGATTTTGGCAGATACCCTACGTGATTTTGACAATGTGACAGTGGTTAACGAGGACATTCTCAAGGTCGATTTGGCGCAGCATATCCAGAATTTTAAAAATCCTGACCTGCCAATTAAGGTAGTAGCCAACTTGCCTTACTACATTACGACGCCTATTCTCATGCACTTGATTGAGAGTGGGATTCCTTTTAGTGAGTTTGTTGTTATGATGCAGAAAGAAGTGGCGGACCGCATTTCAGCCCAGCCGAATACCAAGGCTTATGGTAGCTTGTCGATTGCGGTTCAGTATTACATGACAGCCAAGGTTGCCTTTATCGTGCCGCGTACAGTCTTTGTGCCAGCGCCAAATGTGGATTCAGCTATTTTGAAAATGGTGCGTCGTCCAGAGCCAGCTGTAGCAGTAGAAGATGAAAACTTCTTCTTTAAGGTTTCCAAGGCTAGTTTCACTCATCGTCGCAAGACCTTATGGAATAACCTGACAGGTTACTTTGGCAAGACCGAAGAAGTCAAGGATAAATTGACCAAGGCCTTGGACCAAGCGGGTTTGTCACCAAGTGTGCGTGGGGAAGCTCTCAGTTTGGAAGAGTTTGCCAGCCTAGCAGATGCGCTTAAAGGACAAGGACTCTAAGATGCAGGGACAAATCATTAAAGCCTTGGCAGGTTTCTACTATGTGGAGAGTGATGGTCAGGTTTATCAAACACGCGCGCGTGGGAATTTCCGTAAAAAAGGCCATACCCCTTACGTTGGGGATTGGGTAGATTTTTCTGCCGAGGAAAATTCAGAAGGTTATATCCTCAAGATTCACGAACGCAAAAACAGTTTGGTTCGTCCGCCCATTGTTAATATTGACCAAGCCGTGGTGATCATGTCCGTCAAGGAACCGGACTTCAACAGCAATTTGCTGGATCGCTTCTTGGTTCTTTTAGAACACAAGGGCATCCATCCCATCGTCTATATTTCCAAAATGGACTTGCTGGAAGATAGAGGAAAACTGGATTTTTATGAACAGACTTATGGTGGCATCGGCTATGACTTTGTGACCAGTAAGGAAGAACTTTTGCCCTTGTTGACAGGCAAGGTTACAGTCTTTATGGGGCAGACGGGCGTTGGGAAGTCAACTCTTCTCAATAAAATCGCACCAGATCTTAATCTTGAAACAGGAGAAATCTCAGACAGTCTGGGTCGTGGGCGCCATACTACTCGAGCTGTTAGTTTTTACAACCTTAATGGGGGTAAAATCGCAGATACACCGGGATTTTCATCCTTGGACTATGAAGTATCAACGGCGGAAGACCTCAATCAGGCCTTTCCAGAAATCGCTAGTGTCAGCCGAGATTGTAAATTCCGCACTTGTACTCATACCCATGAGCCAGCTTGCGCCGTCAAGCCAGCTGTAGAAGAGGGCGCTATCGCGTCCTTCCGTTTTGACAACTACCTACAATTCCTCAGTGAGATTGAAAATCGCAGAGAAACTTATAAAAAAGTCAGCAAAAAAATTCCAAAATAAGGAGAAACCTATGTCTCAATACAAGATTGCTCCGTCAATTCTGGCAGCAGATTATGCCAACTTTGAACGTGAAATCAAGCGTCTAGAAGCAACTGGTGCAGAATATGCCCATATCGATATCATGGATGGGCACTTTGTGCCACAAATCAGTTTTGGTGCAGGTGTGGTTGAAGCTCTTCGCCCTCATAGTAAGATGGTCTTTGACTGCCACTTGATGGTAGCTAATCCAGAGCATCATTTAGAAGACTTTGCGCGTGCAGGTGCGGATATCATCAGCATCCATGTGGAAGCAACGCCCCATATTCATGGTGCCCTCCAAAAAATTCGTTCACTCGGAGTTAAGCCTTCAGTTGTTATCAATCCTGGTACGCCTGTTGAGGCGATTAAGCACGTCCTTCATCTAGTTGACCAAGTTTTAGTCATGACAGTTAACCCAGGCTTTGGTGGGCAAGCCTTTCTACCAGAGACCATGGATAAGGTCCGAGAGTTGGTTGCTCTTCGTGATGAAAAAGGCTTGAATTTTGAAATTGAAGTGGATGGCGGAATTGATGATCAAACTATTGCTCAAGCTAAAGAAGCTGGTGCGACTGTTTTTGTAGCAGGTTCCTATGTCTTTAAGGGAGATGTCAATGAGCGAGTACAAACTCTCAGAAAACAACTGGACTAGGGTTGCCGTTTTTGCAGGAGGAGACCGCGGTCATTATCGGACGGACTTTGATAGTTTTGTCGGTGTGGATCGAGGCTCGCTCTGGGTCTTGGAGGAAAACCTACCTCTTGCTCTAGCGGTTGGAGATTTTGATTCTGTAACTGCGGAAGAACGACAGGTGATTCAAAAATGTGCCCAACATTTTGTCCAAGCGCGACCAGAAAAAGATGATACAGATCTGGAATTGGCTCTCGTGACTATTTTTGAGAAAAATCCTCAGGCTGAGGTTACTATTTTCGGTGCTTTGGGTGGCCGTATTGATCACATGCTGGCTAATGTCTTTTTACCTAGCAATCCCAAGTTGGCACCTTATATGCGCCAGATAGAAATTGAGGATGGGCAAAATTTGATTGCCTATTGTCCAGAAGGGACCAGTCAGCTAGAACCCCGTTCAGACTACGACTATCTAGCTTTTATGCCGGTTCGGGATAGCCAGCTGACTATTATTGGTGCCAAGTATGAGTTGACAGAGGAAAATTTTTTCTTTAAAAAAGTATACGCTTCTAACGAATATATAGATAGGGAAGTGTCGGTGACTTGCCCAGATGGTTATGTGGTCGTGCTGCATAGCAAGGACAGGAGGTAGGATGGAAAGTTTACTTGTTCTATTATTGATTGCCAATCTAGCTGGCCTCTTTCTGATTTGGCAAAGGCAGGATAAGCAGGAAAAACATCTAGCCAAGAGCTTGGAGGATCAGGCAGATCATTTGTCAGACCAGTTGGATTACCGTTTTGAACAAGCCAGACAAGCCAGCCAGTTAGATCAAAAAGACTTGGAAGTGGCTGTCAGCGACCGCTTGCAAGAAGTGCGAATCGAATTGCACCAAGGTTTGACTCAGGTCCGTCAAGAAATGACAGATAATCTCTTGCAAACAAGAGACAAGACCGACCAACGTCTCCAAGCCCTGCAGGAATCAAATGAGCAACGTTTGGAACAAATGCGCCAAACAGTCGAGGAAAAACTAGAAAAGACCTTGCAGACACGCTTGCAAGCGTCTTTCGAGACAGTTTCCAAGCAATTGGAATCTGTCAATCGTGGCCTTGGAGAAATGCAGACAGTTGCCCGTGATGTCGGAGCTCTCAACAAGGTTCTCTCTGGAACCAAAACGCGAGGAATTCTGGGCGAATTGCAACTGGGGCAGATTATTGAAGATATCATGACACCTGCCCAGTACGAACGAGAATACGCAACGGTTGAAAATTCCAGTGAACGAGTGGAGTATGCCATCAAGTTACCTGGCCAAGGCGACCAAGAATATGTCTACCTACCGATTGACTCCAAGTTTCCACTGGCAGATTATTACCGCTTAGAAGAAGCCTATGAAGCGGGTGACAAGGATGAGATTGAACGCTGTCGTAAGTCGCTCTTAGCAAGCGTTAAGCGCTTTGCCAAGGATATCAAGAGCAAGTACATAGCACCGCCTCGGACGACCAATTTTGGAGTTTTGTTTGTTCCGACAGAAGGTCTCTACTCAGAAATTGTACGCAATCCGGTCTTCTTTGATGATTTGAGACGGGAGGAGCAGATTATTGTCGCAGGTCCAAGTACCCTGTCAGCCCTGCTTAACTCCCTATCGGTTGGCTTCAAGACTCTCAATATCCAAAAGAGTGCCGACCATATCAGCAAGACCCTTTCCAGCGTCAAGACTGAGTTTGGCAAGTTTGGGGGGATCTTGGTCAAGGCACAGAAACACCTCCAACACGCCTCTGGCAATATTGATGAATTATTAAACCGTCGTACCACAGCTATCGAGCGGACGCTCCGTCACATTGAGTTATCAGAAGGTGAGCCTGCGCTTGATTTACTCCATTTCCAAGAAGATGAGGAAGAATATGAAGATTAGTCACATGAAAAAAGATGAGCTGTTTGAAGGCTTTTACCTAATCAAGTCAGCTGACCTGAGACAAACTCGCGCTGGGAAAAACTACCTAGCTTTTACCTTCCAAGATGATAGTGGCGAGATTGAAGGGAAACTCTGGGATGCCCAGCCTCATAACGTTGAGGCCTTTACAGCAGGCAAGGTTGTCCACATGAAAGGACGCCGAGAAGTTTATAACAACACTCCACAGGTCAATCAAATTACTCTCCGCATGCCTCAACCTGGCGAACCCAATGATCCAGCTGATTTCAAGGTCAAGTCGCCAGTTGATGTCAAGGAAATCCGTGACTACATGGCGCAAATGATTTTTAAAATTGAAAATCCTGTTTGGCAACGAATTGTCCGAAATCTATACACAAAGTACGATAAGGAATTTTACTCTTATCCAGCTGCCAAGACCAACCACCATGCCTTTGAAACGGGATTGGCCTATCATACGGCGACCATGGTGCGTTTAGCAGATGCCATTAGTGAGGTCTATCCTCAGCTCAATAAGAGCCTGCTCTATGCAGGAATTATGCTACATGACTTGGCTAAAGTTATCGAGTTGACGGGACCAGACCAAACTGAGTATACAGTGCGAGGCAATCTCCTTGGACATATCGCTCTCATTGATAGTGAAATTACCAAGACAGTGATGGAACTCGGCATCGATGACACCAAGGAAGAAGTCGTTCTGCTCCGCCACGTTATCCTCAGTCACCACGGTTTATTAGAGTACGGAAGTCCAGTTCGTCCACGTATCATGGAGGCAGAGATTATCCATATGATTGATAATCTGGATGCTAGCATGATGATGATGTCAACAGCTCTGGCTTTGGTGGATAAGGGAGAGATGACCAGTAAAATCTTCGCTATGGACAATCGTTCCTTCTATAAACCAGATTTAGATTAATAATTTAAGAAAAATGAGCATTTTTTAGGATAAGAATGTTCGTTTTTTTATGTGAATATGGTATAATGGATAAAATATCAAAATTAAATGAAGTGGGAAATAGAAATGAAATTAAGAAGAAGTGATCGGATGGTTGTCATTTCCAACTATTTGATTAATAATCCTTATAAACTAACTAGTCTCAATACTTTTGCTGAAAAGTATGAATCTGCTAAATCATCCATCTCAGAAGATATCGTGATTATCAAACGTGCCTTTGAGGAAATCGAAATCGGCCACATCCAGACTGTAACTGGGGCTGGTGGTGGTGTCATCTTCACACCATCAATCTCAAGCCATGATGCCAAGGAAATGGTTGAGGACTTGCGTGCTAAGTTATCAGAAAGTGACCGTATCTTGCCTGGTGGCTATATCTACTTGTCAGATTTGCTTAGCACACCAGCTATCTTGAAAAATATTGGACGCATTATTGCCAAGAGCTTTATGGACCAAAAAATTGACGCGGTTATGACAGTAGCAACAAAGGGTGTGCCACTTGCAAATGCAGTTGCCAATGTCCTCAATGTTCCTTTTGTCATTGTGCGCCGTGACTTGAAAATTACCGAAGGTTCAACTGTCAGCGTCAACTATGTATCCGGTTCAAGTGGTGACCGTATTGAGAAAATGTTCCTTTCAAAACGCAGTCTCAAGGCAGGCAGCCGTGTCTTGATTGTGGATGACTTCTTGAAAGGCGGCGGAACTGTCAACGGGATGATCAGCCTCTTGCGTGAGTTTGATTCAGAATTGGCTGGTGTAGCGGTCTTTGCGGACAATGCCCAAGAAGAACGTGAAAAGCAATTTGACTACAAGTCACTCTTGAAAGTAACCAATATTGATGTCAAGAACCAAGCCATCGATGTTGAGGTTGGCAATATCTTTGACGAAGATAAATAAGAGATAGAACTAAAGGTTGGAACGATTGTCCCAGCCTTTCTTTGCAAATAGAATAGAAGGAAGCTTATGAAAACACCATTTATCAATAGAGAAGAGTTAGAAGCGATTGTTGCCGAGTTCCCGACTCCCTTTCACTTGTATGATGAGAAGGGGATTCGTGAGAAGGCAAGAGCTGTTAACCAAGCCTTTTCGTGGAACAAGGGATTTAAGGAATATTTTGCAGTTAAGGCTACTCCAACACCAGCTATCTTAAAAATTCTTCAAGAGGAAGGTTGCGGTGTGGACTGCTCTAGTTACGTAGAGCTCTTGATGAGTCATAAACTGGACTTTCCAGGTTCTGAGATTATGTTCTCTTCTAACAACACGCCAGACAAGGAATATGCCTATGCGCGTGAATTAGGTGCGACCATTAACTTGGATGCTTTTGAAGATATTGAACATCTAGAGCGAGCGGCAGGCATTCCAGAAATCATCTCTTGTCGTTACAATCCTGGCGGTGTTTTTGAACTGGGGACTGACATTATGGACAATCCTGGAGAAGCTAAGTTTGGAATGACCAAGGACCAGCTCTTTGAAGCCTTTGCAATTTTGAAGGAAAAAGGAGCTAAGACCTTTGGGATTCACTCCTTCCTAGCATCCAATACCGTGACCCATCTCTATTATCCAGAGTTGGCGCGTCAGCTCTTTGAATTGGCTGTTGAAATCAAGGAAAAGTTGGATATTTCGCTAGACTTTATCAATCTTTCTGGTGGTATTGGTGTTAACTATCGTCCAGATCAGGAACCAAATGACATCGCCTTGATTGGTGAGGGAGTTCGTAAGGTTTATGAAGAGGTTCTTACGCCATCTGGTCTTGGTCAGGTCAAGATTTTCACAGAATTGGGTCGCTTTATGTTAGCCCCTCACGGTGCTTTAGTCACAAGAGTTACTCATAAGAAAAAAACTTACCGTACCTATCTAGGTGTGGATGCATCAGCAGTCAACCTCATGCGTCCAGCCATGTATGGAGCCTATCACCATATTACCAATCTGACACATCCAGAAGGACCAGCTGAAGTGGTAGATGTGGTCGGTTCACTCTGCGAAAATAATGATAAATTTGCAGTGAATCGCGAGTTACCTCATACAGAAATCGGTGATTTGCTGGTAATTCATGATACAGGTGCCCACGGTTTTTCAATGGGCTACCAGTACAACGCCAAACTTCGTTCTGCAGAAATTCTCTATACTGAAGAAGGCAAAGCCCGTCAAATCCGCCGTGCAGAGCGCCCTGAGGACTATTTTGCAACCTTGTATGGTTTTGATTTTGAAGAATAAAATGATAATTAATTGAAAATGAAATTGAAAAACAGATTGCTTTCTAAAAAATAGGCAAAAATCTTGTTTTTCCTTCAAGTCGTGATATAATAAAACTATAAAACGTTTTCAAGGAAGGTAACGATATGTCTGAAGAAACAATTGATTATGGACAAGTGACAGGAATGGTGCATTCGACAGAAAGCTTTGGGTCAGTAGATGGGCCTGGTATTCGCTTTATTGTCTTTTTGCAGGGCTGTCACATGCGTTGCCAGTATTGTCACAACCCAGACACTTGGGCTATGGAGTCCAATAAGTCACGTGAACGGACGGTAGATGATGTCTTGACAGAAGCCTTGCGTTATCGCGGTTTCTGGGGAAATAAGGGTGGGATTACAGTCAGTGGAGGAGAAGCCCTCTTGCAGATTGATTTCTTGATTGCCCTCTTTACCAAGGCCAAAGAACACGGAATCCACTGTACCTTGGATACCTGTGCCCTTCCTTTCCGTAATAAACCACGTTACCTTGAAAAGTTTGACAAACTCATGGCTGTCACTGACTTGGTCCTCTTGGATATCAAGGAAATCAACGAAGAGCAGCACAAAATTGTCACTAGCCAAACCAATAAAAATATCTTGGCTTGTGCACAGTATCTATCAGATATTGGAAAACCTGTCTGGATTCGCCACGTGCTAGTTCCAGGATTGACAGATAGAGATGATGACTTGATTGAACTTGGTAAGTTCGTCAAGACCCTCAAAAATGTTGATAAGTTTGAAATTCTACCTTATCACACCATGGGTGAGTTCAAATGGCGTGAATTGGGAATTCCATATTCCCTCGAAGGGGTTAAGCCACCAACAGCAGATCGCGTCAAGAACGCTAAGAAACTCATGGATACCGAAAGTTACCAAGACTATATGAAACGTGTACATGGATAAAAAGAAGCCTGATGGAAACATCGGGCTTTTAAGTTTACACAAATCTAGATAGTTAAATGAAACAAAATTTTAAATCTTTTTTACTCTCTAAATTCTGAAAAAAATCCGAAAAAGAATGTGTAAGATATAGTTACTTTTAGAAATATTAAATAGAATAGGAGAACATCATGGAACAAAGTATTACCATTAAAAATTTATGTAAGTCGTATGGCCAAACTCAAATTTTAAAAGATATTTCTTTTGAAGCAAAAGCAGGTAGAGTGACTGCTTTCCTGGGTCCAAATGGAGCTGGTAAAAGTTCAACCTTACGTATTTTATTGGGATTAGACAAAGCAACATCTGGACTTACCAAAATTGGAGATCAAACTTATAAGGAATTAAAATTTCCTCTAAAGACTGTAGGAGCTTCATTTGACAGTGTAGGAGCTCCTGATGATCGGACTGTTTATCAACATTTGAAAATTGTTGCTGCTAGTAATGGGATATCTAGTCAGCGAATTGAGCAAGTCTTGGATATGGTGGATATTAGTCATAAGAAAAAATCTAAAATTGGGAAATTATCATTAGGAGAAGGACAACGCTTGGGAATTGCAACAGCTCTATTAGGAAATCCTCAATATCTGATATTGGATGAACCGACTAACGGGTTGGATCCAAGAGGAATTCGGTGGTTTAGAGAGTTTATAAAAAAACAAGCTCAAGAAGGGAAAACAGTCTTGCTATCATCTCATATATTATCGGAAGTGGAAGCAGTAACAGATGATGTAGTTATCGTAAATAAAGGAAAAGTTCTTATAAAAGGCACTTTACAAGAAGTGATGAAAAATCTTTCCTCACTAGAAGAAGTCTTCTTTAGTTTAACAGAGGGAGGAAAGTGACATGGCACTTATATACTCTCTTCATTCTGAAATATTGAAATTGCTTTATAGGAGAGCTACTCATGTTGTATTATTCTTGATACTGGTATTTCAAACGTTTTTAGCAAATATTGGTGCTTCTCAAATTGTTTCAGTTGGTATCCATGCTACACCAGAGACAAATCCAGAATTAGCAGAAGCTATACCTCCTATTGAATTTTTAGGTTTTGATGTCACTTTATTTGGTGTTTTTATTATGATTATCCTAGGCTCAATTTACGGAGCCGAGGAGTATAAATGCTCTGCTATTCGTACAAGTCTCCTCTCTATTACAAATCGAAGTACTTTCCTAGTTTCAAAAACATTAGTTTGGCTTGTATTTTCTTTTTTCATTTCCTTTCTATCAATATTCCTTACGATTAACATGACACATTATGTTTTAGGACAAGATGGCTTATTGCTTTTTTCACTAAATGGAACAGTTTGGTTCTATATATTTTTAGCCAGTATAGCTTGGACTTTGTTGGGACTTCTAGCCTATATTATGGCTTTGACATTTAAAACAGCCATTGTTCCTCTATTATTTTTGCTTCCCCAAGTCTACAATTTAGGAACATTCTTAGCAAACTATATATCGGTTGCAAAATTTCTTCCAGTTGCATTGGGGCAAGGATTGATTGCTACATCTCCTCAAATTTTAGAACATAATAGTTTACAAAATATTTTATTTTTACTTTGTTGGAACTTCTCATTCTTGGCTTTAGCAATTTACCGCTTACTTAAGTCAGATATCGGAGGAGGTGAATAAGTTGAAAGAACAACTTAAAAGTGAGTATCTCAAGTTTATTATGAATCCTTGGCACTGGTTGATTATAGGTGCTCTATTACTGTGTGTTCCAGCGTTAGTTATTTTTTTAAATAATGAGCCAGACCAGTTGACCCTACAGTTTGTTTTGGAACAGCTACTGCAAAGTCTCTATTTAGGACAGGCAGGTTTCGTTAGTCTAGCGGTTCTATTTATAGGTCAAGAATTTACAGGTTCTAGCCTTCGTACCAGTTTTCTTACCTGTCCAAATCGTTTGAAATTTATAATATCTAAACTAGCTATTCTATTATGTATTGAAATTATCCTATTGGTCGCTGTAATATCATTATGTATACTACTTGCCCAAGGATACTACAATATCAATCTGTTGAGCGATATTAAACATGTTCTAACAATTCTATTTCCAGCTTGTATTTCTATTCTAACCTTCTCTCTTTTAAGTGGTATTTTTGTATTTATTTCCCAGTCTTTTATCTTAATTTTGGGAATCAGTTTATCCCTTTTATTGGGGTTGGGGCAAATGTTATTACAATTCAGTTCTTTTTTTAGAAATTTACCATTACTGGCTAGTATGAATTGTTTTTATACCTATCCATTGTCTCTTTATTATCCAGTGTGGCAAGGCTTAGGGATACAAATAGTTTGGTTATTAATTGTTTTTCTATTTGCTACATTGATACTTATAGGAAAAAATGTACGCTAAAGACAGGGGATATCCTGTCTTTTTCTCAGGTAGTGCTATAATATATTCAGGAGGGTGAGTTATGGCTTATAAAATTTTGGTGGTAGATGATGATCTTGCTATTCTTCGCCTAATAAAAAAAGTACTAGAATATGAAAAATATGAAGTAGTCATACGAAATAAGATAGAAGAGATTGATCTTTGTGATTTTACAGGATTTGACTTGATTTTATTAGATATTATGATGCCTGTTAGTGGTTTAGAAATCTGTCAGATGATTCGCGAGCAGATAACAGTTCCTATCTGTTTTATAACTGCCAAGGATATGGATGAAGATTTAGTAGCTGGAATCAATGCAGGTGCTGATGATTATATTATGAAGCCCTTTAGTATGCAAGAATTGTTAGCACGTGTTAAAATGCACTTACGTCGTGAAGAACGGATTAAAGGAAATGTTCATCAAATAAAGATTGGGAAGCTTATACTATATACGGATAGTAAGGAACTATTTGTAAATGATGATAAGATTGCTCTGACAAGGAGGGAATTTGACATAGTGAATCTTTTGGCAAGCAACCCAAGTAAAATGTATTCTATTGAGGAAATTTATAATTATCTATATCCACAAAGTTCAGAAGCGCTTTTACGTTCGGTTTCAGAGTACATTTATCAAATTCGTCAAAAGCTGAAACCTTATCAATTAAATCCAATTAAAACCTTGTACGGTGGAGGATATCAATGGGTAGAATCAAAAGTTTTAGACAATTAATTCGAGAAACCTGTTGGAGAATTATTTGGCAGTTTAGTCTTGGTTTACTAATGGCCTATCTTATTCCCTTAGCTTCAGTGTCTATACAAATAAATGAAGATGGGAAACATCTAAACAATAGTGGTGTTCTATCAATTTTTTTCAATGTGTCATCGTGGATATATATTTGTGTTTTATTGATTGTTCTAATAAGTTATCACATTGGAAAATTGTTGAAAAAACTGAGTTATGAAATGACTTTGATTTATGAAAATAGTATATGGTTAGAGCGGGAATGTACAGAAAGATTAACGGTTAAAGAATTTCGTGAGACAGGAAATCGGATTATTGTGATGCAAGATAGAATTCGACAATTAATAGTTGATGAGAAACAGCAGAAAGAAGATTTGATGTTTCAGGTTTCAGCAGCTTCTCATGATTTAAAGACTCCCTTAACCATTATTAGGGGAAATGTGGAATTTTTGCAGGCGATAACTGAAAACGACCAATCTCAAGAATGCTTAGCAGATATAGAAAGAGCTAGCCAACAGTTACTAGATTATTTCAATCAATTGATTCACTATTCTAAAACCTATTATGATGATGAGACAGGTTGGACGGAGTATTCCTCTTCAGATTTTATCAATGAATTAGAGAAAGAAGTCTCTTTTTTGATAAAAAATCAGATGAAGTTTTCTTTTGAACAAAATGTGAAAGGAACTGAAAACTATTATGTAAATCCATCTCTTCTGATTCGTGCAATACAAAATGTTTTAACAAATGCTTTGGAGTATGCAGATAAACAGAATCCTAAAATTAAAATTAGAGTAGAGCAAGAGGGGAAGGAATTGAAAATAGGTATATGGAATAATGGTTCGGAATTTCCAGAGGAAGTTTTAAATAATTTTGGAAAGCTCTTTTATCGTATGGATAAAGCTAGATCGGTTAAAGAGCAACATTATGGTATTGGACTTAGTTTTGTATGTAGAGTTGCAAAACTGCATAAAGGCTGGGTTGAGCTTAGAAATAGAGACGCAGGAGCAGAAGTTTTAATAACTGTGAATTGTATTAAATCATAGTGATTTACTTGTTAATTATGATTGAATAGGTTTTATATGTGAGCTTTTAAACTATTTAACTTTTTCGACTAGTATAAGATGTAACGGTAGATAATAAAAACGAATGATGATATCTAGTTGATGAAAACTATTTATCATTCATTCGTTTTTTAATTATTGGATAATTTACGTAGCTTTATCTCGAACGTTGTTTTCCAGCGTTGCGATTTTTGTGTTTTTTCTTGCTTGTGATAGCAGTTGGTTGTTCAGGGGTAACGTCTTTTCGTCCGTTTGCTGTTGAGAAGGCACTTGATTTTGGTGGGTTCTTCGCCAATTCTTCACGGACTTTTTTGCGAAGTTTTGGACGAACGATATAGTTGACGATGAACTGTTGGAGAATCATCATGAAACCACCGACAACCCAGTAAAGTGTAACACTGGCTGGTGAGAATAGGGAGAAGACGACAATCATGAGTGGGCTCATGTAAATCATTTTCTTGATTTGTTCTCTTTGCATTTCATCTTCTACTCCGTGAAGTGAAAGGAGCGATTGAAGATAGTAAAGGACACCAGCGCAGGCAACCAAAATCATACTTGGAGAACCTAGAGGAATTCCTAGGTAGCTTGCTTGAGCAACTCCTTCAGTATGTTGGGCAGCAAAGTAGATAGCAGAGAAGAAAGGCATTTGAAGGAGGATAGGGAAACATCCTACACCACCAAACATGCTGATGCCGTGCTCTTTTTGAGCGGCAAAGAGAGCTTGTTGGGCTTCGAGTTTTTCTTCTTGAGTAGTTGCTTCTTTGAGACGTGTTTGATGTGGCTCAAGGACGTGCTTGAGGGCGTTCATCTTTTCAGAGTGAAGCGTTGCCTTCCATGATTGGTAGATACCAAGTGGCAAGATAATCAAGCGCACGATAATGGTTACGATGATGATACCAACCCCAAAACCAAGTCCCTTGTCATTGGCGAAGTACTTGATAGCTTCAGCCATAGGGGCTCCGATAGTATTCCAAATAAATCCTGTTGGCTGTCCTGTGGCTTTATCGACATTGACACAGCCAGTCAAAACAAGCAACATAGCCACTCCCATAGCTGAGAGTGCAAAACGTTTAATAGATTTCACTGTTTTTATTCCTTCTTTAAAAATTATACCTTTCTATTCTACTGTTTTTTTACAAAATATACAATAGTTCTAGAGACCTAATTTGCGATTTTAAAGTCAGGGTAAGGAGGAAAGTTGCTCAGTTGGACATCTAAGTAGCTGACTTTTGAAAAAGGTGTGGGTCCTTTTCGGATTTCTTGGATAAATTTCGCCATGATAGCAGATGAGTCTGCTTGGGCTAAGATTTCGACTGTGCCATCGTCGTTATTCCATACTCGGCCTGTGATGCCACCGATTTCAAGCGCCAGGCTGTAAACACCCCAACGAAAGCCGACTCCCTGTACCCTACCTTGGGCAATCATTCTAACCTTTTGCATACCAAACCCCTTTGATTGTGTTATAATATTTCTATGACTATTATAACCTCAAAAGCCAATTCTGTGGTAAAAAATGCCAAGAAATTACACCAAAAAAAATACCGCAAGTCTGCCTATTTGATTGAAGGTTGGCACTTGTTTGAAGAAGCTGTTCAAGCTGGAGTGACGATTGAGAAGATCTTTGCCCTAGAAACTTACCGAGATCAGTTAGACTCGTTTCCGCAAACTGTCTGGGTATCAGAGGATATTTTGCTAGATTTGGCAGATTCTCAGACTCCACAGGGAATTGTTGCCGTGGTTCAAAAAGAAGAAGTAGGACAAGTTGATTTGAGTCAGGGCAAGTTCTTGTTTTTGGAAGATGTGCAAGATCCTGGTAATGTGGGAACTATTATTCGGACTGCGGATGCAGCAGGCTTTACAGGAGTGATTGTTTCAGATAAGTCGGCAGATATATACAGTCTCAAGACCCTCCGTTCTATGCAAGGCAGTCATTTTCATCTACCCATTTATCGGATGTCGAGCCAAGCGCTTCTAGAGGAAGCTAAAAATGCGGGTATTCCAGTGCTGGCAACCACTCTTTCCAAGGATTCTAAAGATTATCGTGACTTGCCACATTTAGATCAGTTTGTCTTGGTTATGGGAAATGAAGGTCAAGGAATTAGTCCCCTCATGGTTGAAAGTGCAGACCAGTTGGTTCACATTAGCATGAAGGGACAGGCAGAGAGTCTCAATGTTGCAGTTGCAGCAGGTATTTTGATTTTCCATTTAAGCTAATTTTAACTTTCTTTGTTATAATCAAGGAAAGATATTCATAGAAAAGGAGACAAGGATGAATCATACTATTATACAAGACCGTACTGGTCTCAATCAATTTTACGCTAAGGTCTATGCCTTTGTTGGACTAGGCGTCGGTCTATCCGCCTTAGTATCGGGCCTCATGTTGACGGTCTTTCAGTCTCAGTTGGTTTACTTTTTGATGCAGGGACGTCTCTGGTTGACCATTGCAACCCTTGCGGAGCTAGCACTAGTCTTCGTTGCCAGTAACATGGCCTTAAAGAATAGTCCAGCCGCTCTTCCAGTATTTTTACTTTACTCAGTATTAAATGGCTTTACTCTTAGTTTTGTGGTAGCTTTCTATACTCCGGGTACAGTTTTATCCGCCTTTGTATCGAGCGCCCTTCTCTTCTTTGTCATGGCAGCAGTTGGTATGGTCACCAAGAAAGACTTGAGTGGGATCGGTCGAGCTATGATGGCAGCTTTAATTGGTTTGCTGATTGCTATGGTAGTCAATATTTTCTTGGCTAGTGGTTTCTTTGATTATATGATTAGCGTAGCCATGGTTTTGGTCTTCTCAGGGTTGATTGCTTGGGACAACCAAAGAATTCGCTATGCTTATGAACAATCGCAAGGTCGTGCAGCGACAGGCTGGGTTGTGTCAATGGCTCTCAGTATTTATCTTGATTTTATCAATCTTTTCCTAAGTATTCTACGTATCTTCGGTCGCAATGACTAGAAGGTCCCTAACATCAGTGTTCCAAGGAGCACTGATTTTTTTAAATTTGCTCTTTTCTTTTCTTGGAAATAGGTGTATAATGCTTTTAATTAATTTTTGAGGAGTAGCCTATGAAGAAAAGTTTTATTCATCAGCAAGAAGAGATTTCCTTTGTCAAAAACACTTTTACCCAGTATTTGAAAGATAAGCTAGAAGTTGTCGAAGTTCAAGGTCCTATCTTGAGCAAGGTCGGTGACGGGATGCAGGATAACCTGTCTGGTGTGGAAAATCCAGTATCTGTTAAGGTTTTGCAGATTCCTGATGAAACCTATGAAGTGGTGCATTCACTTGCCAAATGGAAACGCCATACCTTGGCTCGTTTTGGTTTCGGTGAGGGTGAAGGTCTTTTCGTCCACATGAAGGCCCTTCGTCCAGACGAAGACTCGCTGGATGCAACCCACTCTGTCTTTGTGGATCAGTGGGACTGGGAAAAGGTCATTCCAAATGGCCAACGTAACATCGCTTACCTAAAAGAAACTGTTGAGAAGATTTATAAGGCCATTCGTTTGACAGAACTAGCTGTTGAAGCTCGTTATGACATCGAGTCTATCTTGCCAAAACAAATCACCTTTATCCATACAGAAGAGTTGGTAGAACGCTACCCAGACTTGACACCGAAAGAACGTGAAAATGCTATCTGTAAAGAATTTGGAGCAGTTTTCTTGATTGGTATCGGTGGCGAATTGCCAGACGGTAAACCGCACGATGGACGTGCACCAGACTACGATGACTGGACAAGTGAGTCTGAGAACGGCTACAAGGGTCTAAATGGTGATATTCTTGTCTGGAATGAATCTCTAGGTGGAGCCTTTGAGTTATCATCTATGGGGATTCGTGTAGATGAAGAAACCCTTCGCCGTCAGGTAGAAATCACAGGTGATGAAGACCGCTTGGAATTGGAATGGCACAAGGCTTTGTTGAATGGTCTATTCCCATTGACAATCGGTGGAGGAATTGGACAATCTCGTATGGCCATGTTCCTACTTCGCAAGAAACATATCGGAGAAGTACAAACAAGTGTCTGGCCTCAAGAAGTCCGCGATACTTACGAAAATATTTTGTAGAGAATCGAACCGCAAGGTTCGGTTTTCTTTCTCTTTTCGCCCATAATTTGGTATAATAAACGGTATGAAAATCGTATCAGGAATCTATGGGGGACGTCCCCTCAAGACACTAGAAGGCAAGACGACAAGACCTACTTCGGATAAGGTTAGGGGAGCCATTTTTAACATGATTGGTCCCTACTTTGAAGGGGGACGAGTCTTGGACCTTTATGCAGGTAGTGGTGGTTTATCTATTGAAGCAGTATCGCGTGGCATGTCCAGTGCTGTTTTGGTGGAGCGAGACCGTAAGGCTCAGGCTATCGTGGCTGAAAATATCCAGATGACCAAGGAAGTTGGAAAATTTCAGCTCCTCAAGATGGAGGCTGAACGGGCCTTGGAGCAGGTATCTGGGGAATTCGACCTCATCTTCCTAGACCCTCCTTACGCCAAGGAACAAATCGTAGCAGATATCGAAAAAATGGCTGAGAGAGAGCTTTTTTCTGATGATGTCATGGTTGTGTGTGAGACAGATAAAGCCGTGGAGCTTCCAGAAGAAATTGCCTGCCTGGGCATCTGGAAGGAAAAAATTTATGGAATTAGTAAGGTGACAGTCTATGTCAGATAAGATTGGCTTATTCACAGGCTCATTTGATCCGATGACAAATGGGCATCTGGATATGATTGAACGAGCTAGCAAACTCTTTGATAAGCTCTATGTCGGTATTTTTTTTAATCCCCACAAACAAGGATTTCTCCCTATCGAAAATCGTAAACGGGGGCTGGAAAAGGCTGTGAAACATTTGGAAAATGTTGTAGTCGTGGCTTCTCATGATGAATTGGTAGTTGATGTCGCAAGAAGACTGGGTGCTACTTGTGTAGTGCGGGGTTTGAGAAATGCGGCGGATTTGCAATATGAAGCCAGTTTTGATTACTACAATCATCAGCTGTCCCCTGATATAGAGACCATATATTTACATAGCCGACCGGAACATCTCTATATCAGTTCATCCGGTGTTCGAGAACTTTTGAAGTTTGGTCAGGATATTGCCTGCTATGTTCCTGAGAGTATTTTGGAGGAAATAAGAAATGAAAAAAAAGATTAGATGGCCCTTATATGTCATTGCGGCCTTAATTGTGACTTTCTTGGCATTTGTAGTGCCCTTGCCCTACTATATAGAAGTTCCAGGTGGCTCGGAAGATATTCGCCAGGTCCTCAAAGTCAATGACACAGAAGATAAGGAAGCTGGTGCCTATCACTTCGTTACGGTCGGTGTCCAACATGCCACTTTGGCTCATATGATTTATGCTTGGTTGACGCCTTTTACAGATATTCGTAGTGCCCAAGAGACTACAGGTGGCTCTTCCGATGTTGAATTTATGCGGATCAATCAATTCTACATGCAAACATCGCAAAATATGGCCAAGTATCAAGGACTAAAAACAGCTGGTAAGGATATTGAACTAAAATACCTTGGGGTTTATGTTTTGACTGTGACGGATAATTCGACCTTTAAAGGGATTCTTAACATCTCTGATACGGTCACAGCAGTCAATGATCAGACCTTTGATAGTTCCAAAGATTTGATTGATTATGTCAATTCTCAAAAACTAGGGGACTCCGTCAAGGTCACCTATGAAGAGGATGGGCAAACCAAGTCTGCAGAAGGTAAGATTATCACCTTGGAAAATGGCAAAAATGGGATTGGAATCGGCTTGATTGACCGTACAGAAGTGACCAGTGATGTCCCAATTCGCTTTTCAACAGCTGGTATCGGTGGTCCAAGTGCAGGTCTCATGTTTAGTTTGGCCATCTATACCCAAATAGCTGACCCTGGCCTTCGTAATGGCCGTATTGTTGCCGGTACAGGAACCATTGACCGTGATGGGAATGTGGGGGATATTGGAGGTATTGATAAAAAAGTTGTAGCTTCGGCTAGAGAAGGTGCCGCGATTTTCTTTGCCCCTGATAACCCTGTTAGCGAAGAAGAACAAAAAGCACATCCTGATGCTAAAAACAACTACCAAACAGCCCTGGAAGCAGCCAAAACAATCAAGACGGATATGAAAATTGTGCCTGTTAAAACCCTACAAGATGCAATTGATTACTTGAAAAACAATCCCTAGTTTTTGAGTGAAGTTTCCAAACTAGCGCACAAACAGAGAAGATGGTATAATAGTCAAATGGTTCAATTATTATTCACTCTAAGCAGTCACATGCTCTTTATTTATGTGAGTTTTTACCTTTTAAAGGATCTTGTTAGATGGGAAAAAGTCTTAAAAGTAACAGCTGAGAACACAGGAAAAGTTCGTTTATTGGTAGCTTTTTTCAGCATTGTAATGGGCTACATCATGAGTTCTTTCTTTATCAGTCTGTATCAGTTGTGGCAAGAAGCACTTAGAGGATTATTATAAAATCAAGAGTAAAGGAAATAAGTATGGAAAAAATTGTGGTTCAAGGTGGCGATAATCGTCTGGTAGGAAGTGTTACGATTGAAGGAGCAAAGAATGCAGTCTTGCCCTTGTTGGCAGCGACTATTCTAGCAAGTGAAGGAAAGACCGTCTTGCAGAACGTTCCTATCTTGTCAGATGTTTTTACTATGAATCAGGTGGTTCGTGGTTTAAATGCCAAGGTGGATTTTGATGAAGAAGCCCATCTTGTAGAGGTGGATGCGACTGGTGATATCACTGAGGAAGCTCCTTACAAGTATGTTAGCAAGATGCGCGCATCTATCGTTGTCTTGGGGCCAATTCTTGCTCGTGTAGGTCATGCCAAGGTATCCATGCCAGGAGGTTGTACGATTGGTAGCCGCCCTATTGATCTTCATTTGAAAGGTCTGGAAGCTATGGGTGCAAAAATTAGTCAGACAGCTGGTTACATCGAAGCCAAGGCTGATCGCTTACATGGGGCCCATATTTACATGGACTTCCCAAGTGTTGGTGCTACGCAGAATTTGATGATGGCGGCGACTCTGGCTGATGGGGTGACAGTGATTGAAAATGCTGCGCGTGAGCCTGAGATTGTGGACCTGGCCATTTTCCTAAATGAAATGGGAGCCAAGGTTAAAGGGGCTGGTACAGAGACCATTACCATTACTGGTGTGGAGAAACTTCACGGTACGACTCACAATGTGGTTCAAGATCGTATCGAAGCTGGAACCTTTATGGTAGCTGCTGCCATGACTGGTGGTGATGTCTTGATTAAAGACGCTGTTTGGGAGCACAACCGTCCCTTGATTGCCAAATTGCTTGAAATGGGAGTGGAAGTGACAGAGGAGACTGAAGGAATTCGCGTTCGCTCTCAACTAGAAAATCTAAAAGCTGTCCATGTGAAAACCTTGCCCCACCCAGGATTTCCAACAGATATGCAGGCTCAATTTACAGCCTTGATGACCGTTGCAAAAGGCGAATCAACTATGGTGGAGACAGTTTTTGAAAATCGTTTCCAACATCTAGAAGAAATGCGCCGCATGGGCTTACACTCTGAGATTATCCGTGATACAGCACGTATTGTTGGTGGACAGTCTTTGCAGGGAGCAGAAGTTCTTTCGACTGACCTTCGTGCCAGTGCAGCCTTGATTTTGACAGGTTTGGTAGCACAAGGAGAGACCGTGGTTGGTAAATTGGTTCACTTGGATAGAGGTTACTACCGTTTTCATGAGAAGTTAGCGCAGCTGGGCGCTAATATTCAGCGGATTGAGGCAAGTGATGAAGATGAATAAGAAATCAGGCTATGTAGTCAAACGTTTACTTTTAGTCATTATGGTACTGATTTTAGGTGCTTTAGCCCTAGGAATCGGTTTAATGGTCGGTTATGGAATCTTGGGCAAGGGTCAAGATCCATGGGCTATCCTGTCTCCAGCAAAATGGCAGGAATTGATTCATAAATTTACAGGAAATTAGGCTGGAAAACCAGCCTTTTTCTAGAGATAAGGAGAAACATGAACAAAAAAACAAGACAGACACTAATCGGACTGCTGGTATTGTTACTTTTATCTGCCGGTAGCTATTATATCAAGCAGATGCAGTCGACAGCTAATACTCCTAAAACTAAGGTGAGTCAGACAAAACAAGCGTCTGAAGCTCCTAGTCAAGAATTGGCAGAAAGTGTCTTAACAGATGCAGTCAAGAGTCAAATAAAAGGGAGTCTTGAGTGGAATGGCTCAGGTGCTTTTATTGTCAATGGTAATAAAACAAATCTAGATGCCAAAGTTTCAAGTAAACCTTACGCTGATAATAAAACAAAGACAGTGGGCAAGGAAACCGTGCCAACTGTAGCCAATGCTCTCTTGTCTAAGGCTACTCGTCAGTACAAGAATCGTGAAGAAACTGGGAATGGTTCGACTTCATGGACTCCTCCAGGCTGGCATCAGGTTAAGAATCTAAAGGGTACTTATACCCATGCGGTTGATAGAGGTCATTTACTAGGCTATGCCTTAATCGGTGGTTTGGATGGTTTTGATGCCTCGACAAGCAATCCTAAAAACATTGCTGTTCAGACAGCCTGGGCAAATCAGGCGCAGGCCGAGGATTCGACAGGGCAAAACTACTATGAAAGCCTGGTACGTAAAGCCTTGGACAAAAACAAGCGTGTCCGTTACCGTGTAACCCTTTATTACGCTACAAATGAGGATTTAGTCCCTTCAGCTTCACAGATTGAAGCCAAGTCTTCTGACGGAGAATTGGAATTCAATGTTTTAGTTCCCAATGTTCAAAAGGGACTTCAACTGGATTACCGAACTGGAGAAGTAACGGTAACTCAGTAAAAGATAAGATCAACTCCTATGTCACTTGTGGATGTAGGAGTTTTTGGACAATTTAAGTAGGACTAGAATAGACACTGATACTCAATGAAAATCAAAGTGCAAACTAGGAAGCTAGCCGCAGGTTGCTCAAAGCACAGCTTTGAGGTTGCAGATAAAGCTGACGTGGTTTGAAGAAATCTTCGAAGAGTATGAGAAAAAATAATATGTACTGGACTATATTTTGTGATATAATAGAGGGTAAGATACTATTTTAGGAGAAGAACTATGGAAGACCCAAGTAGTCAGAATTTGTTGCTACAATTTGTTTTATTGTTTATCTTGACGGTATTAAATGCCTTTTTCTCAGCCACAGAAATGGCCATGGTGTCACTAAACCGTGCGCGGGTTGAACAAAAGGCAGAAGAAGGAGATAGGCGCTATATCCGTCTGCTGAAGGTGCTAGAAAATCCTAATCACTTTTTATCAACTATTCAAGTAGGGATTACCCTGATTACGATTTTGTCAGGGGCAAGTTTGGCAGAAACTCTAGGCCGAGAAATTGCATCTTGGCTTGGAAATGGCGAAACAGCTTATGCTATTGCAAGTTTTCTATCTTTAGCATTTTTGACTTATATTTCCATCGTTTTTGGGGAATTGTATCCTAAGAGAATCGCTCTTAATCTAAAGGATGCCTTGGCGATTCGTACAGCGCCAGTTATTATTGGGCTGGGGAAACTAGTGAGTCCCTTTGTCTGGCTCTTGTCTGCGTCTACCAATCTCTTAAGTCGTTTGACTCCAATGACCTTTGACGACGCTGACGAAAAAATGACCCGTGATGAAATTGAGTACATGTTGACAAATAGTGAAGAAACACTAGATGCTGACGAAATTGAGATGTTACAAGGGATTTTCTCACTGGACGAATTAATGGCCAGAGAAGTCATGGTTCCTCGAACGGATGCCTTTATGGTCGATATTCAGGATGATAGTCAAACCATCATCCAAAGTATTTTAAAACAAAATTATTCTCGTATCCCTGTCTATGATGGGGATAAGGATAACGTGATTGGGATCATTCACACCAAGAGTCTCCTTAATGCGGGCTTTGTGGACGGTTTTGACAATATTGTTTGGAAGAAAATCTTACAAGATCCACTTTTTGTTCCTGAAACTATTTTTGTGGATGACTTGTTAAAAGAATTGCGCAATACCCAAAGACAAATGGCAATCTTGCTGGATGAATACGGTGGGATGGCTGGTTTGGTGACCCTGGAAGACCTCTTAGAGGAAATCGTTGGGGAAATCGATGACGAAACAGATAAGGCTGAAATCGAAGTTCATAAAATTGGAGAAGATACTTATATCGTTCAAGGCACCATGAATCTCAATGATTTTAATGACTACTTTGATGTTGAACTGGAAAGTGATGATGTTGATACCATCGCTGGTTACTATTTGACAGGAGTGGGGACCATTCCAACGACTGAGAAACTCAGTTATGAATTAGTCAGCCAAAACAAACAGCTTATCCTAACCAATGATAAAGTGAAAAATGGACGTGTTACCAAGGTAAAAGTCCAAATTACCGAAGTTGAAATAGAAGAAGAAACAGAGTAAACTAGAGGCTTTTGTCACCAGGCGTGACGAAGCTTTTTTCAGTTGATTTCAAGAGGGAATTGTGTCCTCGAAAAACTCAGCCCCAACCTAGTCTCAAAAGTTTTTTAAGGTTATACGTATTTATTCGAGGAAAAAAGGAAAAAGCCCTTTAAATTGGGCTTTCTGTTTAAATGAAACCTGATAAATCAAGTTATAGAAGGCGGTAGACGGATTTGAACCGACGATCAAGCTTTTGCAGAGCCGTGCCTTACCACTTGGCTATACCGCCTTAACGTTTATTATTATACCTTGAAAATGATTTTCAGTCAATAGCTTTTTCAGATTTTTTGTGTCAATAAGCCTAAATATTCTGAAAATTCGTTTACTTTTCTTGAAATCTATGATATAATTGATGATAACCTATACTTTATTTATAAGAGGAGTAAATAAATGAAAAAAAGTCAAGTGCTTGCTGTAGCGGGAGCTACCTTATTAACGTCAGGAGTTCTAGCTGCGTGTTCAAACACTAGTTCAAATAATGCTAAACTAGCAAAAGATTACCAATATGTTTATCAAACAGATCCAGAAACTTTGGATTATATCGTCAGCAATATCGATTCAACATCATTCGTCACAACAAATGCTGTAGATGGTTTGTTAGCTAACGATAAATATGGTAATCTAGTTCCTTCTATTGCTGAATCATGGACAGTTTCAAAAGATGGTTTGACTTATACCTATAAAATCCGTAAGGATGCTAAATGGGTTACAGCAGAGGGAGAAGAATACGCTCCTGTAACTGCTAAAGACTTCGTTACTGGTTTGAAACATGCCGTAGATGGAAAATCAAAAGGACTTTCAATCGTTAGCTCTTCTATTAAGGGATTAGAAGCCTATATCAAGGGTGAAACAAGCGATTTTTCAACCGTTGGAGTAAAAGCACTTGATGATCAAACACTAGAATATACCTTGAACCAGCCAGAAACTTTCTGGAATGACAAGACCACTAGTGGTGTTTTGATGCCGGTTAATGAAGAATTCTTAACTTCAAAAGGGGAAGGTTTTGGTGCCCCAACAGATGCTAACTCTATTCTTTATAACGGTCCATTTGTCTTGAAGTCTGTAACTCCAAAATCATCTATCGAGATGGCTAAAAATGATGCTTACTGGGACAAAGAAAATGTAAAAATTGAGAACGTTAAGTTCACTTTCTGGGATGGTAAGGACCAAGATGTGATTGCCAAAGGTTTTGCTGATGGTCAATATAGCAAGGCTCGTATCTTCCCTACAAGTTCTACATATGAAAAATATGCAGCTGACTTCAAAGATAACATTTACTTTAATGAACCAGGAGCGGGTGTTGCAACTGTCAGCTTGAATTATGGCCGTACAACCTATAACCACACTGCCAAAACAAGTGATGCTCAAAAGACATCTACTCAGAAAGCATTGCTAAACAAGGAATTCCGTCAAGCCTTGAACTTTGCGGTCGATCGCAATTCTTATTCAGCTCAAACAAATGGTACTGATGGAGCTGCAGTAGCCATCCGTAATACATTTGCACCTTATAATCTTCAAGTTGGTAAGAAAACATTTGGTGAATTGGTACAAGATAGCTTGGCTAAGACAAATTCTTCTACTTGGTCAAACGTGTCTCTAGCAGATTCTCAAAATGGCCTTTACAATGAAGAAAAAGCGAAAGAAGTCTTTGCTAAAGCCAAATCAAGCCTACAAGCTGAAGGTGTTGAATTCCCAATCCACTTGGATGCCTTGGTTATCCAAGAATCAACAGCGGTTGTAAACCGTGTTCAATCATTGAAACAATCAATTGAAAAAGTATTGGGTTCAGATAATGTTGTTGTAGACTTACAACAAATGACTCAAGCAGAGGCTTTACCAATTTCATTTAGCGCTCCAACAGCTAAAGAGCAAGACTGGGATATCCATACCTTGCTAGGATGGAACCCTGACTATCAAGATCCTTCTACTTTCTTGGATCAATTCGTCCTTAAGGGAGGAAGCACTCGCCTTTACCTTGGTATTGACCAAAACACAGATGCATCAGTAGTAAGCAAACTTGGTTTAGCTGACTATGGAAAATTACTTGATGACGCAAACAGCGAAAACCAAGATGTTCAAAAACGTTATGAAAAATACGCGGTGGCACAAGCTTGGTTGACTGATAATGCTTTGACAATTCCAGTAATGGCTTCTCCTAAAGAAACAGCCGTTTCATATGTTTCAAAAGTTCTACCATTTAGCTCTTCATATTCAGTAGCCGGCCTTAAAGGTGAAAATTCAGGATACTTGAAGTACACTGAAGTTGGTGAAAAAGCAATCACCAAAGAAGAGTATGAAAAAGCTCGTGAAAAATGGTTGAAAGAAAAGACTGAGTCAAACGAGAAAGCTCAAAAAGAATTGGCAAGTCATGTGAAGTAAATAATTTTCAATAGAACTTTCTCTCCATGAGGAGAAGGTTCTTTTGGGATTTTTAAAGGAAATGATATGAAAAAATATATTTTTATGCGTGTTTTGCGGTCATTGGTTTCTATCTTTTTAGTAACAACCTTGACCTACACGATTATCTATACAATGGTTCCTCGAAAATTGATTTTCAAACAGGATACCAACTATAACAAGATTGCGACAACTGCTGATAAACGTGATAACTATGAAAATACCGTTTATGAGCGTATGGGCTATATTGAGTACTACGATACCAAAGAGTTGCAAGAAAAAGCTAGCCAGATGGATGCTTCTGTAACAGTTGAAGCCAATGATACCAACAAGGCTATCTATGAAAAATACATCAAACAAATCGGTCATGGTTGGACCCTGGGAGAATTTACTGAAAGTGGCCAATTCTACGCTACGCGTGAAATCCCGATTTTTGAACGTGTTTTCAAATTCTATGCTAACTTGATTGACATTGATCATACAAATAAAATTCAAGACCCTGAAAATCCAGACTTGAAACGTTACCTTCGTTTTGAAAATGATCCAGCTATCGGATGGTCCTTGGTTGGTTCAGGAACTAAACACAAGTATCTCTTGTACTTCAACAGCCAGTTCCCGTTTGTGCATCAAAACTTTGTGAACATTAATTTAGGTGACTCTTATCCAACCTATGCTAATAGCCCTGTTTTACAGGTTATTACTCAGGGACAAGGGCAAACAAAAACTTCGCAAGTTCAGTTCCCAACAGGTAAGAAAACTTCTTCTGTAAATATTTACTCAAGAACCTACAAATCACCTAGTCAGGCTGATTCTCGTGAAGTAGCCAACTACGGAAAAGATGATCCTTATACAGCTACTGAAAGTAACTACCAATATCCTTCTATGATTGCTAGCTCTGCAGTCGTTGGATTGATCGGTTTGGTGATTTCTTATGCGATTGCCGTGCCACTTGGTTCAGCTATGGCTCGCTTCAAGAATACTTGGATTGATAGCTTCTCAACAGGGGCTTTGACCTTCTTGATGGCTCTTCCAACAATTGCCTTGGTTTATATCGTTCGTTTGGCTGGTTCTTCAATCGGCTTGCCAGATTCATTCCCTATCTTGGGTGCTGGAGATTGGCGCTCTTACGTTTTACCAGCAGTCATTCTTGGTTTATTGGGGGCTCCTGGTACAGCTATTTGGATTCGTCGTTATATGATTGACTTGCAATCACAAGATTTTGTACGTTTTGCTCGTGCCAAAGGTTTGTCTGAAAAAGAAATTTCAAACAAACACATCTTTAAAAATGCCATGGTTCCACTGGTTTCAGGAATTCCTGGTGCTGTTATCGGGGTTATCGGTGGTGCAACCCTTACTGAAACAGTCTTCGCCTTCCCAGGTATGGGTAAAATGTTGATTGACTCTGTAAAAGCATCTAATAACTCTATGGTCGTAGGTCTTGTCTTCATCTTTACATGTATTTCTATCTTCTCACTTCTTTTAGGAGATATTTGGATGACGATTATTGACCCACGTATTAAATTGACTGAGAAAGGAGGCAAATAATGTCTACAATCGATAAAGAAAAATTTCAGTTCGTAAAACGTGACGATTTTGCCTCTGAAGCCATTGATGCGCCAGCCTATTCTTACTGGGGATCAGTGTTTAGACAATTTATGAAGAAAAAATCAACTGTAGTCATGTTGGGAATCTTGGTAGCCATCATTTTGATGAGTTTCATCTACCCGATGTTTTCTAAGTTTGATTTCAATGATGTCAGCAAGGTAAACGACTTTAGTGCTCGTTATATCAAGCCAAATGCTGAGCATTGGTTCGGTACTGACAGTAACGGTAAATCTCTCTTTGACGGTGTCTGGTTCGGAGCTCGTAACTCTATCCTCATTTCTGTGATTGCGACAGTGATTAACTTGGTTATCGGTGTCTTTGTCGGTGGTATTTGGGGAATTTCAAAATCCGTTGACCGTGTCATGATGGAAGTTTATAACGTCATCTCAAACATCCCATCTCTTTTGATTGTTATTGTCTTAACTTACTCAATCGGAGCTGGATTCTGGAATCTGATTTTTGCCATGAGTGTCACAACATGGATCGGAATTGCCTTTATGATTCGTGTGCAAATCTTGCGTTATCGTGACTTGGAATACAACTTGGCGTCACGTACTTTGGGAACACCAACCTTGAAAATTGTTGCCAAAAACATCATGCCACAATTGGTATCTGTTATTGTGACAACGATGACCCAAATGCTTCCAAGCTTTATCTCATATGAAGCCTTCTTGTCTTTCTTCGGTCTTGGGTTACCGATTACCGTACCAAGTTTGGGTCGTTTGATTTCGGATTATTCACAAAACGTAACAACTAACGCTTACTTGTTCTGGATTCCATTGACAACTCTTGTCTTGGTATCCTTGTCCCTTTTCGTAGTTGGTCAAAACTTAGCGGATGCTAGTGATCCACGTACACATAGATAGGAGTAGAAATGACAAAAGAAAAAAATGTAATTTTGACTGCTCGCGATATTGTCGTGGAATTTGACGTTCGTGACAAAGTATTGACAGCCATTCGTGGCGTTTCCCTTGAATTAGTTGAAGGAGAAGTATTGGCCTTGGTAGGTGAGTCAGGATCAGGTAAATCTGTTTTGACAAAGACCTTCACAGGTATGCTCGAAGAAAATGGTCGTATTGCTCAAGGTAGCATTGACTACCGTGGTCAGGATTTGACCGCCTTGTCTTCTCACAAGGATTGGGAACAAATTCGTGGTGCTAAGATTGCGACTATCTTCCAGGATCCAATGACTAGTTTGGACCCAATTAAAACAATTGGTAGTCAGATTACAGAAGTTATTGTAAAACACCAAGGAAAAACAGCCAAGGAAGCAAAAGAATTGGCTATTGACTACATGAATAAGGTTGGGATTCCAGACGCAGATAGACGTTTTGATGAATACCCATTCCAATATTCTGGAGGAATGCGTCAACGTATCGTTATTGCTATTGCCCTTGCCTGCCGACCTGATGTCTTGATCTGTGATGAGCCAACAACTGCCTTGGATGTGACCATTCAAGCACAGATTATTGATTTGCTCAAATCATTACAAAACGAGTACCATTTCACAACCATCTTTATCACTCATGACCTTGGTGTGGTAGCAAGTATTGCGGATAAGGTAGCGGTTATGTATGCAGGAGAAATCGTTGAATATGGAACTGTTGAGGAAGTCTTCTATGACCCTCGTCATCCATATACATGGAGTCTCTTGTCTAGCTTGCCTCAGCTTGCTGATGATAAAGGGGATCTTTACTCAATTCCAGGAACACCTCCATCACTTTATACTGATCTGAAAGGGGATGCCTTTGCCTTGCGTTCAGACTATGCAATGCAAATTGACTTCGAACAAAAAGCCCCTCAATTCTCAGTATCAGAGACACATTGGGCTAAAACTTGGCTTCTTCATGAGGATGCTCCAAAAGTAGAAAAACCAGCTGTGATTGCAAATCTCCACGATAAGATCCGTGAAAAAATGGGATTTGCCCATCTGGCTGACTAGGAGGAAGGAAATGTCTGAAAAATTAGTAGAAATCAAAGATTTAGAAATTTCCTTCGGTGAAGGAAGTAAGAAGTTTGTTGCGGTTAAAAATGCCAACTTCTTTATCAACAAGGGAGAAACTTTCTCGCTTGTAGGTGAGTCAGGGAGCGGAAAAACAACTATTGGTCGTGCCATCATTGGTCTAAATGACACAAGTAATGGTGATATCATTTTTGATGGTCAAAAGATTAATGGTAAGAAATCGCGTGAACAAGCTGCGGAATTGATTCGTCGTATCCAGATGATTTTCCAAGACCCTGCAGCAAGTTTGAATGAACGTGCTACTGTTGATTATATTATTTCTGAAGGTCTTTACAATCACCGTCTCTTTAAGGATGAAGAAGAACGTAAAGAGAAAGTTAAAAATATTATTCGTGAAGTGGGTCTGCTTGCTGAGCATTTGACTCGTTATCCTCATGAGTTTTCAGGTGGTCAACGTCAACGTATCGGTATTGCCCGTGCCTTGGTCATGCAACCAGACTTTGTTATTGCGGATGAGCCCATTTCAGCCTTGGACGTTTCTGTGCGTGCCCAGGTCTTGAACTTGCTCAAAAAATTCCAAAAAGAGCTCGGTTTGACCTATCTCTTCATCGCCCATGACTTGTCTGTCGTTCGCTTTATTTCAGATCGTATCGCAGTTATTTATAAGGGTGTTATTGTAGAGGTTGCAGAAACAGAAGAATTGTTTAACAATCCAATTCATCCATATACTCAGGCCTTGCTTTCGGCGGTACCAATTCCAGATCCAATCTTGGAACGTAAGAAGGTCTTGAAGGTTTACGACCCAAGCCAACATGATTATGAGACAGATAAGCCATCCATGGTTGAAATCCGTCCAGGTCACTATGTTTGGGCTAACCAAGCCGAATTGACGCGTTACCAACAAGGGTTAAACTAATAATGGTTTTATAATTTCCATGTCAACTTTTATGGAAATTATAAAACTTTTTTTATTTGACTGATTTAAAAAACTTTGAAAGCTCCCTGAAAGAATTTTCGAAAAATTTTAAAAAATTCTGAAATATTCTTGACAGCTAATGAAAAAGGTGGTAAGATAGGAAACATCAAAAAAGAAAGCAGAAAGAGAAATGAATAAAAGACAAGCTGTAACAATGAATCAAAACTTTTACTTTAGCTACTTTAGATAGTGTTTGTAGACATGTCACCATGGATGCAAACAGTTCAAGCAATTTGTTTGTATCTATGTGGCTAAGATTTTTGATTGTGGTCCATATAGATGAATATCTAAATGGACTAGCTAAGTTATAACTTGTTAGATTATTTCAAGCATCCGTTTAGATAGTATCTAGGCGGTTTTTTGTTTTATCTTTTCTGAGAAGGAGTTTCATTATGAAAGTTGTTCGAAAATTACTAGCACCCCTCTTGGTAGTGGGGATCCTCTTGACCTCTCTGATCAGTTTGCATCAGTTGAAGGCAGACAAGAAAAAAGATGTTTTTCGTATCGGGATTTCGCAGTTTATTACTCATCAATCTTTGGACGCTACTAGAGAAGGTTTTGTGGATGAGCTGGCCAAGCAAGGTTATATTGAGGGGAAAAATATCGAGATTGATTTGCAAAATGCACAGGGAGAACAAAGAAATCTAAAAACGATTTCCCAGCAACTAGCAGAATCTAGTGATGTCGTTCTAGCCATCGCAACGCCTTCTGCTCAGAGCTTGGCTAATACAACGCAAACGACACCGGTTATCTTTTCAGCTGTAACAGATCCTGTCAGTGCCAAGTTGGTTGAGTCAAGAGAACATCCTGGGGGCAATGTGACTGGGACAAGTGACCAGTCATCAGATGCCATTTCAACCCAAATCAATTTGATAAAGAAAGTGTTGCCAAAGGCTAAAACAATTGGAATTCTCTATACTCAGAGCGAGCCAAACTCAGTTGTCCAAAAGGATGAAGCTAAGCGCCTTCTGGAAGAAAAAGGCTTTACCGTTGTTGAAAAAACAATCTTGGACAGTAACAACGTCAAGGCTGCAGCAGAGAGTTTGATGGCTGAAGTGGATATGGTTTTTGTACCAACGGATAATATCATTTCGTCAACCATGGAAACAGTTAAGCAGGTTTCTATTAAACACAAGGTTCCAGTATTCGGTGGTTCAACAGAAATGATTGCGGTTGGTGGCTTGTATAACTACGGTACCAATTATGAAGAATTGGGACGGCAGACAGCTCGTATGTTGATTCGTGTTTTAAAAGGTGAGAAGCCAGAAAATATAGCAGTTGAGTTACCTGAAAAATTGGAATTGCATACTAATAAAGAAATGGCAGATGCACTAGGAATTGATATTAGTAAGTTAGAGGGCAAGGAATAGGAGGTTTAAGATGAGTTTTGTATTATCTAGTTTATCAGAAGGTTTGTTGTGGTCGATTATGGCCATTGGAGTCTACTTGACTTTCCGTATTTTGGATATTGCGGATATGACTGCTGAAGGAGCCTTTCCTCTGGGGGCAGCTGTCGTCGTATCACAGATACAGGCAGGGACCAATCCTTGGATTGCGACCTTACTTGCTTTGCTGGCAGGTATGATTGCTGGTCTTGTGTCAGGAATGCTCCACACCAAGATGAAAATCCCAGCTCTCTTGACAGGGATTGTGACCTTGACAGGGCTTTATTCAATCAATATTAAAATCATGGGAAGTGTGCCCAATCTTTCCTTGGGAGATTCTTCAACTGTCTTTAAACAATTGGCGAGCTTGGGGCTGACAAATGAAGAAGCTGTTTTCTCATTCAGTTTGGCCTGTCTCTTACTTGTTTGTTTGGTCTTGACTCTTTTGATGAAAACGGAGATTGGCTTGGTCTTGCGTTCGACTGGGGACAATATTCCGATGAGTGAGTCCAATGGGGTCAATGTAGACACCATGAAGATTGTTGGTTACATGATTTCAAACGGTTTAATTGCCCTGTGTGGTTCCTTATTTGCTCAGAATGATGGATTTTCAGATGTAACTTCTGGGACAGGGACCATCGTTGTTGGTTTGAGTGCAGTCATTATTGCGGAAGTCTTGATTCACGACTTGACCATTGGAGGTCGCTTGTTATCTATCGGAATCGGTGCCATTGTTTACCGTTTGATTATTTTAAATATCTATGAAATTCCAAATCTAGATCAAAATCTGGTACGTCTCTTTAATGCAATCTTGCTAGCCTTGGTTTTATTTGCACCAGAATTGCAAAAGAGATTAAAGATTCGTGGTTTGAAACTGAGAAATGAATAGGAGGAGAAAGTTATGGTAAGCTTGTTAACACTTGAAAATATTCACAAAACATTTGAAGCAGGGACGGTTAATGAAAACCATGTCCTCAAAGGATTAGATTTAGAAGTTGAAGAGGGAGATTTTATCTCTGTAATCGGTGGAAATGGCGCAGGGAAATCCACTTTGATGAATATCTTAGCTGGCAATTTATCTGTGGACGAAGGAGACCTTTTGTTGGAAGGGAAATCCATTAAAAATCTGAGTGTACGAAAGAGAGCCAAGGATATTGCACGTGTTTTTCAAGATCCTAAGATGGGGACAGCTTCTCGTTTGACGATTGAGGAGAATATGGCTATTGCCTTAAGACGTGGGCAAAAGAGAGGACTTGGTTGGGGCGTGAAGGAGAAGGATAGAATCCAGTTCCAAGAGGCCTTGAAGGAGTTGAATATCGGTCTTGAAAATCGTTTGAAAGTGGATACTCAATACCTTTCAGGAGGACAAAGACAGGCCTTGACCCTAGTCATGGCAGCCTTGGTGAAACCTAAGCTCTTGTTGTTGGATGAACACACTGCGGCCCTTGACCCGAAAACTAGTCAAATGGTGATGGACTTGACGCAAAAGATTGTGGAACACCATCAGTTGACTACTCTAATGATTACCCACGATATGAACCATGCGATTGAGTACGGAAATCGTCTCATTATGCTCTATCAAGGCAAGATAGTGGTGGATGTCAAGGGAGAGGAGAAAAAGCATCTGACAGTTGAAGATCTTATGCATCTCTTCCAGAAAAATAGTGGCCAAAGTCTGGTTAGTGATGAATTGGTTTTGGGATAAAGAAAAAGGCTGAAATCTAGTGTTTCAGTCTTTTATTTCTTACACTGGCTATTTATGTAAATTAAACGCAGCAAGGAGCCCTCTTTCTCAGAAAAGCAGGGTTCTTTTCGCTGTCTATTCCATTTCTGAAAGTGTAGAACAAACTAGTCAGGGTGGCTAGTTTGTGGTATAATGAAAGAGACTCAAAAAGAAACAGGAGAAAAATGATGGATTTACTTTTAGCAATTGTATTGATTGTGCTAGCTTTTCTAGGAGGAGCTCTTGGAGGAATGTACTTGGTTCGTAAGCAAATTGAAAAAGAATTCGCTGACAACCCACGTTTGAATGCTGAAGCAGTTCGTACTCTTTTGAGTGCAAATGGTCAAAAACCAAGCGAAGCTAAGGTACAACAAGTTTACCACCAAATCATCCGCCAACAAAAAGCAGCCCTTGCTAACAATAAAAAGAAAAAATAAATAAGGAAAAGTCTGGGATGAAAGTTCCAGACTTCTCACTATGTTGGTTATGGTTTAGGGATGAGACTTTTTCCTTGCATTCTATTGATATTTGATTATGATTAAGAGAGATAGTTGTTGATTAGGATGTCATTCAGTTCATAAGGATCAATAATCATAATGAACTATCAATCAGAAAAAAGACTAGAAAGAAGACTGTATGGATAATCGACCAATTGGTTTTTTGGATTCGGGTGTCGGGGGCTTGACCGTTGTGCGCGAGCTCATGCGCCAGCTTCCCCATGAAGAAATCGTCTATATTGGAGATTCGGCGCGGGCGCCCTATGGTCCCCGTCCTGCTGAGCAAATTCGTGAATATACTTGGCAGTTGGTCAACTTTCTTTTGACCAAGGATGTCAAAATGATTGTCATTGCTTGTAATACTGCGACTGCCGTCGTCTGGGAAGAAATTAAGGCTCAACTAGATATTCCTGTCCTAGGTGTTATTTTGCCAGGAGCTTCGGCAGCTATCAAGTCCAGCCAAGGTGGGAAAATCGGAGTCATTGGAACGCCTATGACGGTACAATCAGATATCTACCGCCAGAAAATCCATGATCTGGATCCGGACTTACAGGTGGAGAGTTTGGCCTGTCCCAAGTTTGCTCCCTTGGTGGAGTCTGGTGCCCTGTCAACCAGTGTCACAAAGAAAGTGGTCTATGAAACCCTGCGTCCCTTGGTTGGAAAGGTGGATAGCCTGATTTTGGGTTGTACCCATTATCCGCTTCTTAGACCCATTATTCAAAATGTCATGGGACCAAAAGTTCAGCTCATCGATAGTGGGGCAGAGTGCGTACGGGATATCTCGGTTTTACTCAATTATTTTGAAATCAATCGTGGTCGCGATGCTGGACCACTTAATCACCGTTTTTACACAACAGCCAGCAGCCAAAGTTTTGCACAAATTGGTGAAGAATGGCTGGAAAAAGAGATTCATGTGGAGCATGTAGAATTATGACAAATAAAATTTATGAATACAAGGATGGCCAGGACTGGTATGTTGGGTCCTATGGTATTTTTGGTGGCGTCCGGACGTTGACGGATGATGACTTGGATTTTCCTCTATTGGAGTTTGCCCAAAGATTTCGAGATGAGGATCGAGGTTTTCCTGTTTCTGTTACTGTTTTACGCTATGGTTCTCTCTACCGTTTATTGTCTTTTGTGGTAGATATCCTCAACCAAGAAATGGGACGAAATGTGGAAGTCATCCAACGTCAGGGGGCTTTTCTCTTGGTTGAAAATGGGCAACTCCTGCATGTGGAATTGCCTAAAGAAGGGGTCAATGTTCATGATTTCTTTGAGACAAACAAGGTCAGAGAAACCTTATTGATTGCGACTCGTAACGAGGGCAAGACCAAGGAATTCCGAGCTATCTTTGATAAGTTAGGCTACGATGTGGAAAATCTTAATGACTACCCTGACCTGCCTGAAGTAGCTGAAACAGGCATGACCTTCGAAGAAAATGCCCGTCTCAAGGCAGAAACCATTTCTAAATTAACGGGCAAGATGGTTTTGGCAGATGACTCAGGTCTCAAAGTCGATGTCCTTGGTGGCTTGCCAGGTGTCTGGTCAGCTCGTTTCGCAGGTGTGGGAGCTACTGACCGTGAAAACAATGCCAAACTCTTGCACGAATTGGCCATGGTCTTTGAACTCAAGGATCGTTCGGCTCAATTCCACACAACCCTAGTAGTGGCCAGTCCAAACAAGGAAAGCTTGGTTGTTGAAGCAGACTGGCCTGGCTACATTAACTTTGAACCTAAGGGTGAAAATGGCTTTGGCTATGACCCTCTCTTCCTTGTAGGAGAGACAGGCAAGTCCTCAGCTGAATTAACCCTTGAAGAAAAAAATAGTCAATCTCACCGTGCCTTAGCCGTTAAGAAACTTTTGGAGGTATTTCCATCATGGCAAAGCAAACCATCATTGTAATGAGCGATTCTCATGGCGATAGCTTGATTGTGGAAGAAATCCGTGATCGCTATGTAGGCAAAGTTGATGCCGTTTTTCATAACGGCGATTCTGAACTGCGTCCTGATTCTCCCCTTTGGGAGGGCATCCGAGTTGTTAAAGGGAACATGGACTTTTACGCCGGCTACCCAGAACGTTTGGTGACCGAGCTTGGTTCGACCAAGATTATCCAAACCCATGGTCACTTATTTGACATTAATTTCAATTTTCAAAAGTTGGGCTACTGGGCTCAGGAAGAAGAGGCCGATATCTGTCTCTATGGTCACTTGCATGTGCCAAGCACTTGGATGGAAGGTAAGACCCTCTTTCTAAATCCAGGTTCTATCAGTCAACCACGTGGGACCATCAGAGAATGTCTTTATGCTCGTGTGGAGATTGATGACAGTTATTTTAAAGTGGACTTTTTGACACGAGACCATGAGGTGTATCCGGGCTTGTCCAAGGAGTTTAGCCGATGATTGCCAAGGAGTTTGAGACTTTCTTGTTGGGGCAGGAGGAAACTTTTTTGACCCCTGCTGAAAATCTGGCCGTGTTGATTGATACCCACAATGCGGATCATGCGACCCTCTTGCTCAGTCAGATGACCTATACTCGTGTTCCTGTTGTGACAGATGAAAAACAGTTTGTTGGGACGATTGGGCTCAGAGATATTATGGCTTATCAGATGGAGCATGACTTGAGTCAAGAAATCATGGCAGATACGGATATCGTTCATATGACGAGAACCGACGTAGCGGTCGTCTCGCCTGATTTTACTATTACGGAGGTCTTGCACAAGCTGGTAGATGAGTCCTTCTTGCCGGTTGTGGATGCGTCAGGAATTTTCCAAGGGATTATCACGCGCAAGTCTATCCTCAAGGCTGTCAATGCCCTCTTGCATGACTTTAGTAAGGAATATGAGATTCGATGCAAATGAAAGACAGGATTTCAGACTTTTTAGAGGAAAAGCAGGGTTTATCTGCCAATTCTAAGCAGTCCTATAAGTATGATTTAGAGCAGTTTTTAGATTTGGTAGGCGAGCGGATTTCTGAGACTAGTCTCAAGATTTACCAAGTCCAACTAGCCAATTTAAAAAACAGCGCCCAGAAGCGAAAGATTTCGTCCTGTAACCAATTTCTCTACTTTCTCTATCAAAAAGGAGAGGTGGACAGCTTTTACCGCTTAGAATTAGCTAAACAAGCTGAAAAGAAGACCGAAAAGCCAGAACTGTTAGACCTAGACTCTTTTTGGCAAGAAAGTGACTATTCAGAGGGTCGCTTGCTAGCGCTCTTAATCCTAGAAACGGGGCTCTTACCGAGTGAGATTTTAGCTCTAAAGGTTGCGGATATCAATCTGGACTTTCAGGTGCTGCGAATCAATAAGGCTTCCCAACAGAGGATTGTCACCATTCCCACGACCTTGATTCCAGAATTGGAACCCTTGATGGGCAAGACCTATCTCTTTGAAAGGGGAGGGAAAGCCTATTCTCGTCAGTGGGCCTTTCGACAGCTAGAGTCCTTTGTCAAGGAGAAAGGTTTCCCAACCTTATCCGCTCAAGCCTTGCGGGAACAGTTCATTCTAAGACAAATAGAAAAGAAGGTCGATTTGTACGAAATTGCAAAAAAATTAGGATTAAAAACAGTCCTGACCTTAGAAAAATATAGATAATGGATATTAAACTAAAAGATTTTGAAGGGCCTCTGGACTTACTTTTGCACCTGGTTTCTAAGTACCAGATGGATATCTACGATGTGCCCATTACGGAAGTCATTGAACAGTATCTAGCTTATGTCTCAACCCTGCAGGCCATGCGTCTGGAAGTGACGGGCGAGTACATGGTCATGGCCAGTCAGCTCATGCTGATCAAGAGCCGCAAGCTCTTGCCAAAGGTAGCGGAAGTGACAGATTTGGAAGATGACCTAGAGCAGGATCTTCTCTCTCAAATCGAAGAATACCGCAAGTTCAAGCTCTTGGGGGAGCATTTGGAAGCCAAGCACCAAGAACGGGCCCAGTACTATTCCAAAGCCCCAACAGAGTTGATTTACGAAGATGCGGAGCTTGTGCACGACAAGACGACCATTGATCTCTTTTTGGCTTTTTCAAATATCCTAGCCAAGAAAAAAGAGGAGTTTGCACAAAATCACACGACTATCTTGCGGGATGAGTATAAGATTGAGGACATGATGGTTATCGTGAAAGAGTCCTTGACTGGACGAGATCAATTGCGCTTGCAGGATTTGTTCAAGGAAGCCCAGAATGTCCAAGAGATCATTACCCTCTTTTTGGCAACCTTGGAGTTAATCAAAACCCAGGAGCTGATTCTTGTGCAAGAGGAGAGTTTCGGAGACATCTATCTCATGGAAAAGAAGGAAGAAAGTCAAGTGGCCCAAAGCTAGACTTGATAGAGAGGAAAGATGAGTACTTTAGCAAAAATAGAAGCGCTCTTGTTTGTAGCGGGTGAAGATGGGATTAGAGTCCGCCAGTTAGCTGAACTCCTCTCTCTGCCACCGACAGGCATCCAACAGAGTATAGAAAAATTAGTCCAGAAGTATGAAAAGGACACTGATTCCAGTTTGGCTCTGATTGAGACAGGTGGGGCTTATAGATTGGTGACCAAGCCTCAGTTTTCAGAGGTTTTGAAGGAATATTCTAAGGCACCTATCAACCAGAGCTTGTCTCGAGCTGCCCTTGAGACCTTGTCCATCGTTGCCTACAAGCAACCCATCACACGGATAGAGATTGATGCCATCCGTGGGGTCAACTCGAGTGGGGCCTTGGCAAAGTTGCAGGCTTTTGACCTGATAAAGGAAGACGGGAAAAAAGAAGTCTTGGGTCGCCCCAACCTCTATGTGACTACAGATTATTTCCTAGATTACATGGGAATTAACCATTTGGAAGAATTACCAGTGATTGATGAGCTTGAGATTCAGGCCCAAGAAAGCCAATTATTTGGTGAAAGGATAGAAGAAGATGAGAATCAATAAGTATATTGCCCACGCAGGTGTGGCCAGTAGGAGAAAAGCAGAAGAGCTGATCAAGCAAGGCTTGGTGACGGTCAACGGCCAAGTGGTGCGTGAACTCGCAACGTCCATTAAGTCAGGTGATAAGGTCGAAGTGGAAGGCCAACCAATCTACAACGAAGAAAAGGTCTACTATCTGCTTAACAAACCACGCGGTGTCATTTCCAGTGTGACAGATGATAAGGGTCGTAAGACGGTTGTGGATCTCTTGCCAAATGTAAAAGAGCGCATTTACCCAGTTGGACGTTTGGACTGGGATACATCAGGGGTCTTGATTTTGACCAATGATGGTGACTTTACGGATGAGATGATTCACCCTCGTAATGAGATTGACAAGGTCTATGTCGCGCGTGTTAAAGGTGTGGCCAATAAGGATAATCTCCGCCCCTTGACTCGTGGACTTGAGATTGATGGTAAGAAAACCAAGCCGGCTGTTTACGAGATTCTCAAAGTGGATTCAGTCAAAAATCGCTCTGTGGTACAGTTGACTATCCATGAAGGGCGTAACCACCAGGTTAAAAAGATGTTTGAAGCTGTTGGTCTTCAAGTGGACAAGTTGTCACGGACTCGTTTTGGACACTTAGATTTGACAGGTCTCCGTCCAGGTGAATCTCGTCGTCTTAATAAAAAAGAAATCAGCCAACTACACACCATGGCTGTAACCAAGAAATAATGAAACGAATTTTAATAGCGCCTGTGCGCTTTTACCAACGTTTTATCTCGCCAGCCTTTCCACCCTCTTGTCGCTTTGAGCCGACTTGTTCCAACTATATGATTCAGGCTATTGAAAAACATGGCTTCAAGGGTGTTTTGATGGGCTTGGCTCGGATTTTACGTTGCCATCCCTGGTCGAAAACAGGTAAGGACCCCGTCCCAGACCATTTTTCCCTTAAACGGAATCAAGAAGAAAAATGAGGCTGGGTAAAAATATTTTAGTGAAATGATAAAAACGCATCCTATCAGGTTTGAGTGAGCTCGATAGGATGCGTTTTATCATGTAAAGATGTTAGTTGAGTTTGAAGTTGCTTATTTCAAGGCTTTTTGTGCATCTTCAATCATGAGTTTGGTTGATTCAAGTCCGCCTCCGCTTAGATACCAGAGATCTGGTGTTAGTTGGATAATCTTACCATTTTTAGCGGCAGGTGTTTCAGCGATAAGGGCATTTTCTAGGACACCGTCGTTGCTAGAGTTGTCCCCACCGATGGCAAGGGTACGGTTGATGACAAAGAGGATGTCAGGATTGATTTCTTTGACACTTTCAAAGCTGACTTCTTGTCCGTGGCGTGAGTCTTCAAATTTTGTGTCAGTTGGTTTGAATTTCAAGGTTTGGTACAAGAAAGAGAAACGAGATTGGGCACCAAAGGCAGCCATTTTTCCTTCATTGAGTAGAATCGCGAGGGCTTTTTTGTCAGAGCTTTCATTTTTAGTAGCGACTTCTTGGATGCTCTTGTCTAGCTTGACTAATTCTTCATTGGCTTTCTGTGTGCCAGTTTCACCAAAGGCACTTGCTAAGGATTCGATATTAGCCTTGGTAGAAGTCCAGTAGTCGTCCTTGCTTGCTTGGAAGAGAACAGTCGGAGCGATTTCGTTGAACTTATCTACGAATTTTTGGGTACGTGGTGAAGCGATAATCAAATCTGGTTCAAGAGCAGCAATGGCTTCCAGGTCTGGCTCAACCATAGAACCAACATTGTTAACTTTTCCAGCTAGGTCTTTTAGGTAAGTCGGAACAGTTTTTGTAGGCATTCCCACGATATTCTTTTCAAAACCTAAAGCGCGAATAGTATCCGCAGCACCGAGATCAAAGGTAATAATCTTTTCAGGCGCTTTTGAAAGTTTGACCTCGTCTAGTGAACTTTTAATGGTTACCTCTGTTGGAGCAGAGCTGCTTGTCTCCGACTGGCTGGTACTTGAGTTTGTACTACATGCACCAAGTAGGAGCAAGAAGCTGGCCACTAGGGCAGTGAAATAAAGTTTAAGGGATGTTTTCATGATTTCTCCTTTTTAAAATGTGATAACGATTTAGGGAGTCTCTTGGTCTTATTGACTAAGAGACTGAAGGTTCTCTAACTTGAACTTCTATGTTACTAGCTATAGATACAGATCTTTTTGCCATTGATATCAGCTAGCGTGATGGGAATCTCATAGAGTTGACTGAGTAGGTCAGCCTGCATGATTTGATTGGTTGTTCCCTTGCTAAAGACTTGACCATCCTTGAAGGCGACAATTTCATCTGCATACTGACTGGCCATGTTGATATCGTGGAGGACGATGATAATGGTCTTTCCGAGTTCCTCCACCAGTCGCCGAAGAATCTGCATCATGCTGACGCTTTGCTTGATATCGAGATTGTTGAGTGGTTCGTCCAGCAAGATAAAGTCCGTATCCTGGGCCAGTACCATAGCGATAAAGACCCGCTGGAGCTGGCCTCCAGACAGGCTATCGATGTAGCGGTCTTTTAAGGTGGTCAGTTCTAGATAGGTCAGGGTTTCTCGGATTTTTTCCCAATCTTCTGCTCTAAGTCGACCTCGGCTGTAAGGAAAACGTCCAAAACTGACCAGTTCTTCAACAGTCAATTTGGCTTGGTAATTGATCTTCTGCTTTAAGATGGTGAGTTCTTGAGCCAGTTCTTGCGAATTCCAACTCTCGATTTCACGGCCTTTGATACTGAGAATTCCCTGATCTTTCTTGGTCAGTCTGCTCATGATGGAGAGGAGAGTCGATTTTCCAGCACCATTTGGACCAATGAAGGCTGTCAGTTTCTGAGGACTGACTTCAAGCGAAATGTCTTGCAAAATATCCTGTTTTTGAATGGATTTGTCAATGTTTTTCAGTTTCACTGACGCGCCCTCCTGTATAGTAAGATAAAGAATAAGAGACCGCCTACGCTCTCGATGATCATGCTGATGCGAATTTCCAGAGCAAAGACTCGTTCAATCAGGGCCTGCCCCAAGGTCAAGCTAATAAATCCAACCAGAATGGCTACGATAAAGAGCAACTTGTGCCGATAATCTTTGACGATTAGGTAGGTAAGATTGGCCAGCATAAAGCCGAAGAAGGCCATAGGTCCTACCAAGGCAGTGGCCGTTGAAGTTAAAAGCACGATGCCCCAGAGGAGTTCTTTCTGTTCTTTTTCAACATCGAGTCCCAATATCTGAGCCGTTTCTCTTTGTAGGTGCAAGACATCCAGAATGACTGCTTTCCGAAAGAAAAAGATGGTCAAAGCAAGGATAATCAGAGAACCGATGGCTAGGATGGAAGTATTGAGATGCTGAAAGGAAGCAAAGAGACTGTTCTGCAGTTTATCGTATTCATTTGGATCCATCAGTACCTGAAGGAAGGTACTGATATTTCGAAAGAGACTTCCGAGGGCTAGACAGATCAGCAGGATGAAGACCAGATCTTGTTTCATCAGTGTCTTCAAGTAGCCTTGCAAGGCGAGAAAGAAGAGGGATTGGACGAGAAGTAAGATTAGGAATTCTAAGATAGGAGACTTGCCAAGTTGAAGAAACTTACTTTCAAAAACCAGTAGCAGAGTTTGCAGTAGGACGTAGAAGGATTCGATTCCTAAAATACTAGGCGTCAGGAAGCGATTTTCCGTCAGGGTTTGAAAACTAATGGTTGAAATCCCAGTCGCGATGGCTACCAAGAGATAAACGATGATCTTTTGGGAACGCAACTTCCAAGCAAAGACAGATAGGTGAGTAATGGGCCAAAAGTAGAGAAGACAAGCTCCGATGGCCAGAATAATGAGAAGGCAGAAGAGCTTGGTATGTTTGCTTTTAAACTGCATCTTTTCGTCCCCCTCTCCATAGAAGTAGGATAAAGACGAGGCTACCAATGATTCCTAGTAGAAGACTGACAGACAGTTCATAGGGCCGAATTAGAACTCGGGATAGGATATCGCAGGCCAGAACTAGATTAGCACCGACCAGAGCGACGATGAGTTTGGTCTGACTTAGATTATCTCCATAGTGCTTGCGAACAAGATTGGGAACGATGACCCCGAGAAATGGCAAGCCACCCACAGTAATCATGGTGACACTAGTCGTTAGCGCCGCCAGAAAGAGGGCTAGTTTTTCAAGTAGGGAGTAGGAAATCCCCAAACTTTCGCTAGTTTCTTTTCCTAGATTCATGATGGTAAAAGTTTGGGATAATTTCCAAACGGCTATCAGGATAATGAGGCCTAAGAAGAGCCACTCATACTGATGAGTCTGAATCATGGAGAAGGAGCCCTGGGTCCAAGCTGTCATACTCTGAACCAGATTGAAACGGTAGGCGATAACTTCTGTCACAGAACCAATAATCCCACTATAGATGATCCCAATCAGAGGCAACATCCACCTTTCCTTTATAGTAAAAATAGTCATAAAGGCTAGGAAGAAGAGGGTGAATACGATGGATGAAACAAAAGCAAAGAGCATCTTTTGAGTCAGACTAGCCGACGGAAAGACAAAGAGGCTCAATACCATTCCCAGTTTGGCGGCTTCAGTGGTTCCAACTGTACTCGGAGCAGCAAACTGATTTTGAGTGATAGTCTGCATGAGGAGTCCTGCCATACTCATACTAGAGGCAGTCAGAAGAATGCTGATAGTTCTTGGGAGACGGGACTCTTGAAAGAGAAGCCAAGTTTCATGATCCAGTGCAAAGAGCTTTCCCCATGAAAAATCACTGGTCCCAATGCTAATAGAGAGAAAGACTAGGACTAGAAGTAAGCCAATTAAATAATGAGAAAGTTTCATACCCCATCCTTTCAGGTAGATTTGGTACCGAAAGATACCTGCGGATATTACTGTAACATGATTTCTTTAATCTGTCAATAAATTTTCTGACAATTTAATGTAAAAAGAAAGAAAAATTCCTGAAAGGACATCGGGCTCTCTTTGTTAGTAGGAAAACTGAGTAAAAAACTATCCACCTTCCCGCTATCCTTCTCCTATAAAAAGTGGTAAAATGGATGAAAGAAAGAAGGAACTGAAATGACAACATTATTTTCAAAAATCAAAGAAGTAACAGAACTTGCTGCAATCTCAGGTCATGAAGCACCTGTTCGTGCTTATCTTCGTGAAAAGTTGACACCGCACGTGGATGAAGTGGTGACAGATGGCTTAGGTGGTATTTTCGGGATTAAGCATTCAGAAGCTGCAGATGCACCGCGCGTCTTGGTCGCTTCTCATATGGATGAAGTTGGTTTTATGGTCAGCGAAATCAAGCCAGATGGCACCTTCCGTGTGGTAGAAATTGGTGGCTGGAACCCTATGGTGGTTAGTAGCCAACGTTTCAAACTCCTGACTCGTGATGGTCGTGAAATTCCCGTGATTTCAGGTTCTGTTCCGCCACATTTGACACGTGGAAAGGGCGGACCAACCATGCCAGCTATTGCCGATATCGTCTTTGATGGTGGTTTTGCGGATAAGGCTGAAGCAGAAAGCTTTGGCATCCGTCCAGGTGATACCATCGTACCAGATAGTTCCGCTATCTTGACAGCCAATGAAAAAAATATCATCTCAAAAGCTTGGGACAACCGCTACGGTGTTCTTATGGTAAGCGAGCTGGCAGAAGCTTTGTCAGGTCAAAAACTCGGAAATGAACTTTATCTTGGCTCGAACGTCCAAGAAGAGGTTGGTCTTCGTGGTGCTCATACTTCCACAACCAAGTTTGACCCAGAAGTTTTCCTAGCAGTTGATTGCTCACCTGCTGGTGATGTTTATGGTGGCCAAGGCAAGATTGGGGATGGAACCTTGATTCGTTTCTACGACCCAGGTCACTTGCTCCTCCCAGGTATGAAGGATTTTCTTTTGACAACTGCTGAAGAAGCTGGAATCAAGTACCAATACTACTGTGGAAAAGGCGGAACGGACGCTGGCGCAGCTCATCTGAAAAATGGTGGTGTCCCATCTACAACTATCGGTGTCTGCGCTCGTTATATCCACTCTCACCAAACCCTCTACGCTATGGATGACTTCCTAGAAGCTCAAGCTTTCTTACAAGCCTTGGTGAAAAAATTGGATCGTTCAACGGTTGATTTGATTAAAAATTATTAAACTTAAGGAGGTGGTAGGGATGGTAGAACCAAACCTAGAAAGCCTTGTAAAAGATCTTTACAATCATGCTCGACATGATTTGAGTGAAGATTTAGTTGCTGCTCTCCTAGAGACTGCTAAGAAACTGCCTACTACAAATGAGCAATTTCTGGCAGTTCGTCTCTCGGGTCTGGTCAATCTTGAATTGTTCAGAAATCCCAAACACCCAGCACCTGAATTGATCAATTTGGCTCGCTTTATCAAAAGAGAAGAAGCCAAGTACAGAGGAACTGCAGCTTCTGCGCTTATGTATGGGGAGCTCTTTAAAATGCTTTGATTCCATTGTGAATCAAAGCATTTTTTCTATATAGAAAAACCCTATTCTTGATGAGAAGAAAAAGCCATCCCATTTAGGATAGCTTCTTGGTTCTTAGATTTGTTCAGCAATGACCTTTTCAGCTAAATTCATAGCATGGTCAGACACACGAGTGTAGTGGGAAACAATGTCGATAAAGTTGACCCCAGCTTGCGTTGAACACTCGCCCTTGTTGAGGCGTTTGATGTGAGTCTTTCTGAGAACACGTTCCATATTGTTGATTTCTTTATGGCGTTCAATCAGACTTTGAGCTTTTTCGATGTCGTTGTTTTCCACGCTATCAAGGGCGTCCGTGATAAAGCCAGTGGTTTTTTGATAGATATCAGCCAATTCCTGCAAAGCAGCTTCAGAGAACTCAACATTTTTACGTTGAAGGTAGTCAGTCAGATTGATTAGCGCTTCTGCGTGGTCCCCAATCCGTTCCAAATCACGGGATGAATCCAGGATATTGGTGAGGACTTCACTTTCTTTCTGGCTAAGGGCCTCGCTTGAAAGAGTAATCAGGTAACGAGTCAATTTTTCATCAATGGTATTGATGGCTTCTTCTGTCTTGTGGCCTTTTTCAGCAACCTTTTCATTAAGGTCAATGATGTAGTTGTATGAAAGGTCAAAGGCTTTAGAAGCATAATTTCCTAAGTGAAGGAGTTCTTTTTTCGCATTTCCGAGAGCGATTGATGGAGCTTGCTTAATCAAATGCTCATCAAGGTAAAGCGGCTCGTACTTGACAACCTCGTCTTCACCAGGAATGAGCTTGGTTACAAAGAAAGCCAAGGCTCCGATGAATGGAAATTGTACAATGGTATTACTTACGTTAAAGGCACCGTGCGAGAAGGCGATGGTCATCTCAGGTGATAGATGAAGGAGTGCTTGGAAGTACTCAATCATTGCAGTGAAGGGGCCTAATAAGATTAAGCAAAGAATAGTTCCTAAAACGTTAAAGGTGACATGGGTCGCAGCAACGCGTTTTGCAGAGACATTGGCTCCAGCTGCCGCGATGATGACTGTTAAAGTTGTCCCGATATTATCCCCGAAGAGAACTGGCAGAGAACCTTTAAGGTCAAGAAATCCGCCTGCATAGAGTCCTTGCAAAATCCCGATTGTCGCAGAAGAGGCCTGGATGAGAACGGTAATCACTGCACCGGCAAAAACTCCCAACACAGGATTTTGTCCCAAGGTTACCATGTATTCCTTGAATTGTGGTAAATCTTTAAGCGGACTCATACCGGCACTGATGAGGTTGAGGGCGTAGAAGATTCCCCCCACACCAAACAGGATGCGCCCAATATTGTTTGCTGTTCTGTTTTTTGTAAAGAAAAGGAACATGGTTCCAAGGAAAATCAGGGGTAAAGCATACTCGCCTAGTTTGAAACCAATGATAAAGGAAGTAACGGTGGTTCCGATGTTGGCTCCCATGATAATTCCGATAGCCTGTCTAAGAGTGAGAAGACTAGCGCTGACCAGTCCAACCGTGATAACTGTCACCCCTGTACTTGACTGAATCAGGGCAGTCACGACAATCCCGACTAGAACACCTAAAAATGGATTGCTAGTGTACTTGTCAATGTAAAAACGAAGGCGATCTCCAGCAGCTTGTTGCAAACCGTCTCCCATGGTCTTGATACTATATAAGAATAGTCCCAGACCACCTAAAAAGTGAAATAAAATTTCCTGCCAATTAATGGACATTTCTTTTTCCTCCGAAAAATAATAACGGAATTTCTCCTATTCTATTTTAAAGGATAAAAGTAAATCTAACAAGTGTTAAGCTAAGATTTTTGAAAGAAAATTCGTTAGGGAAGACCTCAATTATATTAATTTTACCAATTTCTAACCTAGGTATAGGTATTTCCTTTTATACATTGACATTTAAAGGAAATATTTTAAAATGAGGGAGGAATTATCTTGGTCCCTGTGATTGGGATAAAAAATTTTATCTAGAAAGTTAAGCGCTTTCTTTAAAAACAAAAAATAATCTTTTAGGAGGAGAAAATGAAGGATCCATTTTTTGAAAGACGTTGTCGGTACAGTATTCGTAAGTTATCAGTAGGGGCTTGCTCGCTGATGATTGGGGCTGTTTTGTTTGCTGGTCCAGCCTTGGCAGAAGAAACGGCTGTTCCTGAAAATAACGGAGCTAATACAGAGCTTGTTTCAGGAGAGAGTGAGCATTCGACTAATGAAGCTGACAAGCAGAATGTAGGGGAACACGCTAGAGAAAACAAGCTAGAAAATGCAGAAGGAGTAACGACAGCATCTGAAACTGCTTCTCCAGCAAGCAATGAAGCTGCAACTACTGAAACCGCAGAAGCAGCTAGCGTAACTAAACCAGAGGAAAAAGCAAGTGAGGTGGTTGTAGAAACACCATCTGCAGAAGCAAAACCTAAGTCTGACAAGGAAACAGAAGCAAAGCCTGAAGCAACTAACCAAGGGGATGAGTCTAAGCCGGCAGAAGAAGCTAATAAGACTGAAAAAGAAGTCCAGCCAGATGTCCCTAAAAATACAGAAAAAACATTAAAACCAAAGGAAATCAAATTTAATTCTTGGGATGAATTGTTGAAATGGGAACCAGGTGCGCGTGAAGATGATGCTATCAACCGTGGTTCTGTTGCCCTCGCTCCACGTCGGACAGGTCATTTGGTCAATGAAAAAGCTAGCAAGGAAGCAAAAGTTCAAGCCCTATCAAACACCAACTCTAAAGCGAAAGACCACGCTTCTGTTGGTGGAGAAGAGTTCAAGGCTTATGCTTTTGATTACTGGCAATATCTAGATTCAATGGTCTTCTGGGAAGGACTCGTTCCAACTCCTGACGTTATTGATGCAGGTCACCGTAACGGAGTCCCTGTGTACGGTACACTCTTCTTCAACTGGTCAAATAGTATCGCAGATCAAGAAAAATTTGCGGAAGCTTTGAAGCAAGACGCAGATGGTAGCTTCCCAATCGCTCGTAAATTGGTTGACATGGCTAAGTATTATGGCTATGATGGCTATTTCATTAACCAAGAAACAACTGGAGATTTGGTTGAACCTCTTGGAGAAAAGATGCGCCAGTTTATGCTCTATACCAAGGAATATGCTGCTAAAGTAAATCACCCAATTAAGTATTCTTGGTACGATGCCATGACCTATAACTATGGACGTTACCACCAAGATGGTTTGGGAGAATACAACTACCAATTCATGCAACCTGAAGGAGATAAGGTTCCAGCAGACAACTTCTTTGCCAACTTTAACTGGGATAAGGCTAAGAATGATTACACTATTGCCACCGCCAACTGGATTGGCCGTAATCCTTATGATGTATTTGCAGGTTTGGAGTTGCAACAGGGTGGTTCCTACAAGACCAAGGTTAAGTGGAATGATATTTTAGATGAAAATGGGAAATTGCGTCTTTCTCTTGGTTTGTTTGCCCCAGATACCATTACAAGTTTAGGAAAAACTGGTGAAGATTATCATAAAAATGAAGATATCTTCTTTACAGGTTACCAAGGGGACCCTACTGGTCAAAAACCAAGTGACAAAGATTGGTATGGTATTGCTAACCTAGTTGCAGACCGTACGCCAGCAGTAGGTCATACCTTTACTACTTCCTTTAACACAGGTCATGGTAGAAAATGGTTCGTAGACGGTAAGGTTTCTAAGGATTCTGAGTGGAATTACCGTTCAGTTTCAGGTGTTCTTCCGACATGGCGCTGGTGGCAAAAATCAACTGGTGATAAGTTGAAAGCAAGCTATGACTTTGAAGATGCCTATAATGGTGGAACTTCTCTCAAATTTGCAGGGGATCTTTCAGGTGCGACCAAGCAAGATGTTAATTTGTACTCTACTCGCTTGAAGGTGACAGATACAACCAAATTGCATGTTGCCCACAAAGGAGGTAAGGGGACCAAGGTCTATGTAGAATTTGCAACCAAGAAAGATTATACCTACGGTGATGAAGCTGCCCGTAAAGAATTGACAGTTTCAGATAACTGGACTACCGATGATTTTGATTTGAGTGCCTTGGCGGGCAAAACAATTTACGGTATTAAACTCTATTTTGAAAATGACAAAGACTTAAAAGGCTATCAATTTAACTTGGGGCAATTGACCATCAGCAATAATCAAGATGCTCCTCAGGCACCAACCACAGTAGCTGTAGCCAAACAAGTCCTTAAAAATGCCCAAGAAGCGGAAGCAGTTGTGCAATTTGAAGGAAACAAGGATGCAGATTTCTATGAAGTTTACGAAAAAGATGGAGACAGCTGGAAATTACTAACTGGCTCATCTTCTACAACTATTTATCTACCAAAAGTTAGCCGTTCAGCAAGTGCTCAAGGTACAACTCAAGAACTGAAGGTTGTCGCAGTTGGTAAAAATGGAGTTCGTTCAGAAGCTGCAACCACAACCTTTGATTGGGGTATGACTGTAAAAGATACCAGTCTACCAAAACCATTAGCTGAAAATATCGTACCAGGTGCAACAGTTATTGATAGTACCTTCCCTAAAACGGAAGGTGGAGAAGGTATCGAAGGCATGTTGAATGGTACCATTACCAGTCTGTCAGACAAGTGGTCTTCTGGACAATTAAGTGGTAGTGTGGATATTCGTTTGACCCAGCCACGTACAGTTGTTAGATGGGTGATGGACCATGCTGGAGCTGGTGGAGAATCTGTAAACGACGGTTTGATGAACACCAAAGACTTTGACCTTTATTATAAAGATGCGGATGGTCAATGGAAGTTGGCTAAGGAAGTTCGTGGTAATAAAGCTCATGTTACAGATATTACCCTTGACAAACCTATCACAGCTCAAGATTGGCGCTTGAATGTCGTTACTTCTGACAATGGGACTCCATGGAAGGCTATTCGTATCTATAACTGGAAAATGTATGAAAAGCTTGATACAGAAAGTGTCAATATTCCGATGGCCAAGGCTGCAGCTCGTACTTTAGGCAATAACAAGGTACAAGTTGGCTTTGCAGACGTACCAGCTGGAGCTACCATTACCGTTTATGACAATCCAAATTCTCAAACTCCGCTTGCAACCTTGAAGAGCGAAGTTGGAGGAGACCTAGCAAGTTCACCATTGGATTTGACAAATCAATCAGGTCTTCTTTACTACCGTACCCAGTTACCAGGTAAGGAAATTAGTAATGTCCTTGCAGTTACTGTTCCGAAAGATGATAGAAGAATCAAGTCAGTCAGTCTAGAAACAGGACCTAAGAAAACAAGTTATGCTGAAGGGGAAGATTTGGACCTTAGAGGTGGTGTTCTTCGAGTTCAGTATGAAGGAGGAGCTGAGGACCAACTCATTCGCCTAACTCACGCAGGTGTATCCGTATCAGGCTTTGATACGCATCATAAGGGAGAACAAAATCTTACTTTACAATATTTGGGACAACCGGTAAATGCTAATTTGTCAGTGACTGTTACTAGTCAAGATGAAGCAACTCCGAAAACAATTTTGGGAATTGAAGTAAGTCAGGAACCGAAAAAAGATTACTTAGTTGGGGATAGCTTAGACTTGTCTGAAGGACGCTTTGCAGTGGCTTATAGTAATGACACTATGGAAGAACATTCCTTTACTGATGAGGGAGTTGAAATTACTGGTTATGATGCTCAAAAGACTGGTCGTCAAACCTTGACACTTCATTACCAAGGGCATGAAGTTAACTTTGATGTTTTGGTATCTCCAAAAGCAGCATTGAACGATGAGTACCTCAAACAAAAATTAGCAGAAGTTGAAGCAGCTAAGAAAAAGGTGGTCTATAACTTTGCTTCACCAGAAGTAAAAGAAGCTTTCTTGAAAGCAATTGAAGCGGCTGAACAAGTGTTGAAAGACCATGAAACTAGCACCCAAGATCAGGTTAATGACCGACTTAATAAATTGACAGAAGCTCATAAAGCCTTGAATGGTCAAGAGAAATTTACGGAAGAAAAGACCGAACTCGATCGCTTAACAGGTGAGGCTCAAGAACTCTTGGCTGCCAAACCAAACCATCCTTCAGGTTCTGCCCTAGCTCCACTTCTTGAGAAGAACAAGGCCTTGGTTGAAAAAGTAGATTTGAGTCCAGAAGAGCTTGCTACAGCGAAACAGAGTCTAAAAGATCTGGTTGCCTTATTGAAAGAAGACAAACCAGCAGTCTTTTCTGATAGCAAAACAGGTGTTGAAGTACACTTCTCAAATAAAGAAAAGACTGTCATCAAGGGCTTGAAAGTAGAACGTGTCCAAGCAAGTGCTGAAGAGAAGAAGTACTTTGCAGGAGAAGATGCCCATGTCTTTGAAATAGAAGGTTTGGATGAAAAAGGTCAAGATGTTGATCTTTCTTACGCTTCTATTGTGAAAATTCCAATTGAAAAAGATAAGAAAGTGAAGAAAGTATTCTTCTTGCCTGAAGGCAAAGAAGCAGTAGAATTGGCTTTTGAACAAACGGATAGTCATGTCATCTTTACAGCACCACACTTCACGCATTATGCCTTTGTTTATGAGTCTGCTGAAAAACCACAACCTGCTAAACCAATAAAAAAGGTTATTTCAAGTAAGGAACCAACTGAAGGTGTCAAGAATTTGGTTGTGGATACTCCGAAATTAGAAGTCGAAGAGACAAGTATTGCCTTCGAACACCAAGAACGAACAAATCCAAATCTCCCAGTCGGTCAACGTCAACTTGTCCGAGCAGGAGTTGAGGGACAAATTCGCCGCTTGATTGAAGTAGATAGTCAAGGCAATCGTACTCTTCGCGCTACAGAAGTTTTGAAAGAAGCAAGTCCTGAAATCGTAGAAGTAGGTACTGGTCTCATCCCTGCCAATCCAGCACCACAAAACAAAGACCTTCCAAAACCTTCTAATCAACCAGCTCAACCAGCGTCTGACCAACAAAAGGCTCCTAAATTGGAAGTCCAAGAGGAAAAGATTGACTTTGACCGTCAAGAACATGAAAATTCTGAGTTGCTAGTTGGGGAACAACGAGTCATCATACAGGGACGAGATGGTCTATTAAGACATGTCTTTGAAGTTGATGAAAATGGTCAGCGTCGCCTTCGTTCAATAGAGGTTATCCAAGAAGCCATTCCAGAAATTGTTGAAATTGGAACAAAAGTAAAAACAGAACCAGCAGCAGTAGCGCCTACACAAGAAAAACCAGCTCAAAATACAGCAGTTAAATCAGAAGAAGCAAGCAAACAATTGCCAAATACAGGAACAGTTGATGCTAATGAAGCCCTAATGGCAGGCTTGGCCAGCCTTGGTCTTGCTAGTTTAGCCTTGACCTTGAAACAGAAAAAAGAAGATGAAGATTAAATATCGAAAAATCTTGTGAAATCTTTCCTTATATTTCCAAAGTGTGATATAATAGTTTCGAATAAAATAAATAAAGGGGTTTTTGTAACATGGCAAAACTTACTGTTAAAGACGTTGACTTGAAAGGTAAAAAAGTCCTCGTTCGTGTTGACTTCAACGTACCATTGAAAGATGGCGTAATCACTAACGACAACCGTATCACAGCAGCTCTTCCAACTATTAAGTACATCATCGAACAAGGTGGACGTGCAATTCTTTTCTCTCACCTTGGACGTGTGAAAGAAGAAGCTGATAAAGCTGGTAAATCACTTGCTCCTGTAGCGGCAGACTTGGCAGCAAAACTTGGTCAAGATGTTGTTTTCCCAGGTGTAACTCGTGGGGCTGAATTGGAAGCAGCTATCAACGCTCTTGAAGATGGACAAGTTCTTTTGGTTGAAAACACTCGTTACGAAGATGTTGACGGCAAGAAAGAATCTAAAAACGATCCTGAACTTGGTAAATACTGGGCATCACTTGGAGATGGTATCTTCGTAAATGATGCATTCGGTACAGCTCACCGTGCACACGCATCTAACGTTGGTATCTCAGCAAACGTTGAAAAAGCAGTTGCTGGTTTCCTTCTTGAAAACGAAATTGCCTACATCCAAGAAGCAGTTGAAACTCCAGAACGTCCATTCGTAGCGATCCTTGGTGGTTCAAAAGTTTCAGACAAGATCGGTGTTATCGAAAACTTGCTTGAAAAAGCTGATAAAGTCCTTATCGGTGGTGGTATGACTTACACATTCTACAAAGCACAAGGTATCGAAATCGGTAACTCACTTGTAGAAGAAGACAAATTGGATGTTGCGAAAGCTCTTCTTGAAAAAGCAAACGGTAAATTGATCTTGCCAGTTGATTCTAAAGAAGCTAACGCATTTGCTGGTTACACTGAAGTGCGTGACACTGAAGGTGAAGCAGTTTCTGAAGGCTTCCTTGGTCTTGACATCGGTCCAAAATCTATCGCTAAATTTGACGAAGCTTTGACTGGTGCCAAAACAGTTGTATGGAACGGACCTATGGGTGTATTTGAAAACCCAGACTTCCAAGCTGGTACAATCGGTGTGATGGACGCTATCGTGAAACAACCAGGCGTTAAATCAATCATCGGTGGTGGTGACTCAGCTGCCGCAGCCATCAACCTTGGACGTGCAGACAAATTCTCATGGATCTCTACTGGTGGTGGAGCATCAATGGAACTTCTTGAAGGTAAAGTTCTTCCAGGACTTGCAGCCTTGACTGAAAAATAAGATTTCATAAATAAATCAAAGAAGAGAGGGATGAAAATTCCTCTTTTCTTTTACTGAAAATAAAAACGTTTCCTCTCAACTATTGCTCATAAAAATCACCGATTTATGATAAAATGGAAATAGAAAGTTGAGATTATGAGTTATTTTAAAAAATATAAATTCGATAAATCCCAGTTCAAACTTGGTATGCGAACCTTTAAAACAGGTATTGCTGTTTTTCTAGTCCTCTTGATTTTTGGCTTTTTTGGCTGGAAAGGTCTTCAAATCGGTGCTTTAACAGCTGTGTTTAGCCTGAGGGAGAGTTTTGATAAGAGTGTCCATTTTGGGACTTCGCGTATTCTAGGAAATAGTATCGGTGGCCTCTATGCCCTCCTCTTCTTCCTATTAAATACCTTTTTCCACGAAGCTTTTTGGGTGACCTTGGTAGTTGTTCCAATCTGCACCATGTTAACCATTATGACAAACGTAGCCATGAATAACAAAGCAGGTGTTATAGGTGGTGTAGCAGCTATGTTAATCATTACCCTATCGATTCCGAGTGGTGAAACAATTTTGTACGTGTTTGCGCGTGTATCAGAAACTTTTATGGGGGTTTTTGTCGCAATCCTCGTAAATTACGATATTGACCGTATTCGACTCTTTTTAGAGAAAAAAGAAAAATAATGTTACATTTTATAACATTATCAATTGACGTTTGTCTTTTTTTAGACTATAATAGACAGAAAGAAGGAAATTGTAAATGAAGGAAAAAGAATTTCGCCGAAATATGGCTGTTTTTCCTATCGGCAGTGTTATGAAGCTGACCGATCTATCGGCGCGTCAGATTCGTTATTATGAAGATCAAGAGTTGATTAAACCTGATCGAAACGAAGGGAACCGTCGCATGTATTCCTTGAATGACATGGATCGTCTGCTTGAAATCAAAGATTATATCTCTGAAGGTTATAATATCGCTGCCATTAAGAAAAAATATGCTGAACGTGAAGCGAAATCCAAGAAAGCGGTGAGTCAGACTGAGGTGCGTCGTGCACTTCACAATGAACTCCTTCAACAGGGTCGCTTTGCTTCAGTACGGTCACCTTTTGGTCGCGGTTAGGTAACCGCAAGTAGTCATACATTAAGGAGAAAACTCATGCCAATCACAGCTGCAGATATTCGTCGTGAAGTCAAGGAAAAAAATGTTACCTTTATTCGTCTTATGTTCTCAGATATTTTGGGAACCATGAAAAACGTCGAAATTCCTGCTACAGATGAACAGTTAGATAAAGTCTTGTCAAACAAGGCGATGTTTGATGGATCTTCTATTGAAGGTTTTGTACGTATCAATGAGTCAGATATGTACTTGTACCCAGACTTGGATACATGGACAGTCTTCCCTTGGGGAGATGAAAATGGAAGTGTTGCAGGTCTGATCTGTGATGTCTATACAACAGAAGGTGAACCATTTGCAGGTGACCCTCGTGGCAATTTGAAACGCGCTCTTCGTCACATGGAAGAAGTGGGATTCAAATCTTTCAACCTTGGTCCAGAACCAGAATTCTTCCTATTTAAATTGGATGAAAATGGAGATCCAACACTTGAAGTAAATGACAAGGGTGGCTACTTTGATTTGGCGCCTACTGACCTTGCGGACAATACACGTCGTGAGATTGTGAATGTCTTGACCAAAATGGGATTTGAAGTAGAAGCGAGTCACCACGAGGTTGCGGTTGGACAGCATGAAATTGACTTCAAGTACGATGAAGTTCTCCGTGCTTGTGATAAGATTCAAATCTTTAAACTTGTTGTTAAAACCATTGCTCGCAAACACGGACTTTACGCAACCTTTATGGCCAAACCAAAATTTGGTATTGCTGGATCAGGTATGCACTGTAATATGTCCTTGTTTGATGCAGAAGGAAACAATGCCTTCTTTGATCCAAATGATCCAAAAGGAATGCAGTTGTCAGAAACGGCCTACCATTTCCTCGGTGGTTTGATCAAACATGCTTACAACTATACTGCTATCATGAACCCAACGGTTAACTCATACAAACGTTTGGTTCCAGGTTATGAAGCGCCTGTTTATATTGCTTGGGCTGGTCGTAACCGTTCGCCACTTGTGCGCGTGCCAGCTTCACGTGGTATGGGAACTCGTCTTGAGTTGCGTTCAGTGGACCCAATGGCAAACCCATACATCGCTATGGCGGTTCTTTTGGAAGTTGGTTTGCATGGTATTGAAAATAAAATCGAAGCACCAGCTCCTATCGAAGAAAATATCTACATCATGACAGCAGAAGAGCGTAAGGAAGCTGGTATTACAGACCTTCCATCAACTCTTCACAACGCTTTGAAGGCTTTAACAGAGGATGAGGTTGTCAGAGCAGCCCTCGGAGAACATATCTATACTAGCTTCCTTGAAGCCAAACGAATCGAATGGGCAAGTTATGCAACCTTCGTTTCACAATGGGAAATTGATAATTATTTAGACCTTTACTAATAAATGAGAAAGATTGCCTGAGGGTAATCTTTTTTTCTTGCTTTTTATATCGAGGTGTGATATATTTTATATAACGAGATACGATATATCGAACTGAATAGGAGGCGGCTATACATGGAATTGACGGATAAGATTCGTCGAGTTTATCTTCCCATGACGGAAACGGGCTTTTATATCTTGTTCTGTCTGCAGAAGGAGAATCATGGATATGGTATTACACAAAAGGTCAAGGAGATGACAGATTCGCAAATCTTGATTAGTCCTGGGACCATGTATGGAACCTTGTCAAAAATGGAAAAGGATGGTTTGATTTCCTTTGTCCGCGAAGAGGAAAAACGGAAAATCTATCAGATTACAGACTTGGGACGAAAAGTCTTAGATATTGAATTGAAGCGTATTGAGCGGCTCTACAGAAATAGTCGGGAGGAAGGATGATGGAAAAGAAAATTGTTTACCGAATTTTTACAATTGCGGATTATGAGAGGGAGGCTCTATACTTTAGAGAAATGCATGCTAAGGGATGGAAACTTAGGGAAGTAAGCTACTCTATCTTATTGTTTGCAGTTAAGTATACCTTTGAAAAGTGTCAGCCTGAGCAAGTGTCTTATCAGTTGGATTTTTACCCAATGGAAAAATCAGATAGATCCTCCTATTTACAACTATTTAAAGACTTTGGCTGGGAGCATATTACAGACTTTAATAGTTTTTCCTATTTTAGAAAAGCGCATTCTGAAATTGAATCGGATGCAGAATTTGAAATCTATAATGACGCTGCTGGGAAGTTAGCTATGGTTAATCGCATTTTAAGACTGCGATTAGTACCTGTTTTACTTTTGCTAGCCATACATATACCATTCTTACTTAAATTGCTCAATAGGAGTAATGCGTATGGTCTATGGAGTTTTCTTGCGGTCGGGCTAGATGTTTTCTTGTCTTTAATCCTTTTGTTAATAGTTGCCTATATTAGCTGGAAGTTATGGCATAAAAAGAAGGAATTGTAGATTTATGATAGGGCAGGTATGCTCAAAATTGGAGGGAAAGTCATGATAAATAAAAAGCAATTTCGTATTTTTACCATTGTTGATTTGGACAAGGAAGAAGAGTATCTGCATGAGATGCACTTAAAAGGTTGGAGGTATAGAACGAGTCGTTTTGGTTTTTTCTATTTTGATTAATGTCAACCAGACGATGTCAGCTACCGTATCTATGACTCTAGATTTCTTAAAAAGTATCAGCATGAATTGCAAGATTTTAGAAATAGAGGTTGGGAATTGATAGGAGCAGGTTCTTGTTCAATTCTTCGTAAATCGGCTTCTGATATACTTTCAGAGGATCAAGTTTATATGAGCAAGAGTCTCGGATGGGAAGTTATGCAATCTAGACTTCGTTCCTGTACAGCTACTTTTTTAGGTGGAATTGTTGTTTGTATGAGTCAATTTAAAGAAGAGCTTTCTATATCTTTCTTTATTATTTTTCTTTTATATGCTTTAATGATTTCTTATCTAATCCATGGTTTTTTCAGGCTTAAAAAGAAATACCGAGTAGATGGAAGGTAAAGCTCTAGGTCTTCAGACTGATTTTTAGCACTCTTGATAAAAGAGTGCTAATTTTTTGAGTTTTTATCTTGACATTCTCTTCTAAGGGTGTATAATAGAATCATGAGTTAGCACTTGAGTGTGTTGAGTGCTAATTGATCAGACAGAGAGGAGTGATGAGATGGTTACAGAGCGTCAGCAGGATATTTTAAATCTGATTATTGACATCTTTACCAAAACGCACGAACCTGTCGGATCCAAAGCCTTGCAAGAGTCTATTAACTCTAGCAGTGCTACCATTCGTAATGATATGGCGGCTTTAGAAAAGCAAGGGTTGCTTGAGAAGGCTCATACTTCAAGCGGTCGGATGCCAAGTGTTGCTGGTTTTCAGTACTATGTAAAACACTCACTGGATTTTGATCGACTGGCTGAAAATGAGGTATATGAGATTGTCAAAGCCTTTGATCAGGAATTCTTCAAACTAGAGGACATTCTGCAAGAGGCTGCCAATCTACTGACAGACTTGAGTGGCTGTACGGTAGTGGCACTGGATGTTGAGCCGAGCAGGCAACGTTTGACAGCCTTTGATATCGTTGTTTTGGGGCAACATACAGCCTTGGCGGTATTCACCCTGGACGAGTCTCGAACGGTTACCAGTCAGTTTCTGATTCCAAGGAACTTCTTGCAGGAAGATTTGCTGAAACTGAAGGCAATCATTCAAGAACGTTTCCTCGGTCACACCGTTCTAGATATTCACTACAAGATTCGGACGGAGATTCCGCAGATTATCCAGCGTTACTTTACAACAACGGATAATGTCATGGATCTCTTTGAACATATCTTTAAGGAAATGTTCAACGAAAATATCGTGGTGGCAGGCAAGGTCAATCTCTTGAATTTTGCCAATCTGGCAGCTTATCAGTTCTTTGACCAACCGCAAAAGGTGGCCTTGGAGATTCGTGAAGGGCTGCATGAAGATCAGATGCAAAATGTCCGTGTTGCGGACAGTCAAGAATCCTGTCTAGCTGACCTAGCGGTGATTAGTAGCAAGTTCCTCATTCCTTATCGGGGAGTTGGAATTTTAGCAATTATCGGTCCGGTCAATCTGGATTACCAACAGCTAATCAACCAAGTCAATGTAGTCAATCGTGTTTTGACCATGAAGTTGACAGATTTTTATCGCTACCTCAGCAGTAATCATTACGAAGTACATTAAGATTGAAATCATTAAAGGAGGCGAAAATGGCCCAAGATATAAAAAATGAAGAAGTAGAAGAAGTTCAAGAAGAGGAAGTTGTGGAAACAGCTGAAGAAACAACTCCTGAAAAATCTGAGTTGGACTTGGCAAATGAACGTGCAGATGAGTTCGAAAACAAATACCTTCGCGCTCATGCAGAAATGCAAAATATCCAACGCCGTGCCAATGAAGAGCGTCAAAACTTGCAACGTTATCGTAGCCAGGACTTGGCAAAAGCAATTCTCCCTTCTTTGGATAACCTAGAGCGTGCACTCGCAGTTGAAGGTTTGACAGACGATGTCAAAAAAGGATTGGAGATGGTGCAAGAGAGCTTGATTCACGCTTTGAAAGAAGAAGGAATCGAAGAAATCGCAGCTGAAGGTGAATTTGACCATAACTACCATATGGCCATCCAAACTCTCCCAGCAGACGATGAACACCCAGCAGATACCATCGCCCAAGTTTTCCAAAAAGGCTACAAACTCCATGACCGAATCTTACGCCCAGCCATGGTAGTAGTTTATAGCTAAGCTAGAAATCTTAAAAACTTGTCCGAAACGACAATAAACTATGAAAGAAAGATAAAAAGCAAGCCGGAGGCTTGCAAGGAAGATATTGCCCGCAGTGGTGAAAGTTTCAGTAGCTTTTGCTACTGAAACAGGGGATTTTTGAGACAATAGGCTCAAAAATAAGTGATGAAATCCCGTAGGGAGTTGCTCACGTCCCCACCACTTAAGGGGAATATCAAAAAATCAAAATTCGAATTAAAATTTAAGGAGAAAAACACATGTCTAAAATTATCGGTATTGACTTAGGTACAACAAACTCAGCAGTTGCAGTTCTTGAAGGAACTGAAAGCAAAATCATCGCAAACCCAGAAGGAAACCGCACAACTCCATCTGTAGTATCATTCAAAAACGGCGAAATCATCGTTGGTGATGCTGCAAAACGTCAAGCAGTTACAAACCCAGATACAGTTATCTCTATCAAATCTAAAATGGGAACTTCTGAAAAAGTTTCTGCTAACGGAAAAGAATACACTCCACAAGAAATCTCAGCTATGATCCTTCAATACTTGAAAGGTTATGCTGAAGATTATCTTGGTGAAAAAGTAACTAAAGCAGTTATCACAGTTCCAGCTTACTTTAACGACGCTCAACGTCAAGCAACAAAAGACGCTGGTAAAATCGCTGGTCTTGAAGTAGAACGTATCGTCAACGAACCAACTGCAGCAGCCCTTGCTTACGGTTTGGATAAGACTGATAAAGAAGAAAAAATCTTGGTATTCGACCTTGGTGGTGGTACATTCGACGTATCTATCCTTGAATTGGGTGACGGTGTCTTCGACGTATTGTCAACTGCAGGGGACAACAAACTCGGTGGTGACGACTTTGACCAAAAAATCATCGACCACTTGGTAGCAGAATTCAAGAAAGAAAACGGTATCGACTTGTCTACTGACAAGATGGCAATGCAACGTTTGAAAGATGCAGCTGAAAAAGCTAAGAAAGACCTTTCTGGTGTAACTTCAACACAAATCAGCTTGCCGTTCATCACTGCTGGTGAAGCTGGACCTCTTCACTTGGAAATGACTTTGACTCGTGCGAAATTTGATGATTTGACTCGTGACCTTGTAGAACGTACAAAAGTTCCAGTTCGTCAAGCCCTTTCAGATGCAGGTTTGAGCTTGTCAGAAATCGACGAAGTTATCCTTGTTGGTGGTTCAACTCGTATCCCAGCCGTTGTAGAAGCTGTGAAAGCTGAAACTGGTAAAGAACCAAACAAATCAGTAAACCCTGATGAAGTAGTTGCTATGGGTGCTGCGATCCAAGGTGGTGTGATCACTGGTGATGTCAAAGACGTTGTCCTTCTTGACGTAACACCATTGTCACTTGGTATCGAAACAATGGGTGGTGTCTTCACAAAACTCATCGACCGCAACACAACAATTCCAACATCTAAATCACAAGTCTTCTCAACTGCAGCAGACAACCAACCAGCCGTTGATATCCACGTTCTTCAAGGTGAACGCCCTATGGCAGCAGATAACAAGACTCTTGGACGTTTCCAATTGACTGATATCCCAGCGGCACCTCGTGGAATTCCTCAAATCGAAGTAACATTTGACATCGACAAGAACGGTATCGTATCTGTTAAAGCTAAAGACCTTGGAACTCAAAAAGAACAAACAATTGTCATCCAATCGAACTCTGGTTTGACTGACGAAGAAATCGATCGCATGATGAAAGATGCAGAAGCTAACGCTGAAGCAGATAAGAAACGTAAAGAAGAAGTAGACCTTCGTAACGAAGTTGACCAAGCTATCTTTGCGACTGAAAAGACAATCAAGGAAACTGAAGGCAAAGGCTTCGACGCAGAACGTGATGCTGCCCAAGCTGCTCTTGATGACCTTAAGAAAGCTCAAGAAGACAACAACTTGAACGATATGAAAGCAAAACTTGAAGCATTGAACGAAAAAGCTCAAGGACTTGCTGTTAAACTCTACGAACAAGCCGCAGCAGCCCAACAAGCTCAAGCAGGAGCAGAAGGCGCACAAGCAACAGGAAACGCAGGCGATGACGTCGTAGACGGAGAGTTTACGGAGAAATAAAATAGTCTAGTGGACTATTTTATCCCGAGCTTGAAAATCAGGCGAGTATAAGAAGAAATCCAGAGGTTGCAACCCAGCCTCTGTTTTTCGATAAAATAGAGGGTGTAGCTTATGAAAAAAGTACTTTGTGTCATTTATCCTAATTTTTCTCTTTATGAGATATCCTCTTTAACAAGTACTTTAGTTCTGTCTTTTGACATCACGATTGATTATGTAGCTTCAGATCATTCGATGGTGGTCTCTGAGGATGGCTTGCCTTGTTTACCTACAAAAACATTGGATCAAGTACGTATAGAAGAGTATTCTTGTGTGATTTTGCCAGGAATGGTAAATATAGGGCCTGCTCTACAGGATGAAAAATTAAATTCGTTTTTGAAGGGACTTGGTAAGCAGGATATCTTAATTGCAGCCATTTCTTCAGCACCTCTTTTGTTGGCAAAAGCAGGTTTATTGAACGATACGAAATTTACAGGTGGGATTTGGCAAAACTTCTTTGACTATTTTGAATTTCTTCCACGTGAGAATTTCCAACCCAAACTGGTTGTTCAAGATAAAAATATCATTACGGCTATAGGCTTTGCACATCTAGAGTTTGCAAGAAAAGTGATTCTTGGTCTAGGTTTGGCAGAAAATACTGACAACTATTTTAAAGAACAGAACGAATATTCAGAAGAGGATTTGATTTTTTCTCTATCGGACAAAGAGTTTGATGAAGTGAAACAGAGTATAGAAAATGCCCTCTAAATATTTACTTATAAATTATAGAAAGGAATAAGAGTGTTCGAGTAACTGAACACGAGTTCCTAAGTTTCTGATTCAATATAAAAAGAAAGGAATTGAACCCGACCTAAATTCTCGGAAAAAAGATAAATCTGCCTAGGAGCATCGCTCCAGCGTCAGATTTCCTATTTTTCAGTCGAATTTTACGGTCTTGGTATCTTGTATGAATAATACTGAATTTTATGATCGTCTGGGGGTGTCAAAAAACGCTTCGGCAGACGAGATCAAAAAAGCTTATCGCAAGCTTTCGAAAAAATACCACCCAGATATCAACAAGGAGCCTGGTGCTGAGGAAAAATACAAGGAAGTTCAGGAAGCCTATGAGACTTTGAGTGACGACCAAAAACGGGCTGCCTATGACCAATATGGTGCGGCTGGTGCCAATGGTGGCTTTGGAGGCTTCGGTGGTGGAGCTGGCGGTTTCAATGGGGCAGGTGGCTTCGGTGGTTTTGAGGACATTTTCTCAAGTTTCTTTGGCGGAGGCGGTGCTTCGCGCAATCCAAATGCTCCTCGCCAAGGGGATGACCTCCAGTATCGTGTGAACTTGACCTTTGAAGAAGCTATTTTTGGAGCTGAAAAAGAAGTTAAATACAACCGTGAAGCAAGCTGTCGTACATGTAATGGCTCAGGTGCTAAGCCAGGAACAAGTCCAGTCACTTGTGGACGCTGTCATGGTGCTGGTGTTATTAACGTCGATACGCAGACTCCGCTTGGTATGATGCGTCGCCAAGTAACCTGTGATGTCTGTCACGGTCGCGGAAAAGAAATCAAAGATCCATGTACAACCTGTCACGGAACAGGGCATGAAAAACAAGCTCATAGCGTACATGTGAAAATCCCTGCTGGTGTGGAAACTGGTCAACAAATTCGCCTAGCTGGTCAAGGTGAAGCAGGATTTAACGGTGGACCTTATGGTGACTTGTATGTAGTGGTTTCTGTGGAAGCTAGCGACAAGTTTGAACGTGAAGGAACGACTATCTTCTACAATCTCAACCTCAACTTTGTCCAAGCAGCTCTTGGTGATACGGTAGATATCCCAACTGTTCACGGTGATGTTGAATTGGTTATCCCAGAGGGAACTCAGACTGGTAAGAAATTCCGTCTACGTGGCAAGGGAGCTCCGAGCCTTCGTGGTGGTGCAGTTGGTGACCAATACGTTACCGTTAATGTCGTAACACCGACAGGCTTGAACGACCGCCAAAAAGCAGCCTTGAAAGAATTCGCAGCTGCTGGTGATTTAAAAGTCAATCCAAAGAAAAAAGGCTTCTTTGATCATATAAAAGATGCCTTTGAAGGAGAATAAAGTAAAAAAGCCATATCCCGTCAATTATACACCACAATTTAGACAACTCATTTACCATGTCATAACTAATACTCTTCGAAAATCTCTTCAAACCGCGTCAACGTCGCCTTGCTGTATATATGTGACTGACTTCGTCAGTCTTATCTACAACCTCAAAACAGTGTTTTGAGCAACCTGCGACTAGTTTCCTAGTTTGCTTTTTGATTTTCATTGAGTATAAATCAAATACTTTCCCAGACTTTCCGCCGTAATGAAAACACCTGCAACAGTTTGATTTCAGGTGTTCGGAAACTTTGAGACCTAGGCTCAAAGTTTAGGTATGGAACTTCGAAGAAGGTCGCTACCGTCCGTCATTACTTAAGGAAAGTCTTAAAAAATCTATAAACTAAAAAGAGCCGTCGGGCTCTTTTTACTTATCTTCAATTTCCTGTGTTTCTTTGATGACAGCTAGTCTAGTCTGGATATCCTTTTCCAAGACCTTAAACTTGTAAGTGAGGTCTTCTTGGTATTCCTTGATGAGTTCTTTTTGCTGGTCGATGATTTGCAGGCTGTTTTGGATAATATCTACATCGTCCTTGATAGCTTGAACGCGGTCAGTGGTATTCAAGACTTCATCTGTGATGGTTTGTCGATTTTTTGTGACCAAATAACTGCCGGCTGCAGCTCCTGCAAATAGCAGTAGGTTGGATAATTTCATGGCAACTCCTTAGGCGTTTTTGATAGTTTCAGCGACTTGAGCGAGTTTGTCAAAGTCAGGTTCGTGTGCGATAAAATCAATCTTGAGGTCATCGTCCGCACTGTAGCGAGGTACGAGGTGCACGTGGGTGTGAAAGACTGTTTGGCCTGCTATTTCTTCACAATTGGAAATGATATTCATACCAGCAGCCTTGGTAGCTTTCATGACTTTTTGAGCTACTTTTGGTACTTGGGCAAAGAGTTGGCTGGCGCTAGTAGCATCCATTTCTAAAAGATTGCGATAGTGTTCCTTTGGCACGACCAAGGTGTGTCCTGGTGTCACTTGAGAGATATCAAGAAAGGCAAGAACCTGCTCATCTTCATATACTTTTGAAGCAGGAATTTCCCCTGCGATGATTTTACAAAAAATGCAATCTGACATAAAATCTACCTCTACTGTATTGAATTTTGATATAATATAGCTACATTATACCAGATTTGGAGAAAATATGTTAGAAATTAAAAACCTGACAGGTGGCTATGTTCATGTCCCTGTCTTGAAAGATGTGTCCTTTACCGTTGAAAGTGGACAGTTGGTCGGTTTGATTGGTCTCAATGGTGCTGGGAAATCGACGACTATTAATGAAATTATCGGTCTGTTGACACCTTATAGCGGATCCATCAATATCAACGGTTTGACCTTGCAAAAAGATGCGACTAACTACCGCAAGCAAATTGGCTACATTCCTGAGACGCCTAGTTTGTATGAGGAATTGACCCTCAGAGAGCATATCGAGACGGTTGCTATGGCTTATGGTATTGAGCAGAAAGTGGCTTTTGATCGAGTAGAACCTTTGTTAAAAATGTTCCGTCTGGACCAGAAATTAGACTGGTTCCCTGTTCATTTTTCAAAAGGGATGAAGCAAAAGGTCATGATTATCTGTGCATTTGTGGTGGATCCGAGTCTTTTCATCGTGGATGAGCCTTTCCTTGGTCTTGATCCGCTGGCTATTTCTGACTTGATTCAGCTTTTGGAAGTGGAAAAGCAAAAGGGCAAGTCCATTCTCATGAGTACTCACGTGCTGGATTCGGCGGAGAAGATGTGTGATGCCTTTGTCATTCTCCACAAGGGAGAGGTGCGTGCTAAGGGAAATCTGATTCAACTGCGCGAAGCTTTTGACATGCCTGAGGCTAGTTTGAATGATATTTACTTGGCTCTGACCAAAGAGGAGGAGTTATGAAAGACTTGTTTTTAAAGAGAAAGCAGGCTTTTCGTAAGGAGTGTGTCGGTTATCTGCGCTATGTTCTCAATGACCACTTTGTCTTGTTCCTGCTTGTTCTGCTGGGATTTCTAGCCTACCAGTACAGTCAACTCTTGCAACATTTTCCTGAAAATCATTGGCCTATCCTTTTGTTTGTAGGGATTACCTCTGTTTTGCTCTTGCTTTGTGGTGGGATTACCACTTACATGGAGGCTCCAGACAAGCTCTTTCTCTTGGTTGGGGAAGAGGAAATTAAGCTCCACCTCAAGCGTCAAACTGGAATTTCCCTAGTCTTTTGGCTCTTTGTCCAGACCCTTTTCTTGCTGTTATTTGCGCCTTTATTTTTAGCCATGGGTTATGGCTTGCCAGTTTTTCTGATCTATGTGCTTTTATTGGGAGTAGGAAAATATTTCCTCTTTCGTCAAAAGGTCAGCAAATTTTTCACTGAAACTGGTCTCAACTGGGACTTTGTCATTTCCCAAGAAAGCAAGCGCAAGCAGGTCTTGCTTCGTTTCTTTGCTCTCTTTACGCAGGTCAAGGGAATTTCAAACAGCGTCAAGCGTCGTGCCTATCTGGACTTTGTCCTAAAGACTGTTCAGAAGGTGCCTGGGAAGATTTGGCAAAATCTCTATCTGCGTTCTTATCTGCGAAATGGAGACCTCTTTGCCCTCAGTCTTCGTCTGCTCTTGCTTTCCATACTGGCGCAGGTCTTTATCGAGCAAGCTTGGATTGCAACAGCGGTAGTAGTCCTGTTTAACTACCTCTTGCTCTTCCAGTTGCTGGCCCTCTATCACGCCTTTGACTACCAGTATTTGACCCAACTCTTTCCGCTGGACAAGGGGCAAAAGGAAAAAGGATTGCAGGCGGTAGTCCGAGGATTGACCAGTTTGGTCTTAGTAGTGGAATTAATCGTCGGTCTTGTGACCTTCCAAGAAAAGCTTGCCCTTCTAGCCTTGCTGGGTGCAGGTTTGGTTTTACTAGTCTTGTATCTACCTTATCAGGTGAAACGTCAGATGCAGGACTAACATTGCTTATATGAAACAAAAAAGAAGTTGAGTTCAATCTGTCTCAGCTTCTTTTATTTTTTACAAGAGAATGGTTGGGCCGTAGAGACTCAACTTGGTCTTGACTTGGTCAAAGTGGAAACAGTCATAGGCCCGCCAAGCGGCGCGAGTTGAAGAATCTGGATTGAGGGCGCTGAGTCCCATGAGAAGACTGGAAGTCTGGTAAAATTTTTCCAGTTCAATCAAGACTCGATTATCCACTGTTTCAGCCTTGGCTAGAAAACCAAGAATAGAGTTTAATTGCTCTTGAAAGCGGATGTCGTCAGCTGTTGTCTGTTTGCATGATTGGTAGGCTTTGTTTAAGTCAGTAATCAAAGTCTGAGCTGTTTTGATAGGGTCTGTATCTGTCATGAGAATTCCTCCTCTAATCTAGGTGCTAGCCTTGATTCTAGCAACTGTGTTTTGATACTGTTAGTTTATCACTCTTATCTCCTTTTTCACCATAAAATCTTTAATTGCCCTTGAAATTTCCTGAATGGTACTGTTAAGATTTTATGATAAAATAGTTGTAAGATTATCATACTTATCTGAGTAACAAGATACCTTTCAGGAGCTTTGAAGGCCTGTTTAAGATTTGGTGGGCTTGTGTCAGAGTATTTTTGCTATTCTTTTTTTAGGAAGAAATTGAAACAAGGAGAGTAAGAAGATGAGAATATTTGTTTTAGAAGATGATTTTTCCCAACAGGCTAGGATTGAAACGACAATTGAGAAACTCTTGAAGGAACATCAGATCACTCCCAGCTCTTTTGAGGTCTTTGGCAAGCCAGATCAACTGCTGGCAGAGGTGCATGAGAAGGGGGCCCATCAGCTATTCTTTTTGGACATTGAGATTCGAAATGAGGAGATGAAGGGGCTGGAGGTGGCTAGAAAGATTCGGGATCGCGACCCCTATGCCCTGATTGTCTTTGTGACAACTCACTCGGAGTTTATGCCCCTGTCCTTTCGCTACCAAGTGTCTGCTTTGGACTACATTGATAAGGCCCTTTCGGCAGAAGAGTTTGAATCTCGTATCGAGACAGCCCTCCTCTATGCCAATAGTCAAGACAGTAAAAGTCTGGCGGAAGATTGCTTTTACTTTAAATCAAAATTTGCCCAATTCCAGTATCCTTTTAAAGAGGTTTATTATCTCGAAACGTCGCCCAGAGCCCATCGTGTTATTCTCTATACCAAGACAGACAGGCTGGAATTTACAGCGAGTTTAGAGGAGGTTTTCAAGCAGGAGCCTCGTCTCTTGCAGTGCCACCGCTCTTTTCTCATCAATCCTGCCAATGTAGTTCGTTTGGATAAGAAAGAAAAACTTCTTTTCTTTCCCAATGGGGGAAGCTGTCTAATCGCGCGTTATAAGGTCAGGGAAGTATCTGAAGCTATCAATAACTTGCATTGAGCTAGGAGAGTTTATGAATATTGCTTGGTTATTATTGTATACGCTTATTACTAATGGGCTAAAAATTGTTATTTTCTTTAAGGTAGATGGAATTGGTCTCAATTTTGAGAGAATTTTTAAGGCCTTTCTTTTTAAGCTACTTTTGGCAGTTGTTTTTGTAATGATTAGCTATATAGTAGGAAATGATTATCTATCTTATTTTATGGAACCCTTGTACGGCATAGGCTTGTCTTTCTTATTGTTAAGAGGACTTCCTAAAAAACTCCTTTTCTTTTATGGTCTCTTTCCAATGATATTGGTGAATATCTTTTATAGAGGGGTTTCCTATTTTGTGCTTCCATTTTTGGGACAAGAAATTGTAGATAAAGGTAGCAATCCTATCTTTTTATTGATGACGATATTCGTTTGCTTCATAGTTTTAGTCTTTTTGAAATGGTTGGACTATGATTTCACTAACTTGAGAAAGGAGATTCTAGATAAAGGTTTTCAAAAGTCCCTGACTAAGATTAACTGGATAATGGGGGCTTACTATCTAGTGATGCAAAGTCTGTCTTTCTTTGAATATGAACAAGGTATTCAATCAACGACTGTTCGCCATCTCATCCTAGTATTTTACCTACTCTTTTTTATGGGGGTTATCAAGAAGCTGGATACCTATTTGAAGGACAAACTTCATGAGAGATTGGACCAAGAGCAGGCCTTGCGCTACAGAGATATGGAACGCTATAGTCGGCATATAGAGGAACTTTACAAGGAGGTACGGAGCTTTCGCCATGACTACACCAACCTCTTGACCAGCTTACGTCTGGGTATTGAAGAGGAGGATATGGAGCAGATAAAAGAGGTCTATGACTCGGTCTTAAAGGATTCTAGTGAAAAATTGCAGGACAATAAATATGACCTTGGACGATTGGTAAATATTCGTGATAAAGCCCTCAAAAGTCTTCTAGCAGGGAAATTTCTAAAAGCTAGAGATAAGAAGATTGTCTTTAATGTCGAAGTTCCTGAGGAGATTCAGGTCGAGGGGATGAGCCTACTTGATTTTCTAACCATTGTGTCTATCCTTTGTGATAATGCTATTGAAGCCAGTGCAGAGGCTAGTCAACCTCATGTTTCAATCGCTTTTTTAAAAAATGGAGCACAAGAGACCTTTATCATTGAAAACTCCATCAAAGAAGACATAGATATTTCTGAAATCTTCTCCTTTGGAGCCAGTTCTAAAGGGGAGGAGAGAGGAGTTGGTCTCTATACCGTCATGAAAATTGTGGAAAGCCATCCCAATACCAGTCTAAATACCACTTGTCAAAATCAAGTCTTTCGTCAGGTTTTAACAGTTCACTCGATGTCAGTTGATGATTAGAAGACTTGTGTAAAGAAGTACTGCCTGTAGTCATCAATTAAAATGCCATAGTATATGAGGTATCCTATATGAATAAGAAATCCTTTTTTATCATCTGTTCTACGTTGATTATAGCATCGAATCTTCTCATGATTTCCGTGGTGAACAAGGGAGAAGAAACAGGAAGCAACCTGTTTGTGATTGCTATAGCCTGTGTTTTGCTACCAGCCTTTTTATATGCGGTTGAAAATCAACTGACTTCATTGGTAAGAGTAGAATCAATACTCCTGATTCAGTTGACAGTTATATCCCTACTCCGTCTTATCAACAGAATAGAGAGGACGCCTGAAATCCTCAACATTATCATTACCCTCCTCGTTTTGGCAGGTGGGACAGCCTGTATCCTTGTTGCAATCATGAGAATATATGAGAACAGACGGAAGTAAGGGTGAATAGCTTTCGATGTATTTTCACATTGTTAAGTTTCCTTAGGGCAAGTATGTTTTTCATGCTTGCTTTTTAAATTTTTTACAATTCAAGATGTTTTGATGAACATTTATTATTTGGATGGAAAATTTTAAAAAATAGTAGTATACTAACCTTATTAAGGTTGTAATAGGACGAAAGTAAAAAGAGGTATTCCTCGTGAATGCAAAAACAATGTTACAATTGGCTATTATGGTTGCTTAAAGACTTGAGCTTGTGTACTTGGAGGTAATTATGGATTTCAAAAGATTTCTTATTGTTTTTGTTGTTGGTATGTTTGTTTCTTTTATTACTTCTTTAATTAGGGAAAAATTTTTAAAATCTCCAAAGAAGAATAAAGATAGATCTAATTAGATAAAGAGATTTTTTATCGCTAGTTTAATCTACAGGGGAGTTTCTTTAATATTGTTTCGCCTGTCAAAATGATATGTGATAGCAGAATAAAAAATCTACAAATAAAGTTGGTATCAATATGGTGTAAAGGGCAAGTATGTTTTTCATGCTTGCTTTTTTAATTTTTTACAATTCAAGATGTTTTGATGACCATTTATGATTTGAGTGTTCCAAGGTCAAAATGAGTGCTATACTAGCAGTGTAAAGGTTCTAGCTCAACTAAGATAAAGCACACGTTTAGGAGGAAATTTTATGAAGAAAAAAATATTTGTCATTTTCATCTTGTATCTAATTATGTCCATCTTTCTATATCCGCTTAGGGAGAGTGCTTGGTATCATCTATTCTATACCATAGCCTATATAATTGCGGTTATAATCTATCTTGCTTTAACTAAAAAGAAAGGAGCAAAGAAATGAAAACTTTTCTTGCTAAAAAACGGAACATCTTCCTTACGAGATTGTTCCTAGGTCAGTTGCCTTTACTTGTCTCTACTTATCTATTTCTATCTCGTCAGTTTTTAAATTTTTCCTTAGTTTTCCAATTTCTTTTAGTGGTGATTAACTTGGCTTCTATTTTGGGCACTGTTTACCTCACTAGGGAGATGAGGATAAGAGAGTTTGAAGATGATGATTTGGTTAGTCCTAGAACCAATCAACTTATGTATATCGGCTTGACAGGTTTTATGTCTATTATCTGTTTGTATAGAGGTATCACAGCAGGAGAATTCTATCAACAATTGATTGCCTATATTGGTGCTATTCTCTGTTTGATAATCATGCTTCTACTCATTTGGGGCTTGAAGTATTATAAAAAGTAGGGGCTAATGAAGTTTTTGTTATGAATACAAAAACGATGTCACAATTTGAAATGATGGATACTGAGATGCTTGCGAAAGTTGAAGGAAGTTTCGGAGGTTGGGGAGATAACTTTCTGGTTTATTGGGTGGGCTAGCACCTTCTCCAACTTTGGATCAATTAAATGGTAAGTGGCCTATTATACATCTTTCAAAACCATGTAGTCCTTATGGTATAGTGGGAACTCCAAACTCATGTAATGGTATTTAAAAAGGATTGAAGATATGAAGGCAAAATATGGGAATCAAATTGTTGATGTTTGGGAAATTGGTCAAGCAACTCCTAAACCAAGTTGGGTAGAGGAAGCTTTTCAAAAAAATTATATGGTTTGGTTGGATAATCATGTGCGCATTCTAATGGCAGGTCTTAACACTTCTCTCGCAACGAATATCAAGTTTGGTCTAGTTGGAACAGCTGGAGGAGGATTCGCTGGTTATGGGATGTATGTTCTTGGTTATCCAGGTGATTATATAGATATCACCAATCATAGAGTTGTTTCTGCTAAAACATTTCACAAAAGTTATCAAATTTTAGAAAATGATTAGATATCATTTAATTGTAATGGAGAAAGCTATGAAAAAATATCCTATTCTTTTCAAAACGAGTGCCATTCTTTCTTATTTGTTTCTATTTTTCGGATTGTTTTGGACAACCCAATTTTGGAGCAATTATTGGGAGTTCTCGTCTTGGGTAGGAAATATTATCTGGATTCGAAACATCATCAGCCTTCTCTTTATCGGCTTGATGGTTTGGATTTTGGTCAGGTCGGGCCATGCTTATCTCTTTCGTATCCCTAGAAAAAAGTGGTTGAGCTATTCCGTCCTGACGGTGTTAGCAGCTGTTGTGCTTATCTGTTTTAACTATCTGACAGCTAAACACGTGCAGGGAACTAATGAAGGGTGGAATTTGTTTATTGCCTATAGTGAGACAAATTTTGCGGAGTTTGGTGTTTACCTAACCTTAATCGTACTAGGGCCTCTGATGGAAGAATTGGTATGTAGAGGACTGCTTCAACATGCCTTCTTTAAGAATTCGAGATGGGGGCTGGATCTTCTCTTTCCGTCATTCTTATTTGCCTTGCCCCACTTTTCTAGCTTGCCAAGTCTCGCAGATATTTTTGTCTATACGGCAGTGGGTTGTCTATATGCCTGGCTGACACGTTATACTAAGAGTATCTATCCTTCTTATTCGATTCATATTGTTAATAATATCATCGCAAACTTACCATTTTTGCTCACTTTTCTACATAGAGTCTTGGGGTGAAAAAACCAAAGGCTTGCTTTTCAGCCATAGAGGAGGTCATCATGTATAAACACTTATTTTTCCTAGATTCAAAAACCTTAGACAGGTTGACACCCTACATTCTAGATTTGGCTTCTGACACCATTGCCTTCAATGTTTTTGTGCTAACCTTTGTATCTGTTGTGGTCTTTTATTTCCTAAATCCCATGCTATCTTTAATGGCTATCTTCTTAGGGGCTGGTTATGTGATCGTATTTTGGATACTCAAATGGTTTGTTTTGGAAAGGCTAGAGTTAAAGGATGAATTGTAGGGGAGTTTGTTGAGGAGGATAGTTTTATGGCCATTTTCAATAAATGTCATGCCTTATTTTTGGGATTTTTAGTCTTTGCAATCGTTGGTGCAGCGGGATATTCTATTAATCAAGGAGATTATTTTCAACACCAGTACACATTTATTGCTGTAAAGAGTCTCTTGCTTTTCCTTAGTTTTGGCTATGCGAGATGGTTTGACATGATTTCTTTTGGGATGTTAAGCAGGAAACAACTCTTGCTGTTCATTGGAATTTTTCTTCTCACTGTGCTGGTAAGTATTAGCTATCATGCTTTTTTCTCAGTTGCTTCTGGTGCTTCGGCTCAACATCTTGAGGAAGCTAGTAAAGGAATTTCGCTTTCCTTTATTGTTAGTGCTACAGTTTTGGCACCTATCCAGGAGGAATTCATGTTTAGAGGACTTCTTCAAGGTGCTGTTTTTGACAATTCGTGGCTAGGGCTTGTGCTGACATCCTCTCTCTTTTCTTTCATACATGAACCTTATGATATTCCTTCGTTTTTCTATTATCTACTCGGGGGCTTGTTACTGGGCTTTGCTTATAAAAAGAGCCAAAACCTATGGGTTTCTACTCTAGTCCACATGTTTTACAATGCTTGGCCACTCTTATATTATTTATAAAAATCATGAAAGGTAAGCCGAAGATGGTGCTTGCCTTTTCTTTCTATAAGGATACCCAAGCCAATCCAGAGGCTTTTCTTTGAGAATCAGGTGTGGAGCGGTTGACGAATAGGCCAAAAACTAGTAGAATAGTAAGGAAACTTTATACGGAGGAAAGAAATGGATTTGGGTGATAATGAGCTAACACTGACTCCCATACCTGGGAAAAGTGGTAAGGCTTATATGGGTAGCTATCCTGATGGGAAGCGCATCTTTGTAAAAATGAACACCTCTCCAATCCTACCTGGTCTAGCTAGAGAACAAATTGCTCCACAATTATTATGGAGTCGCCGTTTGGCAGATGGGCGTGATATGTGTGCTCAAGAATGGTTGACAGGCAAGATATTGACCCCCTATGATATGAATCGTAAGCAAATCGTCAATATTTTAACCCGCCTACATCGCTCACGTCCGTTGATGACACAGTTGAGTCGGTTGGGCTATGCCATGGAAACACCTGTAGACTTACTACAGTCTTGGCAAGAAACGGCTCCAGATGCTTTGCGTAAAAATCATTTTATCAGTGAAGTGATGGCTGATTTACGTCAGACTATTCCAGGATTTAGAGAGGACCATGCGACCATTGTCCATGGAGATGTACGACATAGTAATTGGATTGAGACAGACAGTGGCTTGATTTATTTGGTGGATTGGGATTCGGTTCGCTTGACCGATCGCATGTTTGATGTGGCCCATATGCTCTGCCATTATATTCCAGAACATCAGTGGAAGGAATGGTTGACCTACTACGGTTACAAGTACAATCAAACGGTATTAAATAAATTGTATTGGTACGGTCAATTGTCTTATTTGAGCCAGATTTCCAAGTATTATATGAACCAAGATTTAGAAAATGTCAATCGGGAGATTCATGGCTTGCGTCACTTCCGAGACAAGTATGGAAAGAGAAGATGAGAGTTAGAAATCGTAAAGGGGCGACAGAATTACTAGAGGCAAATCCCCAGTATGTGGTCCTCAATCCCTTGGAAGCCAAGGGGAAATGGCGGGACTTGTTTGGAAATGATAATCCTATTCATGTGGAAGTAGGGAGTGGAAAGGGTGCCTTTGTTTCAGGTATGGCCAAACAAAACCCTGACATCAACTATATCGGGATTGATATTCAAAAGTCTGTTTTGAGTTACGCTTTAGACAAGGTTCTTGAAGTTGGAGTGCCTAACATCAAGCTCTTGTGGGTGGATGGTTCTGATTTGACGGACTACTTTGAAGACGGTGAGATTGATCGCTTGTATCTGAACTTTTCAGATCCATGGCCTAAAAAACGCCATGAAAAGCGTCGTTTGACCTACAAGACCTTCTTGGATACCTTCAAACGTATCTTGCCTGAAAATGGAGAAATTCATTTCAAGACGGATAACCGTGGCTTGTTTGAGTACAGCCTAGTGAGCTTTTCTCAGTATGGCATGAAGCTCAATGGTGTCTGGCTAGACTTACATGCCAGTGATTTTGAAGGCAATGTCATGACAGAATACGAGCAAAAATTCTCAAACAAGGGGCAAGTTATCTACCGAGTTGAGGCTCAGTTTTAATCTCAAGAGATTTCAAAAAACTGTTTCGCATTCAAACTGTTCAACGAATCATATATTTTAAGGATTTAGTTCTGTATTGCACAGAATTAGGTCCTTTTAGTTTAGGTTTAAAACGGTTGGTTTTTGCTAAGTGTGTATTTGCAACCAGATAAGTGGTATAATAGAAAAGTTATGAGAAATAGTATAAATCCTCTTGTATTCTATCTTTTCTTTTTCCTTGTGATAGTTGGTTTGATTTTTTCCGATTATCAACAACATAGACAAGTAGAGGTGCAAGCAGAAAAAGAGGTTCAAGTAGAGAAAACTGAAACAACTATTGAAACCGGTGATGGAGCGGAAAATAAGGTTATTGAAGACAAGTTAGCCACGATGACCTTGGAAGAGAAAGTGGGGCAATTATTTTGGGCCAGAGTTCCTTCCAATCATCAGATAGAAGATCTCCAATCCTATCATTTGTCTGGTTATATCTTATTTGGTAGAGATTTTGAGGGACGAAGTTTAGAAGATATAAAGGCTTTGACAAAGGGCTACCAAGCTGCTGCCAAGATTCCTTTGTTGATTGGTTCAGATGAAGAAGGAGGGACAGTGACTCGTATCAGTTCGATTTTAGAAACTCCTTTCCAATCTCCTATGGCACTTTATCATCAAGGGGGAATGGAGGCGGTGCTTGCTGATACGAAGCAAAAGGCGGAGCTACTAAAATCTGTTGGGATCAATGCTGGATTATTCCCAGTTGCGGATCTTGCAAGAGATCAATCAGCCTTCATTTATGATCGGACTATTGGCCAAGATGCCCAAACAACTGCAAGTTATGTTCAGCAGGTTGTAGAAGAGCTTAAAAAGAGCAAGGTTGGGTCAACCTTGAAGCATTTTCCAGGATATGGTGATAATGGAGACAGTCATACTGCTATTATCCAAGATAACCGTTCTCTGGATGAATTAAGACAAGCAGATTTTCTTCCCTTTCAAGCGGGGATAGATGCAGGGGCAGATAGTGTCTTAGTCGCTCACAATATCCTCTCTAAAATTGACACAGTGCCTTCATCGATCTCACCGAAGATCACTGATCTTCTTCGTAAGGAACTGCATTTCAAAGGTGTCATTATGACAGATGATTTTGATATGGCGGGATTAGCCGATTTTGTTAGTCAGGAAGAAGCTGCTTTCCAAGTGATTGTAGCTGGAAATGATCTGATTTTAGGGTCTTCATATCAAACTCAGATTCCTTATATTTTAAAGAAAATCTCTTCTGGAGAGCTGACAGAAGAACGTATTGATGAGTCTGTGAGACGCATTTTAACTTGGAAATACGATTTGGGCCTATTAGGGGAGTCGCAGTAAAAGAAAAGGGCAGTTTTGTAGGACTAGGCAGAAACCTTCAAGGTCAAATCCTTGCAGGTTAGCTTGATTTGTGTTATACTTATAGCAAGAATATGAGAAAGTGAGGCGGGGAAATATCTTCGCCTCTTGCTTATGAGGAGGTGGACATAATCGCAACAATCGTAGAATTAGTCAGAGAAGTTGTAGAACCTGTCATCCAAGCACCTTTTGAACTCGTGGATATCGAGTATGGAAAGATTGGCAGTGACATGATTCTCAGTATTTTTGTAGATAAACCTGAAGGAATTACCTTGAACGACACGGCAGACTTGACGGAAATTATCAGTCCTGTCTTAGACACCATCAAGCCAGATCCCTTCCCAGAACAATATTTCCTAGAAATCACCAGTCCAGGTTTGGAACGTCCTTTGAAAACCAAGGATGCCGTTGCTGGAGCGGTTGGGAAATACATCCATATCGGGCTCTACCAAGCCATCGATAAGCAAAAGGTCTTTGAAGGAACCTTGGTGGCCTTCGAAGAGGACGAGTTGACTATGGAATATATGGACAAGACGCGCAAGAAAACCGTCCAAATTCCATACAGTTTAGTATCAAAAGCACGTTTAGCAGTTAAATTATAGAAAAAGAAAGGATAGCTTTTGAGGATTCAAAAGTGAAGAAAACATGAGTAAAGAAATGCTAGAGGCCTTCCGCATTTTGGAAGAAGACAAGGGAATCAAAAAAGAAGATATCATCGACGCAGTAGTAGAGTCGCTTCGTTCCGCTTATCGCAGACGCTATGGTCAATCAGACAGCGTAGCTATTGACTTCAACGAAAAAACAGGTGACTTTACAGTTTATACTGTCCGTGAAGTTGTTGATGAAGTATTTGATAGCCGTTTGGAAATCAGCTTGAAAGATGCTCTTGCCATTAATTCAGCCTATGAACTCGGTGACAAAATCAAGTTTGAAGAAGCACCTGCTGAGTTTGGTCGTGTAGCAGCCCAATCTGCCAAACAAACCATCATGGAAAAAATGCGCAAGCAAACACGTGCCATTACATACAATACTTACAAAGAACATGAACAAGAAATCATGTCTGGTACTGTAGAACGCTTTGACAACCGTTTCATCTATGTCAACCTTGGCAGCATCGAAGCCCAATTGTCAAAACAAGACCAAATTCCTGGAGAAGTGTTTGCTTCTCACGATCGTATCGAGGTCTATGTCTACAAGGTTGAAGACAACCCTCGTGGTGTAAACGTCTTTGTTAGCCGTAGCCACCCAGAAATGATCAAACGTTTGATGGAACAAGAAATTCCAGAAGTTTATGATGGAACTGTTGAAATCATGAGTGTGGCTCGTGAAGCTGGTGACCGTACCAAAGTTGCTGTTCGCAGTCATAATCCAAACGTGGATGCTATTGGTACAATCGTTGGACGTGGTGGTGCTAATATCAAGAAGATTACCAGCAAATTCCACCCAGCTCGCTACGATGCAAAGAGCGACCGTATGGTGCCAATCGAAGAAAATATCGACGTTATCGAGTGGGTAGCAGATCCAGCTGAATTTATCTACAATGCCATCGCTCCTGCTGAGGTTGATCAAGTTATCTTTGATGAAAACGACAGCAAGCGTGCCTTGGTGGTTGTTCCAGATAACAAACTTTCTCTTGCAATCGGTCGTCGCGGGCAAAACGTTCGCTTGGCAGCTCACTTGACTGGTTACCGTATCGATATCAAGTCTGCTAGTGAATTTGAAGCCATGGAAGACGCTGCTTCAGTAGATTTGGAAGCAGAAAACGATACTGTAGAAGAATAAAAGCTGCTAGAGGAGGGAAAGATGAAAACGAGAAAAATCCCTTTGCGTAAGTCTGTTGTCTCCAATGAAGTGATTGATAAGCGTGATTTGCTCCGTATTGTCAAGAACAAGGAAGGACAAGTCTTTATCGATCCGACAGGCAAGGCCAATGGCCGCGGCGCTTATATCAAGCTAGACAATGCAGAAGCCCTAGAGGCGAAAAAGAAGAAGGTCTTTAACCGCAGCTTTAATATGGAAGTTGAAGAAAGCTTTTATGACGAGTTGATCGCTTATGTGGATCACAAAGTAAAAAGAAGAGAGTTAGGACTTGAATAAGCAAAAGATAAGCAATCTCTTGGGACTCGCTCAGCGAGCAGGGCGGATTATATCGGGTGAAGAATTGGTGGTCAAGGCCATTCAAGACGACAAGGCCAAGTTGGTCTTTCTAGCCCATGATGCTGGACCCAATCTAACCAAGAAGATTCAAGATAAAAGTCAGTATTATCAAGTAGAAATTGTAACCGTGTTTTCAACACTGGAATTAAGCATAGCAGTCGGAAAATCGAGAAAGGTCTTGGCTGTAACAGATGCTGGATTTACAAAGAAAATGAGGTCTCTTATGGAATAGAAGAGGAGGACATGATTTGTCTAAGAAAAGATTGTACGAAATCGCAAAAGAACTTGGAAAAGAAAGTAAAGAAGTTGTAGCGCGTGCAAAAGAGTTGGGCTTGGATGTGAAAAGCCACTCATCAAGTGTGGAAGAAGCTGTCGCTGCAAAAATCGCTGCAAGCTTTAAGCCTGTAGCTACTCCGAAATCAGAAGAAAAACCGGTAGCACCAAAAGCAAGTGCAGAAAAGAAAGCCGAAAAATCTGAGCCAGCTAAACCAGCTGTAGCCAAGGAAGAGGAAAAAGCGGTTGAGCCAGTTGCTCCTAAAGCAGAAAAAGTAGCAGCTAAACCACAAAGCCGTAATTTCAAAGCTGAACGTGAAGCTCGTGCCAAAGAGCAGGCAGAACGACGCAAGCAAAATAAGGGCAATAACCGTGACCAACAACAAAACGGCAACCGTCAGAAAAACGACGGCCGTAATGGTGGAAAACAAGGTCAAGGCAACCGCGACAACCGTCGCTTTAATGATCAAGCTAAAAAACAGCAAGGTCAGCAAAATCGTGGAAACGATCGTCGTCAACAAGAGGACAAACGTCCAAATCAAGCGGCTCCACGCATTGACTTTAAAGCCCGTGCAGCAGCTCTGAAAGCAGAGCAAAATGCAGAGTACGCCCGTTCAAGTGAGGAACGTTTCAAGCAGACTCAGGCTGCCAAAGAAGCCTTGGCCCAAGCAAACAAACGCAAGGAACCAGAGGAAATCTTTGAAGAAGCGGCTAAGTTAGCTGAACAAGCGCAACAAGTACAGCAAGTTCAAGCAGTGGTTGAAGTCGTCCCTGAGAAAAAAGAAGTTGCAGTGGATACACGTCGTAAAAAACAAGCTCGACCAGACAAAAATCGTGACGATTATGATCACGAAGAAGATGGTCCTAGAAAACAACAAAAGAATCGAAGTAGTCAAAATCAAGTGAGAAATCAAAAGAATAGTAACTGGAATAACAACAAGAAGAACAAAAAAGGCAATAACAAGAACAACCGTAATCAGGCTCCAAAACCTGTTACAGAGCGTAAATTCCATGAATTGCCAACAGAATTTGAATATACAGATGGTATGACTGTTGCGGAAATCGCAAAACGTATCAAACGTGAACCAGCTGAAATCGTTAAGAAACTCTTTATGATGGGTGTCATGGCCACACAAAACCAATCCTTGGATGGGGAAACAATCGAACTCCTCATGGTGGATTATGGTATCGAAGCCAAACAAAAGGTTGAAGTGGATAATGCCGACATCGAACGTTTCTTTGTCGAAGATGGTTATCTTAATGAAGATGAATTGGTTGAGCGTCCACCAGTTGTAACCATCATGGGACACGTTGACCACGGTAAAACAACCCTCTTGGATACCCTTCGTAACTCTCGTGTTGCGACAGGTGAAGCAGGTGGTATCACTCAGCATATCGGTGCTTACCAAATTGTTGAAAATGGCAAGAAGATTACCTTCCTTGATACACCAGGACACGCAGCCTTTACCTCTATGCGTGCGCGTGGTGCTTCTGTTACCGATATTACCATCTTGGTTGTAGCGGCCGATGATGGGGTTATGCCTCAGACTATCGAAGCCATCAACCACTCAAAAGCGGCCAACGTTCCAATCATCGTAGCCATCAACAAGATTGATAAACCAGGTGCTAACCCAGAACGCGTTATCGGTGAATTGGCAGAGCATGGAGTTATGTCAACTGCTTGGGGTGGAGATTCTGAATTTGTTGAAATCTCAGCTAAATTCAATCAAAACATTGAAGAATTGTTGGAAACAGTCCTTCTTGTGGCTGAAATCCAAGAACTCAAGGCAGATCCAACAGTTCGTGCGATCGGTACAGTTATCGAAGCTCGCTTGGATAAAGGAAAAGGTGCGGTCGCAACTCTTCTTGTACAACAAGGTACCTTGAATGTTCAAGACCCTATCGTTGTCGGAAATACCTTTGGTCGTGTCCGTGCTATGACCAATGACCTTGGTCGTCGTGTTAAAGTTGCTGGACCATCAACACCAGTTTCTATCACAGGTTTGAACGAAGCGCCAATGGCGGGTGACCACTTTGCCGTTTACGAGGATGAAAAATCTGCGCGTGCAGCAGGTGAAGAGCGTGCCAAACGTGCCCTCATGAAACAACGTCAAGCTACCCAACGTGTCAGCCTTGAAAACCTCTTTGATACGCTTAAAGCTGGTGAACTCAAATCAGTTAACGTTATCATCAAAGCCGACGTACAAGGTTCTGTTGAAGCCCTTTCTGCATCGCTTCAAAAGATCGACGTAGAAGGTGTCAAAGTGACCATCGTTCACTCAGCAGTCGGTGCTATCAACGAGTCTGACGTGACACTTGCCGAAGCTTCAAATGCTTTCATCGTTGGTTTCAACGTACGTCCTACACCACAAGCTCGCCAACAAGCAGAAGCTGACGATGTTGAAATCCGTCTCCACAGCATTATCTACAAGGTTATCGAAGAGATGGAAGAAGCCATGAAAGGGATGCTTGATCCAGAATTTGAAGAAAAAGTTATCGGTGAAGCAGTTATTCGTGAAACCTTCAAGGTGTCTAAAGTGGGAACTATCGGTGGATTCATGGTTATCAACGGTAAGGTTACCCGTGACTCTAAAGTCCGTGTTATCCGTGATGGTGTCGTTATCTATGATGGCGAACTCGCAAGCTTGAAACACTACAAAGACGACGTCAAAGAAGTTACAAACGGTCGTGAAGGTGGATTGATGATTGATGGCTACAATGATATCAAGACTGATGATGTGATTGAGGCGTATGTCATGGAAGAAATCAAACGATAAGATTTTTGCTCCTTTCTTAGGTGGTGAGGGACGCAAGCAAACCGATGGTTTCATTGCTTATTTTTGAGCCTAGTGTCTCAAAAATCCCCTGTGATGGGACTGATAAATCAGTTCCATCACTTTCACCACAGCGAAAGAAGCAGATGATTTCAAATTGAACTTCGTTCCAATTTGAAATGAAAATCAATAAATTTAAAAATAGCTAGGTCTGCTGGCCTAGCTATTGGTTCAAAGTAGAGAAAGGAATATCATGGCAAATCATTTCCGTACGGATCGTGTGGGCATGGAAATCAAGCGTGAAGTCAATGAGATTTTGCAAAAGAAAGTCCGTGATCCGCGTGTCCAAGGTGTGACCATCACAGATGTTCAGATGCTGGGTGACTTGTCTGTTGCTAAGGTTTACTACACCATTTTGAGTAACCTTGCTTCGGATAATCAGAAAGCTCAAATTGGGCTTGAAAAAGCAACTGGTACCATCAAACGTGAACTTGGTCACAATTTGAAATTGTACAAAATCCCAGATTTGACTTTCGTCAAAGATGAATCCATCGAATATGGAAACAAGATTGACGAGATGCTACGCAATCTGGATAAGAACTAAGAAGGAGGGGAAACCCTCTTTTTTGGTGGAGGAAAATAGGTGGAATTTGAAATGGGAAAATATTCTTTTATAGTGGATTGAAAATCAAATTAATTTCTAAAAATGTTTTAGCAATCGTTTCCTACTATTCTAGATTCAATATACTATAACTAGAATTCTGTATTTTTAAAGGTTAGCTAATTAGAAAATGCTTTTTTTTTTTAGCAAATATGATATGATGATTTCATAAATAAAAGGAGATTCTATTAATGAATAATGTAAAAAAAGTTTGTCGTTTAGCTTTGCTATGTCTTTCCGTCTCTACCCTAGTTGCTTGTAGTTCTCTATCTGAAAAAACAAGTAGCTCTTCTAGTGAGAATCAAACAGAAGCTTCATCTAGTAGTTCTGAAAAGAAAGGGTTGCTTGCCAAAGCAAAAGAAAAACTTAGTTCAGGCGATTTCAACCCACAAGATGTTAGTGATGCGACAATTGAGTCTATAAAAACTTATGAAGATTACTTGATTATGAATGAGAAAATAATCGATAATTACTATACAGAAGCAGACGAAGCCTTTAAAGGGACAGTTTTAGAAGATAGCGCTGCTATCCAAGAACTAAAAGATAGCACTAAAAAAGAGATGGAAGATCTGAAAAAACAATATGGTCCACTCAAGAAAGCACCGATTCAAGGGAAAGAAGAAGTTATTAAGACTCTAAAAGATTATCGTGACAATCTACATGAGCAAGTGGAGCAGTGGAAAGCTAGTCTTTAATAGGAAGAGTGGAGTTCAAGATGGATTATCAACTATTGCCACATGAATACATGGTTATGAATAGTGACCATGTGAGTTTTGGGAAAAATGGTTTGTCTACAGATGAATTAATTTTAACGAATCTACACTTAATACATATCAAAAAAGGTTTTTGGGGAGGAAAAAAAGACCAAGTTACCATACCCATTAACCAGATTAAAATTTTTGAAGGGAAACCTCAAGTTTCAGTAACCAAAACCAATGGTGTGAAACGGCTAGAAATTTATTATAATGGCGGACAAGCTATCTTTGCATTTAATAATACTAAGGATACTGACAAGTGGGCTAGAAACATTATTAAATTGATTTCAGGTGATACAAGTAATTTTGAAACCTTGGGAGATAGTAGCTTGTTTGGAGCAGATGTTTTGGCAGAAACATTTAAGGATACATTTGACACTTTTAAAGCAGGGCTTGGGATTAAGGATGCAGAGCCAGAAAAGATTTCAACCAAGTGTAGCTTTTGTGGAGCACCTTTGTCAGGTCAAGTGAAGCAAACAGTGAGATGTGCCTATTGTGATATGGAGCAGAGTTTATAAGGGGGCAATTAAATGGGGTTGATAAAAGCAATCACAGATTCTATTGGTGGGACATTTGCAGATCAGTGGAAAGAAATTATCACAGTTCAAGCTTTTGATGAACATACAGCTGTAAGTCCCGGTATTGTTCAAGAAAGTAATAATGGTAGGGGTGTCAATACGAAGGGATCTGCAGGTGTTATTTCCAACGGATCCAAGATTTTTATTCCAGAAAATACTGCAGCCTTTATCTTTAGTCAGTCTGGTATAGAGGAAATTATTACAGAACCAGGTGGATATGAATATCAAAATGGTGAGAGCAGTGTTTTTAACGGTGATGGATTGAAAAAGTCACTGTTTGACAATGTTGTTAATCGTGTTGGATTCGGTGGTCAAAGTGATCAGCAAAAACAGATTTGTTTTGTTAATTTGAGAGAAATTCGTGATATTAAATTTGGAACTCGTGGTCCAGTCATGTATAATGATTTGTTTTATGGGACAGATTTAGAAGTACGTGCTTTTGGAACATTTTCTATCCAAATTACAGATGCTAAGCAATTTATCAGAAATTTTCTTCCTGCCAATGTGACTTATTATACTTTCGACAGTGCTCAAGCTAGATCACAAATAGTGACAGAGTTTCTCCAATCTTTTATTGTTGCACTCAATTCTTTGTCAACAACTTATCGTATTTCACAATTGCCGTCACAAGCTTCAATTCTTGCAACCCAAGTATCGAATGATGGACAGTATGCAGGGACTTGGAAAGAACGTTTTGGATTTGAGATTGTAAAAGTTGCCATTGCTAATATTGAGTTCTCACCAGAATCTAAGGAATTGGTTAAACAATTTTCATCAAATAAGATGAATTTAAAGGCTTATGATGATGTATCGCAGAAAGCTTCTAATATTGCAGCACAACAAAAAATTGCATCAGGAGTGGAGCAACATGGTCTAGGTGATGGTGCAGGGATGATTTTTGGTATGAATATGGCACAAGGTTTAGATGAAAAAGCAATGAAACCAAGTTTATCATTAGATGAACAAATCGAAGCCCTTACAAAACTAAAATCTCTTTTAGATGCTGGGATACTATCTCAGGAAGAGTTTGATCGAAAGAAAAAAGAAATTATGGATTTATAAAATGAGACTCGAAAGTTCATAGTTAGTACGTATTCAAGGGACATTCTAGGTAAAACAACAATAGACTATCGTTCATAGATAGAATATCAAGTTGTAAAGGTAGAGTTGAATATTCGAGTTGTCTCTACAAAGGCTATTAAGGTTCTTTAACAAATAAGTTGCCAAGGATTTTGATTTTGTGTTTTGGACTATTTATCTAAAAAATAAGGAGTTTTTGAAAACTTTTGAGGGGAATTTGAAACATACTTTAAAAGAGTATGCTATCATAGACTATAACTTACAGAAGTAAAAGGAGTTTGTATATGGCTGAACAAGAGTTAGCTATGCAAGTATTGCAACAAGTGGTAAAATTACCAGTTGTTAAGGTTGATCGTTCGAAATTTTTAGTGGATAAGTTTTCCAAAGAATTGGATCCACAGGACATTCCTACCTTATTAGAACAAGGTCCAACGTCTCTCTTATCTCAAGAAACTTTAGATCGAGTGGCTAATGCCTGCATTAGGGATAATGTTTTATTGGCGAGTGGAACTTCTGTTTTGGCAGGATTACCTGGAGGGATTGCTATGGCGATTACTATTCCAGCTGATGTAGCTCAATTTTATGGTTTCTCTCTGAAATTGGCTCAAGAATTAGGTTATATTTATGGTTATGAAGATCTTTGGGCTTCACGCGATGAATTGAGCGAGGATGCTCAAAATACACTCTTGCTTTATCTAGGTGTCATGTTGGGGGTGAATGGAACCGCTGCCTTGCTACGTGCAGGTGGTATAACAATTGCCAAACAGGTAATGAAAACAGTACCTAATAAAGCTTTAACAAAGACGCTTTGGTACCCTATTTTGAAAAAAGTCTTAAGAATATTTGGTGTGAATCTTACCAAGGGAGGGTTGGCCAAAGGAATGGGGAAATTCATACCTATCTTGGGAGGTATCATTTCAGGTGGTTTAACCTTTGCAACTATGAAACCGATGGGTGAAAGCTTGCAGAAAGAATTGTCCAAACTAGTTAACTATAGTGAAGTTCAATATCAAGAAGATGTTGAAACAATCCGAAAAGAGGCTGAAATAATCGAGGGTGAGTGAGATGAATCCTATCAAAGCTTTTGCTAAAATTTATGGGAATTATTTTTTGACCGTGCAAGGTGTAAAAGTCATGAAAACGATAAAGAAAGATGACAATGTCGTTGTCGGTCTGGGGAAACTTTTTATTGCAGACAAGTTAATGGATACGGCTCGGTGGCTCATCAAGCCAGAGGATAGAAAATGAAATTTTTCTGGGTCTTCTTGCCATTATTTTTATCAAACTGATTATTGGAATTGTGAAATTCCTGTGGATGATCATCTCTTTTGCAGCCCAATTGCTGTTTTACAAGATATTATTTAAGACATTAGATTGGCTATTTAAACTTATTTAGACCGTAATTCGGATCTCAGAGAACTAGCAGGTTTTGTACTGTTAGTTTTTTATTCACTTTCCATATGGTATAATATAAGCAGTAAAATCATTTTAGAACATACATGGAGGTCGTCATGGACAATATCATCGATGTGTCAATTCCCGTTGCAGAAGTGGTGGACAAGCATCCAGAAGTCTTGGAAATCCTAGTGGAACTCGGTTTTAAACCCCTTGCTAATCCCTTGATGCGCAACACAGTCGGTCGCAAAGTATCGCTTAAGCAGGGTTCTAAGCTCGAAGGAACTCCTATGGATAAGATTGTCCGCACACTGGAAGCAAATGGCTACGAAGTGATTGGATTAGACTAATGGCAGATGAACGGATTCATGTCCTAAGGGATATTTTGTTAGAATTGCATAATGGCGCCTCTCCTGAGTCGGTTCAAGAGCGCTTTGATGCGACCTTTACGGGTGTGTCAGCCATCGAGATTTCTCTCATGGAGCACGAGCTGATGAACTCAGACTCAGGTGTCACCTTTGAAGATGTTATGGAACTCTGTGATGTTCATGCCAATCTTTTTAAAAATGCTGTTAAGGATGTCGAAGTTGCAGATACCGAGCACCCAGGTCACCCAGTTCGGATTTTCAAAGAAGAAAATCTGGCACTCCGCGCTGCCTTGATTCGAATTCGGAGATTGTTAGATACTTATGAGTCGATGGAAGACGAGGAAATGCTTACGGAGATGCGCAAGGGTTTGGTCCGTCAGATGGGACTTGTGGGGCAATTTGACATCCACTACCAGCGTAAGGAAGAGCTCTTCTTCCCCATCATGGAGCGCTATGGTCACGATTCACCTCCTAAGGTCATGTGGGGAGTGGATGACCAGATTAGGGAACTCTCTCAGACAGCCCTAGCGACAGCCAAGTCATTACCAGAAGTGCCGATTTCTACTGTAAAAGAAGCTTTTGAAGCCTTTGCGACAGAGTTTGAAAGTATGATTTTCAAGGAAGAGTCCATCCTTCTCATGATTCTCCTTGAGTCCTTTACTCAGGATGACTGGCTTCAGATTGCGGAGGAGAGCGATGCCTACGGCTATGCCATCATCCGTCCGTCTGAGAAATGGGTGCCAGAAAGACAGAATTTTGTTGAGGAAAAGAGCGCAGAGGAGCCTATTCAGCTAGAAACGGCTGAAGGTCAAGTTCAGCAAGTGATTGATACGCCTGAAGGTCAGTTTACTATTACCTTTACTCCTAAGGAAAAGGAAGCAGTGCTGGACCGCCATAGTCAGCAGGCTTTTGGCAATGGCTATCTCTCGGTCGAGCAGGCTAACCTCATCCTCAATCACCTCCCTATGGAGATTACCTTTGTCAATAAAGACGATATCTTCCAATATTATAATAACAATACGCCAGCTGATGAGATGATTTTCAAACGGACCCCGTCCCAAGTTGGGCGCAATGTCGAACTTTGCCATCCGCCTAAGTACTTGGACAAGGTCAAGACTATCATGAAGGGGCTTCGTGAGGGAAGTAAAGACAAGTATGAAATGTGGTTCAAGTCTGAGTCGCGAGGTAAGTTTGTCCACATCACCTACGCTGCGGTACACGATGAAAACGGAGAATTCCAAGGAGTGCTGGAGTATGTTCAGGATATCCAGCCCTACCGAGAGATTGACACGGATTATTTCCGTGGATTAGAATAAGGAGAAAAAATGAGTTACGAACAAGAATTTATGAAGGAATTTGAAGCTTGGGTCAATACCCAGATTATGATCAACGATATGGCGCATAAGGAAAGCCAAAAAGTCTACGAAGAAGACCAAGACGAACGTGCCAAAGATGCCATGATTCGCTACGAAAGCCGCTTGGACGCCTATCAATTTTTGCTTGGTAAGTTTGAAAACTTCAAGGCAGGTAAGGGATTCCATGACTTGCCAGAAGGCTTGTTTGGTGAGCGGAATTATTAATTGATTAGATAAAAAAGTGCAGTTGTAAGAACCGCACTTTTATTTTATACGTGGTGTGTATGTTTGGTAATCCATTGTTCCATTTTGATGTTCAACCAAAATGAATAAATTCCAAGTGTAATGATACAGAGTAAGAACCATTTAATCCAGTTTCCAAATAACTGGGCACCTGTACCATCAAAGTAGAGGCGACGTCCGTCAATGACGGTATGTTTGATTTTCCAATTTTGCATGAGACAAACAGCCCATGGGGTTGCTATTCCTAAAGTAAGGATAATAATGATGAATGATAAAATGGAGTAACCAATATAACTCAAGAGTCCACCATCAAAGTAACTTTCAGTATTCATAAGTTCATCTCCGTCAGCTTTTAGTGTGAATCAGTTTTGCACATTGAGGTACATTTTATCAATTTGTTAAACCATTGTCAATTTTTTCTAGGAGTCTGGAAAAACTGATTTTTATTCTAAGTTATATTTCATTTCTTGATTTTTTACTAAAATCTTGATAGAATATTTACATTAAATCCTTGTCAGAGCAGGGGTTTTTTATTGAAAGGATTTTATCATGTCAAAGAAACTCAATCGTAAAAAACAATTACGAAATAGCCTCCGTCGCGCAGGTGCTTTTTCAAGTACTGTGACTAAGGTTGTAGAAGAGACAAAAAAAGTCGTAAAACGTGCAGAGCAGTCAGCAAGCCAAGCTGGTAAGGCTGTTTCTAAAAAGGTTGAACAAGCAGTAGAAGCTACCAAAGAGCAAGCTCAAAAAGTAGCCAATTCTGTAGAAGATTTTGCAGCAAACTTAGGTGGACTTCCACTTGATCGTGCTAAGACTTTCTATGATGAAGGAATCAAGTCTGCTTCAGATTTCAAAAACTGGACTGAAAAAGAACTCCTTGCCTTGAAAGGAATCGGTCCAGCTACCATCAAGAAATTGAAAGAAAATGGCATCAAGTTCAAGTAATTTTTCTTGTTCCTTGCATTTCCGTTAAAATCTTGCTACAATAGAGCCATTAGAGGTGTTTTGAATCCCACATTTTACAGAAAGTGGCGGCGCTGAGAAGTCCACAAATGTGTCAAAACTAGTTGCTAATGGATGAAAAATTGAAATAAAAGTGTCTTTTTGTTTTAAAGACGAGAGTTGCGGGCAACTGCCCGAAATTGGGTGGTACCGCGGATAAACACATTCGTCCCTGTCATGTAGATGGCAGGGCTTTTCTTTTGCGTCTTAGTCAAAGGAGGTTGTTATGAAGCAATCTTTTAAAACAAGTAAACTCTACTATGGCTTTCCTATCTTCATTTTGGGGTATCAGGATCAGAATTTTGAGCAGAATATCACGACCTGTAGCTCATCCTATAGTTTGGGAAATTGGCTAGTCATCGGTGTTGGTGCTGAGGAAAATGCGGCTGAGCAGATTAAGCATTATCAACAGTTCACTGTGAATATTCCTGATGAAAATCTCATGCTCGAGATGGAGAAGGCTGGTTTTATCAGTCATCGAGAGAAATTGAAACATCTGGGGCTAGACTACGAGATTTCTGAACGGAGCCAGGCACCGATTTTAGAGGCTTGTCCAGTCGTTTTGGATTGTCAGGTAGATCGGATTATCGAGGAAGATGGAATCTGTCATATCTTTGCCAAGATTATCGAACGACTAGCTAATTCAGAACTTTTGGATGACAAGGGGCATTTTAAGAATGACCGTTTTGCGCCGACTTACTTTATGGGGGATGGCCACCAGCGCGTTTATCGTTATTTAGATGATCGTGTTGACCTTATGGGGAACTTCATCAAGAAAGAGAGGAAGAAAGATGACAAGAACTGAACTGCCAGAACGCTTGGAAACAGAACGTCTCGTTTTACGAGTCCGCACAGTGGCGGATGCTGAGGAGTGAGTGGGAGGTGATTTGATGCATCTTTTCATCATCGGTGCTCCAGCTTCAGGAAAAATGACGATTGGTCAAGAACTATCTCGACTGACGGATTCTACCCTCTTTTATAACCATCAAGCCATCGATTTTGCACTAGAAATCTATCAGGATTATACCGAGGAGATGTGGGAATTTGTTCGTGGAATTACCTTTTCTTTCCTTGGAGCTAGCGCTAGAAATCAGCGATATATGATTTTAACAGACGTGATTGATTTTTCAAATCAGTACCAGCTGGTGTATTTGAAGCAAATTCAGGATTTGTTGAATGACTATCATCAAGAGATTCTTTTTGTTGAATTGGAAACAAGCCTTGAAGAGCGCTTACGTCGAAATCAAACGGAGAATCGATTAAAGCACAAACCCTTAAAACGATATATTGAGGTATCTGAAAGAGAAATTATAGAGACAGCTGAAACACTTCAATTAAATTCCCAACATCAACCCAATGAGTTGCACCACTACTTTAAAATAAATAATACGAATCTGTCTGCAGAAGAGGTTGCTAAGCAGATTCAAGATAAAATGAATACAATAGAGAAAGGACAAACACATGTCTAAAGAACTTTCACCTAAATACAATCCAGCCGAGGTTGAGGCTGGTCGTTACCAAAAATGGCTTGATGCTGATGTTTTCAAGCCTTCAGGCGATCAAAAGGCTAAGCCTTATTCTATCGTGATTCCACCACCAAACGTAACTGGTAAACTCCATCTTGGTCACGCTTGGGATACAACCTTGCAGGATATCATCATCCGTCAAAAACGCATGCAAGGTTTTGATACACTTTGGCTTCCAGGGATGGACCACGCGGGGATTGCGACTCAAGCTAAAGTTGAGGAGCGCTTGCGTGGTGAAGGTATTAGCCGTTACGACCTGGGTCGTGAAAAATTCCTAGATAAAGTATGGGAATGGAAAGACGAATATGCCACTACCATCAAGGAACAATGGGGCAAGATGGGGCTCTCTGTAGACTACTCTCGCGAGCGTTTCACCCTTGACGAAGGTTTGTCAAAAGCCGTTCGCAAGGTCTTTGTGGACCTTTACAAGAAAGGCTGGATCTATCGTGGTGAGTTTATCATCAACTGGGACCCAGCTGCACGCACAGCCCTTTCGGATATCGAAGTTATCCACAAGGATGTAGAAGGTGCCTTCTACCACATGAACTACATGCTGGAAGACGGCTCACGCGCCCTTGAAGTTGCGACAACTCGTCCTGAGACCATGTTTGGGGACGTTGCGGTTGCGGTCAATCCAGAAGATCCACGCTACAAGGACTTGATTGGAAAAAACGTCATCCTTCCAATCGCTAATAAATTGATCCCAATCGTTGGAGACGAACACGCAGACCCTGAGTTTGGTACTGGTGTCGTGAAAATCACGCCTGCCCACGATCCAAATGACTTCTTGGTTGGTCAACGTCATAACTTGCCACAAATCAACGTGATGAACGACGACGGAACTATGAATGAGCTTGCCTTCGAGTTTGCAGGTATGGACCGTTTTGAAGCTCGTAAGGCAGTCGTTGCCAAGTTGGAAGAAATTGGTGCCTTCGTTAAAATCGAAAAACGTGTCCACAGTGTTGGTCACTCAGAGCGTACAGGTGTTGTGGTTGAACCACGCTTGTCTACTCAATGGTTCGTTAAGATGGACCAATTGGCTAAGAATGCTATTGCTAACCAAGATACTGATGATAAGGTAGAATTCTACCCACCTCGTTTCAATGATACCTTCCTTCAATGGATGGAAAATGTCCATGACTGGGTAATCTCACGTCAGCTCTGGTGGGGTCACCAAATCCCCGCTTGGTACAATGCTGAGGGTGAAATATATGTCGGCGAAGAAGCTCCAGAAGGCGACGGTTGGACTCAGGACGAAGACGTCTTGGATACTTGGTTCAGTTCTGCCCTTTGGCCATTCTCTACCATGGGCTGGCCGGATGTCGACTCAGAAGACTTCAAACGTTATTATCCAACATCAACTTTGGTGACTGGTTATGATATTATCCCGTTCTGGGTATCTCGAATGATTTTCCAAGGTTTGGAATTTACTGGCAAATCGCCATTCAAAAATGCATTGATTCATGGTCTGATTCGTGACGAGGAAGGCCGTAAAATGTCTAAATCTCTCGGTAACGGGATTGACCCGATGGATGTTATTGATAAGTACGGAACAGATAGCCTGCGTTGGTTCCTTTCAAACGGTTCTGCACCAGGTCAAGACGTGCGCTTCTCTTACGAGAAAATGGATGCTTCATGGAACTTCATTAACAAGATCTGGAACATCTCTCGCTACATCCTCATGAACAATGAAGGCTTGACCCTTGAGCAAGCAACTGCCAATGTGGAAAAAGTTGTCAACAAGGAAGCTGGTAATGTCACAGACCGCTGGATTCTCCACAACCTCAATGAAACTATTGGAAAAGCAACTGCTAACTTTGATAAGTTTGAATTTGGTGTGGCTGGTCACATTCTCTACAACTTCATCTGGGATGAGTTTGCGGACTGGTACGTTGAGTTGACTAAGGAAGTCCTTTACAGCGATAATGAAGAAGAGAAAGTCATCACACGCTCTGTTCTCCTTTATACTTTGGACAAGATCCTTCGTCTCCTTCACCCAATCATGCCATTTGTGACAGAGGAAATCTTTGGACAAATCTCAGAAGGCTCTATCGTGACAGCAGAATACCCAACTGTTAACCCAGCCTTTGAAGACCTTGCGGCTCACACTGGTGTAGAAAGCCTCAAAGACTTGATCCGTGCCGTTCGTAATGCGCGTGCGGAAGTAAACGTAGCACCAAGCAAACCTATCACCATCCTTGTTAAGACAAGCGATAGCGACTTGGAAGCCTTCTTTAACAGCAATGTCAATTACATCAAACGCTTCACAAATCCAGAACACTTGGAAATCGCATCAACCATCCCTGCGCCTGAACTGGCTATGTCAAGCGTTATCACAGGAGCAGAAATCTACTTGCCACTCGCTGACCTCCTCAATGTCGAAGAAGAACTGGCTCGTCTCGACAAGGAATTGGCTAAATGGCAAAAAGAACTGGACATGGTCGGTAAGAAGCTCTCTAACGAACGCTTCGTAGCCAACGCCAAACCAGAAGTCGTCCAAAAAGAACGCGACAAACAAGCCGACTACCAAGCGAAATACGATGCGACCGTAGCACGTATTGATGAGATGAAGAAGTTGGTGAAATAAACATAGAAACACGGTGATGAGCCGTGTTTTTTTGGTATAATGAAATCAATATTTATTGATGGAGAAAGTGATGTCTAATACTCGTCGAAAATCAAATTCAAACCACGTCAGCGTCGCCTTACCGTACTCAAGTACAGCTTGCGGCTAGCTTCCTAGTTTGCTTTTTGATTTTCATTGAGTATAAACACCCTCATTATGATCTGGATTGAATTCATCTGGATTGATACCGAAACCCCACGTCACGATGCCATCGGCTGGGTAGCAAAAAAACAAAAGTCCTGTCACTTTCTCCCCCTTAACCTTTGACTATTCCGCAAAATTATCGTAAAATAAAGAGTAAATGATAAAATGAGGTCAGAGTCTGTTTGCTCTGGCGATAGTAGTATAAATGAGGAGAAACGCTTTGGAATTAGAAGTATTTGCTGGGCAAGAAAAAAGTGAACTATCTATGATTGAGGTAGCGCGTGCTATCTTGGAACTTCGTGGTCGCGATCATGAGATGCATTTTAGCGATCTTGTAAACGAAATTCAAAACTACCTTGGAACATCAAACAGCGATATCCGCGAAGCTTTGCCTTTGTTCTACACAGAGTTGAACTTTGACGGTAGCTTCATCTCACTTGGAGACAACAAATGGGGTCTTCGTTCATGGTATGGTGTGGACGAAATCGACGAAGAAATCATCGCTCTTGAAGAAAATGACGACGATGAAGTAGCACCAAAAGCTAAGAAAAAACGTGTCAATGCCTTCATGGATGGCGATTCAGATGCTATTGACTACAATGCGGATGATCCAGAAGACGAAGATGCATACGAAGCCGATCCAGCTCTTTCATACGATGATGAAAATCCAGATGATGAGAAAAATGAAGTGGAAGCTTACGATGCAGAAATCAACGAAATCGCCCCAGATGACTTGGGTGAAGACGTAGATCTTAACGAAGAAGACGACGAGTTTTCAGACGATGATTCTGAAAACATCGAGGAATAAAAGTTAGCTATTGACAATTGTTCTATTTTTAGGTATCATATTGTTCGGGCACCTCTTTTAGAGGTCGGGGCTCCCTAGTTCTTAGGGAGCTATTTTTGTTTTTTCAAGAAGTTATCTTCTTGTATTTTAGTTGTGAATCTGGTGCAGTCGTCCCAGATTATTCTTATTAGTAGGGTCTTGTTTTCTATGTCCCCTCGTAGTTAACAAGGCCTTGAGCATTTTAGAAAGAGGAATCTATGTCAACGAAATATATTTTTGTAACTGGTGGTGTGGTATCGTCTATTGGGAAAGGGATTGTCGCAGCGAGTCTGGGACGTCTCTTGAAAAATCGTGGTCTCAAAGTAACCATTCAAAAGTTTGACCCTTATATCAATATCGATCCGGGGACTATGAGCCCTTATCAGCACGGGGAAGTTTTTGTGACAGATGATGGAGCTGAGACAGATTTGGACTTAGGCCACTATGAACGTTTCATCGATATCAATCTCAACAAATATTCCAACGTGACAACTGGTAAAATATACAGTGAAGTTCTTCGTAAGGAACGCCGTGGAGAATACCTTGGGGCAACTGTTCAGGTTATTCCTCATATCACAGATGCTTTGAAAGAGAAAATCAAGCGTGCCGCTGTAACGACAGACTCTGATGTCATTATCACAGAGGTTGGTGGAACAGTAGGAGATATCGAGTCCTTGCCATTCCTAGAGGCTCTTCGTCAGATGAAGGCAGATGTTGGTGCGGATAATGTTATGTACATCCATACAACCTTGCTTCCTTACCTTAAGGCTGCTGGTGAAATGAAAACCAAACCAACCCAGCACTCTGTAAAAGAATTGCGTGGTTTAGGAATCCAACCAAATATGTTGGTGATTCGTACAGAACAACCAGCTGGTCAAGGAATTAAAAATAAACTAGCTCAGTTCTGTGATGTGGCCCCAGAAGCCGTTATCGAATCGTTGGATGTTGAACACCTTTACCAAATTCCATTGAACTTGCAGGCGCAAGGTATGGACCAAATTGTCTGTGACCACTTGAAATTAGACGCACCAGTAGCGGATATGACAGAGTGGTCAGCTATGGTGGACAAGGTCATGAATCTCAAGAAACAAGTTAAAATTTCACTTGTCGGTAAGTATGTTGAGTTGCAAGATGCCTACATCTCAGTGGTTGAAGCCTTGAAACACTCTGGTTATGCCAACGACGCAGAAGTGAAAATTAATTGGATCAATGCCAATGATGTGACAGCCGAGAATGTAGCAGAACTCTTGTCTGATGCGGACGGAATCATCGTACCAGGAGGTTTTGGCCAACGTGGTACGGAAGGAAAAATCCAAGCCATCCGCTATGCGCGTGAGAATGATGTTCCAATGTTGGGAGTCTGCTTGGGAATGCAGTTGACTTGTATCGAGTTTGCTCGTCACGTTTTAGGTCTTGAAGGTGCCAATTCTGCTGAACTTGCACCGGAAACAAAATACCCTATCATTGATATCATGCGTGATCAGATTGATGTTGAGGATATGGGGGGAACCCTTCGCTTGGGACTTTATCCGTCTAAACTAAAACGTGGATCTAAGGCAGCAGCTGCTTATCACAATCAAGAAGTGGTGCAACGCCGTCACCGTCACCGCTATGAGTTTAACAATGCCTTCCGTGAGCAGTTTGAGGAAGCAGGCTTTGTCTTCTCAGGTGTTTCTCCAGACAATCGTTTGGTTGAAATTGTGGAAATTCCAGAAAATAAATTCTTTGTAGCGTGTCAGTATCACCCTGAACTGTCAAGCCGTCCAAATCGTCCAGAAGAACTCTACACTGCCTTTATTACTGCAGCGGTTGAGAACAGTAATTAGCTAAATCAAAACCTTTGAGAAGAATCTCAGAGGTTTTTTGATTGCATATTTAGGATAATATTTGCAAATTAAAAACATAGTGATATAATTAACATAACAAAAGTTAAGGAGGATTTACAATGAAAAAAATCACACTATTTGGTTTGTCTCTAGCAGGCCTAGCTTTACTGGCTTTTCCTCATTCAGGTCAGGCCTTCGAGCTAAAAGAAGAATGGGTTGTTAAATGTGGAGTTCAGTATCAAGATGGCAAGATTCTTCGATTTAATAATGGCCATGAAGTGGATATTAAAGTCTTGGATTTGCCAAAAACCGAGAAAATCGAGTGGACGGTTAGTCTCAATGGTCAAGATCAGACTGCCAATTTACTAGGTCAAGAAAAGGACAAGTCTATGATTGGCGTAGAAGGGCGTTATCTGAATTTCTATGTTCCATATGGCTATAGAGGAGATATCAAGGTCGAGGCTAAGAGTGGAAATGAAGTGAAGACCTGGTCAACGAAAGTTGTGGATGATATTCATAATGATAGTGGAAAGAGAGGTTACTATCGTATTGAAGAGTCAAATGATCAATACACCTACCTTGATACTAAATGGGACTATCAAACAAAGACTTACACTGCCACCCTACCAGAAACTGTTAATGGTCAAAAAGTATATGCTTGGGCAGACTATGACAATAGTGAGTTGAAACTTGAAAAACAAAAGTCTATTAGTCATAAATATGACGGAGAATCTTTCAAAGAACTTTATCCGATTGTAAAAGCAGAAAGCTGGCTAAAATCAGACCAAAATTGGTACTATCAAAAACAAGGTCAATTAGTACAGAACGATTGGGTTAAGGACAAGGGAACTTGGTACTTTATGAACGATAAAGGAGTCATGTTCAATCAAACTTGGCTCTATCAAGGTGGCAACTGGTATGCCTTTAAATCATCAGGAGCTATGATTGCTGGTGACTGGATTTATGACCAAGGCAAGTGGTACTATTTATCAACTTCAGGAGCCATGAAAGCAAGCACTTGGGTTTATGACAAGGGAGAATGGTATTATGTAAGTTCTTCTGGTGCCATGCTTGCGAATGATTGGGTCAAAGACAATGGCAAATGGTATTATCTAGCTTCATCAGGTAAGATGCTTCGCAATACTTACACACAAGATGGCTACTACGTTGGCAATTCAGGTGCCTGGCAATAAGAACAAGAAGTCCTTTTCCTGCAAGGAAGAGGCTTTTTACTTGCTTTTCTGCTGCTTCCTCATTTGTCCTGAGGCGTTTTTTGTGTTAAAATGAATGGTATGAAAGCTAAAAAAATGTGGATGGCAGGTCTGGCTTTGCTTGGTATTGGAAGCCTTGTCCTTGCTACGAAAAAAGTTGCAGATGACCGCAAGCTCATGAAGACTCAGGAAGAGTTGACAGCGATTGTGCGAGAGCATTTTTCAGACATGGGGGAAATTGCGACCCTTTATGTTCAAGTTTATGAAAGTAGTCTGGAGAGCTTGGTTGGCGGCGTCATTTTTGAGGATGGCCGTCATTATACCTTTGTCTATGAAAATGAAGACCTGGTCTATGAGGAGGAAGTCTTATGATACAACCAGCAAGTTTAGAAGAATTGGCATCTTTAGTAGAAAAAGATGGCAAGAAAGTCTTCCTTTTTGTGGCAGACTGGTGTGGCGATTGTCGTTATATCTATCCTGCCTTGCCAGAAATTGAGGAGACCAATCCAGAGTTCACCTTTATTCGTGTGGACCGAGACCAGTATATGGATTTAGCCAAACTCTGGGATGTTTATGGAATCCCTAGCCTTGTTGTTCTAGAAAAGGACAAGGAAATCGGCCGTTTTGTCAATCGCGATCGTAAAAGCAAGCAACAAATTAATGACTTTTTAGCAGGATTGAAATAGGAGAAAAGAGAAACAATGATTTTTACATATAACAAAGAACATGTCGGCGATGTCCTTATGGTCATCGTGAAAAACAGCGGAGATGCTAAACTGGATGTGGAACGCAAAGGCAAGGTAGCCCGTGTTTTCCTTAAAGATAATGGGGAAACAGTGGCTTGGAATATTTTCGAAGTTTCAAGTTTATTTGAAATTGCAGAGCGAGGTCAAGTCTTTTTGATAGATGAGCAAGTCGCTCGTTTGAACCAAGAATTGCAGGCGGAAGGTTTTACAGAGGAAATTGTTAATGACAAGGAACCTAAGTTTGTTGTTGGTGAGATTGTCGAGATGGTAGCCCATCCTGATAGTGACCACCTCAACATCTGCCAAGTTGCAGTCGCAAGTGACAAGACAGTGCAAATCGTTGCAGGGGCTCCTAATGCGCGTGTTGGATTGAAAACCATTGTGGCTCTTCCTGGAGCTATGATGCCAAAAGGCAATCTCATTTTCCCAGGCGAACTTCGTGGCGAAAAGAGTTTTGGCATGATGTGTAGTCCTCGTGAATTGCATTTGCCAAACGCTCCGCAAAAACGCGGTGTTATTGAATTATCAGAAGATCAAGTTGTCGGAATACCATTTGACCCAGCCAAACACTGGACTGCCTAAGAAAATGTCAGTATTTGATAGACCAGATAGAGGGGGACAAGATGGCAAAAAATGTAGTGATTACAGGGGCGACATCAGGTATTGGTGAAGCGATTGCGCGTGCTTATCTGGAGCAGGGGGAGAATGTTGTTCTAACAGGACGACGGACAGACAGATTAGAGGCTCTCAAGTCAGAGTTTGCAGCAACCTACCCAAATCAAACAGTTTGGACTTTTTCACTAGATGTGACGGATATGGCCATGGTCAAGACTGTCTGCTCCGATATTCTAGAAACGATAGGGCAGATTGATATCTTGGTCAATAATGCTGGACTGGCTCTAGGCTTGGCACCCTATCAGGACTATGAAGAGTTGGATATGCTGACCATGTTGGATACCAATGTCAAAGGCTTGATGGCGGTTACTTGCTGTTTCTTGCCAGCAATGGTAAAAGCAAATCAAGGTCATATCATCAACATGGGGTCAACCGCAGGAATCTATGCCTATGCGGGAGCCGCTGTTTACTCAGCCACCAAGGCGGCAGTTAAGACTTTTTCAGATGGACTGCGAATTGATACCATTGCAACGGATATCAAGGTTACGACCATTCAGCCTGGAATTGTCGAAACAGGTTTTTCTACAGTGCGTTTTCACGGTGATAAAGAGCGGGCTGAGGCGGTCTATCAGGGAATCGAAGCCTTGCAAGCTCAGGATATTGCAGACACAGTGGTTTATGTGACCAGTCAACCGGGTCGTGTGCAGATTACAGATATGACCATTATGGCCAATCAACAGGCGACAGGTTTCTTGGTGCACAAAAAATAAAAAATTTTCTCGAAAAGTTACAAATTTCTGTAACTTTTTTTGATTTCCTGCGAATAGATAAGTAGGAGGAAGAAAATATGTATAATAAAGTTATCATGATTGGACGTTTAACGTCTACACCAGAATTGCACAAAACCAACAATGACAAGTCAGTAGCGCGAGCAACCATTGCTGTGAATCGTCGTTACAAAGACCAAAACGGTGAACGTGAAGCTGATTTTGTCAATATGGTCCTATGGGGCAGACTAGCAGAAACCTTGGCAAGCTACGCAACTAAAGGAAGTCTCATTTCCGTTGATGGGGAACTACGTACCCGTCGCTTTGAGAAAAATGGTCAGATGAACTATGTGACGGAAGTCCTTGTCACAGGATTCCAACTCTTGGAAAGCCGCGCCCAACGTGCTATGCGAGAAAATAACGCAGGACAAGACTTGGCAGACCTAGTCTTGGAAGAGGAAGAATTGCCATTTTAAACATTGAAAAGTCTGAGTTGGTCTCAGGCTTTTTATCTTGCCAAAGTCAGACTTTTTTCTTGACTATTTCTGACCAAGTGATACAATAGAACTATGAATTAGCACTCAGGTATAAAGAGTGCTAATAATATCTATCTCATTATGGAGGAAATCAGATGTTGAAACCATTAGGAGACCGTGTGGTCTTGAAAATCGAAGAAAAAGAACAGACTGTTGGAGGTTTTGTCCTTGCAGGATCAGCTCAAGAAAAAACAAAAACAGCCCAAGTTGTAGCTACTGGACAAGGTGTTCGTACCTTGAACGGTGATTTGGTGGCTCCAAGTGTTAAGCCTGGAGACCGTGTCTTGGTTGAAGCTCACGCAGGTCTTGATGTCAAAGATGGCGATGAGAAGTACATCATCGTTGGCGAAGCGAACATTTTGGCTATCATTGAAGAATAGAAGGAGAAAGTAAGTATGTCAAAAGAAATTAAATTTTCATCTGATGCTCGTTCAGCTATGGTCCGTGGTGTCGATATCCTTGCAGATACTGTTAAAGTAACCCTAGGGCCAAAAGGTCGTAATGTCGTTCTTGAAAAATCATTTGGTTCACCATTGATTACCAATGACGGTGTGACCATTGCCAAAGAAATCGAGTTGGAAGATCATTTTGAAAATATGGGTGCCAAATTGGTATCAGAAGTAGCTTCAAAGACCAACGATATCGCAGGTGACGGGACTACAACTGCAACTGTTTTGACCCAAGCAATCGTCCGCGAAGGAATCAAAAACGTCACAGCAGGTGCAAATCCAATCGGCATTCGTCGTGGGATTGAAACAGCAGTTACCGCAGCAGTAGAAGCCTTGAAAAATAATGCCATCCCTGTTGCCAACAAAGAAGCCATCGCTCAGGTTGCTGCTGTATCTTCTCGTTCTGAAAAAGTTGGTGAGTACATCTCTGAAGCCATGGAAAAAGTTGGTAAAGACGGAGTCATCACCATTGAAGAGTCACGTGGTATGGAAACAGAACTTGAAGTTGTGGAAGGAATGCAGTTTGACCGCGGTTACCTTTCACAGTACATGGTGACAGATAGCGAAAAAATGGTGGCTGACCTTGAAAATCCATACATTTTGATTACTGATAAGAAGATTTCAAATATCCAAGAAATCTTGCCACTTCTCGAAAGCATTCTCCAAAGCAATCGTCCACTCTTGATTATTGCGGATGATGTGGATGGTGAAGCTCTTCCAACTCTTGTATTGAACAAGATTCGTGGAACCTTCAACGTAGTAGCCGTTAAGGCACCTGGTTTTGGTGACCGTCGCAAAGCCATGCTTGAAGATATCGCTATCTTAACAGGCGGAACAGTTATCACAGAAGATCTTGGTCTTGAGTTGAAAGATGCGACAATTGAAGCACTTGGTCAAGCAGCGAGGGTAACTGTGGACAAAGATAGCACTGTTATCGTAGAAGGTGCTGGAAATCCTGAAGCGATTTCTCACCGTGTTGCGGTTATCAAGTCTCAAATCGAAACCACAACTTCTGAATTTGACCGCGAAAAATTGCAAGAACGCTTGGCAAAATTGTCAGGTGGTGTCGCAGTCATCAAAGTCGGTGCTGCAACTGAAACTGAGTTGAAAGAAATGAAACTCCGCATCGAAGATGCCCTCAACGCTACTCGTGCAGCTGTTGAAGAAGGAATCGTTGCTGGTGGTGGAACAGCTCTTGTAAATGTTATCCCAGCAGTGGCTGATTTGGAATTGACAGGAGATGAAGCAACAGGACGTAATATTGTTCTCCGTGCTTTGGAAGAACCAGTCCGTCAAATTGCCCACAATGCAGGATTTGAAGGATCTATCGTTATCGATCGTTTGAAAAATGCTGAAGTTGGTACAGGTTTCAACGCAGCAACTGGAGAGTGGGTCAATATGATTGATCAAGGGATTATCGACCCAGTTAAAGTAAGCCGTTCAGCTCTTCAAAATGCGGCATCTGTAGCCAGCTTGATTTTGACAACAGAAGCAGTAGTAGCTAATAAACCAGAACCAGCAGCTCCGGCGCCAGCAATGGATCCAAGCATGATGGGCGGCATGATGTAAGCTTTCTATAGAAAACAACTTATAAAAAACACAAAAGGAGGGAATGCCTACCCCTCCTTTTTATGCTATTCACTTCTAAATTGATTTGAGCTCTCCTAACTTATATGATAAAATAAGACTAGAAAAAGGAGAAGAACATGATCGATGTAGAAGAAATTCTGAGTAAGATGAACCCTAATCAGAAGATTAATTATGACCGTGTCATGCAGAAGATGGTACAAGTATGGGAGAAAAATGAACAGCGCCCAACTATTCTCATGCATGTTTGCTGTGCCCCTTGCAGTACCTATACACTAGAATATTTGACCAAGTATGCAGATGTGACCATCTATTTTGCCAATTCAAATATCCATCCCAAGGCAGAATACCATAAGCGTGCCTATGTTACCAAGAAATTTGTCAGTGATTTCAATGAGCGAACTGGCAATAACGTTCAATACCTAGAAGCTCCTTATGAACCTAACGAATATCGTAAACTGGTTCGAGGTTTGGAAGAAGAGCCTGAAGGTGGCGACCGTTGTAAGGTTTGCTTTGACTACCGCCTGGATAAAACAGCGCAAGTGGCTATGGATTTAGGCTTTGACTACTTCGGTTCGGCTTTAACCATCAGTCCTCATAAGAATTCTCAAACCATCAACAGCATCGGAATCGATGTGCAAAAGATTTATACCACCCACTATCTTCCCAGCGATTTCAAGAAAAATCAGGGTTACAAACGTTCAGTGGAGATGTGTGAGGAGTATGATATTTACCGTCAATGTTATTGTGGATGTGTCTATGCAGCCCAAGCGCAGAATATTGACCTGGTTCAGGTCAAGAAGGATGCCACAGCGTTCTTGATTGATAAGGATGTTGAAAAAGACTATTCCCACATCAAATTTACTGTTACAAAATTGGATATATAAGGATAAGCCCAGCTGCAAAGCTGGGTTTTTATACTCTTCGAAAATCTCTTCAAACCGCGTCTACGTCGCCTTGCCGTATATATATGTGACTGACTTCGTCAGTCTTATCTATAACCTCAAAACAGTGTTTTGAGCAACCTGCGGCTAGTTTCCTAGTTTGCACTTTGATTTTCATTGAGTATTAAAATAAAAAAACCAGGGCTCTCACCCTAGTTTGACAACTTTACCGATTCTTTAGTTCTACATAGCGCTTGTACCAAATGTTTACATAGGCTTCTGAGAAAGGACCACGTCCATTGTTAATCCAATCAACAAGAATTTTGACATGTTCTTTTAAAATATAGTCCAAATCATCAGAATAATTCATTTTGCGTTTGTGGCGCTCATACTCCTCAACGTCCAAGAGACGTTTTTCCCCATCTGTAAAAATTTTAACATCCAAATCGTAATCAATATACTTCAGTGCTTCTTCATCCAGATAGTAGGGGCTAGCCATATTGCAATAGTAGGAAATTCCATTATCACGAATCATGGCAATGATATTAAACCAATATTTCTTGTGAAAGTAAACAATAGCCGGTTCTCGAGTGACCCAACGACGACCATCACTTTCGGTAACCAGTGTATGATCGTTGACACCAATAATGGCGTTTTCTGTTGTTTTTAGTACCATGGTGTCCCGCCAAGTTCGGTGGAGACTCCCATCATGCTTATAACTTTGAATTGTAATAAAGTCGCCTTCTTTTGGAAGCTTCATAACTAACCAACTTTCTACAATTTATAAGTTTATCGTTTACTATTGTACCATAAAATTGCCTAAAATCTGTGAATTTTACATGAAAATATTAAAGATATTCTCTGAGAGCGCTTGCTATATCCGAAAAATCGTAGCCCTTTCGTGCTAAAACTTGAGTTAAACGCTGTTTAAGTTCGTATCCTTCATATTTTCGGGCATACTTGGCATATTGCTTATCAAGTTCCTTGAAGATGAGTTCTTGAGTCGTTTCTTGGTCAACTTGACTATCCAACTCATCAAAGGCATTTTTAGCATCAGAGTAAGAGAATCCTTTGTTGGTCAAGTTTTGGATAATCTTATCTTGCAAGGCACGAGCTGGAAGTTTTCCTTCATATTTTTTCAAGAGTTTATTAGCTACACGTTGAGCAACTTCCGAAAAATCAAATTCTTTCAGGATCTCTTCTATAGTAGATTTTGAAATTCCTTTTTGTACTAATTTCTGAGTCAGTACATAAGGCCCCTTGTCTCCTGAAAGTTGATTGGCATTTATGATAGCATAAGCGTACTGGCTATCATTAATCCACTTATCTTCTTTAAGATTAGCAATGACTTGAGAAATTATGTTCTCATCAATATCGTATTTTTTCAGATATTCTCTAACCTCTTTTTCAGTGCGGGCTTTAAAGGATAGGTGGTAGAGTGCTAGATTCTTACCATAAGAAAATTGAGCAAAGTCCTGAATCTCTTTCAATTCCTCTTCGCTTATCACCTTATCTCTCGATAACATAAAACGAACAATTGTATCTTCAGTAATGTAGCATTTGTCACCATTATCAAGCTCCATCAGATAGAGTCTTTTTTTCTTTTCAAGTTTTGTGATTTTCATAGTTCTATTATAACTCAAAATGTGATAAGATAGGGGTATGAATCTGAAAGTGAAACAAAAAATACCATTAAAAATCAAGCGCATGGGAATTAATGGTGAGGGAATCGGCTTTTACCAAAAAACATTAGTCTTTGTACCTGGAGCTCTCAAAGGAGAAGATATCTATTGTCAAATTACTTCTATTAAACGCAACTTTGTTGAAGCAAAATTACTGAAGGTCAATAAGAAGTCTAAATTCCGTGTTGTGCCAGCTTGTACTATCTATAATGAATGTGGTGGTTGCCAAATCATGCACCTGCATTATGATAAGCAGCTAGAGTTCAAGACGGACCTACTTCACCAAGCACTGAAAAAATTCGCCCCTGCAGGATATGAAAATTATGAAATTCGCCCGACGATTGGTATGCAGGAACCAAAGTACTACCGTGCTAAGTTACAATTTCAGACTCGAAAATTTAAGAATCAGGTCAAGGCGGGCTTATATGCACAAAACTCTCACTATTTAGTAGAGTTGAAAGACTGCCTGGTACAAGACAAGGAAACCCAAGTGATTGCTAATCGCCTAGCAGAATTACTTACTTTTCACCAAATTCCAATCACGGATGAGAGAAAAACTCTAGGTGTTAGAACTATAATGGTCCGACGAGCTAGGAAAACTGGACAGGTTCAGATTATTATTGTTACAAACCGTCAGCTTAACTTAACACAATTGGTAAAAGATTTAGTTAAGGATTTTCCAGAAATTGTGACAGTCGCTGTGAATACAAATACAGCTAAAACCAGTGAGATTTATGGTGAAAAGACAGAGATTATCTGGGGAGAAGAGAGTATTCAAGAAGGTGTTCTCGATTATGAATTTTCACTATCCCCTCGCGCTTTCTATCAACTAAATCCTGAGCAAACAGAAGTACTCTATAGCGAGGCGGTAAAAGCCCTGGATGTTACTAAGGAAGATCATTTGATTGATGCTTATTGTGGTGTTGGAACGATTGGATTTGCTTTCGCAAAGAAAGTAAATACACTCAGAGGTATGGATATTATTCCAGAAGCCATTGAAGATGCTAAACGAAATGCTAAAAGAATGGGATTTGACAATACACATTACGAAGCAGGAACAGCGGAAGAAATTATTCCTCGATGGTATAAAGAAGGCTACCGAGCAGATGCTCTGATTGTGGACCCACCACGTACAGGTCTGGATGATAAGTTATTAGATACTATTCTTACTTATGTACCAGAAAAAATGGTTTATATTTCTTGTAATGTTTCGACTTTGGCTCGTGATTTAGTGCGCTTAGTAGAAGTCTATGATCTCCATTATATCCAGTCAGTCGATATGTTCCCCCATACCGCTCGAACTGAGGCTGTTGTAAAATTAATTAAAAAAATTAGAAAAAGATGTTGACAAAAAATAAAAAGGCTGTATAATAGTAAGAGTTGAAAATAACAACTCAGGTC
>CAJNCA010000004.1 GCA_905221145.1 bacterium
CTTCTCTATGCTATATCCTTGTTTTCTAAGTTCATAGATCTGAACTTTATCATCATAAGTTAATTTCATAATAAAAAAACCCCAAAAGTTAGATTTTTTCTGTCTAAATTTTGGGGCGCAGTTCAATACTATGCGTTTTATTCTTTATAATTTAGCTATTTCAAAATTACAAGTTCTCCATTCTTAATTTCCCAAACTTGGTCAAACTTACTTAATAATTCGTTTTGGCGATGTAAAGTAACAATGACGGCACTTGGTAGTTCCAGAACTCTTTCCAATTCCATTTTAAACTGATTAGTATCCAAGGCAGAGAAAGGTTCGTCTAGGATAAGCAATGGATTTTTACGATTTTTCTCACGATTTAAATACATTCGTTGTTGCTGACCACCTGACAGGGATTGTGGTGGAATTTTTTCAAAATCTTCTTCTCTGAATTTTTCATTGAAACTATTGAATAGCGTTACATTATTTTCATAACTCGAAATAAATGTATGTTCTTGTTGCAGAATCATACCGAATCTTCCCCAAAGATGGTCCAAAACAAGCTCATCTAGCACAATTTGTCCTTCAAAATCTTCATCTGTTCCATTTAAAATGTTGAGCAGACTACTTTTTCCAGACCCATTCTTACCAATAAGCGCAATTTTATCCCCTTTTTGAATCGTAGCGGAAGTAATTATCAATTTTGATTCTCCCAGTTGTTTGGAAATGTTTTTCAAAGTAATCGTATCAAAAGAATGTTGAGGTGCTTGAACTGAAACGGGTCTCCCAACAATGTTTTGAAAACTCTTGATTACAGGCTTTACGGACTCTAACATTTGTAAATCATAAAGGATTTCCTGTATTGGTTCAGAAAAAGCATTAATATATCCGAAACTCGCCACCACCTCAGGAATACCGAGTTGCTGGTAAGATAGAGAGTAGGCTAAATAAATAAACAGGACAAGACTAATGAATTCAAAAGAAACACCTGTCAATAAGATGCCTGTAATTTTTGTCAAACCATACTTAAAATACTTATCCTGCAAATTCTTTAGAGAAGTCTTTTGTTGATTCAAAAAATGCGACATAGTTAGTTTATTTACCAAATGATGTCCCATGAGCAAATCCTCCAAAGTTCGATAGTAATCTCCTTGTTTTTTCAAGTAAACCTGTCTACGATTAGCGGTCAACTTCCCAACGATTTTAGGAATTTGAATACTAATTCCAGTAGAAAAGATTAAAATCAGTGATACAATAGGATTAATTGTTCTGCTAATAATGAAAGCGTAAATGATGATACGTAAAATTTGTTTGATAAAACTCATCAATGGAGGAAGGTAATCCTTTTCCAACGAATCTAGGTCATTAGATTGATAGGAAATATACTCTGCTACTGTTTTCTGCTTGAAATCGTGGTGACTGAGTCCCAGAAGTGAACGAAACCACTCATTTTTCAAAGTAGTCGAAAAGATAATCCCCTGCTTCCAATCAAGTATCATTTGGATATAGTTACAACTCAAATAGCCTGCCACTGACATAGAGTAACCATATAGAGCTACTTGATAATCCCCTTTGATTAATGCCTGCGTGAAATACGGTAACAAAGCTGTGCAGATATTCGATACTACACCAAAAAGAAAATTAAAGAAGAGATACCATCTAATAGTTTTAAGATATGGTAGCATATACGATACTCCTTGCTAATGCGTTTTTTTACATATCGCAGAACAATCTCTACTATTCCCTATTGCAGATAGTGCGATACTCGGACATTGAGTGCAATAATTGTAAATCACACAAGTACTGCAGTTTTTACTATCATTCAAAATATAATTTGCTATTTTGTAAAATATAGGTCTATCCCATGTTTCTTTGATAGATGTAAAATGAATATTTCCAATACTTCTATTGAAAGTAAGCTTTTTCAGTTTTTCTAACGATTTAGGCTATTTCGTGACACACCCACAATCCGTGAAAATTCTGGTTATATCAGATTATGTGATTTTCGTAAGAATTTTATATTGTCTCCAATCATGGCAGTCTCCTTATTAAAAATTCTATTATTGGTTTTGTAAAAAACAGTTTTCAAATATCCTGAAATATAGCAAAAAGAGATTGGGTAAAAACTCATTGTCTCTTCTCACTCAAGGACTAAGTTCACTTGAGCAAACTGAATCCGCACTGTCGTTCCTTTTCCGACCTCAGACTCGATACGAATCTGATGACCCAGTTCTTCAGAAATTTTCTTAGATAGGTAAAGGCCAAGTCCAGAGGACTGCTGGGTTAGGCGACCATTGTAGCCTGAAAAGCCACGTTCAAAGACTCGGAGGACATCACTGTTTTTTATTCCAATTCCCGTATCCTTGATGCAGAGCTCTTGCCCGTCCATATAAATCTCAAGACCACCTTCCTTGGTGTACTTGAGACTGTTGGAGATGATTTGCTCAATGACTACTAGCAGCCACTTTTTATCCGTCACAATCTCTTTATCAAGGTCATGTAGATTGACGCTCAAACCTTTTTGAATAAAGAAAAGAGCATATTTACGAAGTATTTCCTTAACCAAGTCCTCAATTTGAACCTGCTTTAAGACCAAATCATCATGGAAACTTTCTAAACGCAGGTACTGCAAGACTAGATTAGTATAGGAGTCTATCTTGAAAATTTCCTGTTCTAGTTGCTGCTTCAGTTGGCGATCTGCTACTTCTGCAACCAACAATTGACTAGCTGCAATGGGAGTTTTAATCTGATGAACCCACAAGGTATAGTAATCCAGCAAATCCGTCAGTTTTCTTTCTGCGTCTGACCTCTGCTGGTAGAGTTCCATCTCACGCGCTTCTAATTTTTCTGCTAAAGCTCTTTCCAATGGAGATTTGGCTTCCCTCTCCCCATAGAGAATTTCCTGACGATAGCCCTGCATTTCCACCAATATGTCCCAAGCGAAAAATAAGATGGTTACAAAGCAACACAAGAGGAAAAAGTAGAGAAAGTAAATTCCTAAACTGGCAAATAAAAACTGAAAGAGCAAAACTAGAAATGCTAAAGCAAGCAGATAGACAAACAGACGACTACGAGAGCGCAGATAGGCTAGAAAAAATTGTTTCCAATCAAGCATGCTTCAGTCCGTACCCTATCCCTTTCTTGGTCTCGATAAATCCTACCAAGCCCTGCTCTTCCAATTTTTTACGCAAACGAGCCACATTGACAGAGAGGGTATTGTCATCAATGAAAAAGTCACTGTTCCAAAGTTCCCGCATCAGGTCATCACGCGCTACGATATTGCCTGCATGCTCAAACAAAACGCGTAAAATCTGGAATTCGTTCTTGGTCAAATTCAAGACTTGCCCTTGATAATGTAAATCCATGGATTTAGTATTAAGGATCACACCAGCATATTCCAGTAAACTCTCGTCTCGCCCAAACTCATAGGAACGACGCAACAAGCCCTGAACCTTGGCTAAAAGAACCTGCTGGTCAAAAGGCTTGGTCACAAAGTCATCCGCCCCCATATTAATCGCCATGACGATATCCATAGCTTGATCTCTGGAAGACAGAAACATGATGGGCACCTTGGAAATCTTGCGAATCTCCTGACACCAGTGATAGCCGTTAAACAAGGGTAGGCCAATATCCATAAGGACCAAATGAGGTTCCGACTGGACAAAAAGACTCAAAACTTCCATAAAGTCTTCTACCAAGACCACTTCAAATCCCCATTCAGAGAGCATTTTCCCGACCTGTTGACGAATAACCTGATCATCTTCTACTAGTAAAATCTTGTGCATGCGCTCCTCCTTTTCTATTATTATAACAGATTTTTCCATGCTAGCAGGCATGAAACTGAATTTGAAAGAGCTTGTTTTTAGCCAACAAAGTGATGCAATCCTACTAGCTAATTTAAGGGAAATTTGATAAGATAAATAAAAAGAAAGGAGCACTTATGGCCAATATTTTTGACTACCTGAAAGATGTCGCATACGATTCCTTTTATGACCTTCCTTTAAATGAATTAGACATTCTAGCCTTAACAGAAACCACCTACCTCCCCTTTGATAATCTAGTATCCACAAGTCCTCAGCGACTTTTAGACTTGGCACCTCAGGTTCCAAGAGAGTCTAGCATGTTGACCAGCAAAAATCGCCTCCAGTTATTAGATGAACTAGCTCAACACAAGCGCTTCAAAAATTGCAAACTCTCCTATTTTATCAACGAAATCGACCCTGAACTGCAAAAGCAATTTGCGGCTATGACCTACCGCCTCACTCTCGATACCTATCTGATTGTCTTTCGTGGGACAGATGACAGTATCATTGGCTGGAAGGAAGATTTCCACATGACCTATATGAAGGAAATTCCTGCTCAAAAGCACGCCCTATGCTATTTAGAGAACTTTTTTGTCCACCACCCTAGGAAAAAAGTCATTCTAGCTGGGCATTCCAAAGGAGGAAATCTAGCCATCTATGCTGCTAGCCAAATTGATCAAAGCTTGCAAGAGCAGATCACTGCAGTTTATACATTTGATGCACCTGGCCTCCATCAAGAATTGACACAGACCGAAGGTTATCAAAGGATAATGGATAGAACTAAGGTCTTCATTCCACAAGGTTCCATTATCGGTAGGATGCTGGAAATTCCTGCCCACCAAATCATCGTTCATAGTACTGCCTTAGGTGGCATCGCCCAGCATGATACATTTAGTTGGCAGATTGGGGACAAGCATTTCGTCCAACTGGATAAGACCAACAGTGATAGCCAACAAGTAGACACAACCTTCAAGGAGTGGGTGGCCACAGTCCCTGACGAGGAACTCCAGCTCTACTTCGATCTCTTCTTTGGCACCATTCTTGATTCTGGTATTACTTCTATCAATGACTTGTCTTCCTTAAAGGCGCTTGAACACATTCATCATCTCTTTATCCAAGCGCAATCCCTCACTCCAGAAGAAAGGGAAACTATGGGTCGCCTCACCCAATTATTGATTGATACCCGTTACCAAGCCTGGAAAAATAGATAGTAGCTTTCAAAAATCAAATGTATATAAAACAAAAGACCTAGAACACAGACTTTCATGTGCATTCTAAGTCTTTTTTAATAAAATCTAACTACCAAATAACCCCTTTATAGGCTAACAAAATGATAACTAACAGCAGGACATACAAGGCAAGGAAGAGCCATTTCATCTTGACACAGAGCGCTACGTACTCCCGAATAAAAGCAGATGGTATGTAGTAGCCTGCCGTCCTACATCCGAGGCCATCTCCCTTCATATTTAACTTACGCGCATAGGTACTGGTACGAAAAACATGATAGTCATTTGTAACAAAGAGGAATTGAGGTTTGGCTACCAGTTCCTCACCAAGTTCCTTAGAAAGGAGAAGGTTCTCGTAGGTAGTCCTTGATTGATCTTCCAGAATAATCGCATCTTGGGGAACATCTGTCTCTTCAAGAAGATAGTTTGTAATGGCCTGCGCTTCAGAAATCTTCTCATCTCCTCCTTGACCACCACTGGCAATGATTTTGATATGAGGATTCTTAGACTTGTGGTAAGCTTCCACTGCCTTATCAATTCTCCTCTTCAGCAAAGGTGTTACCTTTTCTCCGTCTAACAAACCTGCACCATGAATGATAATAAAATCATAATGCTTCTTCTTAGGAATAAAGAGATACAAGATAGAGTACAGAATAAAAGCCACAAAAGCAAAACCAAAAATAAAGTAAGAATAAGCAATAAATGCAAATAAAATATTTAGAAAGTGATTGGTGTAAAATAATTCATGTCGTCCTCCCAATCGAAATGACATCAAAGCAAAAAATAGTAAAATGACTATTCCAAGGAGCATGGAGAGATAATTAGCCTTTGAACGTCCCTCTCGCTTCAACAAAATGACCCCATTATAGATTAGAAAGATGCCACTTAGAAAAAGCAAAAAAGGAAGTAAAATAAAGGGAAATATAAAAAAAGCGAAATGAATCTTCTCATACCCATTTTGATAAAAAAGGTAGCCTAGATAAAAATAACTGGAAATGAGGGATAATAAGAATAATACTGGATTCCACAAACTTCTATTATCCTTCCAAAATGACACTATAAATGCTAATACAATTCCTATAACGAGATACATTTCTTCCTCCTTTAATGATTCTATTTTATCACAATTTTACATAGAGAAAAAGAGGGCATCTATCCCTCTTACTCCTTCATTTGACTCTCTGCATCGGCCACAACTTGTTCTAGACTGGTCTGACCAAGTTCAGCCTCCATAGCCAGTTGGATTCTCTCCAATTTTTGATCCAAAACATCATGAATATGAGCTCCAACTGGGCAATTTGGATTTGGATTGTCATGAAAACTAAAGAGTTGACCTGTTTTACCAAGACACTCAACCGCCTGATAGACATCTAAAAGACTAATGTCCTTAAGATCCTTGACAATCTCTGTCCCACCTGTTCCACGCGCTACTGAAATCAACTCTGCCTTCTTCAACTGGGACAAGGTCTTTCTGATAATGACAGGATTGACCCCGACACTAGCAGCCAGAAAATCACTGGTCACCTTGCTTTCCTTCCCCTTGAGGGCAATGATTATCAGCATATGAGTCGCAATGGTAAATCTACTTGGAATTTGCATCCTCTTCTCCTTTTTACGAGGCTACCCTGCCTCTACTCTTCTTTTTCTATTATTATACCCTTTTTAGTTGTAATGTCAATTATTACCACTTTTCAACCAAGCATCTAACTCCCTATCATAACCCTCTTTCTGGGCCAATTCACTCAGAAATTCCTGATGATGAGTATGGTGGATACCATTGACCAGACTTTCATAGTAAACCTCAAAATAGGGAAGTTTGAGGTCTTTAGCCAGCTGCAATTCAGCTGCCACATCGTAGTCTACCCGTCGGAAGTCCATATCTACCAAGCCCTTGCCATCAAACTCTAAAATCATATACTGGGCCCGCAAGTCCTTCCGCAACTGGGCATCTAGAAAGAAAGGTTGCCCAATCGAACCTGGATTGACAATCAATTGCCCACCAGTCCCGTAACGAAGCAACTGCTGGTGAATATGACCATAAACAGCAATATCACAAGGCGGGTTGGTCACCAAGCGGTCAAAATCCTCTTGCGCTCCAGTATGAATCAACTCTCTCCCCCAGTTCTTATCAGGAAGATGGTGGCTAATTCCTACCGTCAAATCACCAAACTGACGATGACGCTGGAGAGGTTGATTGTGGAGCAGTTCAATTTCTTCTAGGGAAATTTCCTCTAAAACATACTGGCACTGGCGCAAGAGATAGCGTTGACTGGGGCGAGTACTATCCAATTCCTTACGGACACCATGCCAAAGACTGTCTTCCCAGTTTCCCAAAACTCTAGCCGTAATCGGTAGTTGAGCCAACAAGTCCAAAATCCTTCTACGCCCTGTCCCTGGCATGAGAATGTCTCCCAAAAGCCAGTATTCATCCACTCCTCGCTGCCGAGCATCTGCCAAAACAGCCTCCAAGGCGGTGGTATTTCCATGAATATCTGAAAGAAGAGCTATTTTCGTCATATCCATCTCCTCGTTTTTTCTCTTGCAATAAGTATAACATAAAAAGTCATAGCTAGAGAAATCTAGCTTTTTTTGATATACTAGATAGAGATATTAGACAAGAGGAAACGAATGACCCCGAATAAAGAAGACTATCTAAAATGTATTTATGAAATCGGCATAGACCTGCATAAAATTACCAACAAGGAAATTGCTGCCCGCATGCAAGTCTCTCCCCCTGCCGTAACTGAAATGATTAAACGGATGAAGAGTGAAAACCTCATCCTCAAGGACAAGGAATGTGGCTATCTACTGACTGACCTCGGCCTCAAACTGGTCTCTGAGCTCTACCGTAAACATCGCTTGATTGAAGTTTTTCTAGTTCATCATTTAGACTATACGAGTGACCAGATTCATGAAGAAGCTGAGGTCTTGGAACATACTGTCTCTGACCTGTTCGTGGAAAGACTGGATAAATTGCTAGGTTTCCCTAAAACCTGCCCCCACGGAGGTACTATTCCTGCAAAAGGAGAACTTCTGGTTGAAATCAATAACCTACCACTAGCTGACATCAAGGAAGCTGGCTCCTATCGCCTAACTCGGGTGCATGATAGTTTTGACATTCTCAATTATTTAGATAAGCACTCACTTCACATCGGTGATTCGCTCCAAGTCAAGCAGTTTGATGGCTTCAGCAATACCTTCACTATCCTTAGTAACGACGAGGATTTACAAGTAAGTATGGACATTGCACAACAACTCTATGTCGAAAAAATCGACTAATTCCTCAAGTACCATACCAACCCTGAAAGTTTTATTTTCAGGGTTTTATTTCTATCATTTGATTTTGCTTTCATTTAGTTGTAGAATGTTTGTAAAAAACAAGAAAGATAGTTTAACCTATGAAAAAATCACTAAAAATTTTTGCTACATCCAAATGGTTTGACCTCTTCGGGGTTGCTTTGGTCGTTGGGATTGCGATTGCATCTGGTTACCTCAACTCCCGTCTCGACAAATTCGTAGACTGGGGTCCATGGACAGCTCTTGTTCCCTTTGGATTGATTTCCGTAACCAACGTTGGGATTTCCATGTTGTCCACTCGTTTCACGGGAAAATTAAGTAAATGGGGAAATTACTTTGGTATTGTTAATACCATTTTGTCCGGTACTATTGATTATATCCTTGGAAATAAGGCGGCCATTATCACCTATCCCGTCACCTTCCTCATTTATACCTTTGCTATTAAGAAATGGGAAGCTTCGCAAGAAGGCAGACCCAACCAAATGAGCCAAAAACAGGTAAAATTGGCGGCCATCATCATTTCAATCATCGCCTTCCTCTTTGCCTTTGCGACCAACTATATCGGCTATGGAGGAAAGATGAATCTCCTTGCCTACGTAACAACTATTGCCTTTGCACTGTCCCTCATTGCCAATGCTTTTAACGCATTGAAACTAACAACTCAGTGGGGCTTTTGGTTGATTTACAATTTCGTTCAGCTGACAAAGGCTGGCATTCAAGGAAATTTTGCCAATATCGGAAAATACATCTTTTATATCCTCAATGCAATCGGAGCTTTATTTGTCTGGAATGATGAAGAGGTGGAACAATAAGAGGGAAATCAAATAAAGAAATCTAACAGAATCTCCTTACTAAAATTTTTTATCATTTTAGTTGTAACTTCCATTCTTTTGGAGTAGAATGAAGATAGATAAAAGAGGGAGGTCTTGTCATGAAAAAACTCTTTAGAATCCATTTTACAGCAATTGCAATCATTGATTTACTACTATTTGCATTTTTTATCACTAGACCCGAGACAGCTTTAGAATGGCTCTTGCTCTCTGGTTTTATTTTCCTCCTTGCTCAAGGACTCCTGCTATTTCGCTTGGTTGTCCGACTCAAACATCAATTCGCTGAGATTTATCCTAAAATCAATAAAAAGATTCGCTTCTACTATTTAGGGATTCTCTCCATTGATTTTCTATTTTTTCTCCTTTTAACCTTCGTTAGTTCTCAGCGTTTTCTCTCTCTTATGCCAATCATCACTGCCTGCCATTCTACTTTATATTATATGACGGCCGACTACCTAAGAGACAACTATCCAGACTTTTACGACAAACATATCTCTTTATGGGAGTGTCTCTAAGGAAAAGGAGGGGTTATCATGAAAAAAATCATCTTCATCAAAACCACTCAACTCCTTGTCATTGATGGAATCATGCTGGCATTTTTGACATTTAAAGGGGTGCTTACTTGGGACTGGATTTTGATTTATAGCGGTTGGCTCATTTTCTTTCATCCTGTGCTATTGACCTATCTTTCCAACCAACTTTGTGACCACTTTAGTCAACTCTATTCTCAGATTAGACCGAGATTCTGGCGTTTTACCTTACAGATTCTCCTATGGGATAGCCTGATCATTCTCTCCTTGATATGTTTAAGGGGTATTCCACTTTTCCTTCAGGGCACTCTCCTAATCCTAGGCCATCTCATCCCTTCCTATCGCATAAGCCAAAGCCTGAAACAAGATTTCCCCAAGGCCTATCAGGAACAGATTTCATTTTGGAGTATTTTGTAATAGATAAGAAAGACCAAGCCGGCTGGGCTTGGTCTTTCTTATCTATTTTTAGTATCTAGGATAATGGTAACTGGTCCGTCATTGACCAGCTCAACCTGCATATCAGCTCCAAAGATGCCTGTCTGAACGGGTACTTCTTGAGCTAATTTTTGATTGAAAGCATCATAGAAATCTGATGCCATATCAGGCTTGGCTGCACCTGTGAAAGCTGGACGATTGCCTTTCTTAGTATCCGCAAAGAGGGTAAACTGAGAAATAGAAAGGATTTCCCCTTCAATATCTTTGACAGATAGATTCATCTTGCCTTCTGCATCTGAAAAAATCCGCATGTTGACCAGTTTTCTCACAGCATAGTCCAAATCTTCCTCTTGGTCCTCTGGTCCAACACCAACCAGCAATAAGAGTCCCTGATTGATTTTGCCCTGAACCTGACCTTCAATGCTCACTTGGGCTTTTGTAACCCGTTGGATAATGATTTTCATAATAGCCTTTCTAGTAAGAACTAGGACAATTAGCCATTGGTACGTTTAACAGAGTAAACTTCTGGCACACTCTTAATCTTGTCCACGACCGTAGTCAGCGTCGAGAGGTTGGCAATGCCGAAGGATACATGGATATTAGCAAACTTCATATCCTTGGTTGGTTGGGCATTGACCGTTGAAATATTCTTGGTTGTGTTTGAAAGAACTTGCAGTACATCGTTCAATAGTCCTGTACGGTTGAGGCCATAAATATCGATATGAGCCATATACTCCTTATTTGAGCTAGAGTATTGGTCTTCCCATTCCACATCAAGGAGACGTTGCTCGTAGTTTTCTTGGGCACGCAGATTCATACAGTCCACACGGTGAATAGCCACACCACGCCCCTTGGTGATATAGCCAACAATATCGTCACCAGGAACAGGATTACAGCACTTGGCAATCCGCACTAGGAGACCAGAGGCTCCTTCAATGACCACACCACCCTCATGCTTGACCTTGAGGGTTTCTTTGTTTTCAACCTTGACCTCGCCACCTTTGACAAGTTCTTCTGCCTCCGCCTTGGCCTTGGCACGTTCTTCTTCACGACGTTCCTTTTCAGTCAGACGGTTAAAGACGGTAATAGCTCCAATTTCTCCAAAACCAATAGCCGCAAAGAGGGATTCTTCTGTCTTGTAGCTGGTCTTTTGCAGAACTTGGTCCATATGACGCTTGTCCATGAATTTATTGGCCACATAGCCATTTTCTTGGAACTGAGCCATCAGCATTTCACGACCCTTATTGACAGACAATTCCTTATCTTGATTTTTAAAGAACTGACGAATCTTGTTACGCGCCTTGCTGGTCTTGACCATATTGAGCCAGTCACGGCTCGGTCCAAAGGAGTTCGGGTTGGTGACAATTTCAACCTGATCCCCTGTCTTGAGCTTGGTTGTCAGCGGAACCATACGGCCATTGACCTTAGCACCCGTCGCTTTTTCACCGACTTTAGTATGGATTTCGTAGGCAAAGTCAATCGGTCCTGAATCTTTTGGAAGGGAACGGACAGCTCCATCTGGGGTAAAGACGTAAATCTCCTCAGCCAGATAGTTTTCCTTAACTGAATCGACAAATTCCTTGGCATCATCAGCCTGGTCTTGGAGTTCCATCATCTCCTTGATCCAGTTCATCCCAATAGCTGATTCCTTGCTGTTAACCTGCCCCTTGATGCCTTTCTTATAAGCCCAGTGAGCCGCAACCCCGTACTCAGCGACCTCGTGCATTTCCTTGGTCCGAATCTGGAACTCAATAGGTCCTTTTGGCCCATAAACCGTCGTATGTATAGACTGGTATCCATTAGCCTTGCGGTTCGCGATATAGTCTTTAAAGCGACCTGGCATGGGTTTCCAAAGCTCATGCACGTAACCAAGCATGGCATAAACATCACTTTGGGTATCTAAAATACAGCGAATGGCAATCAGGTCATAGATTTCCTCAAAACGTTTTCTCTTATCCTGCATTTTGCGGAAAATCGAGTAAATATGCTTGGGACGACCGTAAATCTTTCCTTTCAAGTGACGATCTGTCGTATAGTCTTCTAGTTTCGTAACTACCTCATCCACCAAGGCCTCACGCTCTCTGCGTTTTTCCTTCATCATATGGGTAATCTTGTAAAACTCCGTTGGATTGAGATAACGGAAAGATAGGTCTTCCAATTCCCATTTAACACTGGAAATCCCCAAACGGTGGGCAAGCGGTGCATAGATTTCCATAGTTTCTTTGGAAATACGCTCCTGCTTGTCTTTGCGAAGGTGTTTCAGAGTTCGCATATTGTGCAAGCGGTCAGACAGTTTGACCAAGATAACACGGATGTCCTCTGACATGGCCATGAGCATCTTACGATGGTTTTCAGCTAATTGCTCCTCGTGAGACTTGTATTTAACCTTACCAAGCTTAGTAACCCCATCTACGATTACCCGCACATCAGGACCAAACTCTCTTTCCAAATCATCCAAGGTCGCATCTGTATCTTCCACCACATCATGCAAGAATCCACAAGCTACCGTTACGGCATCCAGCTTGAGCTTAGCTAAAATACCTGCCACTTGGATAGGGTGAATGATATAAGGCTCGCCTGATTTGCGGTATTGCCCACTATGGCAATCCACCGCATAGACCAAGGCCTTATGGACAAAATGGACATCCTCTTCCGTTAAATATTCTTTGGTTAAAGCGACAACTTCTTCGCCTGTTAAATTCACTTCTTTCGGCATTTCTACTCTCCAATTCTTCCTACCATTTTATCACTTTTTTAAGAATATGAAAACTAGAAAAGGAGGATTCTAAATACTTTGATAACTTAGAATAAATCAAAATATCTTGATGAAGTCACAGGTTCCTCAATTCCCAATTGACTTGGGTCTACAAAAATTGCAATTGAAGATAAAATATCATCATGGAAAGTGAAAGAAACATATGAATCTTTTGATCCCTTAATTTTAGAATTTTTTTGTTGTAAATAATATTTAATATTAATTGATTTGTTCCTATCAAAACTTTTTTTTTGAATATCCCCAACTATCTCCATTAAAGGATTATTTATTTTTACTTTTTCTAGAAATTGCATTCTAGTAATATTCATATTTATTCCCTCATAAGCTATTCTTTCTCCATAATCTACTATAGATCCTGGCCAGAATTCTGGCCCCTGCCAAGCTCGTGAAAACCGAATGCCACAAACTAGAGTATTTCCTTTAGGCTCCTCTCTCCTATTCTTATTAATAGTGAGTACCTCTAGATTTAATTTTGACTCACGTAAGTTTATACGAACAAATTCGGTACCCAATCCTGGAGTACCTTTACCCATTTCAGTCCCTATATCTTCATAGTTTTTTCCTGTTAAAATGTTAGATAATTTATCAAGTGTCAAGTCTTTAAAATTAAAATTATGACCATCTATCGTAAAGTTGGTAGCAAGAGTTACATTCACTTTTTTTTGTTCGTGTACAGGGAAAATATTTTGTACTTCCTGATAAGTCATCGCATCATATACAGTATCATCTTTCTTTAAAAAATCATATCTATAGATTCCATTTTTATCAAGTACCCCCTTACTTGATTTCGTATTTTTAAATTTATTTACGTGGTCATAGGGAACCATTTTCCCATCTTTTATAGCTTTTTTTGAATCATCTTTAGATGATGACTGTGATAGTTCTACCTTACTTGACGCGTCTTTTCTCGTTTTGTCTCCTGTTTTAGTTGAAGAACCACAAGCAGTTAACAATAGACTAGCAGATAAAAGTAAAAATATAAATTTATTTTTCATCATAAACCTCACCACTTTATTTAAAGTAAAATCTTTCATAATTCTATTTCACCTCTATTATAACATGTTTTTTAATATTACTATAAATTATTCTTGTATTTTTAAATTTTTTGTATCCTATTCAAATTAATTAACTATAACTTTATTCCTATTTAAGTATCGATAGTTCAAATTATTCGTACACTTAAATGATTCAATATATAAAAGGATTTTGCTGATATTTTTGAAAGAAATTAACTTTAATTAAAACGATTTTATATTGACACCTTCTCAAAAAAAGTGATAAAATAGTAACAAAGTATAATATACGTTTTCAATATTTAGTGCATATATCATGCTTTAAATAAAATATTTAATATAATTTTAGAGGATAAGAAATGTATTGTTCAAAATGTGGAACTCAAAATAAAGAAGGAAGTAAATTTTGCCGTTCATGTGGTACATCACTACAAAAAAATAAACCAATCAATCAAGAACGAAAACAAATCAAGCAAAATAAAGTGAATCAAAAAGTTGTCAATAATTCTACTCAACGACTCGGCTCATCAAACGATTTTTATACTTACCTTACGGCTATACTGATTATAGTCTCTATGTTTTCTAGATTGATTGCAAACGAAGTAGCAGTTATAATGTTTATAATTTCATTTGTTTTTTGGATTATCGGCTTAACGAAAACCTCAAATCGTATATTACATTTTTCACTATTAATTCTGTTAATAGTTGTATTTTTAGGTACTATTATATTTTCTAATTAATTAGTTTAGTTTTACAGTATAGACTTAGGAGATTCAAATGACAAAAGAAGAATGGATTCAAATATTTGAAGAGATACATAACCGAAAGCCAACTACTTCCGAATTTTTAGAGGCTAAAAAATCAGGAGAATTTGTTGTTGAAGAAACATCAAAAGAAACTATTAGTGAAGAAGTATTACAAAAAGTAGCTCCTGAAAGTGTAAATGAAGTTGAAATGGACGACAATCTGACTATTTTCTGTACAAATTGTGGCTCTATCAATGAACAGGATTGTGCCTTTTGTGTATCATGTGGAGAAAATTTATCTGAGTCTTATGAGTATGATGAAGTATCAGAAGATAATAGTACTGGATTGAGAATAGATAGTTCTCTTCTTACAAATTTCTCTTCTAAGTTGAAAGATTTAACTCATAGTGCCCAAACCCAAACTCAAATTTTCAAATTAAAAAAACAGCGTGATAATTTGTTAAAATCATTAGGAAAAGCCTACTATGAAATGTATGCTTCCTCTCCAAACGAGGGCTTAGAGTCACTGATAGCAGACATTAACAGATGTGAACAAGAGATTCATTTATATTCTGAACAACTTAGTAAGAAATAGTTACTCTATAATAAATAGTATATTAGTATGTACGAGAGAATCAGATAGGTTCTCTCTTTTTTGGCATTTACGAATATTTTTGCTTATCAACACCATTAGTAATTTAAATCACTTAGATTCTTTTGAAAATCATTCCGCTTTTCCTTACTTTCTCCATCTTTTTTTAAAATAAGATTTGATATTTTGGTAATTTTCTAACTTTTTTAGTGTATAATGGTAATATGAACAGTTTTTTACGATCATTACTGAATTTTCATCTTTCTAGAAAGGCAAATCACATGAAAGCACACAAAAGACTTACATTTTTAGCTTTGGCTGCTCTTGGCTTATCTAGCCAAGTCGTTTTAGCTGACGACACAAGTCATTCTACTACTAATCCTATCACTAGTTTGACCAGCAGCTCAACGAGTAATTCTCTTAACAGTTCTACAAATACTTCTGCTAGTAGTTCTCAAACTAAAACAGAAACTTCGTCAAGTACAGCTGGTTCGAGTGAGCAAGAAACCAAACCTTCTCTTTCTAGAGAAACCCAACCTAATCAACCTATACAGACTGGCTGGGTAAAAGAAGGGAACAAGTGGACTTTTTATAGTCAAACTGGTGTCAAATTTACAGATACCCTCTATGATGGTTATCTCTTTGATAGTCATGGCTACTTGCTTGAAAACAGCTGGTATCAGATGGGAAATAATTGGTACTATATCAATGGGTCAGGTAAATATTTATCCAACCAATGGAGCCAAATCAATGGCAAGTGGTATGCTTTTGATGGCTACGGTAGAATGTTAGCCAATGTCTGGAAGGGCGATTACTACCTCAAATCCAGTGGTGCCATGGCAGATAGGGAATGGGTCTACGACCAAAACTACTCTAGTTGGTTTTACCTCAAATCTGGCGGACGATACGCCCAAAAACAATGGATTGGTTCCTACTATCTTAAATCTGGTGGCTACATGGCCCATAAGGAATGGATTTATGACCCAGACTATCAAGCCTGGTACTATCTTAAGGACGATGGTGTATATGTCACAGGAACCTATGCAGTGGATGGTAAAAACCAGCTCTTCCAAGGAAATGGAAAATGGGTTCGTGAATTAGCACAAGGTTTTCAAAAAGGACATTACTCTAAAACTATTTTTCTAGATCCAGGACACGGTGGTAAGGACCGCGGTGCTTATTACTATGGCATAGCTGAGAAAGAATTGAACCTACAAGTTTATCGTAAGCTACGTAAACGACTAGAAGGACTCGGCTATACTGTTCTAACTTCTCGAGATAGCGATATAGACGTTGATTTTATTACCGAACGTTCTCGCATGGTTAATAAGACCAATGCAGACTTTTTCATCAGCCTTCATTTCAATGCAAAAGGAAATGATACAACCGTTAACCTAGGTATCCAGACCTATTCTTACAAGGATGAACCTGGTTTCCCTAGCAAGATTAACAAGGATTGGCACAACAATCCTGAACGGATGAGTGAAAGTAATCGTCTCGCAGCTGATATCCATTCTTCACTGCTAACTGAAACTGGAGCTAGGGATGCTGGGCTCTTGCAAGCAACCTTTGCTGTTCTACGTGAAACAGCTAAACCAGCTGTTTTGCTAGAGATGGGATATATGGATAATCCAGAAGAAAACAAAAAAATCCGTAGTAGTGAATACCAAGATAAACTGGTTGAAGGGATTGTCAAGGGAATCCAAAAATACTACGCTGGCAATTAAAGAAGTTTAAGCCTCGAACTCACTCGGGGCTTATTTTTCTTATCCAAATTGTGTTCTTCTTTCTAGGTCTATTTCCTTTTTCAGCTTATTCTCCCCAACTGTGCTATACTTATCTTAGTACATTCTTTGAGATTGGAGCTAGTATGAAAATCCATAAAACTGTAAATCCTGTTGCCTATGAAAATACCTATTATCTAGAAGGTGAAAAGCACCTCATCGTTGTCGATCCTGGTAGCCATTGGGAAGCCATTCGTCAGACCATAGAGAAGATCAACAAACCAATCTGCGCCATTCTATTGACACACGCCCATTATGACCATATCATGAGCCTGGACTTGGTTCGTGAGACTTTTAGCAACCCTCCTGTCTATATCGCGGAGAGCGAAGCCAGCTGGCTCTACACTCCTGTCGATAATCTCTCTGGTCTCCCTCGTCACGATGATATGGCAGATGTGGTCGCAAAACCTGCAGAACACACCTTTGTCTTTCATGAGGAATATCAATTGGAGGAATTTCGTTTCACAGTCCTACCTACCCCAGGTCACTCTATCGGTGGTGTTTCTATCGTCTTTCCTGATGCTCACCTAGTCTTGACAGGTGATGCTCTTTTCCGAGAAACCATCGGACGGACCGACCTTCCAACTGGTAGTATGGAGCAACTCCTTCACAGTATCCAGACCCAACTTTTCACTCTACCAAACTACGATGTCTATCCAGGACATGGTCCAGCTACTACTATTGCTCATGAAAAGACCTTCAATCCCTTTTTCTAGTAAGATAATGATAATGACTATCGCAATTTAAATAAACTATTCAGCAAGTCTTTCCACTATAAAAGGCATCATATCAAGGTTTTCACACCTGACAGGATGCCTTTTTCTGATGACTAGATTTTTTGCATTACCATATAATCACGCGCTCTTCTGGTGAACGCCACATACCGTCGCCTTCTTTGATATCATAGGTTGTAAAGAAATCATCGAAGTTTGGTACTTGTACATTAACACGGAGCTTGGCTGGCGCGTGCACATCCACGCTAGCCAAGAGTTTCATATATTCTGGACGACCTTTCATGCGCCAGATGCGACCGAAGTTATGGAAGAACTCTTCTGCTGAGAAGTCTGGTTCTCTCTTGGCTGCTTCAAGCGCTGCAGCAATTCCTCCTAAGTCAGCTACGTTTTCTGACACCGTCAATTTACCGTTGATGGTTGCACCATAAGAATCCTGTCCATCAAACTGATCGATAACTTTTTGTGTTTTCTCCTTGAAGGCAGCGTAGTCACTCTCTGTCCACCAATCCTTGAGACTACCATTTTCATCAAAGGAAGCTCCATTAGTATCAAAGGCGTGGGAAATTTCATGGGCAATAACCGCCCCAATACCACCGAAGTTAGCAGAAGATGACTGATGCAAGTCATAGAAAGGTGCCTGTAAAATAGCCGCTGGGAAGACAATCAGGTTCTTCTGTGGATTGTAGTAGGCGTTGACCATATGAGCAGGCATGCCCCACTCCTTGTAGTCTACAGGCTGGTTCCACTTGCTCCAACTGTGCTTGATTTCCACACGTGCAAAAGCTAGAGCGTTATCAAAAAGACTAGCAGTCTCATCCACTACCTTGTCCTTGTAGCGTTCTGGCAATTCTTCTGGGTAACCAATATAAGGCTTGATGACATTGAGTTTGACGATGGCCTTGTCACGAGTTTCTGGAGTCAGCCAGTCATTCTTGGCCAAGCGTTCCTTATAGACATCAATCATGGTTGCCACTTTTTTCTCCACATCTGCCTTGGCTTCTGGAGAAAATTTTTCATGGGCATACCAGAGACCCAAGGCTTGTTTGAATGGACTTTGTGCTAACTGGTAGGCTGCCTTAACCTTGTCTTTGGCTTCTGGAACTCCAGAAAGCGCACGACTGTAGGCACCTGACAAGACACGGATTTCTTCCGTTAAATAGCTGGTTGAAAGATTGACAACACTCAAAATCAAGGTTGCCTTAAGGAGAGGCCAGGCTTCTTCACTATAGAATTGCTCTGCTGCTTGCCAGAAACGTTCCTCGTCTACAATAACCTTGTCTGGCACTTGTCCAAGAACTGCTTGGAAGAAGTCATCCAAAGGTAGAGCAGGCGCGAATTTCTTGAAATTTTCATAAGAATATGGATGGTAGAGTTTAGCATATTCTGAACTTTCTTCATTAGAAAGCACTACTGCCGCGATTCGACGGTCCAATTCTAGTCTTTTCTCAAGCAAGTCTTCAATTTCTTCATCAGAGAAATCATAATCCTTGAGGAGATTGGCGCTAGATTCTTTCCACAAAGTCAATAGCTCCTCGCGCTGAGGATGATCTTCAGCATAGTAGGTCGTATCTGGCAAAATCGTGCTTGGAGCACTAGCCCATAAAACGTTGATTCTGGCATCCATAAAGTCTGGCGATACACCAAAAGGAAGGAAGTTAGGTTTTCCAGCAAGCTCAAACTCTGCTAGTTTGGCAGTGAAATCTGCAAAAGTCTCCAATTCTTGGAACTCTTTAAGAAGAGGCAAAACAGGTGCGATACCGTCAGCTTCTCTCTTGTCAAAATCACGAACTAGGCGGTGGTATTTGACAAAGTTTGCCAAGATAGTATCCTCAGGCACCTCTTCACCTGCCAACCACTTGTCTGTTGTCGCCAGCATCAGGTCTTCAATTTCCTGGTCTAAATCAACAAATCCTCCCGTTTGAGACTTATCTGCTGGGATTTCAGCTGTCTTCTGCCATTCCCCATTGATTGCATCATAAAAATCGTCTTGATAACGTGTCATCTTGTTCTCGCTTTCATTTGTACTTGTTTTTAGCTTAACAAAAAATACCTTGGAATGCAATTAAAAATGAACTGATATTTTCTATTGTTTTTCAGTTATTATTTTAATTTTTTCAAAAATTAACTTGACTTAATTTTTTTTTTAAGGTATATTAAGAGACAGGAGGAATACAACTGTATGATACGTATCGAAAACCTCAGTGTCTCCTACAAAGAAACGTTGGCACTTAAGGATATTTCACTAGTGCTCCATGGACCAACAATTACCGGTATCATTGGTCCAAACGGTGCTGGGAAATCAACATTATTAAAAGGGATGCTGGGAATTATCCCACATCAAGGTCAGGCATTTCTCGATGACAAGGAAGTGAAAAAATCCTTACATCGAATCGCTTATGTCGAACAAAAAATCAATATCGACTACAACTTTCCCATCAAGGTCAAGGAATGTGTCTCGCTAGGACTTTTTCCCTCTATCCCTCTCTTTCGAAGTTTAAATGCTAAACATTGGAAGAAAGTGCAAGAGGCCCTTGAAATCGTAGGCCTAGCTGACTACGCTGAACGTCAAATCAGTCAATTGTCTGGAGGTCAGTTCCAGCGGGTCTTGATTGCCAGATGTTTGGTGCAGGAAGCTGACTATATCCTCTTGGATGAACCCTTTGTTGGGATTGACTCTGTCAGTGAGGAAATCATCATGAATACGCTGAGAGATCTGAAAAAAGCTGGTAAGACGGTTCTCATCGTCCACCACGACCTCAGCAAGGTTCCCCACTACTTCGATCAAGTCTTGCTTGTCAATCGAGAAGTGATTGCCTTTGGTCCAACCAAAGAAACCTTTACCGAAGCCAATCTCAAAGAAGCATACGGTAATCGACTCTTTTTCAATGGAGGTGACCTATGATTGCAGAATTTATCGATGGATTACAAAAATTCCATTTCTTACAAAATGCCTTGATAACAGCCATTGTCATCGGGGTCGTAGCTGGAGCTGTGGGATGTTTCATCATCCTACGCGGGATGTCACTCATGGGAGATGCCATTTCACATGCTGTCTTGCCAGGTGTAGCCCTCTCCTTTATCTTGGGCCTTGACTTCTTCATCGGAGCCATTGTCTTTGGATTGCTAGCTGCCATCATCATTACCTACATCAAGGGGAACTCGATTATCAAAAGCGATACCGCCATCGGCATTACCTTTTCTTCTTTCTTAGCCCTCGGTATCATCTTGATTAGTGTCGCTAAAAGTTCAACTGACCTCTTCCATATCCTTTTTGGTAATATTCTTGCTGTTCAGGATACAGATATGTTTATTACTATGGGTGTAGGAGCAGCCATTCTCTTGTTGATCTGGATTTTCTTCAAGCAGCTCTTGATAACATCCTTTGATGAACTCTTGGCTAAAGCCATGGGAATGCCTGTCAATTTCTATCACTACTTACTCATGGTACTCCTAACTCTCGTGTCTGTTACAGCCATGCAAAGTGTCGGAACTATCCTGATTGTAGCCATGCTGATTACACCAGCTGCAACTGCTTATCTATATGCTAATAGCCTGAAAAGTATGATTTTCCTTTCCTCAACCTTTGGAGCTACAGCTTCAGTTTTGGGGCTCTTTATCGGCTATAGCTTTAACGTTGCGGCAGGTTCTAGTATCGTGCTTACAGCTGCTAGTTTCTTTCTCATTAGCTTCTTTATCGCTCCAAAACAACGATATTTGAAACTGAAAAATAAACATTTGTTAAAATAAGGGGCAAAACCCCAATAAATTGGAGGATCTAATGAAAAAATTAGGTACATTACTCGTTCTCTTTCTTTCCGTCATCGCTCTTGTAGCATGTGCTAGTGGAAAAAAAGATGCAGCTTCTGGTCAAAAGCTAAAAGTTGTTGCTACAAACTCAATCATCGCTGATATTACTAAAAATATTGCTGGTGACAAGATTGATCTTCACAGTATCGTTCCTGTTGGTCAAGACCCACACGAATACGAACCACTTCCTGAAGACGTTAAGAAAACTTCTCAAGCTGATTTGATTTTCTATAACGGGATCAACCTTGAAACAGGTGGCAATGCTTGGTTTACAAAATTGGTAGAAAATGCCAAGAAAACTGAAAACAAAGACTACTTTGCAGTCAGCGAAGGTGTTGATGTTATCTACCTTGAAGGCCAAAACGAAAAAGGCAAAGAAGACCCACACGCTTGGCTTAACCTTGAAAACGGTATGATCTTTGCTAAAAATATCGCCAAACAATTGAGCGCGAAAGACCCTAGCAATAAGGAATTCTACGAAAAAAATCTCAAAGAATATACTGATAAGCTAGACAAACTTGACAAGGAAGCTAAAGAGAAATTTAACAACATCCCTGCTGAGAAAAAACTCATCGTAACCAGCGAAGGATGCTTCAAATACTTCTCTAAAGCTTACGGTGTCCCAAGTGCCTACATCTGGGAAATCAACACTGAAGAAGAAGGAACACCTGACCAAATCAAGACCTTGGTTGAAAAACTTCGCCAAACAAAAACTCCTTCACTCTTTGTAGAATCAAGCGTGGATGACCGTCCAATGAAAACTGTTTCTCAAGACACAAACATCCCAATCTACGCACAAATCTTTACTGACTCTATCGCAGAACAAGGTAAAGAAGGCGACAGCTACTACAACATGATGAAATACAACCTTGATAAGATTGCTGAAGGATTGTCAAAATAAGCCTCTGAAAAACGTCATTCTTTTCCGAATTGACGTTTTTTCTATGCCCACATTTCCAGTCAAATCATTGGAAAATTCTGACTGTTTCAGCTAAAATGGAAGAAAAAAGATTGGAGTATCTTATGGTAACTTTCCTCGGAAATCCTGTGAGCTTTACAGGTAAACAACTACAAGTCGGCGACAAGGCACTTGATTTTTCACTCACTACAACAGATCTTTCTAAAAAATCTCTATCTGATTTTGATGGTAAGAAAAAAGTCTTGAGTGTCGTGCCTTCTATCGATACAGGTATCTGCTCAACTCAAACGCGTCGTTTTAATGAAGAACTGGCTGGACTGGACAACACAGTCGTCTTGACTGTTTCCATGGACCTACCCTTTGCCCAAAAACGTTGGTGTGGTGCTGAAGGCATTGAAAATGCCATCATGCTCTCAGACTATTTCGACCATTCCTTTGGACGTGACTATGCCCTCTTAATCAATGAATGGCACCTATTGGCACGCGCAGTCTTTGTCCTTGATACTGACAATACTATTCGCTACGTTGAATACGTAGACAATATCAACTCAGAACCAAACTTCGAAGCCGCAATTGCAGCTGCTAAAACCCTATAGCAAAAATCCTCTGTCACAAAGAGTTCACCATGCTCTCTTTGAAACGGAGGATTTTTGTTTACGAGTAAATATAAGTTCAATCAGATAAAAACAATCGCCTTACTCTACAGATTTCAAGGCTTCTAACATATCAACCTTTCTCAGATGATGATTGACAAAGAAACCAAGTAGGGTCAAAATGGTGCTTACTGCTGCCACTGGGATTACATAGACCTCCCAGCCTATCTGCGGATAAAAGAGAATAGTCGCAGGCGAAATCATTTGAATCAAAAATTGGTGTAAATAGAAACCAGCTACCAGACCAAGTACGATTCCCACAAGGGACAGCACAATCGTCTCACGATAAATGTAGAGGGTGACTTCTTTATTATGAAAGCCGAGAACCTTGATAGTGGAGAGTTCACGGATTCTTTCAGCCACGTTGATATTGGTCAAATTATAGAGGATAACAATAGCCAACAGAACCGATACGATGACCAAGATGGTCATGGTCTGATTGAGTGAACTAGCGACGGAGTCAAAGAGTCGAATGGCTGAAGCATTCTGGACGACGCTAGACACCGCAGCTTGATTCATAAGCAAGCCTGCCTGCCTTTCGATACTAGGCGCACTAGTATCCTTTAGCGTAACCAGATAAGTGTTGGCTTGGGGTAGCTGTCCATAAAGTTGCTCATAATTAGCTTGGTTCATATAAATAAAATGACCAACGTAGTTCTCAGCAATGGCAGCAACCTTTAGCTCCTTACCTTCAATTTCTAAAGTCTGTCCAACCTTGACACCTGCCAACTGGGCAAGTTTAGCTGTAATAACGACTCCATCTTTTAATGTCAGCTCCTGCTGATGATTTTGCAGATGGATAAAGGGTGTCAAATCCTCCTTCTCTGTCATCATAAGGGTAATGGTCTGAAGACCAGCCTTGCCTTTGAAATCCTTGTCTAGCGTCTTAGAATAAATTTTCTGGTAGGCTTGGATATCTTGACCTTTTAACACTTCTTCTAACTCTACCTTGTCTTGATTGGTCGCACTAGAATTTTCAGAGACAATCATCTGATACTGTTGGATTTGTTGAAACTGTCTAGACGGAACTCCTGCTACAGAGGATTGGATTCCCAAGCCTGCAAAGAGCAGAGCGACTGAACCAGCCACACCAAAGATTGTCATCAACATTCGCTGTTTATAACGAAAGATATTGCGGGCTGTTACCTTATGGGTAAAACTGAGACGACGCCAGATAAAACCGATGCGCTTCAGTAAGATTTTAGCTCCTTTGACAGGTGGTTTAGGCAGTAAAAGTTGGGCTGCTTCATCATGAAGTTCCCTCCGAGCCACCAGGTAGGCTGGTAACACACTCGCTAACCAACTCAAAACAAGAGCTAGCATACTATAGCTCCAATAGAACTGAATCTGGGTTTCTCCCACCACCATATCTTTTGTAATAACACTTGAAATCACATTGGCTAGCAAATAATGGCCAAGTATACTACCTAGAGCCGTTCCGACCGTCCCAGCAACTAGACCGTAAAGGAGAAACTTGGCGATAATATCCTTGCTACGATAGCCCAAAGCCTTAAAAATCCCTGCATGAGTTCGCTCCTCATCCACAAAGCGAGTCATGGTTGTAAAGGTCACCATAGCTGCTACGGCATAAAGCACTACAGGAAAGATATTGCCCACTGCCCGAATACTGGCTGAAGCATTGCTGTACATGAGGTAGCCCTGACTACCTGGCATGGTTTGACGATTATAGACTTGATACTTGGGCTCAGCCAAATCATCCAAAACTTTCTGATGTTTTTCTAATTTTTCCTTTTCTTGGGCTAGATTTTGTTCAGCTTGCTTTAGTTTATCTTCTTCCTTGTCCAATTCCTGCTTGGCTTGGGTAAATTGAGCACTGGCCTGCTCTCTCTGAGCTTGAGGTAGCAAGGATAATTGACTTTCCTGAGCCTGTAAGCGAGCTTGAGCAGTTGCTAAACGACTCTTGCCTTCCTGTAAATTAGTCTCAGCCTTATCAAGGGTCTCTTGCCCTTTATCGAGAGATTCTTGCCCTTCTTTTTTCAAGAGTTGCAGACGTGCCTTGCCATTATCTGATAAAGCTTGTTCAAGGTCTTCCTGATGTTGCTTGGATTTTTCTTCATAAGCTACTGAAAAGGCATTTAAGCCAGCTAAATCTTGATATTTCAAACGAGCTATATTGTAGACTTTCTGATCAAACTGGCTAGGCAAAATCACCCCGTAGGCTGTCAGAGTCCCACTTCCACTTCCTGCATAGCCCATATCTCGCTGAGAGAGGATTTCAGCCGAATCCACAAAACCAGTAATGGTATATGTATGATTTTTTAAAGAGGAATGACTGCCTTCTTTTTCTTTAAAACTAATCTCCTGTCCCACGCTATATTGACTCTGCAGATGACTTGCCAAAGCAATTTCCTGGTCTGACTGCGGAAGTCGTCCCTCTCTTAGCTGAAAGGTTGAAATTCGCTCTGGTTTGGAATACAGCCGAATGGCATCCTGACCATTATCCATAGTCACATCTGTCAAGTAGCCAAACTCGACCTCTGCGCCCTCTGTCTGTTCTAGTTCTTTTTGATCTGCTTGATCCAAGCCATAGTTAGACATGACTGCCAAATCCAAGGTTTTAGTAGTTGTTAAATAAGCATTGGCAGTCTCTTCCATATTGGGACTAGTCACTTTGAGACCTACTAAGGCTAGAGATCCCAACATCATCAGGGTCAAGATGGATAAAAAACGCCCCTTGGAGCCTGTGAAGGACTGAATTAAGTCCTTCCAATAAGTTTTTCGCTTGATCATGCTAGTACTCCAAACTGTCAATATCCTGAGGATGCTGATTGATCACCACATCCTTGACACTGGCATCATGCATATAAATCACGCGATCAGCAATGGGCGCCAAAGCTCCATTATGAGTCACGATGATCACCGTCGTTCCCTTTTGACGAGACATATCTTGGAGAATTTTCAAGACTTGCTTGCCCGTCTGATAATCCAAGGCACCAGTCGGTTCATCACAAAGGAGGATTTTAGGATTTTTGGCTACTGCGCGTGCAATGGAGACTCGCTGTTGCTCCCCTCCAGAAAGCTGGGCTGGGAAATTATTAAGACGATGAGTCAGACCTACATCTGTCAAGACCTGCTCAGGATCCAAGGCATCCGTCACAATTTCAGAAGCCAATTCCACATTTTCCTTAGCTGTCAGATTAGATACTAGATTGTAAAACTGAAAAACAAAACCGACATCATTGCGGCGGTAATTGGTTCTCTGGTGGGAATTGTAGTCTGCAATATTGACCCCATCAATCCAGATTTCCCCCTCGTCATTGGTGTCCATTCCCCCGAGAAGATTAAGAACTGTTGACTTGCCTGCACCTGATGCACCAAGGATAATCACCAGCTCCCCTTTTTCAATCTCAAAATTCACATCACAATTGGCCACAATCTCCGTGTCCCCAACCTGATAACGCTTGTAACAGTGTTTCATCTCAATATAAGCCATCAGACCCACCCTCTCTCAAACAAATTACTTCCTACTACCATTATAACGCTTTTTCAACTAGTTGGAAACTGCTTACATTCTCAACCCCTTCAAAAAAGGCAGTCTCAAACCACTGCCTTTTATCTTCTTCTTAAAAATAAAATTGAACCAGATCACCTTTTGCTGTCGCTACTGAAATACAATCTTTCCCCATGCATTTCACTTCTGCTTTTTCTTGATTTACTTCAATCACACTATTTTCAATACCTGGATAAGAGACTCGCAAATCTCCTCCACTTCTTGATAAAATGGTCATCTGTAAGAGTTTTTTATCCTCCCAGCTCATGTTAACTTCAAAATGTCCACGTGCCATTAAACCTGAAACGGAACCTGATGACCATGCATCGGGTAGGGCAGCTAGAGGTACCAAATAAGCTGTATGAGACTGAAGCAACATTTCTGCCATGCCACTAGTAGCACCAAAATTACCATCTATCTGAAAAGGAGGGTGGCTACACCAAAGATTGGGCAAGGTGGATGTCTTTAACTGCTCTGCTAATAATTTATGGGCTCGATTGCCATCTCCCAAACGTGCCCAGAGATTGATCTTATTAGCCTTGGACCAGCCTGTGCCCCCATCTCCACGATCATTAAGGCTAGCACGTGCCGCATCAAGATAGTCTTGCCCCTTATAGCTAAAGAGAGTTCCAGGATAGAGTCCCACCAGATGAGAAGCATGCCGATGTTGGGCCTCCACCTTCTCATTTTGAAAATACTGCTCTTCCTCCTCATACCACTCCCTGATTCGACCAGATTGAGTAATTTGCAGAGGATTAAGCAGGTCAAACTTCTCTTTGACTTCAGTCAATAAGTCCGCATCCAACTTCAGTTCTTGAGCAGCCTGAATAAAATCATGGAATAATTGCCAAATCAGGGATTGATCATAGGTATTGCCAATCGAAATCGGCCCATGTTCTGGCGAATAAGAGGGAGAAGACACCCAACGCTGGGCCTCCTTATCCTCATGTAAAAAAGCATTCCAAAAACGAACCGTTTCCCTCAACATGGGATAAATTTTCTCCCTGAGATAGTCTTGGTCCCTGTAAAATGAATAGGCTTCATAAACTGTTTGCATCATCCACGCATTGGCAGCTGGTGACCACCCCCAGTAATAATCCCAACCAGGTGCCGTCCAGCCAAAGGGAGTCGCTTGGGTATGGACTAACCAACCATTTTCCTCACCTTTCTGAGAGACGATTCCTGCATACCTTGCAGCCGCTATGCGACCATAGACACGCAAATCATCGATATAGTTGATGACCGGAAAAGCCGTTTCTAAGAGGTTAGTCACATAGGCTGGCCAATAATTCATCTGCAAGTTGATATTCAGGTGATAGTCCGAATTCCAAGGAGGATTGTCGACCGCATTCCAGACCCCTTGCAAGTTAGCTGGTAGCGCATCTGGGCAATCTCTGGAAGAACTAATCAATAAATACCGCCCATACTGGAAGAACAGTTCCTCCAAAGCCTGCCCCTCTTGTGGCTTATAATTTCTTAGCAACTCATCTGTAGTGGATGCGTCAACCTCAGCCCCCAGATCCAATTGAAAACGCTGAAATAAGGCTTGGTAGTCCTGAATATGTCTTGATTTCAATTGGTCATAGCCCTTTTCTTTAGCTGTCTCCACCAAGTCCTTTACATGCTGCTCTAAATCTATTTTCTTGCGATAATTGCTAGCAGGATTTTGAGCAAAATCTGTCTTAGCTGCCAAGAAGAGATTGGCATAACTAGCTCCTGATATCTGAACTTTATTCGACCAGACTCTGGTGTCTCCATCCGTTTGCCAAGCGAGACAGCCAGCAAACTGAAGATCATTATCCTTAACCCGTCCCTTCATCAAGATATGAGAATCAGTAATATTCAGCTGGCACTCCTTGTAATCAGACTTTTTCTGCTCATACTTTCCATCAGAAGCCAAATCATTTGTCAAGTTCAGTTCTATAGTAAAATCTAGCGTTTCCGCCCCTTCCTTAGTAAAATGCTGTACCAAGAGATCATCTGGAAAACTGGCAAAGACCTCTCGTTTAAACATAGTACCTTTATGTACATAAGAAGTCGTCGCAAGTGCCTTACTAATATTCAGCTGTCTCTGGTAATCTGTCACCTGAGACAAAGTCCTAGCTTGCTGGCTGAACTCAATGAAAATATCTCCAAAGGACAGATAGGTCCCATATTGACTCGTTTGGGGCCCGACCAAATGCTGCTCAGCCAATTCCTTAGCCCGATTGTAATCTCTCTTTTCCAAAGCCTGCCGAATCTCAGCTAAAAAGCTATGCTGATCTTGAAGATTTCCACCCTGATAATCTGAACTATCAGGAAGTGGACCACCAGACCAGAGACTTTTTTCATTAAATTGAATCCGCTCAGCCCCTACAAGCCCAAAGACTTTAGCCCCTAAAGAACCATTACCTATCGGTAAAGCCTCTTCTTCCCACCCCTTGTAAGTGGTTGAAGCTGGTTGCTTGTAGGTCAGCACATAATCTTGTTTTTTATTCCTTATCATACTACCATACTAACATAAAAAGCCTAGAAATCAATTCTAGACTTACAATTTTTTATTTTCCAAGGTAGTATTCAGAAACTACGTTCAATTTTTCGTCGAATTCGAATACCAATGGTGGGAAGTTAGGGATTTCCACGTCCATGATTTCGTCATCTGACAAACCTTTGATGTGTTTTACAAGGGCACGGATTGAGTTACCGTGAGCTCCTACGAATACGTTTTTACCATCTTTAAGAGCTGGAGCGATTTTATCTTCCCAGAAAGGAAGGGCACGTTCCAAAGTCACTTTCAAGTTTTCAGCATCTGGAATGACTGAGTCGTCAAGTGAAGCGTAACGACGGTCTGTGTGAGCTGAGTGCTCATCATCACGATCCATGTTTGGAGGCAATACATCGTATGAACGACGCCAGATGTGAACTTGCTCATCACCAAATTGTTCAGCTGCTTCAGCTTTGTTTTTACCAGTCAAACCACCGTAGTGACGTTCGTTCAAGCGCCATGATTTTTCAACTGGAACCCACAATTGGTCAGAAGCTTCAAGAGCCAAGTTTGTTGTTTTAATCGCACGTTTCAATACTGAAGTGTAAGCTTGGTCAAATTCGATACCAGCTTCTTTGATCAATTTACCAGCGTCAATCGCTTGTTGTGTACCTTTTTCAGACAAATCAACATCAGCCCAACCAGTGAAAAGGTTAGCTTTGTTCCATTCAGACTCACCGTGGCGAGCAAAAACCAATTTTACCATTAGATGGATTCTCCTTTAAATTTTCCGAGGTTTCCCCTCGTTTATCTATTCTATTTTACACAATTTTTCACAAAAAAGCTAGTCAAAACCAAAAAGGAAAGGACTGTTTGGCAATCCTTTTCCTTATTTTTTATCCTTCAACTTTGAATTTTTTGAGACTTCCTAAAAATAGCGAACCACCGATAATTGCTAGGATTCCTCCTACCCAGCCAAGGGCTGGAATCAAGCCAACTGCTCCACCTACGATTAATAGGACAGAAGGAGCCGAACCAACACGACTTTCTCCCTTATAATATACAATCGCAACAATTCCTAAAACTAAAATTGCAATTTTTAAAACGGTTGGAAGTAAAACTCCTGCAATTCCTGCAACTGTTGTAGATGCAGTTAATTCAGGACTCTGTGTAGCTGTTGCTGTAGCAGCTGTACTCACAACTGCTGCTAGTAAAAGAAACGGGGCAATAAGCAAGTAGAGTCCACCTACTAAACCAACAATACCACTATAAAGTGCTAAAGCTTTTGACTTCATAATAAATCTCCTTTTTTATTTTTTTCAAATAAAATTGTATCATATTTGCTAAAAAAAAAAAGCATTTTCTGAAATTATAAAATAAAAACTTGCATAATATGAAATAAAATTAAGCAAATATGTGAAAAGAAATTTCCAGTTCACCCTTGCTAGTCTCCTTACTTTTTGTTAGAATGATGTCAAAAAATAAAGAAGGTTAACATTATGCCACAACATCTCTTTAAAGAATTGGCTCAACTAGAGCAAGTAGAGGCTCTAGCTCTAGGAGGATCACGGGCTGGACAAGATTTTGACAAAGACTCTGACTATGATGTATATGTCTACCTCAGTGCTCCTCTCTCACCAGACATACGAAAAGAAATCCTCAGTAAACACTGCACCTATATGGAAATCGGTAATCAATTTTGGGAATTGGAAGATGATTGTGTTCTCAATAATGGTATCGAAATCGAGCTGATTTACCGCTCTTTGAACGAATTTGACAAAGATTTACAAGCCGTGGTTTTAGAGCACCAAGCCCAGAATTCTTACACTACTTGTATGTGGTACAATCTGCTCAACAGTAGGATTATCTACGATCGAGATGGTCACTATGCTGCTCTCCAGAAAAAATACAATCTTCCTTATCCAGCTGAACTGAAAAAGAATATCATAAACAAGCAGTTCCTGCTCCTCGACCAAGCTATGCCAGCTTTTTCAAGACAAATCAAAAAAGCCCTCAAACGCCAAGATTTACTCAGCATCAATCACCGCACTAGCGAGTTTTTCGCCTCTTATTTCGATTTGCTCTTCGCCTTCAATGAGCAACTCCATCCAGGAGAAAAACGCATGCTCCAGTTCGCGAAAAACAATTGCTCTCATCTACCTCAAAATTTTGAAAACGATATTCAAGACTACTTTCAAAATCTCTACCAACTAGCTCACCAGCAGAAAACAGTCCTAACTTTGGAGCATCTCCTATCAAATCTTAAACACTTGATTGATGAATCCCTTTAGAATGCCAACAAATAAAAGCTCATGAAATCTACTTTTCAGATGATTCATGAGCTTTTTGAAATTCAATAATATACAACGATGTAAAGTTATACTCAATGAAAATCAAAAAGCGAACTAGGAAGCTAGCCGCAAGCTGTACTTAAGTACGGTAAGGCGACGCTGACGTGGTTTGAAGAGATTTTCGAAGAGTATTAATTGAGACAAGAAAACAACAATAAACTTCAAACATTATAAAAACGCATCGTATCAGGTACTCAAAAACCTTGATACAATGCGTTTTATAGACTATAAGATTAGTTGTCTTTTCTTCTCAGATTGAGGTTCCACGAACTTTTCAGACTTATTTCTCTTCAAATCCTTCTGCTACTGCATCCGCAAAGTTTTCTTCTACGATGCTTGCACAGTGGTCACAGATGACTGCGTGGTAGCTGCGTTCTGCTGTTGTTGGGTCGATACGACGGCAACGGTCACATACTTCACCTGCAGCGCGTTCAACTGTAAAGGCTACATCTTCGAAGCTAACGGCAGCTTCTGGAGCTGGTCCTTCTGCGATGGTCAATTCAGACACAATCAAAAGTTGAGCTACATTGCTGTTTACTGCTTCGAGTAGAGTTTTCACAACTTCGTTTGGATAAACTGTCAAGTGTGCTTCAAGTGATTTACCAATTACTTTAGCATTACGCGCTTCTTCCAAGGCTTTTTGAGCTTGTCCACGGAAGTCCATGAAGGCTGCCCAGGTATCCAAGATTTCTTCTTGGTTAGCAAATGACTCTGCTTCTGGCAATTCAGACAATTGAACGAAGTCTTCTGCTTCAAACTCAAGATATGACCAGATTTCTTCCGCAGTGTGAGGAAGGATTGGTGTCAAGAGTTTGGTGATTTTTACAAGAATGTCATAGAAGACAGTCTGCATTTGACGGCGTTCCAATGATTTGGCACCTTCGATATAAACAACATCTTTGGCAAAATCAAGGTAGAAGGCTGACAAGTCGACGTTGATAAAGTTCACCAAGGCCTTGTAGATTGTCAAGAATTCAAAGTTTGCGTAAGCATCTCGAATGGTCTTAACAAGCTGGTTAAAGCGAATTGTCATGTACTTATCAACTGAACGAAGCTCATCGTAAGCTACTGCATCCTCAGCTGGGTTAAAGTCAGATGTATTAGCAATCAAGAAACGAAGAGTGTTACGAATCTTACGGTAAGTTTCAGAAACTTGGCTCAAGATATCCATAGAGATACGTACGTCGTTGCTTGAGTCAACACTTGTTACCCAGAGACGCAAGATTTCCGCACCAAATTGTTTTTCAACATCGCTTGGAGCAATGGTATTTCCAAGAGATTTAGACATCTTCTCACCTTTACCGTCAAGGGCAAAACCTTGTGACAAGATTTGTTTGTAAGGTGCTACGCCATGGTTGGCAACAGATGTGATAAGTGATGAGTTGAACCATCCACGGTATTGGTCAGAACCTTCAAGGTAAAGGTCTGCTGGGTAAGTCAACTCTGGACGGTTTACTACAACCCCATTCCATGATGAACCTGAGTCAAACCAAACATCCATGATATCTGTTTCTTTCTTGAACTCGCCTTTTGGTGAACCTGGATGAGTAAATCCTTCTGGCAAGAGGTCCTTAGCATCACGTTCCCACCAGATGATAGAACCGTGTTCCTCAAATAGTTGAGCCACATGTTCAATGGTTTCAGCAGTCATGATCGCTGTACCATCTTCAGCATAAAAGATTGGAAGTGGAACACCCCAAGCACGTTGACGAGAGATAACCCAGTCGCCACGGTCACGAATCATATTGTAAAGACGGACTTTACCCCATTCTGAGTGGAATTTCACTTTTTCAATTTCATCCAAGATTTCTTGGCGGAATTTAGAAACTGAAGCAAACCATTGTGGAACTGCACGCCAGATGATTGGTTTTTTCGTACGCCAGTCAAATGGGTATGAGTGAGAGATTTCTTCTTGGGCAAGAAGGAGGTTACCAAGTTTTTCAATAACAGTTGGTACAACCTTTTCGTAGAACTGACCTTCAAACTCAGGACCAGCATTAGCCATCATAATTCCACGTTCATCAACAGTCACCGCAACTTCAAGGCCATTAGCAACACCAACATTGTAGTCGTCCTCACCAAAACCAGGAGCTGTATGGACAATACCTGTACCAGAGTCAGTTGTAACGTGGTCACCAAGGATAACGAGCTCATCTACAGCTGTATCCCATGGGTGTTCTGTTACGATGTGGTTCAATTCTTGACCACGGTAAGTTGCCAATACTTGAACATCAGCCCAGTCAAATTTCTCAGACAAGCTAGTCAATAATTCTGCAGCTACGACAAACTTACGAGCTTCGCCAGCAGGTTGAACCAAAACGTAATCAATATCTGCACCAACAGTCAAACCTCGAGAAGCTGTGATTGTAAATGGAGTAGTTGTCCAAACAACGATATAAGTATCTGTATCTAGAACACCTTTGCCATCTTTTACCTTGTTGGCATAGTAAAGGGAAGTTGAAACCAAATCATGGTATTCAATCTCTGCTTCCGCAAGGGCTGACTCAGATGACCAAGACCAGTAAACTGGTTTGGCACCACGGTAGATATAGCCCTTGTTAGCCATCTCACCGAAGACACGGATTTGGGCTGCTTCATAGTCCGGAGTCAAGGTCACATATGGATTTTCCCAGTCACCAGAAACACCCAAACGTTTGAAGTCTTCGCGTTGTTTATCTACTTGAGAAAGAGCATATTCACGGCAAAGTTTCAAGTACTCAACCAAGTCCATTTCTTTACGTTTGACACCTTGTTTTGCCAAAACTTGCTCGATTGGCAGACCATGTGTATCCCAACCTGGAATATATGGTGCATAAAATCCTGACATAGATTTTGAACGAACAATGATATCTTTTGAAATCTTGTTCATTGCGTGTCCAACGTGGATATTTCCGTTCGCATATGGAGGGCCATCATGCAAGGTGAAATGAGGTTTTCCTTGGTTCAATTCTTGACGACGTTGATAAAGTTTTGCATCTTCCCATTCCTTTTGCCAAACTGGCTCTTTGGTAGGAAGGCCTGCACGCATTGGGAAAGCTGTTTTCCCTAGGTTAAGGGTATCTTTGAGTTTCATGGTATCTCCTTTATAAATAATAACAAATTAAAAACCACGACTTCCAAAAAGGACGAAAATCGTGGTACCACCTTTATTCGAAAAAAGACTCAGCTTTTTTCCTCTTATCCCGTAACGTGGGGAACGTCAAATCTTACTCCATTCAGACTTGATAGTTTGAGAGGATAATCTTATCATTAGGGAATGCAGGACTCACACCAACTCCTGCTCGCTGGAAATATAAGGATAAGATATTGTTCTCAGATCATTTCTTATAAAATTGTAACAGATTCTTGCGGTGCCGCAAAACCTGGTTCTGAGTTTACAGCTTCAGTAGCTGGTGTTGGTCCTGTGTAATGGCTTGGAGCTACTTCTGGCTCTTCATACATTGGACCAACTGGATGAGCTGGACTTTCTTCAGCAACCGGAGCTGGTGAAACCACTTGTTCTTGTTCAGCTCTTGCTTCGGCTTCCGCAAGTTCCTTATTAGCCGCTTCGATACGCGCTTGCAACTCTGCCATTTCCTCGGGAGAAAACTGACGAGTAATATCAATTGGTTCTTCCTCTTGATGTTGTTGTAAGACAGAGTCACCTAAGACTTCGCTTACTACTTCTTTGAAGGCTTCATCACTTGTCTGAAGATAAGTAGCTGTTGGACGAAGAATGTCTTCCCAATCTGAAGATTCAACAATTGCTAACTGGCTCTCAATTGTAGATTTGAGACGTTGATGGAAGACACGGCTCTTGTTTTTCAATTCTTCTGTTTCAACAGCAACTTTCTTGGCATTATCAGTTGCTTGACGAAGAATTTCATTCGCCTTGTACTTAGCTTCTTCCAACAAACGTTGTGCATCTTGTTCTGCTTGTTGGATAATATTGTTTGAGCGTTCAGTTGCAGCTTGTTTTACTCGTTCAGCTGTATCTTGTGCAATCAATACAGACTGGCTCAATGAATCTTTCATCTCATCAAAGTAAGACAAACGCTCTTCCAAACTCTTAATATGTAAATCCTTATCATGATTAGAGCGAACCAAATCTTCATAATCACGGACTACAATATCTAAAAATTCATCTACTTCTTCTTGATCAAACCCTCTAAAGCGTGTGCTAAAGGTTTTATCTTTGATTTCTAACGATGTAATTGGCATAATTTTCCTCACTTACTTAATAACAATTGGACCGTTAATTTCTTTTTATCTTTTTTTGTGTGCCCATTATCCCTAACGAGTTTCAATCGACCAAATTTCCTTACACTAATCAAATCACCAACTTGAACTGTATAATCTGATTTTTCAACTAAATGGTAATTGACTTGAACTGCCTGCTTTTCAATTAACTGATTTGCCTGATTTCTAGACAGCTTGAAGACCCCTGCTAGAAAAACATCTAATCTAGAACTAGCGATACAAATATCTAATTCTTGGTAGTCCTCCACTGTATCAATCTTCTCAGTAAAATCCCGTTCTTCTAGACGAACCGGTAAACGAGCAATTTTCGTAATGCCATCTTGGAAAAGGAGAGTAAACTGTCGATTAATAATAATCTGTGCTCTCTCTTCATTGACTAAGATATCACCAAATAGCTTCCTATCAATTCCCAGCTGATTTAAAACAGTCCCTAATATTTTTGAATGCGTTAAGCGTTCAAACTTATTAGGATAAACTATTTCTTGCAAGGATAGTTCAAAATCAGAAAATTCGGGTTCAAAATAATCAGGATACAGGAGTACCCGTACATATTCAGTTTCAAGAAACTGCCGACTGCTCATATAGGAGATGTCGCTGGTTGATGCTAGAACCTTTAAAATCTTTTCTTGATGGGGATTTACAAAGGGTGTTAAAAAAGGAGAATAAGAATCTTCTACCTTTTTTATCCATTCTACTCCCTTATCAATAAAAGACGAATCATTCTTAGAAAAGTGTTGATAAATCATCTTGTTCATAGAAAGATCACTAAAAGTCGAATCAATTGTTCCCCTAGGAAATGAACTAGTAATACCGCAATCCAGACAGACAAGTCAAGACCAGCAATCTGAAGGGGTAAACGTTGCAAAGGGGCAATTATCGGTTTCACTAAACTAATAATCAAGCGTCCCAGACGTGATTCATAAGCATTTGGGAACCAAGACATCAGAGCAAAAATGATTAAAATCAGTGAATAGATATCCACTGCATTTTGAATAAAACGAATGAGAAAGAGCATTATCTCACTCTCGTACGTTTCATGTCAAAGCCAAATTCACCATTTTGTGATTCATCTGGGATTTTGATATCTTCAATATTAACGACAACATCAACTGGTGTCAGCAGGTACATAGTAGATGCAACCTTTTTCATGTTACCAGCCAAAACGTGACGAGCCCCGTCCAGATAATCCAAACAACGACGTGCTTGAACTTCTGTCATATATTGGAAATCAATCAAAATACTTTCGTTACCAGCTAATAAATCAACAATATCTGTGGCATCTTCGTATTTACGTGGATAACGAACATCAATTGTTACCTTATCAGTAGAACGTTGACTTTGCATAGCCAACTCTTGTTGACGGGCATGAAGACGGGTGATGTTTTTATCTTTAGATGGCGCGCTACCAGCTTGTTGAGGCAACTCTTGAACAGAAGGGACTGGAGTCACAATAGGCTCTTCAGCTTTAGGCTGATAAGTAGTACCAACATCTTCTCCATCTTCTGTAAAATAATCTATAAATTTATCAAATCTATCTTTTAAAGACATATTTCTTTCCTATTTAAAAAATGCTGTACCAATTCTGACAAAGGTTGAGCCAAATTCAATCGCTTCCTTGTAGTCACGACTCATACCCATACTCAAGTCCATCATTGGCATATTGGGAATTTGTTTTTCTCTAATTTCTAGTTGCAAATCCTGCGTAGCTTTAAAAATTTCTTTCAACTCATCACTACTAGCTTCAAAAGGAGCCATGGTCATCAAGCCTACATATTCAATTTTATCTAAGGTGGCCAATTCTGGCAAGAGCTCCAATAGTTCTTCCTTTGAAAAACCATGTTTGCTCTCTTCCTTTGAGATATTTACTTGTAAGAAACACTTAACAACTCGGTCACTTCTTTTTTGAATTTCTTCTGCTAACTTTAATGAATCCAAAGCGTGGAAATAATCAACATACTGAATGACATCTTTGACCTTGCGTCTTTGCAAAGTACCAATCAAATGCCAGGTAATATTCCGGTCTTTTAAAGCTTCATATTTCTCAAGAAATTTATCTACACGATTTTCACCAATATGATGCACACCTAGCGGAAGCAAAGCCTCCGCTGTCGGTACGTCTACATATTTTGTAACAGAAACAACCGAAACAGAATTGGCTTCTCTTCCTGACTGCTGACTTGCATCTTTTATTTGTTGAAAAACACGTTCTGTATTTTCTTTCAAATTCATTTACTTAACGATTTTTGAAAAATGGAGGAGTTTCTAATTCGTCCTCTTCTAAAGATGGTGCTTCGAAACGTTCAACTGGTGATACAACTGAATCAGTCGGACGGACAATTGTCTCACGACGCAAGTCCCAATCACCAAATGCTGAAGTTTGAGAAGATTCTGTGCGACGAGGTGCTGGACTTGGAATTTCTGCAGTTTCAGCCATGTCATAATGGCGATCATGGTTACGTGCATGACTTGGGCTTACTTGCTCATGACGAACTGCTTGTTTTGGTGCATTTCCAACAACTTTTTCAACACGATCTTGACGAACACCAGTTGCGACAACTGTTACGCGAATTTCATCACGCATGCTTTCATCAATAGATGTTCCCAACCAGATGTTCACTCCTTGACCAGCTGCTTGGTTAACGATTTCTGATGCTTCTTCAGCTTCAATCAAGGTTAAATCAAGACCACCAGTAACGTTAACAATAACATCTTCAGCACCGTCAATAGTTGTTTCAAGAAGTGGTGAGTAGATTGCCTTACGAGCTGCCTCTACCACACGTTCTTCTCCACTACCGATACCGATACCCATTAAGGCATTCCCTTTATTTGCCATAACTGTTTTCACATCAGCAAAGTCAAGGTTAATCAAACCAGGGTTTGTGATCAAATCAGTAATCCCTTGAACACCTTGGCGAAGTACGTTATCTGCTTCGCTAAGAGCTTCAAGAAGTGGAGTCTTCTTATCAACAATTTCAAGCAAGTTGTTGTTTGAAATAATCAATAGGGTATCTACATGTTCACGAAGTTGGTTGATTCCTTCAACAGCAAATTGACCACGTTTGCTTCCTTCAAAACCGAAAGGACGTGTCACAACACCAACTGTAAGAGCACCCAAATCTTTAGCAATACGAGCAATAACAGGAGCCGCACCAGTACCTGATCCACCTCCCATACCAGCAGTAATGAAGACCATATCCGCTCCACTGATAGCAGCTGTCAATGTTTCTTCGCTTTCTTCAGCAGCTTTACGACCAACTTCAGGTTGACCTCCAGCACCCAAACCACGAGTCAATTTAGGACCCAATTGAATTACTGTCTCTGCTTTAGTACTACTCAAAGCTTGTACATCTGTGTTTGCTGCGATAAATTCTACGCCTGCAACACCTTCGTCAACCATGCGGTTAATGGCGTTACCGCCACCTCCACCAACACCGATTACTTTAATGACTGCACCTTGAGCTGCTGCTGTATCAAATGAAAATGTCATAGTTTATTTTTCCTCTTTTATTCATCAAACATGCTTCCGATTAAGCCACGGAAACGATCTGCGATTTTTGGTTTATTTTGAGAAGATACTTTATCTTCTTTCGGAGCAACTACATTCGTAGAAGCTGATGGCTCTATCTCAGTATTTTGAACTGGTTGAATTGGGGTAGGTTGTGCTACCTGCGTAACACGTTGAATCATCCCGCCGAAATTAATTGGTTGGTGACGCAAGGTATCTTCACCCTTGACTGCTCGTTGTGCTAATAAATGCACTTCAGTCAATTGACCAGCAAATTCAGATAAGCTAATCACATGAGCAAAGGCAGGGTTACGGATTCCAACTTGATTTGGAACGTAAAGTTTGACACCAACACCAAAAACTTCCTGTGCAAGTTCTACAATACCTGGCAAAATAGCATTTCCACCAATCAGAACAATTCCACCTGGAAGATCCAACAAATGTCTTCTTTCCAACTCTTGTTTGATTTGTTCAAAAATGTGCTTAATGCGAGCTGAAATAATCTCTGCTAGGTAGCTTTCTGTAACTTCTACAGGCTCTACTTCACCAATTACTTCAACTTGGAAGGTTTCATTACTTGCAAGTGAAGGATAGGCTTCACCATAGTTTAATTTCAATCCTTCAGCTAGTTTTTGTGAAGTCTTCAAGACTTTCGAGATATCTTTCGTGACATAATCTCCACCTTCTTGAAGAATATTTGTAAACTGGAGTTCTTGGTTACGGATTGTAGCAACAGTCGTTTGGCCTGCTCCCATATCAATCACAGTAGCTCCAAATTCACGCTCGCCTTCATTCAAGACTGAACGAACCAAAGCCAATGGCGAAATAATAATATTTTCAACTTGAACACCTGAGCGCTCAACTGTCTTGCGTAAATTGTGAAGAATCGTACGTGGACCTGTGTAAAGCAAACCACGCATTTCAAGACGAACACCCATCATGCCACGTGGATCACGAATACCTTGGAAACCATCTACGATAAATTCTTCTGGAATAAAAGTAATGACTTCACGATCGGGTGTCATACTCTTTGTCAAGGCTGATTTGACAACATTCTCGACATCTTGATCTGTAATTTCTTTTGTATCAGATGTAACTGGAATCATTCCTTGAGTTGGTTCTACTTGCAAAAGATTTCCAGGCAAACCAACATTCACAGATTTAATTGAAATACCAGCCTTCTCTTCTGCTTGGGAAATAGCTGACTTGATAGCAGTTGCTGCTGCTTCAATATCAACGATAATCCCATCCTTTACACCTTTACTCTTGGCATTACTTACACCAATTACATTTAGTTCACCATTTCTAAGCTCGGCAACCAATACCTTAATCGAATTAGTTCCGATATCTAAGCCTGTAAAAAAACCATCTCTAGCCATTACATCGCATCCTCTCTCTTCCAAGTTTCAAACTTCTATTCAATATAGCTAAAATAGGGCATAGCTATTCACAGAATATTATAACACAAAAAATCCAATCGTGCTTAGTTTTTCCTAAATTTACTTACCATTTTTTCATATTCCCTCATCAGCTTTTTTTCTCTTCCAAACAAGTTATAAAAAATCAGATTTATGAAAAAAAGAAAGCTCATTTCTAAGCTTTCTTTGCAATCATTTTTTCTGCTTCTTGTTCTAAAAATAGTTCCAAGATTTTCTTGGTCAAAGTAATCGCTGCTGACAAGGCTACAGAAACGATTAAATAATTAGCCACTAAGCCGTGATCTCCAACCAATGGCGGTTTTGTCAAGAATCCGTAATCTCCACCTGTTACCAAATTGACCACAAAAATCAAGGCATTTAATGCAAAAGTCATGAGAAAAATTCTTTTCACATCAAGCATTTTTGCGTCGTACTGTTTCAAGAGATAAACCAGTGAATTTCCCAAGAGAGCTAAGTGCCCAAAGATAAAGGATAAAATCGCAATATGCGGGAATGGATAAGGATCTGGCACTGGATAAACAAAGGCTGCTAATGTCCCAAATGTTCCTAGTAATGCAAAATACTGCCGATATTTGGACTGACCAGGAAGCAAAAGCACCACAAACATAGCCATACGGCAATGGTAAAAGGGTAAGCTTTCTGACAGTGGCATATGATTAACCCAGTACCAACCATAAAGAAGGATTAACTGAACGGCCTGTAAAATCTGGAAAAATCGTTGATAAACCTTCTTTTCACGATAACGATAGGCTGTATAAAAGGTCAAGGCCAAGAGTGTAAATATACTGACATACCAAAAAAGATCAAACTTTGGTGGCTCTGTTGCTTGGGTCGTAAAGAAAATATCCCATAAATTCATCTAGTCTTCCTCATTATTCAAAATTTTCCTGCATTTTATTATACCATGCTATTTAAGAAAAATGAATTTAGAAATACGATAATCATCTTCTTAGTCAAGATATTGCTCCTTCTGACCTTTATAAACCTGCCAAAGAATCTCTATCTGCTCCTTGGTAATGCGTTTTTCAGATAAAGCTGGCAGTTGGTCAATGGCAAAAAATTGAAGGTCAGCAATTTCTTGATTTTCTTGGAATTGTCCATCAAGAAGCTTACATTCAAAAACAAACTTTGCATATTGTTTGCTCTGTAGTTGGAAACAATTTGTATCAAAAACAGCTAGTAGTCTTTCAACTTTGGCTTTAAAACCGGTTTCTTCTTCAATTTCCTTGAGAATATTTTCGGTTGGAGAATAGCCGACTTCACCAAAGCCACCTGGCAGAGCCCAACTATCCTCTCCTTGTCCCCTAACCAGACAAATCTTCTCATCCTCAACAATCCAAGCACGGACGTCCATTAACGGAGTCGCATAAGCTGAAGTCGGTTTCAAGACTTCTGCCACTTCTTCGGCATCAAGGTCTGATGCTTGATTCAACATTTCAGATAAAAGGCTTCGCAAGTCCTCGTAGCGCTCACGGTCAAAAGGATCCTTTGTAAAGGTTAATCCAGTATCTGTAATGGCAATCATTCTTTGCAAATACTTGACAAAATCACTTGTCTTCATGTTCTAAACTTTCTACCAACTTGGCTAGGTTCATGGAGTTAGAGCCTTTGAGCAAGATTTGGTCATTAGCTCCTAGACTTTCCTTGACCTGCTTAACTAGGTCTTCAAATTGGTCTTGGTCTTCTGTTTTCTTGAAGTAGTAAACATGGCCGATTGGGAACATTTGACTGGCCAGTTGGGCCAATTCAGCAATGTCTTCTCCGTAGAAAATCACGGTATCAAGTACATCTGGTGAGAGGCTCAAAATCATCTGGTTATGGAGTTGAACAGACTGGTCACCGAGTTCCTTCATGTCTGCCAAGACAGCGATTTTTTTGCCATCTTCGTTGGCTGGAATGGCAGAGAAAGTCTCCAAAATTAACTTCATAGCAGTTGGATTGGCATTGTAAACATCTGATAAGATATCTGCTCCATTGGCTGCTTTCTTCCATTCGGTACGGTTACGCGTCAATTCAAGATTTTGGAAAGCCTTATGAATTTGCTCCTCTGAAACCCCTTCTTGTAGGGCAACATAAGACGCAATCATAGCATTGGTGGCATTGTACTTACCTGTCACTGGCAAATCAAGGGCTTGTTCCAAGAAATTAGCCTTAAAGGTCAGACTGTCCTTGCGCTCAATCAAGTCTGTGATTTCTAGCTCTGCTTCTAGCCCAAAACGGACCACCTTTTTATCAGCTGGCAAGTAGGCCTCTACAATCGGGTCGGCTGGTGCCAAAAGCAAAGAACCCGATGCCATACCATCTGCAATTTGCAATTTCCCTTTAGCAATTTCAGAACGATCTTTGAAAAAGGCCAAATGGGCTTCTCCAACCAAGGTCACGATGGCTGTTTTTGGATGAGCCAATTCTGACAAGAGATGAATATCTCCCAAGTGATCCTGTCCCATCTCCAAGACCAACTTTTCTGTTCCTTCAGGCATATGGAGAACTGTGTAAGGAAGACCAATCTCATTATTGTAGTTGCCTTGTGTTTTGTAGGTCTTGTAAGTTGTTGATAGCAAGTGAGCTAACATATCCTTGGTCGTTGTCTTGCCATTTGAACCCGTAACCGCAAAGACATCAACAGTCGTTTTTTCAAGATAGTAGGCTGCTAGCTGCTGAAAGGCAGTCAGAACATCATCTACTAGAATATAGGGATGATTTGCGACCTTTTTCTCAGACAGGGTTACAGCAGCGCCATTTTCAAAAGCTGTTTCGATAAAGTCATGACCGTCACGCGCACCTTTGAGGGGCACAAACAAGTCCCCCGTCGCGATTAAGCGACTATCAAACTCAGCCTTCTCTAACTGGGTGTTCTCAAAGATGCTGACATCATTTTTAGCTCCGACAACTTGGGCAACTTCATGGATTGTTAATTTCATTTCTACTCCTTTAAAAAGGGTTGAAGTCCGAGAACTCTAGTCACCTTGCAGTGATAGTTCTGGCTCCTACCCTCTCTTTCATTTTTATAGCAAATGTGCTTCGCGCTTGTCAAAACTTTCCTTAGCAAGTTCAACCAAACGCTCGATTAGTTCTGGGTAGCTGATTCCCATATTGTCCCAAAGTAGTGGGTACATAGACCACTGGGTGAAACCTGGCATGGTATTGAGCTCGTTGAGGAAAACCTCTCCCTTATCTGTATAGAAGAAATCGCAACGAGATAGACCGAGCCCACCAATGGCACGGAAGGCTGTTTCTGCATTTTGGCGCATGACAGCTACCACATCATTACTGATTTTGGCTGGGATGTCCATAGTAATCTTGTTGTCAATATACTTGGCATCGTAGTCATAAAAGGCAACATCCTTGACTACTTCCCCTGGAAGCGTGCTTTTGACATCGTAGTTGCCCAAGAGACCAACCTCGATTTCACGGGCATTCACCCCTTGCTCAACCAAGACACGGCTGTCATATTGGAAGGCAAGTTTCAAGGCTTGACGAAGTTCCTCTTGATTTTCAGATTTTGAAATACCGACACTTGAACCCATGTTTGATGGTTTTGTGAAGACTGGATAAGTCAATTTTTCTTCAACTTCAGCGATTTTAAAAGTCACATCATCGCCTTCAACGATGGCCACATAAGGAACTTGGGCTATACCAGCAGATTCTAAGACACGCTTGGTCGTGATTTTATCCATGGCAAGACTAGATGACAAGATGTTACAACCAACATATGGCATTTTCAAAACTTCCAAGAATCCTTGGACAGAGCCATCTTCTCCCATCGGACCGTGAAGAACTGGAAAGACAACTACCCCTTCTTCGTAAATAGCACTTGGTGCAACCTGCTTATCCCAATCAATGGTTTCATTGGTCATGAGACGGTCTTCTTGCCCCGGAGTCTGACTAAATTCTTGCGTTTTGATAAAGTCACCTGACTGGCTGATGAAGAAAGTCTTGACTGTGAAACGGTCGTAATTGACCGCACGCATGACACTTTCCGCTGAAAGGACAGAGACTTCACGCTCTGCACTACGTCCACCGTATAAAAGAATAATCGTTTGTTTCATATTATTTGTTCCAATTCTAATAGAATACTCGTTCTTTAGTATATCATATTTGCTTCTTTTTTGAAACTTGAACCTGATACTAGTCTTCAATAAATCTAAAAAAAGACCGATAAAACAACTGTCGGTCTCCGTGATTTTTGTATAAATGAATTGAGTGTGTTAATTTGTCTAGACTTACAACTCTGTTCGATTTTCAATGGCTCGTAAGAGCGTCACTTCATCCGCAAACTCAATGTCCGCTCCGACAGCGAGACCTCGTGCTAGACGCGTAACCTTGATACCAGCTGGCTTGAGCAAACGAGAAAGATACATGGATGTCGCTTCCCCATCTGCTGTAGCATTTGTTGCTACGATTACCTCTGAAACTTCACTATCCATAAGACGAGTCATAAGGCTCTTGAGATTGATATCATCTGGACTGATACCATTCATGGGAGAAATGAGACCATGTAAGACATGATAGAGTCCATGGTATTCTTGGATATTCTCCATGGCTGCCACATCGCGACTATCTTCTAGCACCAAAATCGTTGTCTGGTCACGACTTGGATCGGTACAGATAGAGCAAGGATCGTCATCAGTCAAACGACCGCAGATGGAACAGTAGGTCAGCTCTCTCTTCGCAGAAAGGAGATTTTTTGCAAATTCATTGACATCGTCATCAGACATCCCAATCGTATAAAAAGCCAGACGCGTAGCCGTCTTAATCCCGATACCCGGTAACTTAGAATAACTGTCAATTAGCTTAGCAATAGGTGTTGGATAAAGCATAAGTTCCTTTCTAATTCATTGGATGATGTTGGTTATAGAGGTTGATAATGTCGCGCGCAATGGAAGGTCCGACACCATTTGTAAGGTTGGTATTATGAGGGAAGACAACAGCTACAGCGATTTGAGGATTATCTGATGGTGCATAGGCCACAGCATTGGTATTGTTAGCTTTTTGACCTCCCGCAACATAACTTTCGGCAGTACCTGTTTTACCACTAATCGAAACTGCTGCGCCATTTGAAAAGGCACGACCGGTTGTCAAAGCACTACCACCATGTGAAACTTGATAAAATCCTTGTTGAAGGATGGAAACATCAGACTCAGAAATATTAATTTTATTCATTTCCTTGGTTTCAACAGATTGGATTAAGTTCCCTAAGCCACCTTGTTCGTTATTTCCATAAATCCCCTCGACAATGTGAGGTGCAATCCGAACACCGTTGTTGGCAATAGTTCCAACGTACTGGGCCAATTGCATTGGGGTGTAGTTATCAAACTGGCCAAATGCATTGGTAATGTAATTAGCAAAATTATACTCTTTTGGTATAAAACCAGTTGACTCATCTGGAAGGTCAATGCCTGTTGAGGCTCCAAGACCATATTCCGCAAATGTCGAACGAAGTTTCCCCATGGCGGATTCTAAATTGTTAGTTAAAACAAACATATTGGGTTGATAGGTCTGACCCATAATGCCCAAAGCCGTTTGAACCATATAGGTATTAGAAGAATACTCCAAGGCTTCCACAGCTGTAATCGGGAATGAACCGTAGGCTTGAGTATACCAAGAATTAATTGGAGCTGAACCTTGGAAGACAATCGGTTGGTCTGTCAAGGTCTGGTTCCCTGACAAGACTCCATTCTCCCAACCAGAGCTGATGGTCGCCGCCTTGACAACAGAACCCGGGACAAAGACATCGGTTACTGTTCCCAAGGAATCAGGTGTTAAATCTCCCGTTTTCAAGTCATGTTTGAGCCCTGACATAGACAAAACCGCACCTGTTTTTGGGTTTAGAGCAACTGCATACACACCTTCTGAATACTTGGCTCCTCCATTTCCTAGCTCGGAATTGAAATAACTCTTAAGCAGATTATCCACGCTATCTTGGAAGGCCAAATCGATAGTCAGTTTAATATTGTTTCCTTTGGTACCATCTTCAATATTTTCGACACTTTCCATATTGCCATACTTATCTAGATGGATTTCTTTCACCGAGCGTTTTCCTTGCAAGGTTTCTTCATATTGTTTTTCTAGATAAGAAGTCCCAACACGATCATTTAAAGAATAACCCTTTTTGATATAAGCATCTGCTTCTTCAGCTGGAAGACCAGCTTTTTCACTGGATACACTTCCTACTATAGACGCAAGTGAAGTCTCTAGGACCTTTCGATCCCACGAAGTTGAAATACTGATACCAGGTAAATTCTTAGAGGCCGAGGCTATCAAGGCAATCTGAGTATCTGTCAAGGAATCTGTCGCAATGGTTCCTGTCGCAAAATTTTCAACTGCATTAAGTTGGCTAAAGAGGTAAATTTCTTTCTTTTCGTCATCAGAGTAGGTCAATTGACTTGGATCGATACTTTCAACAGTATTATTGTAAAGCTCGGATTCAGATAATTGATTGCCATCAGAATTAAGTCGCTTCTCACGTGGTAAACTTTCCACTGCTTTCTTATAGACATCTTGATCTGCTAGATAATAGTCTGCTAACTGTCGGTCAGTCAATGTTGGAGAAGAAACTTCCACATAAGCCAGCAACTTCTTGGCTGTTTCTTTTAAATCTGCAGCCGTCATTTTGTTGTTTCGAGTAAAGGAAACAACTTGTTTCACAGTATTTTCAACCAAAGGCTTGCCACTGGCATCATAAATTTCACCCCGAGCCGAGCTAGTAGTCACCTTTGTTTTACTAGCCGATGCAAGTTTTGTCTCATAAAAATCCTTGTTCAAAACCTGCATATAAAGCAGGCGACCAATGATGGCCATAAAGAGCAAAATGACAATCGAAAACAATAAATTAAGCCGAATCGGAATCGAATGGCTATCAAATTTTCTCATACAAATCAGTCTCATTTCTATTTTAAATCTTACTCTTCATTGTACCACAATTTGAGAAGAAAATTATGGAAAAGCAGGGAGCTTTTTCCTTTTTACTGGAAAAAGATTTTATTTATCTATCTCTATATTATATGATATAATAAATGTAAAAGTTCGATGACCCAGTCTTTTTCCAATACGACTCATTTAAAGGAGCCTTCCCTATGGACAAACCAGATATAGCGACCCTCATTGATTCCCACTTCGAAGAAATGACAGACCTTGAGCAAGAAATCGCTCACTATTTTTTACAAACAGAAACCATCCAAGATGACCTTTCCTCCCAGCAGGTCACTCAAAAATTACATATTTCTCAGGCTGCTCTGACCCGCTTTTCTAAAAAGTGTGGTTTTACAGGTTATCGAGAATTTATTTTCCAATACCAACACCAAGCAGAGAAACAAGACACCCATTCTCACAAACATAGTCCACTGACAAAACGAGTCCTCAGAAGCTATAGCAATATGCGGGAACAAACACAGGACTTGATTGACGAAGAACAACTAGAACGAATTGCCCAATTAATCGAAGATGCTGAGCGTGTCTACTTCTTCGGAACAGGTAGTTCTGGCCTTGTCGCCCGTGAAATGAAATTGCGCTTCATGCGTCTGGGTGTGGTCTGCGAGGCCTTGACCGACCAAGACGGTTTTGCTTGGACGACCAGCATTATGGATGAGAATTGTCTCGTACTCGGTTTCTCCCTTTCTGGCACAACTCCTTCTATTTTAGACAGTTTATTAGATGCCAAGGAGATGGGGGCAAAGACTGTACTCTTTTCAAGTGTTCCCAATAAAGATAGCCAGGTCTACACAGAGACTGTTCTTGTAGCCACCCACAGTCAGTCATCCTACATCCAACGAATATCCGCTCAACTTCCTATGCTCTTCTTTATCGATTTGATTTATGCCTACTTTTTGGAAATCAATCGTGAAAGCAAGGAGAAAATCTTTAATAGCTACTGGGAAAATAAAAAACTCAACGGCTATCGTAGACAAAAACGTATCAGAAAATCCTAGTTTGGTTGAACCAAACTAGGATTTTTATTCATCACCAAACATCCCTCTTCTAGATTATGAATTAGTCGTATCTTGACTTAGTCTTAAATAATTTCATATAATCACTTTTTGAAGGGAGTAAATAAGCAAGTCTGACAGTATCCTCAACAATTGTATATAATACGATGTAATCCTTACTCAAGGTCAATCCTCGCGTTTGATAGTGAGGATCTAATTTCTTACCAAATTTTTCATCGGCATCAAATCCAGCTTGGGGGAAAATTTCTAGACGATTAATATCTTTTCTAATATTGGCTACTTTTCGTCTCGCAGCCTCTACAGAACCAATTTCCTCCGCTATATACTGATATATTTTATCCAGACTATCAATTACTCTAGGAGAATACAAAATCCTATATTTTTTATAATCCATAGCGTGTCACGACATCCTCATCTGTCAAGTAATTTCCAGCCTCAATCTTGGCATAACTTTCTTGAACTTCTGCTTGTAATTGCCTAAATAAATACTCCTTCTCCAATTCCTCTTCACTCAGTAAATCTACTTCATTTGTTACGGCAACATTCTTTAAAAATAATCTGAGTGCCGATGAAAGAGAGAGATTTTTTTCTTTTAACACTTCCATTGCATCATTTACTAATTCTCTATTAGCTTGGAAGGTCACAACTTTACTTGAATTCGCTATAGCCATTTTATATAATTCCTTTATATATTTTCTTTATTATCTCACAATTATAAAGAAAGTCAAGAGGATTTGATCAGAAAATCCTAGTTTGGCTGAGCCAAACTAGGATTGTTTTGTTTTGAAATGATAATAAGCTCCCAACATCCCTGCTGTATTTTGGTGATGAGCAAATTCTAATCGTGTTTTTTCAGCTAGGCTTGGTACCAAGGCATCTTTTAAGGCTGTGCGGATCTTGGGTTTGAGGATAGCCTCTTGTCCCATAATACCGCCACCGAGAATGACCACTTCTGGATTGGCAACATAGCAAATATTTGCCAGACCTTTTCCTAGATAATCTACCATGCGGTCAATACCAGCCATACAGATCTTGTTTCCTTCGGTAGCTTCCTTGAAAATGCGTCGGCCATTCCACTGGTCAACTGGATCTCCATGAGCTGCTGCTACATACTCCACCAAGGCTGTCGTAGAGGCCAAGTCTTGGAAAGCTCCATCCTGCATATGCATATAACCGACTTCACAAGCCGAATTGCTAAAACCATGGAAGATTTTCCCATCCATAATCAAGCAACCACCGATACCTGTTCCGATAGTCAAGCAAAGAGTGACACTCGCTCCCTTGCCTGAACCAGATACCGCTTCAGCCAGACCTGCACAATTGACATCATTTTCAATCTCGCAAGGGATTTCAAAGGTACTCTCAATTTCTTTTTTAAACTGAGTTCCTGCATAGTTGGGAATCTGAGGACCAGCGTAGAAAATCTCACCCTTATCAGGATCAACCATCCCAGCAGAAGAAATAGCAACACCCGCTATAGAACCTTTTTCTAAATAGCTAGCTACGATATCTTTTGTCTTTTGTAAGATATGAGGTCCACCTTTATGTGCCTCAGTTGGCATTTCATGGGATTCAACAAGTTGGCCTTCTTGGTCGATCAAACCATATTTGATATTAGTTCCACCGATATCAATTGCAACGTAGTGTGTCATAAATACCTCCTTATGGATTAGAGGAAGCGCTCCTTGGTTTCACGAATCAATTGAGCAGCTGCTTCTACAACTGGACGATCTTCTTCAGTCACTGGTGTCAATGGAGAACGAACAGAACCAATATTCAAACCTTCATTGATTTTCAAGACTTCTTTAATCACACCGTACATATTTCCATGTGCAGCAGTGAGTTTGCCAATGATTGCGTTGATAGCGTATTGCAATTCACGCGCTGTTTCCAAGTCTTTATCCGCAATCAATTGGTTGAGTTTCAAGAAGAGTTCTGGCATAGCCCCATAAGTACCACCGATACCAGCCTTAGCACCCATGAGACGGCCACCTAGGAATTGTTCATCTGGACCGTTAAAGACAATGTGGTCTTCTCCACCAAGACTGACAAAGGTTTGGATATCCTGAACTGGCATAGAAGAGTTCTTAACGCCGATAACACGTGGATTTTTCAACATTTCAGTATAGAGACTTGGAGTCAAAGCAACACCTGCTAACTGAGGAATGTTGTAGATAACGTAGTCTGTGTTTGGAGCTGCAGAACTGATATCGTTCCAGTATTTAGCAACTGAGTATTCTGGCAGGCGGAAGTAAATCGGTGGAATCGTTGCAATGGCATCTACACCCAAACTTTCTGCGTGGCGAGCAAGTTCCATACTATCTTTGGTATTGTTGCAAGCTACGTGAGCAATGATGGTCAATTTACCTTTGGCAACTGCCATGACTTCTTCCAAAATCAACTTACGGTCTTCAACGCTTTGGTAGATACATTCACCAGAAGAACCATTGACATAAAGACCTTGAACACCTTTATCAATGAAGTATTGAACCAAGGCACGCGTACGCTCTGGACTTACTTCTCCTTGATCATCATAACATGCGTAGAAGGCTGGAATGACACCTTCGTATTTTTTTAAATCTGACATAGATTTTCTCCTAAGATTTCTTTTTTTCTGCCAGAAGCAGAATTTATTCTTTACGTGTTTAGTATACACCTTGTGAAAAACGCTTTCAACATCTGGTGTACACTTAGATTTTAGTTTCGATATGAATTTTGAAATGTTTATGGCTTGAAAGTAGTTTCAGAAACAAGCCATCCTATTGATATTTTGCAAAAATTTTCTCCATCAATCCAGTCTGGATAAAGACCAATAGTCCAAATCCAAAAAGCAGGAAGGCTGAACCACCTAAAAGTAGACTGAAGGCTGACAGATAAAGAACCATCACAATGAGGATAAGAATGGCTAACATGAGGAAGAACCAAGGAAAGTTAAAACTTGCCAAGATCAGCCCTTTTTGTAACACTTCTTTCCAAGTTAAATCATAGCGCGCAGCGATTGGATAGCTAGCCAGCATCACGATAGTGAGGAAGATAAGAATCCCTAGACAAATAGCTTTCACCATTTGGAAAGGCATAGCTGTCTGCCCCCAAAAGATATAGAGGTCTAGAAGACTCAACAAAACAATGCCCAACTCAAGCAGACCTAGCTGAAGACCTAGTTTCAGATTTTGCTTGAAAGCTCTTAGATAGATTTTAAAGACAGGCACACGTCTACTCTTCTTAATCTCAAACATGGTCTCGTAGAGGCTGATTTTAGCCACTCCAATCGTTACGATGGGCAAGCAAGAGACAACAAAAAGAAGATTGGCTGTGACGATATCCAAGACCTTTTCACTAAAACGCATGAGAAAGTTGTCTGTATCAAATGCTGCCTTGATAAGGCTTACTCCTTTTTGTACCATATTTGCTCCTCCTGATTTTTTAATCAATCAAAATTTTAAAGAGATATTTACGAACCTTCTCTTCCATACCTGCATAGCCATTTGGCTGGTGTGGTTCTCCTGGGAAGAAAATCGCAAAATTGTGATAACCCAACAAGAGTGGGTAGTCTTCATGACAATGAACAAAGCCAATGTCACTCGCTTCGTCGAATGCTATTGCTTCATCTTTGATACGTGAACCGTAGCTCGAATATTCATGTCCTTCTACCAGCAAATGCAAGTCTGCATAGTTCTTATGATGCTCAAATTGATCATTTTCAGCTTGATTGAGGACATTTTCCTGAACAACTAGAAAGACCTTGTCCCCGTCAATCTCATACTTTCCTAACTCGAAAGAATCTTTACGATGTTGATAGAGATAGTCGATAGCCTTGTCTAGATTGGGATGAATTCCTTTGTAAAAGGTGATGTTTTTCAAATCGTCAAAAATCATACTCTTTCCTTCGTTTCTGATAGTTAACTGAAATCATTCTTAAGTTGATAAGTGTCTAACAAAACTTCATAAAGTAACTGCATACCCTCCATTTTGTAGACACTTATAACTCTATATTTCCATAGTATGCCAAGACTACTTCCGCCATCTTGACACACCAGTTTACTTTTCTTAACCTTTGACAGCTCCCATAGTAATACCTTGTGTGAAGGATTTTTGGAAGACAAGGAATACTGTTACGATTGGCACAGCTGCAAGGGCTGCCCCTGCCATGATCAAACCATAGTTGGTTGCCATTTCGGCCTGCATGGTCGCAACCCCGAGTGAGATAGTCAAGTTGTTACGTGAAGTCAACATTACCAACTGCATGAAGTAGTCGTTCCATGTATTGATGAAGGTAAAGATTGCAAGGGCTGCAAATCCTGGTTTCACAATTGGGAATGCTACGCTCCAGAAAGTACGAATCTCACCACAACCGTCGATTTTAGCTGATTCAAGCAACTCTGTAGGGATGTTTTCGCTGAATTGTTTCATAAGGAAGACACCGAATGGCCATCCAATCAAAGGCAAGATAACTGCCCAAAGAGTGTCATGGATTCCCATGAAGTTGACGATACGTACCAATGGCACAAGGACAACTTGTTTTGGAAGCGCCATGGCAGCGATGAAGATGGCAAATAGAATACGTTGACCATAGAAACGTTTTTTAGCCAATACATAACCTGCTAGAGAAGAGGTTGCACAAACTAAGAACATGGTTACCAATGAGATAAACACAGAGTTCCACATCCACTGCATAGCAGGGTTTTGCACCATGAGTTGTTGGAAGTTTTCCATGGTCGGCATTTTAGGGAACCATTGTGGCGGAATCATAATGGTATCAGGTTGTGATTTGAAGGCACCTGTCAAAATCCAGTAGAACGGAAAGATGAACAGCACGGTCAACAAGAGCAAGATAATCGTTGAGATAACAGTGAAAGCTGTTAAGGGTTTCTTTTGTGTAGATTGCATAGCTGTCTCCTTTCTTTAGTATTCTACGTCGTTTCCAAGTACTTTAAATTGAACAAAGCTTACGATAGCAATCATGACTGCCAAGAAGACACCGATGGTATTTGCATAGCCGTATTCTGTCAATTGGAAGGCTTTTTCGTAAAGGTAGTACATAAGTGTACTTGTTGAATAGTTTGGACCACCAGATGTCAACAACTGAATCAAGGCGAAACATTGGAATGAGTTAATTGTTGTAATAATTGCGATGTAAAGAGTTGTTGGAAGAAGGCTTGGCCATTTAATCTTCCAGAAAACTTGCAATTCAGTCGCACCATCAACACGTGCTGCTTCCACCAGTGAATTATCAATATTCCCCATGGCCGCGATATAAAGGATAATTGGCTGACCAACAGATGTTGTCAAAAGGATAATCATAATCGCCATCAAAGCCCAGTTTTTATCTCCCAACCAAGAAATATTTTGGCTGATGATGTGGCTTGACTTAAGGACAAAGTTTAGAATCCCTGATAGTGGGTCATAAATCCATTTCCATACAACCGTTACGGCAACACTACCTGTTACAACAGGAAGGAAGAAGACGAAACGGTAGAAAGAACGGGCAATGGCATTTTGATGATATGTCTGAGATGCTACAAATAGTGAGAATAGAACAACAACTGGTACAGATCCAATAACCAGAATCACGGTATTGATCAAAGACTTCATAAAGACAGGGTCTTTAAACATGCGAATGTAGTTGTCCAAGCCCACAAACTCAAATTTAGTCATTGAGTAGTTAAAGAAACTTGTAATGAATCCCATAATCATAGGAGCCAATACAAAGATGACAAAGAAAAATAATACTGGTGCTAGGAAAGCGTAGGAAATTACTGTTTCCCGCATACGAATTTTATTGACTTTCACAGTCGGCACCTCTCTTTCACTAATAGAATATTTTGGATTTTATTGAACTGTTTTAAAATCAAAATGAAATTTTTTAAGATTCGCTTATGTAAGAACTTCATTTTAATTTCGTGACAGTTCCTACCATTTCAAACAAAATCCTCCCTTTTCTTACATAGACTATGCACAGGGAAAAGGGAGGAGTCAATCTGATTTAGTGCTTATTGTTTTGTAGCTTTTTTAATTGTTTCGTTAGCTTTTTCAGTGAAGGCTTTCAAAGCATCCGCTGGTTTTTCGTCACCATTTGATACAGATTGCAACATTGGGAACCAAAGTGTTCTCATTTCAGCAAAACCATTAATAGTGTTGTAGTATGGTGAGTAGTATTTAGTCCAACCACTGATTGTTTCCATACGTTTGTCTTCATAAAGTTTGCCAAATGAAGTACGAACTGGGAAGGCACCTGTACGAACAACGTCTTTTGGACCCCATTCTTTATCGTCCGCGATGAATTGAACGAATTTCTTAGATGCTGCAACTTTCTTGTCGTCTTTGTTGTTGAATACTGCAAATCCGTTTACAAGGTATTCAAGAGCTGGTTTACCTGAATCTGATGGGAATGGTACTTCTACCACTTCTACTTTACTTGCTTCCAAGAGTTTAGCTTGGATACCATTTTGAGATGGTGCCCAAAGGATTGTGTAAGATGTTTGACCGTTGGCAAAGTTTTGGATATCTGCTCCACCATCAAATTGTGAACCGTTGTTCAACAAACCGTCTTTGATCCAGCTAGCTGCTTTTTCAAGACCTTTGACGAATTTAGGATCATCAGTTGTATATTTTGTTACATCTTTATCTGTTACAGAACCGCCGTAAAGGTTTGAGATGAAGGCACGTGTTCCTTGGTCTCCCCCTTGACCAGAACTGAACAATGAACCTGGTGTATATCCTTTATCTTTAAGCGCTTTCAAAACTTTTTCAAAATCATCAGTTGTCCAACCTTCTTTTACAAGATTTGCAACTCCAGCATCTTCCAACATTTTCTTGTTCATAGCCATGTAGAATGGTGCTGAACTGATTGGATACATGTAAGCTTTATCTCCAGCCTTACTTGCTTGTATGATATTTTCGTTGTTAACATCTTTGACGAATTCGTCTGTGAAGAGGTCGTTCAACTCAGCCAATTTACCGTTTTTACCGTATTGGATGATACGCCCTGGTGCGTCAAAGAGTACGTCTGGCGCTGTTCCTGCTTCGATAGCTGTTGTGATTTTTTCAGGACCTGACTTGAAGTCAATGGTTTCCAATTTCACTTTTACATCTGGATTTGCTTTTTCAAACGCTTCGATAATTGATTTTTCATATGTTCCAACACCGTCACCAGTTTTTTCTTGAGTGAAGACTGGGAATGCCCACCAAGTGATTTCTGTTTTTCCGCTATCGCCACCAGATTTTCCAGCATCTTTACTTCCGCCAGAATTTCCACATGCAGCAAGGCCAAGAATCGCAGCACCCGCAAGTACTGTACAAGCTAGTTTTCTAAATTTCATTTGTATTCTCCTAATTGATAAGCGTATCCATATTGGATAATGAGTAAGATTGCATTTGTATACGTTTTCATTTTATCCGACGCATCCACCACTCTCCTCTGTTTTTAGATTGTGTTATTTGAGACCAGCAACAAATCGTTCTGTAATCTCTTTTGGTCTAGTAATAGCGCCACCGACAACGATACCTCGCACTCCATATCCCAGGATTTGTTTGGCTTGTTCAGGTGTATGAATTTTCCCTTCTGCAATGACATCTACACCGGCATCACAGAGTTTTTTGATTAATTCGAAATCGGGACCATCCACTTTTGGACTGTAAGATGTATATCCTGATAAGGTTGTTCCGACAAAGTCAATTCCTGCTTCAACAGCTGCTAGTCCTTCTTCAAAAGTACTTGTATCAGCCATCAAGAGTTGGTTGGGATATTTCTCCTTAACCTGACGAATGAACTCTTGAATCTCCAAACCATCGTAGCGTTCACGCTTGGTACAATCCAGAGCAATCACCTCGATGTCGAGTTCTGCCAATTCATCAACTTCTTTCATAGTAGCCGTGATGAAGGGTTCTTGTGGTGGATAATCTCGTTTAATTATCCCAATGATTGGAAGTTTTGTAACCTCCTTGATTTCCTTGATATCGCGAACACTGTTTGCTCGGATACCGACTGCTCCACCTTGCTCAGCCGCTTTGACTAGCAAGGGAATGACTCCTCCCGCTTCTGTATAAAGCGGTTCGTGAGGAAGGGCCTGACAAGAAACGATGATTCCATCTTTAATTTGTGCAATCAAGGCTTCTTTAGTAATCTGTGGCATCCTCTTTCCTCCTTTTCTTTGTTCTTATGGGTTCATTATATATCATCTTTAAAGCGCTTTCAATAGTTTGTGGTAGAATAGATTTCAGTTTCAAAAGTATTTTATAGAACAGCCGTTTCTGAAAGTAGTTTCAGAGCGGGATCTATTTTAAATCATATTTTTAAGACTGAAAAAGAGAGCTACTGGGCTCTCTCATCCATCATTTTACATACTTAAAAGGAATCTCACTACCACATAGCCAGTTGAAGACTTGGTCATTGACAAAAACATTCATGGCTTCATGAGCATACTCAGGCATGATACGATAGGCCTTATCACAGGTCAGACGATTATAAATCGCAAACTGGGTAATAGGATAGCAAACATCGTCGTCCAAGCCCGTAATCATCTTGACCTCACCTTTGATACGATGGGCAAGATTTTTCACATCGATATAGGCAAGGGTCGCCATAATTTCCTCCTCGGTTTCATGGAAAGGATCGTGAAACTTGAAATAACGGAAAAGTTCGTCATAGGCCTCGCTGGTATTCCCAATCTCAAGCACCCGTCTAAAGTCTGACAAGAAGGGATAGATGGCAACTGTTTTCTGAATCCGAGGATTGAGCGCTGCCGCAACCAAGGCTAGAGCACCACCTTGTGAGGCACCATAGCTAGAAAGCCTTTTCTCATCTACCTGAGGCAGACTAGCAATAATTTCAACCAACTGGTAAATGTCCAGATAAACATCCTTATAAAAGAGTTTCTCCCGACCTTCCACAGCACCACGGATGATATGCCCTTTCACCGTATTTCCAAGAGGAGAACGCAAGCCATCTTGTGAGTAACCTGACTGACCCCGCACATCCATGGAAACAACACCGTAACCAGCCACAGTATAGGCCAGCATATCTGCCCAGTCCCAGCCACGTCCCATATAACCATGAAAATGGAAGATTATTGGAACTTTCCCCTCAGTCTTTGGAAGAACGACACGTGCATAAACCTTGCCTGCATTAGTTCCTTCAAAAGTGATCTCAAAGAACTTGACTTGGGGAATATGGAAATCTCTTTCCTCCAACTGGTAGGCTGGAAGACTGGAAACTTTTTTCACTTCCTCATCCCAGAAAATATCAAAGTCTTCTGGAACCTCATCCCTTCCTAGATAGGTCTTAATTTCTTCTAATAAAGCTGGATTTTTCATAGCATACTCCTTTTGTTTTGTAATCGCTATCACAACTGTAGCATATCTGAGAAATCAATGCAAGGAAGAAGGATAAATAGAAAATGAATTTAGATTTTCTTACTTTTAGGATTGTGGATTGAAAGTAGTTTTAGAAACGAAAAAAGAGCATTTTCGCTCTTTTTATCCTATTCAATCTTAGTTTTTTGCTTCTTTCTTTTGGAAAGTGGTTTGGTAATTTACTTTAATCGTTACTGTCATATGAGAGTCCTCGTTTCTTTTTGATGACTCTAGTATAAGGGTCAAACCTGAAAGCTAGCTTAAGTTTTCCCTAAAGAAAGCTTAATCTAAATGTTCTTTCTTTTCCAAATGAAGGGCAATCATGCGCCATTCTGGATCCTCTTGCCAGCCTTCTATCGAACTAATGTAGCTAGCAACCTTTCTGGCTTCTTCTAAAATCGGAAAATCTTCGATAATATCAGCTACCTGAAACTCTGGGAGCCCTGATTGTCTGGTTCCAAAAATCTCACCTGAACCCCGCATTTTCAAATCTTCCTCAGCTAGGACAAATCCATTAGTCGTTTCTGTCATGATGCGCATGCGGTCTTTCCCAGAATCCGTCTTGGGATTGGCAACGAGAACAGCATAGGATTGCTTATCTCCCCGACCGACACGACCCCTGAGCTGGTGAAGCTGGCTGAGACCGAAGCGATCGGCATCCATGATAATCATGACGGTCGCATTGGGCACATTGACCCCGACCTCGATAACCGTCGTTGAAACCAGAATATCCGTCTTTCTCTCTTTGAACTCCTGCATAATCTGGTCTTTTTCGTCACTCTTCATCTTACCATGTAACAGAGCAACCTCTGCCTTACCTGCAAAATGAGCCGTCAACTCCTCAGATAAAGCAATGGCATTTTTCAAATCCAGAGCTTCTGATTCTTCAATCAAGGGAGAGATGACATAGGCTTGAGAACCTTTTTGGATTTCCCCCTCTAACCAAGTCAAAACCTGAGGCAGTTGCTCATGCTTAATCCAGCGCGTCACAATGGGCTTCCGCCCTGCCGGCATCTGGTCAATAATGGAAACATCCATATCGCCAAAGGCTGTGATGGCCAGCGTCCGTGGAATAGGAGTCGCCGTCATCATGAGGACATCTGGGTTGTCGCCTTTTTCTCTCAGAACACGCCTTTGCCCTACACCAAAGCGGTGCTGCTCATCGATGATAATCAAGCCAAGGCGAGCATAATCCACCCCATCCTGAATCAGAGCGTGGGTTCCGATAATCAAATCAGCCTCACCCTTGGCAATGGTCTCCAAGACTTCTCTTTTTTCTGCAGCTTTTAAGGAACCTGTCAAGAGAGCCAGTTTCAAGTCTGGAAAAAGACCCTTCAAACTCTCAAAGTGTTGCTCTGCTAGAATCTCTGTTGGCACCATGAGGGCTGCTTGGTAGCCAGCCGTCACCGCTGCAAACATGGCCAAGCCAGCAACCACAGTTTTTCCACTCCCCACGTCCCCTTGTAGGAGACGATTCATGTGGTGGTCGGACTTCATATCTGTCAAAATTTCCTGCAAACTCTTTTCCTGAGCTTGTGTCAGGGCAAATGGCAGACTTTCTTTAACCGCCGACACTTTTTCCTGAGACCAATCCAGAACCAAACCACTTCCTTGAACTCTATTTTCAGACTTGAGCGTCTGCAATTGCATTTGGAAATAAAAGAGTTCCTCAAACTTGATACGGCGAAGGGCCTGCTTGTATTCTGCCAAATCCTTGGGGAAATGCATGGCGCGAACTGCCTGACAACGGGACATGAGTTTGTATTTGTCCATCAAAGACTGGGGCAGATTTTCCTCAATCAAGAGGTCCAACCCCTGATCAAAGGCCGTCTTAATAACCTTGACCAGACTGGCCTGACTGATTCCCTGAGCCAGACGATAGACAGGCTGGAGGTCATCTTCCACCTGAGCTAAGACCTTCATCCCTGTCAGACTAGCCTTGGCCCGGTCCCATTTCCCAAATACAGCCAAGGTTGCTCCCAACTCTATCTTATCAGCCAGATAGGGCTGGTTAAAGAAATTCACCGCAAAAACGACTTCTCCCTGCTTGAGGCTAAAGCGCAGACGATTGCGCTTGAAACCATAATACTGGACACTGGCAGGAGTCACGACTTGACCAGACAAAACAGCCTTTTCTCCGTCTTCCAGCTCCAACACCTGCTTAGTTTTGAAATCTTCATAACGGAAAGGAAAGTAGAGCAAGAGGTCTTGCAAGTTTTCAATTCCTAGTTTGGCGTATTTCTCTGCTGACTTTGGTCCCACACCAGGTAAGACATGCAAGGGTTGATGTAGATTCATGCTCACCCTCCTTTCTTTTCTAATAATATTCTCTCGGAATGCGGTCGCTGAGGAGACAAACCACCTCATAGTTAATGGTTCCACGATAGGTCGCTACCTGAGTTGCTGTGATTTCCTTGTCTCCGTTAGTGCCGATCAGGGTAACTTTTGTTCCTAGCGGGTAAACCTTAGGCAGATGAATGGTAATTTGGTCCATAGAAACCCGCCCAACGATGGGGCAAGCTTGACCATCTACCAAGACAGAGAAATTTTGCATGTCTCGTGTCCAACCATCCGCATAGCCGATTGGCACAGTCGCGATGACTTGCTCGCTGTCCGCTTGATAAGTTGCTCCGTAGCCCATGCAAGCCCCAGATTGAACTGTCTTGACATGAACCAAGGCAGACTCCAAGGTCAAGGCTGGAATCAAGTCATAAGGCAAGTCCAAGACCTCTCCGCTTGGATTGAGACCATACATGGCATCTCCCATACGGACGGCGTTAAAAATGGTCTCTGCATGCCAAAGAGTCGTTGCCGAATTACTGGCGTGAACCAGGTCTGGAAGACCTTTCATACTGGCCAAAATAGTTTTAAAACGTTCTAACTGCTCATTAAAGTAGGTATCTGATTCCTCATCTGCAGTCGCAAAGTGGGTAAAGATTCCTTCAACGCGAGCACCATGTTGCTTGAGCAAGTCTTGAGCCTGATCAGCCTCACTGGCATCTCTAAAACCAATCCGTCCCATCCCTGAATCAATCTTGAGGTGGACTGTCAAACCTGTTAGGTCTGCTTCCTTAACTAAGAGTGCTTGAATCCACTCTAGCCCAGCCACTGTCAAGGTGATGTCGTATTCTTTAGCTAGAGCAACTGCTTCGATGTCAGAAACTCCTAAAATAAGGATTTTCTTACTGAGTCCAGCCTGTCTTAGTTCAATAGCCTCATCAATATTCGAAACGCAAAAACCATCGACATCATCTTGAATAGCTGTCGCAACGGCAACAGCCCCATGGCCATAAGCATTGGCCTTGACAACTGCAAATTTGAGCGTTCCTTCAGGGATATGAGCCCCCATTTGTTGAATATTTTGTCGAATAGCTCCCAGATGAATCAGAGCCTTGGTTGGTCTATGTGGACTAGCTTTCATGATTTTCCTCCAAAATGACACTGGCTGTCACAAACTGATCTGTATGGCTGATAGACAGCCAAATCTTTCCTGAAAAAGGTGACTGACTAAAATAAGGCGCCCCGCGTTCATTGTTCAAGACTTCCAAATCTTGAAAACCGAGCTTGCCAATACCTGTTCCCATAGCCTTGGAAAAGGCTTCTTTAGCCGACCAGCGACCAGCCAAATATTCGATTTGTCTGCGCCCTTTGAGACTGGTGAAGCGTTCCATTTCCTTAGCGGTCAGCACGCGCTTGGCAAATCCTTCATGTCGTGTAACTGCGCTTCCTATCGAAGCCAATTCTTCGATATCAATTCCGTGTCCAACTATCATTCTCATCAAAAGGAGTTGAGATTCCCCAACTCCATCCTTTTCACTTATTTTGTCAAGGTAGCATAAAACTCTTCTACCAAAGCCTCTGTATTTTCCCAACCTAGGCAAGGGTCGGTAATAGAACATCCAAAGACCTCTGGTTGGTTTTGACGACCATCTGCTAGGTAAGATTCAATCATAAAGCCTCGAACTGTCTTTTTGATTTTCTCGTTCCAATCACGATTTTGCAAGGTCTGGCGAACAATTCGAATCTGCTCCATATATTGCTTGCCTGAATTATCATGGTTGGTATCGATGAGAATAAAAGGATTTTCAAGTCCCATTGTCTCATAGCGTTCAATAGCATTTAGCAGAGTTTCGTAGTAAAAGTTAGGCTCATTTTTCCCATATTCATTGACTGCGCCACGAAGAATAACGTGAGCCAAAGGATTTCCTGAAGTCTCAACTTCTTGGCCATGGAAGAGGAAGGTCTGTTTGTTCTGAGCGGCATAGATACCGTTAAACATAACACCAAGATTTCCAGAGGTTGGATTTTTCATCCCAACCGGTGCATCAATCCCTGAGGCCACAAAGCGGTGCTCTTGGTCTTCCACAGAACGAGCCCCTACAGCATGGTAGCTGACCAAATCATCTACCAATACCAGATTTGACGGATAAAGCATCTCATCTGCCGTTGTCAAACCAGTCTCTGTAATCACGCGATAGTGCAACTGTCGCACAGCCTGCAAGCCATTAATCAGGCTTGGAGCCTTAGAAGTATCTGGCTGGTGTACCAAGCCTTTATAGCCATCTCCATTGGTACGTGGTTTAGCAGTATAAACACGCATAACCATGAAAATCTTGTCCGCCACCTTCTTTTGCAAGGCAGATAAACGGCGGGCATATTCCAAGACAGCCTCTTCATTATCAGACGAGCAAGGACCAATCACCAAAAGGATACGGTCATCTTCCCCTGAAATAATGTCTGCCAATTCTCTGTCACGGCGCTCCTTTAGGCGCAATGCTTCCGCAGACAATTGGGTTTCTGCCTTGATTGCTTCAATATCGATTTCTTGACCTTTTTCAATAAATGCCATCTTATTCTCCTAACGTTTGGTAGATTTCTCTGACAAGGGCTTCCGTATTTTCCCAGCCAAGGCAAGGGTCTGTGATAGACTTGCCAAATACTTCCGGTTCGTTTTGACGGCCGTCTTCTAGATAAGACTCAATCATAAAGCCACGAACGTACTGCTTGATTTTTTCATTCCAATCACGGTTAATCAAGGTCTGGCGGACAATTCGAATTTGGTCCATATATTGCTTACCAGAATTGTCATGATTGGTGTCGACGATGATAAAGGGATTTTCCAAGCCCATTTTCTCATACTGGGCAATGGTATCTATCAAATTATCATAGTAATAGTTAGGAATATTCTTACCATACTCATTAATCGCTCCACGAAGAATGGCGTGCGAAAGAGGATTACCAGTTGTTTCCACTTCTTTTCCTAGGAAAAGGAAGCTTTGTTTGTTTTGAGCAGCATAAATCCCATTAAACATAACATTGAGATTTCCTGAGGTTGGATTTTTAAAACCAGTCGCGAAATCTGCCCCACTTGCCACAAAACGGTGTTGTTGGTCTTCAACTGAACGGGCACCAACAGCCATATAAGAAATCAAATCATCTACAAGCGGTAGATTTTCAGGATAAAGCATTTCATCAGCTGTTGTCATACCAGTTTCCGTGATGACACGATAGTGAAGATGGCGCACAGCTTTGATCCCGTTGATGAGACTTGGCGCTTCTGCCGCATTAGGCTGGTGAATCAAGCCCTTATATCCATCCCCGTTGGTACGAGGTTTGGCAGTATAAACACGCATAACCATAAAGATACGGTCTGATACTTCTTCTTGCAAAGCTGCCAAACGCTTAGCGTACTCAAGGACAGCTTCTTCATTATCAGATGAGCATGGTCCGATTACCAAGAGAATCCGTTGGTCTTCTCCACGTATAATGGCTTCTAGCTCTTGATCGCGCTGTGATTTTCTCTCCAAAGCTTGACCTTCCAATTTTGATAAGGCACGAACTTCTTCAATATTAATTTTAGGACTTTTTGCTGTAAATACCATAACTCATCTCCTTATAAAGCAAACGGATACCAAGTAAAAATTTACTTTTCACAAGGTATCCGCCTCTAAACTATCTCATTTTATTGTCTTTTACCGTGACAGTTTTTAAACTTCTTACCAGAACCACATGGGCAAAGTTCATTCCGTCCAATCTGGCTCAAATCCAAATCTTCTGGCATATTTGCTTGGTGGGCAGCGATATTACGAGTCGCTGTTGTACTGATATGGTGTTCTGCTTGTGGTCTTTCTTGTTCATGAATTTGTGCTTTCATCATCAAGCGTGTCACATCAAACTCAATCGAACCAATCATGTCATTAAACATACGGAAACCTTCTGCCTGATACTCAACAACTGGGTTGTTCTGAGCATAACCACGAAGTCCAACCGCATTACGCAATTGATCAAGGGCATCGATATGATCTGTCCACTTGTTATCCACCACTCGTAGAATCAAAACTTTTTGGAATTCTTTGACTGCTTCTTCATCACGTAGTTTTGAAACCTGACTATCGTAAACTTGCAAGGCACGTTGGAAGAGTTCTTCCTTAATGGCCTTATCAGACAAGCCTGACAAGTCTTCGATTGAAATCGAATCTTCAGGAAGCAAGTTGTACTTAGCAAAGTTCAAAATTGCTTCTAGTTTTTCATCTTGTTTGGCACGCGCATGACCATCAACGACACGACCAATCGTACGTTTGATCATAGCCTGAATTTCAGGTGCCAAGTCACGGTCTGCAGTGATGACATCATAACGTTGAGCGTAGATAATCTCACGTTGTTCACGCATGACATCGTCGTATTGAAGGACTTGTTTACGAGTATCGTAGTTATTCCCTTCGACACGTTTTTGTGCTGCTTCAACTTGACGCGTCAACATACGAGACTCAATCGCCTCTTCAGACATGTTCAAACGTTCAAAGATTCCTTTCAAGCGTTCAGAACCAAAACGTTTCATCAAATCATCTTCAAGAGATAGGTAGAATTGTGACTCACCTGGGTCTCCTTGACGACCTGAACGTCCACGAAGCTGGTTATCGATACGACGGCTTTCATGGCGTTCTGTACCAATAACACAAAGTCCACCCAATTCGCGAACCCCTTCACCAAGCTTGATGTCAGTACCACGACCGGCCATGTTAGTTGCGATAGTAACAGCACCACGTTGACCAGCATTCATGATGATTTGAGCTTCTTTATAGTGGTTTTTGGCATTCAAAACTTCGTGAGGAACACCAGCAGCGACCAATTTCTTAGAAATGTAATCACTAGTTTCAACCGCTACTGTACCAACCAAGACAGGTTGACCCTTTTGGTAACGAGCCTTAACGTCTTCGACAACCGCTTTAAACTTAGCTTCAATGCTTGCAAAAAGTAGGTCTGGATGGTCAATACGTTGAACAGGACGGTTTGTTGGGATTGGAATAACACGAATGTTGTAAATTTCACGGAATTCTTCTTCCTCAGTCTTACCTGTACCCGTCATACCAGACAATTTCTTGTACATACGGAAAAGGTTTTGGTAAGTGATTGAGGCAGATGTCTTGGTTTCATCCTGAATTGGCACACCTTCTTTGGCTTCAATAGCTTGGTGCAAGCCATCAGAATAACGACGACCTTCCATAGTACGACCTGTAAATTGGTCGACAATCAGAATTTCTTGCTCTTCGCTTACCACATAGTCAATATCGAGAAGCATGATGTAGTTGGCACGAAGGGCATTATCAATAAAGTGAGTCAAAGCCACGTTTTCGATATCATAAAGATTTTCAAGCTTGAAGTAGCTTTCCGCCTTGTCAATCCCTGAATCAGACAAACCAATGGTCTTAGACTGCACATCGATGATGTAGTCGTCTTTGTCCAAAGATTTTACATAGTGGTCTGCCATGTGGTACAACTGGCTTGTTTCAACCGCATTAGCACCTGATACAATCAAAGGTGTACGGGCCTCGTCAATCAAGATAGAGTCAACCTCATCGACCAAGGCATAGTTGAGCGGACGTTGTACCATGTTTTCAGCGCGAACAACCATGTTGTCACGAAGGTAGTCAAACCCGATTTCTGAGTTGGTTGAGTAAGTAATATCACACTCATAGGCTTCTTTTTTCTCCATTGGAGATTTGGCAGCCAAGTTAATTCCTACTGACAAACCAAGCCATGAGTACAATTCACCCATCTCAGTCGCGTCACGTTCTGATAGGTATTCATTGACCGTAACTACGTGGACCCCTTTACCTGAAAGGGCGTTGAGGTATACTGGCATGGTCGCAGTCAAGGTTTTTCCTTCCCCTGTACGCATCTCTGGCACATCACCATGGTGAAGAACGATTCCCCCCATGACCTGAACCTTATATGGGAAGAGGCCTAGGACACGTTTGGCACCTTCACGGACAACCGCAAATGCTTCATAAAGCAGTGAATCCAGTGATTCTCCATTTTGATAACGTTCTTTAAATTCAACTGTTTTTGCTTTTAGTTGGTCGTCAGTCAAAGCAGCCATTTGGTCTTCATATTTGAAAACCTTGTCAGCCATCTTTTCCAGACGACGGATTTCTCCTTTATCATTTTCGATAATTGTTTTTAAAATATTAGCCATGTTTTTCCTTACTTTAAATTCCGAATATTTTAGAATGTTCTTTTAATTTTAGCACAATTACTGATTATTTTCAAGGAAGAATCCCCATTTTGAAAAGGAAAAAGAGGCTAGTTTCCAAGCTAACCTCTCTGATTTTTATGATACTTTAATTGCCAAAAATCGGCAAAATAGCAAATAGGATAAATAGATTAATCCAAAGAGAAAAACAGCAGATCAATCCAAAAACAAAGAGACTGACTTTCTTGGACAGCAAGGCCATCAAAATAGACAGAATACCAAAAACTAGCAAGACTTTCTGTATGCTGAAGAGATCAATCTTTCCCCCCAGAATCGGACTGCCCCAAGGAAGAAAGAAGAAAGCAATCCAGATCAACAGAACTAAACCAATATAGACCTTAGAATAGCGTGTAATAAATGATTTTAGATGTGCCATAAGCTACCTCCTATCAATAAAAACAATATAAATCAATGCCTTCCGCCTTTAGATTTCCCTAACTCTCGTCTCAAACGAAACATTTTTTTGAAAAAGATGTAGTCTAGCCAGTCACTTCCTAGGGATAGGACTATCAACAGCAACCAAACACCCCAAGCACTCATATCTGATTCATGTTTGAGAACAAGAGGGAAAAATAAGAATGAAAAAATTGTCAGATCCAGACTAAACAGAGCTAAAAGGGAAAAATAAATCCAGTAGAAATAGTAGATGATGGGGAAAAACTTACTGTTTCTATCAGCATTGTCTATCCAATAGAAAAAGTAAAAACAAGGAAATAAGAGTATCAATTGATTAAACGACAGTTTCATTATCGACACCTCTCTTTGTTAGCGCTTTCTTTACCTTCATTCTATCAAAAAAATCTGGAAATGTCATTCCAGATTCTACTTTTTTATTTGCGTTTTCTTGCGATGAGATGGATTGGAGTTCCCTCAAAGACAAAGGCCTTGCGGATTTGATTTTCCAAGAAACGCAGGTAAGAAAAGTGCATAAGTTCTTCTTCGTTGACAAAGATAACAAAGGTTGGTGGTTTGGTTGCCACTTGAGTCGCATAGAAAATCTTGAGACGTTTTCCTTTGTCTGTCGGTGTTGGGTTAATGGCAATGGCATCCATAATCACATCATTCAAGACAGCTGATGGAATACGTGTGTTTTGACTTTCACTGATTTGCTTAATCATCTCAGGCAGTTTATGAAGACGTTGCTTGGTCAAGGCTGATACAAAGATAATCGGTGCGTAAGGCAGGTATTGGAACTGCTCACGGATATCTTCTTCCCAATTTTTCATAGTGTGGTTGTCTTTTTCAAGTGTATCCCACTTGTTAACCACGATAATCATCCCTTTACCAGCTTCATGGGCAAATCCTGCGATACGCTTGTCGTATTCACGGATGCCTTCTTCCGCATTGATGACCATTAAGACCACATCTGAACGGTCAATAGCACGCATGGCGCGCATGACAGAGTATTTCTCGGTATTTTCATAAACCTTACCAGACTTACGCATACCAGCCGTATCAATCATGGTAAACTCTTGGCCATCTGTATCTGTAAAGTGGGTATCAATGGCGTCACGAGTTGTTCCAGCAACTGGACTGGCAATGACACGGTCTTCTCCCAAGATAGCATTGATCAAGCTTGATTTTCCGACGTTTGGACGACCAATTAAGCTAAACTTAATCACATCTGGATTTTCTTCTTCGTATTCATTTGGAAGATTTTCTACAATCGCATCTAGCACATCCCCTGTACCGATACCATGGACAGATGAGATAGGTAGTGGTTCACCCAAACCGAGGGCATAGAAATCATAGATATCATTTCGCATCTCAGGGTTGTCCACCTTGTTAACTGCAAGGATAACTGGTTTATGGGTTTTATAAAGCTTACGGGCTACGTATTCGTCCGCATCGGTAATTCCTTCCTTACCAGACACGACAAAGACGATAACATCGGCTTCTTCCATGGCAATTTCTGCCTGGTGCTTGATTTGTTCCATGAAAGGAGCATCGACATCATCGATTCCTCCTGTATCAATCATACTAAACGAACGATTGAGCCACTCACCCGTCGCATAGATACGGTCACGTGTCACTCCTTCGACATCTTCTACAATGGAGATTCGCTCACCAGCGATCCGATTAAATAGGGTTGATTTCCCAACATTGGGACGTCCTACAATGGCAATAGTTGGTAGGGCCATAATTTCTCACTTTCTACAATAACTTCTTCTGTTCAAGATTTTTTCTTGTTGAGCTTGGTTCAGCTTGACCAAACTGTTCTGCTAATCGCTGACTCCAGCTTGTGGTCGCACGCGCCCCAGCATAGTCAGCCTGTACACGGTCATAAGCCTCAATCACATCAACTGTCTGTTCCTGATATTCTTCCTCAAATACCACCTGATTCAATGGCAAGCGAGGTTTGACTTCATGTTCTTCATTTGGAAGACCTAGTGCCATCCCAAAAACTGGATAAGTGTAGTCAGGCAGGTTAAAGAGCTCTGCCACTTCTTCTGACTTGTACCGAACCAAGCCAATGATAACACCACCATAACCCAAACTTTCAGTTGCCAGCAGGGCATTTTGACCAGCAAGAGCCGCATCGACCGAACTAATCAAGAGAGCTTCTACACCTTGAGGTTGGAAGGTGTCGGTATGAAGCTGAGCTCCCTTTTCTGCTCGGTTCAAATCTCCAACAAAGAGAAGGAAAACAGCAGACTGGCGAATGGCTTCTTGAGGCACCAATTCATACAGAGCATCTTTCTTTTCTTGACTTCGTACCACAATCACAGAGTAGGATTGGAAATTCTTCCAAGACGAGGCCATCTGGGCTGCTGTCAGGATTTCAGTCAAGTCCTCCTGAGGGATGACTTGCTCCTTAAATCTTCGAACAGACTTATGAGCTTTCATCAGTTTAATCGTTTCTGTCATCGGCGGTTCACTCCTTCTAAACGAGTCTCCTCAGCCAAATAACGGATGCGTTCCATGACGCGTTTGGCTTCCCAGGTTTCGTCATTTCCATGCTTCCCTTTAGCGAAATGCAGCTCCAATTCTTCAAAGTTGAAGTTGGAAGTGAAAAAGGTCGGTAAGTTTTCCTGCATCCGATATTGGAGAATGACTTGCAGGATTTCATCCCGCACCCAGGCTGTTGATTGCTCGGCACCAATATCATCTAAAATCAGGACTTCAGAAAGCTTAATCTCATCCACCAAGGTCTTGACATTGCCATCACCGATAGCATTTTTGACATCAATGACAAAGCTAGGATAGTGGAGGAGAGTTGATGAAACACCACGTTTTTCTGATAAATCATGGGCTAAGGCAGCCACCATGAAACTTTTACCCACACCAAAGTCTCCATACAAGTAAAGACCTTTCAAATTATTGGGGTAATCGTTAACAAATTCTATCATTCTTTTTAGAACAGTTAAACGCTGAACATCATCACGATAAACATCTAAAAAACTGACATTTTTCAGGCTAGATGGAAAATTAATTAAGTTGAGACGTTTCTTGATAGCCGCTTCTTTTTCAGCTGCGATTAGTTCAGGAGTTTCTTCATAAGAAACATCCGCATAGCCATGGTTCATGACTAGTATAGGCTTGTAGCCTTTGGCAATATAATCTGTATCTCCTCGGAGGAATTTATCTCTCTCAGTGATGTATTGGTTAAACTTGGAAATACTACGATTCAACTCGTCCTGATTGAGGGATTCTTGCTGGACAAAGGCCGCAACATCAGGATCCTTCATGATTTTCTGGACCAAATCTTGATAGTGAAAACGACTTGGTTGACGTTTGAGTACATCTCCGACACTTTCCATCTAATCACCTCCGTTATCTAATTTTGCTAATAATTCTAGGGTTTGGCGTTCCATCTCTTCTAATTCCTCAGCGGATGACGTATTTTTATATTCAGGATTACTCCATTTAGGAACATTGGTTTTTGATGGGGCAGTCTGATTCTGTTTTTGTGTTTTTGCTTTCTGCCCACGTTCACGAATGCGCAAGACTGCCTCTTCTGCCGAATGAATCTTTTGATAGGCATAGTCATTGGCTACCTTCATGGCATATTTCTCATTGATGTTTGCCGAATCTACCTTATTAAAGGTCAACAAGAGAATGATATTGATGACTTCGTCCAGCAAGCCCAAGCCAGCCATCTGTTGCAAGAGTTCTCTTTCTGTTTGGGTAATGGTTCCCTTGCGTGTTTGCTTGATTTCTGCCAAGAACTGCAGGGCAGGTTTACTTTTGGCTTCTTTGATAATGGTTGATTCCTTAGGATTAAAGTCAGAGGAAACTGGTTTTTGAGCAATTTTTTCCCGCATGCGTTTAGTTGAAATAACCTGGGAAACAGCTGTTGACTTGGCCAATTGATAGGTCTCAAACCAAGTCCATTTCTTTTCCTCAGCAATGGCAAACAGGTTTAAGACGTCGGACTGCTCATCCGCAAAACGAAGCCCGTCTCGAGCCATAAGCTGACGAAAATGGTCCAAGTCAAAATCATTAGCCACTTTCTTCTTGGGAGCAAGGTATTCTTGACTTCCTAGTTCTGCCAAATCTGGAAAGACTTGATTGAGTGAGACAGGTATTTCTTCTCCCTCAGCACTTTCAACCTTCAAATCCTCCACAGCTGCATCGCCAATCTTTTTCTCCAAAAGTCTGCGATAAACAGGATGCTCCAAGAAATCTTGACTTGAAAGAGGAGCATGGATAACTATCTGATAGGTATCACCCTTTTGATAGAGGGTCAAGAGATTAAAAGCAGATAGGATTTTCAAAGATTTTAAAAGTCTGTCCATCCCAAAATTGAGATGATTGAGAATGCTTGAAAAAAGGTATTCCTTTCTGCCATTATCCCAAAAACTAATCGTATAAAGATAAAGGCTCAGCGCCTCCTGACCGATAATCGGGAGGTAGCACTGTACCAGAGATGAGGTATCTTGCGACACCCGATTATTCTTTAGATAAGAAAAACGGTCAATTGGCTTCATTTATCTTTCCTTTTTCTTTTTAGAGGACTGGGTGATTTGTTGGAGCAGGCTCTCTAGCTCACTCACATCCTTAAAACTACGATAGACACTGGCAAAACGTACATAGGTAATCTCATCCAACTCAGCCAACTCCTCCATGACGAGCGAACCAATGTCCTCACTTTGAATTTCATTTTCATTTCGACCACGGAGTTTCTGTTCGATACGATTGACTACCATGTTGATTTCATCACTTGACACAGGACGTTTCTGGGCTGAGCGGATAATCCCATTAAAGATTTTATCTCTGGAGAATTGTTCCCGTGTGCCATCTTTTTTAACAACCACTAAGGTTCTTTCTTCTACCCGTTCGTAGGTTGTAAAACGGTGCTGGCATTCGTCGCACTCACGTCTTCTACGAATGGTGTTCCCTTCTTCTGCTTGGCGACTATCGATAACACTTGACTTGGTAGCCCCACATTTTGGACAACGCATCCTTTCCCTCCTTATCGTTTTCTTTTCATTATACCATTTTTTAAGCGATTCCCAAAACAATTCTTCTTTTTGCTTGACAAGTTTTTTGTTTTGTTGTATTATTTAATTAAGACAAAGGGATAAAAGAAAGGAGACCAAGATGTCCTGGACATTTGACAACAAAAAACCCATTTATTTACAGATTATGGAGAAAATCAAGCTTCAGATTGTCTCCCATGCACTGGAACCCAATCAACAACTTCCAACCGTGAGGGAGCTGGCGAGCGAGGCCGGTGTCAATCCCAACACCATCCAAAGAGCCTTGTCAGACCTCGAACGAGAAGGATTTGTTTACAGCAAACGGACAACTGGACGATTTGTGACTGAGGATAAGGCACTGATCGCCCAATCTCGCAAACAACTATCAGAAGAACAATTGGAACACTTCGTTTCCTCCATGACCCATTTTGGCTATGAAAAAGAAGAACTACCAGGCGTAGTCGGCGATTATATTAAAGGAGTTTAAGCCTATGTCATTACTAGCATTTGAAAATGTATCCAAATCTTATGGAGCAACCCCAGCCCTTGAAAATGTTTCTCTTGACATTCCAGCTGGAAAAATTGTTGGTCTCCTTGGACCAAACGGCTCAGGGAAAACAACCCTGATTAAACTAATCAATGGCCTCTTACAATCAGATCAAGGACGCGTCCTTATCAACGACATGGATCCAAGCCCAGCAACCAAGGCTATCGTAGCTTATTTGCCAGATACGAGCTATCTCAATGAGCAAATGAAGGTCAAAGAAGCCCTAACCTACTTTAAGACCTTCTATAAAGATTTCAATCTTGAACGCGCCCATCATCTACTTGCAGACCTGGGCATTGATGAAAATAGTCGTCTCAAAAAACTATCAAAAGGAAACAAGGAAAAGGTACAACTGATTTTGGTTATGAGCCGTGATGCTCGTCTCTACGTTCTAGACGAACCCATTGGTGGGGTGGATCCAGCAGCCCGTGAGTATATCCTCAATACCATTATCAACAACTACTCCCCAACTTCTACCGTTTTGATTTCTACCCACTTGATTTCTGATATCGAGCCAATCTTGGATGAAATTGTCTTCCTCAAAGACGGAAAAGTCGTTCGTCAAGGTAATGTAGATGATATTCGCTATGAGTCTGGTGAATCCATTGACCAACTCTTCCGTCAGGAATTTAAGGCCTAAGCAAAGGAGATTATTATGTTTTGGAATTTAGTTCGCTACGAATTTAAAAATGTTAACAAGTGGTATTTAGCCCTCTACGCTGCTGTGCTAGTCCTTTCTGCCCTTATCGGGATACAAGCACAGACCTATAACAATCTGCCTGTCAAAGAAAGCCATCCTGTCCTACTCATTTTTCTAGCTACTGTCTTTGGTGGTTTGATGATTACACTGGGGATTTCAACCATTTTCTTAATCATCAAACGCTTCAAAGGAAGTGTCTATGACCGCCAAGGCTATCTGACTTTGACCTTGCCAGTGTCTGAGCACTATATCATCACAGCTAAACTAGTCGGTGCCTTTATCTGGTCTATTGTCAGCACTGCTGTACTCGTAATCAGTGCTTTTATTGTTCTGACTCTAACAGCTTCTGATTGGTTTGTAACTTCTGACTTGATTCCATTTATAGAAACACACCTCCCTCAACTCTCTCTTATGGGGATATCCTTCCTACTAAATACCATTTCTGGAATCCTCTGCATCTACTTGGCCATTTCCATTGGACAGCTGTTCAATGAATACCGTACCGCACTGTCAATTGTAGCCTACATTGGTATCCAAATCGTCGTTGGCTTTATTGAACTCTTCTATCGTTCTAACCCTGGTTTCTACTTCCCATCAACCACAGGAGGAGCTGATCAGTTCCAGATGGGTATTATCATGACTATTCTGGAAGAAGTTATTCTTATAGCCATCTACTATCTAGGAACTTATCACATCTTGAAAAACAAGGTTAATTTGCAATAAAAAATGCCCAGCTAAAAAGCTGGGTTTTGATTTAACTCAATATTAAACTAGCTACAATGGGGCTGACAAAGACATAGAGAATACCGGTAACACCGATAGCCAAGCCACCCATGGCTCCTGCTACAGAGCCGTATCGAAAGGCCGTTCCTGTTCCGACCGCGTGACCTGTTCCGCCAAGGGAAAGACCAACAGCTACTGGATCATCTATTTTCAACCACTTCAAAAGGGTTGGGCCGATTACACTAGTTAAAATCCCAGTCGCCACTACAACAACCAAGGTCACAGTCGTCAAGCCTTGTAATTTTTCTGTGATTCCCACTGCCATGGCGGTTGTCACTGACTTAGGAAAGAGAGAAATGGCCAGGAAAAAGTCCATGCCAAAGATTTTAGCCACAAGGGCCGTGAAAGAGGTATTCACCACTACCGCTAGCAGACTACCAAAGAGAATACTCCGAGCATGGTGCTTCATCAAGTGAAAACTCTTATAAAGCGGAATCCCTAGAGCCACTGTCGATGGGACAATCAAGTTGTTCAGATAAACCCCACCTTGGTAGTAATCTTGGTAAGAAATCCCCGTCACCTTTAGAAAGATGATAATAAAAACAGCTGACAAAAGCAAGGGCGTTGTCAATGGATGGGGAAAGCGTCTGTAAATCAGCATTCCCACTAGATATGCTAGGATAGACAGGGCAAGCCCAAACAGGGGATTGGAAACAAATTCACTCATTTGGCATCTCCTTTCTCATAATCTCCCTCAAATCGTCTCTTGATAAACTGAACCACCAGGGCGATGAGGATAATATTGATAACAGCCGCAAAAAAGACAATCAAAACAATTGGCAAAAGATAGGGAGCAATCACATCAAACTTTTCCATGATTCCCACTGCTGGCGGCAAAAAGAGAATGGTCATATTGGCCAGCAAGAAATTCCCAACCATGTTGACATGTCTGGTTCTCAGCCACTTAAACTGTAGGGCTAAAAAGAGAATAATCAAGCCGATAATACTGCCTGGGATGGGCAAATGAAAGAAACTAGAGATTCCCTCTCCGATTAGAGAAATCACAAAGAGAATCATTAATTGAACATATAATTTCATCCTAAACTCCACGAAATAGACTTCTTGCATACCAGTTTACTCTTTTTTCAGAAAATTTCAAGGAAATACACAAGAGTTGATGAAAGTTTGAGAAGAAAGGGGATACAGGCAATTACAGACTAGTGAAAACAGGCGTGATATAGGATGAAAGATTTTAGCGTCCTTCTTGCCAGCCTTCTTGAAAAGTAGTATAATTATTGCATGCGCAATCATCTTGTGATACAGAGATTGTCCGTTAATGGACACTCTTCTATTTATGACTCTAAAAAGAAAGGAGATACTATGACCTATTTGGAAAAATGGTTTGACTTCAATCGTCGTCAGAAAGAAATTGAAGGCCTCTTAGAAGAGACCATTGCCCAGCAGAGTGACCAAAGTCTGACCTTGAAAGAGTTTTACCTACTCTACTATCTGGACTTGGCCCAAGAAAAATCTCTACGACAGATTGACCTGCCAGATAAACTTCATCTGAGCCCGAGCGCTGTTTCTCGGATGGTGGCTCGCTTAGAAGCTAAAAATTGCGGTCTACTCAGTCGCAGGTGTTGTGATCAAGATAGACGTTCTAGCTTTATCTGCCTGACAAGTGATGGGCAAAAGACACTAGCCTCTCTACAGAAGGCTGTCGAAGAAAGCTTGGAAACTGGTTTGGATTTCTTGATTTAAGATGATTTTAGAAAAAAAGTTGCGTGCGCAATCATTTTTCTTGACATTCTCTTTTACAAGGAGTAAAATAAAGTCATCATTAAACAAAGGAGTTTTTAAAATGATTGAAATTACCTATCTAGATGCCAGCAAAAACGAAAGAACTGTAACTTTCGAGTCTTATGAAGATTTTGATCGTTCACAACAAGCTTGCCTTATCGGCGTCGCAGACTATTACCCAGTCCAAAAATTAACTTACAACGGTCATGATTTGGACTATCATGGGACTTATGGAGATGTCTTCTTCTATCTCATGAAACAAGATTTAAGCCAATATAACTAAAAGGAGAAATACAATGGCAAAAGCAATTACAGATGCAACATTCGAACAAGAAACAAAAGACGGTTTGGTCTTGGTAGACTTCTGGGCAACTTGGTGTGGTCCATGTCGTATGCAAGGTCCAATCTTGGATAAATTGTCTGAAGAACTTTCGGAAGATGTCTTGAAAATCGTTAAAATGGACGTTGATGAAAATCCAAACACAGCTCGTGCTTTTGGAATCATGTCTATCCCAACTCTTCTCTTCAAAAAAGACGGCCAAGTGGTAAAACAAGTTGCTGGTGTACACACAGCAGAACAAATCAAGGCCATCGTTGCTGAATTGAGCTAATCAAACGAGAGACCAAGTACTTTCTTTGGTCTCTTTTTTCTTGCCCTTTGCCATTTTTCAAAAAATATGCTAGACTGTAGATAGAATATTACGATGTTTGGGACATGCCATCGCTAAAAAAAACCTCTACTTGGTATTTTTTAGCTCCCTCAAGGGAGCTTTTTGCGTGCTCTGAACATTTCCCATTTTGGAAGGAGTACTATGAAACGTCAATCAGCCTTGGTCGTCTTTAGTGGCGGTCAAGATTCCACAACCTGCCTCTTTTGGGCAAAAAAACACTATGAAACAGTCGAAGCTGTCACCTTTGCCTATGGTCAACGCCATCATCTCGAAATTCAAGTTGCTGAAGAAATCGCTAAGGAACAAGGCATTCGTCATCACATCTTAGATATGTCTCTGCTGGGGCAAATCACTGAAAATGCCCTGACCTCTGATATAGAGATTGAGCAAAAAGAGGGAGAAGTTCCCAATACCTTCGTTGACGGTCGCAACCACCTCTTTCTATCCTTTGCGGCAGTTCTTGCTAAACAACGTGGTATTAAAGACATCATCACAGGTGTCTGTGAGACAGATTTCTCAGGCTACCCCGATTGTCGGGATGTTTTTGTCAAATCTCTCAATGTCACCCTCAACCTTGCCATGGATTACGACTTTGTTATCCAAACACCTCTCATGTGGCTAGACAAGGCTGAAACTTGGGAATTAGCCGACCAACTCGGTGCCTTTGACTATGTTCGCGAAAAGACCTTGACCTGCTACAACGGTATTATCGGAAGTGGCTGTGGAGATTGTCCAGCCTGCCACCTACGTCAACATGGTCTAGATGTTTATCTCTCACAGAAAGGAGAGGACTAATGTTTTTTGCACCCAAAGAAATCAAACAGGAAACTGGGGAGTCGCTTATCTACAATCCTTACAGAACCTTGGTATCAAAAGAATTTACCTTTGATGCTGCCCACCACCTCTTTCACTATGAGGGAAAATGCAAATCCCTGCACGGGCACACCTACCATTTGCAAATTGCTGTCAGTGGGTTTTTAGATGAGCGTGGTATGACCTACGATTTTGGAGACATCAAAGCGATCTACAAGAACTACTTAGAGCCCCACTTGGATCATCGCTATCTCAATGAAACTCTGCCTTATATGAACACGACTGCTGAAAATATGGTTTACTGGATTTTCCAAACCATGAATCAAGAGTTGCCAGATGAACGCGGTCTCCGTTTGGAATACGTTCGCCTCTATGAGACTCCTACGGCCTTTGCGGAGTTTAGACGGGAGTGGTTAGATGACTAGGGAGCGTGTCCTCAAACTACCAGTTCTGGAAATTTTTGGCCCAACCTTTCAAGGTGAAGGCCGTGCAATCGGGCAGAAAACCATGTTTGTCCGCACTGCCGGTTGTGACTACCACTGCGACTGGTGCGACTCTGCCTTTACTTGGGATGGTTCTGAAAAACCAACTCGCATGACAGCTGACGAGGTCATTGCTGCCTTGGATAAACTAGGGAGCTACGACTACGTCACCCTATCTGGGGGAAATCCTGCTATCCTAGCAGCCAACATGGCCGAACTCGTCACCAAGCTCAAGGAACGCGGTGTCACTCTGGCTGTTGAGACCCAAGGCTCCCGCTGGCAAAATTGGTTAAAAGACATCGACCAGGTCACTCTGAGTCCCAAACCTCCTTCATCCAAGATGGAAGTCAACTTTGAGACCCTGGACTTTATCGTTTCCCAACTAGATCCAGATAAGGTCACCTTTAAAATTCCTGTCTTTGACGATGCCGATTTGGCCTTTGCCAAAGGCATTCAAGAGCGCTACCAACCAGATGTTCTCTTCTTATCTGCAGGGAATCCTGAGCCCAAGGCTACAGGCAATATTGTCCAAGACCAACTGGACCGCCTCAAAGAACTCTGGGAACGCATCGCTGCTGACGATAGCTGGGGCAGTGTCCGCGTCCTTCCTCAACTTCATACCCTCCTCTACGACAACAAACGTGGTGTTTAAAATTAGAAAGAAAAAATCATGTCACAACAAGAAGAAATGAAAAACCTAAGCCTCCTCGGCAACAAAGAAACCAACTACATTTTTGACTATCAACCCGAAGTCCTCGAATCCTTTGACAACCGTCATGTGGAAAATGACTATTTCATCAAATTCAACTGCCCTGAATTTACTTCACTTTGTCCAATCACTGCTCAGCCAGACTTTGCGACCATTTATATTTCCTACATTCCTGACAAGCTCTGTGTCGAGTCAAAATCCCTCAAACTCTACCTCTTTAGTTACCGAAATCATGGGGATTTTCACGAAAACTGTATCAACACCATCGGGAAAGACTTGGTCAACTTGCTAGACCCTCGCTATTTAGAAGTCTGGGGAAAATTCACTCCTCGCGGTGGCATTTCAATCGACCCCTACTACAACTACGGTAAGCCAGGAACTAAGTATGAAGGCTTGGCAGAACAACGCCTCTTCCAACACGACCTTTATCCAGAGAAAATTGATAACCGCTAAACAGATAAGAAAAAGCCCTGTTCCTCAAATCGAGGAGCAAGGCTTTTTGAGTTTCAATTATTCTTCTGTTCCAAGGAAGTTTTTAGCAACAAGGGCTGCAAGAATCCCTCCAACGATTGGAGCAAGGATGAAAATCCATACTTGTTGAAGGGCTGCGCCACCTACCAAGATAGCAGGAGCCAAGCTACGGGCTGGGTTAACTGAAAGTCCAGTAATGTTCAAACCCACAAGGATCATGGCCATCAATGACAAACCGATTACCAAACCAGCAATCGCTCCATTTCCCTTGCTTTCTGAAGTCACGGTCATGATAACCAAGACAAACAAGAAAGTTGCGATGACTTCAAACAAGAAACCACCAAAGACAGTGACACCGTTAGCCAAGGCATTTTCACCAAGACTAGCAGTTGACATGCCTGAGTTAGACAAGAGGAAGAATACCGCAGCTGACGCAAGGAAAGCTCCAACTACTTGTCCAAGGATGTAGTTTACAAGTTCTGAAGATGACAAGCGTTTGTTTACAAACATAGCAATCGAAACAGCTGGGTTCAAGTGAGCACCTGAAACAGTCCCGATTGAGTAGGCTGCAACTACGATTGCCAGACCAAAGGCAAAGGCGATTCCAAGGTGACCAAGACCTTCAACACCATTCCCAAAAACAACAGCTCCTGTCCCAATGAACACAAGCATGAAAGTACCGATTAATTCAGCGACAAATTTTTTCATTTTCTTTCTCCTTTATTCAAAAACTAGATACTAGTCTATCAAAAGTAGGAAAGGGTTTCAAGAAAATTGATTGGAAATTTCAGGTTAGAATTCTGTAAAAACGGTATTGTTTATTTGAAACATTTTTCCTAAAGGTATATAATGTTAACATAATTCAAATAGGTTATTGTATTCCTAATTTGAACTAATTTTTACAACTTTGCTGTTCTTTTATGAACGTTTGAATGGTATCGTGAATACCAAGGAGGAATCATATGTCTAAAGTTGCTATTGTCACAGGTGCAGGTCAAGGAATCGGTTTTGCAATTGCGAAACGATTGGTTCAAGATGGCTTTAAGGTAGGAGTCTTAGACTACAATCCCGAAACAGCTGAAAAGGCTGTTGCCGAATTATCAGCTGAAAATGCCTTTGCTGTCGTAGCTGATGTTTCGAAACAGGCAGAAGTTGCCCAAGCATTTAAACAGGTTGTTGACCATTTTGGTGATTTGAATGTTGTCGTAAATAACGCTGGTGTTGCTCCAACCACTCCTCTTGATACAATTACTGAGGAACAATTTACACGTACCTTCGGTATCAACGTTGGTGGTGTCATTTGGGGTTCACAAGCTGCACAAGCGCAATTTAAAGCGCTTGGCCACGGAGGTAAAATTATCAACGCAACCTCTCAAGCTGGTGTAGTCGGTAATCCAAATCTAACTGTTTATGGTGGAACAAAATTTGCTGTTCGCGGAATTACGCAAACATTAGCCCGTGATTTAGCAGACTCAGGCATAACTGTTAACGCCTACGCACCAGGTATTGTTAAAACACCAATGATGTACGATATCGCTCATGAAGTTGGTAAAAATGCAGGAAAAGATGACGAGTGGGGTATGCAGACATTTGCAAAAGATATTACCCTAAAACGCCTATCTGAACCAGAAGATGTAGCTGCAGCCGTCAGCTTCCTCGCAGGACCAGACTCAAACTACATTACAGGACAAACCATTATCGTTGATGGTGGTATGCAATTCCATTAAGATACAGGAAAAGAGGTTAGAAAATGATTCAACCTCTTTTATTAGTTTTCATTATCAGTTAGGAGTGTACAATAGAAACCCTATTACTAAGTAATACTAGTTAATCCCTAATATTGAAAAGACAGGATAGTTTCTTTCAAGTCATCTTGTAAACTATTTCTCTGGTCAAGTTGGACATAGACTTCCAACAGACAGGATCTGAAGTTGGAAAATTTGTAAAAATCCTCCCTTTCTTCTATCGGAAAATCAACCGTTTTTATCCAAGAGGCTACTTGCTCTTGCGCTAACTTCCCTTGTAAAATCGGTTCATAAAGTACTCTGGCTAAACGCCAATCTTCATCATCTGTAAAACGAATCGCAATTCTTTTAAACAGTTGGCCAAGTATGTCAAATACTTCATGAACTCTGTTTTTAGGAAAGTCTGGATGACAAACTACCTCTGTCAGTAAATCGGCTCCATGTGCAAAAGCGTGAACCCAACCATACTGACTTGAAAAACCTGTCGTGTCCTTTTCTTTTGAAAGATAGTGCAAACCTTGATTTAAAAGGACATTGCGAATTTCTGCTTTTAATCCCTGATAAAAAACCGATTGCTGGTTGGCATCCGCAGACAAGAGGTTTGCATAAACAAGTGCCCTAAAAGAACGTTCAAGTGTTGGCAGACCTACCATATCAATCTCTTTATCTAGTCCTCCATCAGCTGAGACCACCTCAGCTATGAAATCAAATTGTTCCTGTGTAAATAGCTCTTCCTGAATCCCTCTAGCAAAGCTTGTAAAAACAAGGTCATCGCGAATTTCTGGAGAAGAATCTCCCAAATGGTCAAGCAACCACTGGATTTCCTCCTGATGATAACTTGGTTTTTCTTCTGCTATTTTTCTTAGTAACTCTTGATACATGGTCAGTACCTCTACATTTCTAGCAACTGTTCAAAAAGCCAGCCTTAAATGTCTTAATATTGAATTCTCAATTAAATACAATCTGATAAAAAATGAAGTAAATAACTATCAATACCAACTTACCGCAAGTTCAAATTTAACATCACGACCTTCAAAGGCATTTTTAAAAATAGCTACAGCTAATCCAATTATAATGACGCTTAACAAGCCTATAAACATCATTCTAGAACAACCTTTCTATCCCCTTACTCTCCCAACTGGGCACTGTAGGCGATAATCTGGTCAACTGTGTCTGACAAGAACTGGATGGTATCACGGAGTGGTTTGTCTGTTGAGATATCCGCTCCGATAATCATAGCTGACTCAAGCGGTGTCTTACTACCACCTGATTTAAGAAGATTGAGCCAGTCTTCAGCTCCAGTTTCTGAATGTTTCAGATGAAGGTAACCCGCAGTCGAGATAACAAGACCAGCAGAGTAAGTGTAGCTATACAAGCCCATGTAGTAGTGAGCTTGGCGCATCCAAGTCAGAGCCGCATCGTCATCAATTTCAATGGCATCACCCCAGAAGTCTGTCAAGACTTCCTTCATAATGCTGTTGAGTTTGCTTGCTCCAAAGGTCTCTCCTTCTTCAATCAATGTATACACCTTACGCTGGAAGGCTGCTTCCAAGAGGTGAGTGATGAAATTATGGAAGTAGGTATCTGTCAAGCGGTGGGCAAGGGCAAAGCGTTTTTGACGTGGGTCATCAGACTGGTGCTCCAAGTAATCACTTAAAAGCAATTCATTGAAGGTTGATGGCGCTTCGACATAGTAGGTCGACATGTGGGCATTAAAATAACTCTGATGATTATCTGAGAAGATGAATTGACCAGAATGTCCGATTTCATGAATCAAGGTATAGACATCGCTCAAACGACCTGTCCAGCTCATGAGGACATAAGGGTGCACGCGATATGGATCCGCTGCATAACCGCCAGAATCCTTGCCACTATTGGCAGCAAAGTCCACCCAGCGCTCTTCTTGATAGCGAGCAACTTCCTGACAATATTCCTGCCCCAAAGGTTCTACCGACTTCATGACCAAATCATAGGCGTCGTCAATGGTCACTTCAGGATTCAGGGCGCTGTCCAAATCCAATTTCCAGTCTGCAAAGGTCATCTTTTCAAGACCATTCACCTTGGCAACATGCTTGAGGTATCTCTGGGCAACCGGCGCAAAATCCTTCATGATAAGGTCAATCTGACGGTCAAACATGGCACGATCCACTTCTTGCTCAGCTAGAAGATAATCAAAGACTGAGTCGTAGCCCTTCATATCTGCCAAGAGTTTTTCAGACTTGACTTGGGCTAGATAGGCTGCCGCAGCTGTATTTTGGTGCTTACGAAGTCCCTCTGAGAAAGAACGGAAAGATTTCTCACGAACCTCAGCGTCCTCGTGGTTTTGGTAGAAATTCTCATAGGTGACAAAGCCGTTTTTGTAAGTTTTTCCATGGGCTTCAAAATCAGCCATTTCAAAGTCCCCAGCTCGCATCTTAGTGTAAATGTCCTGTGGACTGTAGAAAACTTCACCCAGATTTGTCAAGGCTTTCTCCACATCTGCCCCAAGGTAATGGGCTTTTTTGATTTTGGCCTGACGAATGGCTGCTGTTAAGTGTGGCAATTTACCCAAACGGTCCAAAACTTCCTCGTCTGCAGCCACCAAGGCGTCGTCAAAGAAGGTCAGAGCTACGCTGGCATCTGTTTCAAATTCCATCCCAGCTTGGGCAATATTGGCAAATTCTTCATTGCTATAGTCTGTCGTCTGCGGCATAAAACCATAGTTGCCAATATGGCTCATCTGAATGTAAATTTGCTCCAATTCCGCAAAGGCCTTTTCAAAATCCTCAAAAGTATGAAGGTTGCCCTTGTAGTCACGGCTAAATTGGTTGATATCTTCGCGAGCTTTCTCGATTGCACGCAAGAAATCCTCACGGTCTTGGTATAGGGCTGTTAAATCCCAGAGTTCCTTTTCTGGAAATTCTGAACGGTGTTTTTGTTCCATTTTCTTCCTCTTATTTCTCAAATTCTAATAAAACACTAAGGGCTGATAAGGCGTAAAGTGGTGCCGTCTCTGCTCGTAGGATACGAGGTCCAAGTCCTGCCAAGACCGCTCCTTTAGCTTCAAAACTCTCAATTTCTGCAGGTGAGAGACCGCCTTCTGGACCAAAGATAAAGAGCAATTTGGCTCCTTTTTCAAGACCAGTGACTGCTTGCAGAAGCGCAGCAGCTTCTCCTTCTTTAGCTGATTCTTCATAAGCTACTACGATAGAGTCAAACTGGTCCAGTTGAACTAGAAAGTCAGCTTTCTTCTCAAAAAGCTTGATACTTGGGACCAGATTACGCTTGCTTTGTTCTGCCGCTCCAAGGGCAATTTTTTCCAGTTTTTCAACTTTTTTGCCCAATTTCTTGCCATCCCACTTAGCAACGGACCAATCGGCAGGAAAGGCCCAGATTTGGCTGGCGCCTAGTTCTGTTACTTTCTGAGTAATAAACTCCAGCTTGTCTCCCTTAGGAAAGCCTGATGCGATAGTCACATGAACTGGTAGTTCTACATTGTCAGTTAATTCTTGGACCAACTCAAACTGACGTGCTTCCACATCCAGCACGCGCGCCAAGCGCTTAATGCCATCATCAAAGACCAAAGTAACCTCATCCTCTTCTTTCAAGCGCATGACCTGAAACATATGCTTGCTGGTTTCCTTGTCCTCAATGGTGACAGGAGAGATTGCACTGCCTTTTACAAAATACTGCTGCATGCTAGCCTCCAATCACACCTGAAATATCCTTGGTTTTCTTAAAGACACAGGCATTCCATTCCCCTTGAACCATATGAGTTTCGAGGAAAAATCCAGCTGACTCAGCTGACTCGCGCACCATGTCCCACTTGTCCTTGATAATGCCACTCATGATCAGGTAGCCTTCATCCTTGACCAAGCGATAAGCATCCTCCGTCAGATGAATGAGAATATCCGCCAAGATATTAGCCACGATGACATCTGCCTCAATCTCTACACCCTTGAGCAAATCTCCAGCAGCAACGTGAATGTTTTCCATTCCAGGGTTGAGCTCAATATTTTCCTGAGCCACACGAACCGCTACATCATCCAGGTCATAGGCGAAAATTTCCTTGGCACCAAGAAGCGAGCTGGCAATAGAAAGAACTCCTGAACCAGTCCCCACATCCAGCACCGTTTCACCACCACGAAGGACCTGCTCCAAAGCAAAAAGGCTCATCTTGGTCGTTGGATGAGTACCCGTACCAAAGGCCATACCAGGATCCAGCTTGATAATCTTTTCTCCCGCAGTCGCCTCATAGTCTGTCCAAGATGGCACGATGGTCAAATCATGAGTGATACGAGCTGGTTCATAGTATTTCTTCCAGTTGTCTGCCCAGTCTTCCTCAGCCAAGGCAGTCGTCCCCATCTTGACCTCTCCCAAATCCATAAAGTCTGTCAATTCTGCCAGGCGAGCCTGCAAATCCGCCTCAACCACTGCTACATCAACCGTATCAGGATAGTAGGCTGTTACAACGATTTCTTCTTGTTGCTCAACCTCTGGGAAAATTTCACCAAAACGATCCACATTTCCCACATAGTCCATGCTGTCTTCAATCGCAACACCTTGGGCACCTAGCTCAATCAAGAGGTTGGAAACCAACTCCTCCCCCTCACGCTTAACCGTAACTTTTAACTCTTGCCATGTTTCCATCATTAAGATACCAAGCCCGTAAAACACAAAGCCAAAATAGGAAATTCTCTGAAGACGCTTGTGTCTAAGAGAAGTTTATTTTTTTGGCACAGTGTTTAGGGCGGGTTCAGTTTAGAAATGTAACTGAACCATCCTTTCTAATCACTTACTTTTAAATAATCTTTTAATCTCTCTTGTAACTGAGGTACAACTTGACTGGAACTAAGAAATTCCTCCACATTCATCAGCTGATAGCCCTGTCCTTCATCTCCAAATACGATACTGTCAAACTGATCCTGTGTCAACTTCCCAACTAGAAAAACGGATTGTTTATCCGCAAAAAGCATACTTGGATAAACCTTCGCCCAGGTCAGACAATCCTCAGTAAGATGAATTCCCAGTTCTTCATAAACTTCACGCGCCGCGCACTCAAAAGGACTTTCATTACCTTCGCGTCCACCACCGGACAGTTCCCACATATTGGGCCAGGGAATGCTTGCCTTATCATCGCGTAAGATAGTCAAGAGCTTATCCCCACAAAACAAAGCAATCTTGCAGCCTGTGAAATCAGAAATTTCTATTTCCATGTCAAACTCCTAGTATCTCGGATAAGGATAAAATTCTCCCTCTTCCAAGCCAACTTTTCCTTCTTCAAAGACTTCTTGGTTCCATTCCATGACGAATTCTTCTGCTTCTGGGTCTTCCAAAAAATCCATAAGAGCATCTAGTCCAACCTCTGCAGTATCTTTGAGGAAAAGGGAAAAATAAGCTAAAAATTCACGAGAAAATCCTTTTTTAGGCAGATAAGGGATAACAGTCAAATAATCTTCCTCATTGACGGTTGACTTGGCAGGGTTGTAAAAAAGCACTGCTTCTTCAAAGAGAATATCATCTGACGAAACTTCTCCATCCTCATCCACCATCTCCACACCTGCAGCATTTTGTGCCTCTAGTAGAAAACTCACTTCTACCGCGTGGTTACGCTTGTCCCAACTAATCTCAAAGTCAAATGGAAAATTCTTCTCCAACTCTTCCTCTAAAACATCTAAAAATCCATATGTTGCCATTTTGTCCTCTTTCTATGCGACTCTTTAATCGCCCCAATTGCTCGGAAATGTGCTAAAATAGATACTACCATCTTACCACATATGTATCAGAAAATCCACGTTAGAAAGGACTGCTATGCCAGACAATCTCGCGCTTCGCATGCGCCCTAAAACCATCGACCAGGTCATCGGTCAGGAACATCTGGTCGGACAAGGAAAAATCATCCGCCGCATGGTAGAAGCCAACCGCCTGTCCTCCATGATTCTCTATGGACCTCCGGGAATCGGCAAGACCAGTATTGCCTCGGCCATCGCTGGAACAACAAAGTATGCCTTTCGGAACTTTAATGCGACAGTTGATAGTAAAAAGCGACTGCAAGAAATCGCGGAAGAAGCTAAATTTTCAGGTGGACTGGTTCTCCTTCTAGACGAAATTCATCGTCTAGACAAGACTAAGCAAGACTTTCTTCTGCCACTCTTGGAAAGTGGTCTGGTTATCATGATTGGAGCTACGACCGAAAATCCCTTCTTTTCTGTCACTCCTGCCATTCGCAGTCGCGTTCAGATTTTTGAGTTGGAACCTCTGTCTAACCAAGACGTCAAAGAGGCCCTGCAGATAGCTCTAACTAACCCTGAACGTGGTTTTGATTTTCCAGTGGAACTAGACGAGGATGCGCTGGATTTCATCGCGACCTCTACAAACGGAGACCTGCGTTCTGCCTTTAACTCACTGGACTTGGCTGTTCTCTCTACCCCCGAAAATGACAAGGGCATCCGCCATATTACTCTTGATATCGTGGAAAATAGCCTGCAGCGGAGTTATATTACTATGGACAAAGATGGGGATGGACACTATGATGTCCTCTCAGCCCTGCAAAAGTCCATCCGTGGCTCGGATGTAGATGCCAGTCTCCACTATGCTGCTCGCTTGATAGAGGCTGGGGATCTTCCTAGTCTCGCTCGTCGTTTGACCGTTATAGCCTATGAAGATATCGGCTTAGCCAATCCTGAAGCCCAGATTCACACCGTAACTGCTCTGGATGCCGCCCAAAAGATTGGCTTCCCCGAAGCTCGCATTCTCATTGCGAATGTCGTGATTGATTTGGCCCTTTCTCCAAAATCCAACTCAGCCTATGTAGCTATGGATAAGGCCCTCGCTGATCTCAAAACATCAGGGCACTTGCCTATTCCGCGCCACCTGCGTGATGGTCACTACAGTGGAAGCAAGGAACTGGGCAATACCCAAGACTATCTCTATCCACACAACTATCCTGGAAATTGGGTTAAACAAGACTATCTACCAGAAAAAATTCGCAATCATCACTATTTCCAGGCAGAAGATACTGGTAAATATGAACGGGCTTTGGCTCAAAGAAAGGAAGCCATCGACCGTTTGCGAAAAATCTGAAATCCTTTTCAAAAAATTGCACTTTCCTCTTGATTTTTTTTGAAAAAGTGGTATCATATAAACATAGAAACGCTGTGGTGTACGACTTCACACTTAAGTGTTGACCGACTATTTTTTGTATTATTAGGGAAACAAAAGTCTTCTAACAGCATGTAGGCCGTCTCACACGGAAACAGCTTCAGTTAGAGCGAGTTGCCCACCTGCTTAATTGCGCGGGTTCAATACAAACCGTGAAGTTTCGGCACCAATACAGCTTTTTTCTTCGCCTCCTTAGCTCAGCTGGCAGAGCAGCGGACTCTTAATCCGTGGGTCACAGGTTCGATCCCTGTAGGGGGCATCTAATACAACAGGAAAAGCCTTGGTTTCAAGGCTTTTTTGCTTATCTTCTACAAAAAAAGCAAGAGTTTTAGAGGACTATGAATCTAAATATACATTTTGCTTAAATGATTGAAGGTCTTTTCTTAACAAAAATACCCCAAAAGTTAGATTTTTTCTGTCTAACTTTTGGGATGCAGTTCAGAAATAGCGTTTTTCTTATTTTGGGTTACTCATCTAATCGAATAAACATCATTGCGTTAAGCAAAGAGATGAGAGCGACTGTATTGACATTATTGGAATAGATCAGTCTCTTATTTTCAATAGGAGGAATAATAAAATTAGAAATAATGATATCGTAAGGTGAATCTTTTAGAGACTCAAGTGATAACTCTAATTCACTCCAAACTTCCAGTTCAAAATTGTTGCTGCAATAATAAGAAAGTGTTTCTGCTACTGATTTTGCATGATACTGATCAAAATTGCTCATGACTAAAACCTTTAATTTAGGTTGATTTTGTAAAAGATTTAGAACTAAATGTTTGCTATGGGTGATAAAAGTATAGGATAAATGATTGACTTTCATCGAATTACAATCCATATCCAAACCCTCTAGATAATGTTCAATTCCTTCCTTCAACTCTGAAACAAATCGAGGAAAAATATTTTGAAAGTTCTTGATTGTATTGCCTTTTTGATCAAAAAGGATAAACTCTGTAGATAATTCCTGACGATGCAGATGTGCCGTATTATGTAGATGCCAGATTAGATTGTCCTTATTGTCTATTTGAAGATTATACTCTCTTGATACGTGATCAACTAACTCTCCCAATAATCGATATGATTTTTTTACATAACTGTCTGTTTTGGCATAGTTCAGAAATACTCCTTCGTCTATGAAAAACATTTTTTGAAAATAGGATACAAACAGTTGACCTATCACTTCTTTATTCAGAGAGATGTGATATTCAGAATCAAAGCTCGCTACAATGTCTTCGATTCCTTCTGCCTGCATGAAAGATTCTAACAATTGATTGTTAAAAGAGTCTCTCTCAACTTCCATGAAATGATCAAACTTTATGCGATATAAATTTGTAACCAGAAGTAATTTTAACATTCTGTGAGTTGATAAATTCATCGGGAAAGAAGTTGCTTTATAAACAAATTCCAATAATTGAGACAAGGGTTCTACTGAAAAATCTTCAAAAGGCCATTCAAGGAAATAATATTTCTCTGAGAAATACTGAGCAAAAAAGTAACGGATATCAATCTCATTTCCTGTGATTCGAACTGGATTGAGGTTAATTTCAAAACGATATTGTTTCTTAATAATTTTATTAATATGACTGATGATACGGTAAAGAGAGGAAGAACTGATATAAAACTCTTTGCAAATACTATCCGTATCACACCCTTCATTAAAGAAGACAAATTCTAAAATTGAAAAATGGGTTGAATGCTTAAAAAAATGATGATAGACCATCTCAATATCACTATCATCGGTATTAATGATACGGATGCCGTTTGTTGATGAATGAAATATCAAGTCAGGAAAAGAAGATCTGACATGGGACAAGTCATCTTTTACAGAACGTTCTGTACAATGCAATAATTCTGCTAGTTCAGAAATATGAAACCAGCGTTTGTTTTCAAATAGTAATTCTAATAATTCCAATTGTCTATGACTTTTTTTAGATAATAAATCTCTCATGAATAGCTTTTCTCTCTTTATAATAAACTAAAGGATTGTCTTTCAATCCTCAAGCAATTATACCATATAGTGGGTATTTATCCTCTTACAAAGACCTTTGCTTACAATAACAAGACCAAGAAATCCGCTGGGAAACATAGTAGAATCAAGCTTTTCTTATTTATCCGTATCTATAGTACATGTATACAGTAAGATATTTAAGACGAACTATTATGTTTCCAAGTCGAGATAGTATATAATTAGTTCAATCAAAGATGTCGATTCTTTGATTGAAAATTCGAAAAGGAGGACACACTATGTTGTGGTCAATCATTGCTGGAGGTCTTATTGGACTTGCAGCTGGAGCAATCACTAAAAAAGGTAGCTCTATGGGAATCGTCGCAAATGTATTCGCTGGTTTAGTCGGGTCATCTGTAGGACAATCCCTTTTAGGTAGTTGGGGCCCATCCATCGCTGGAATGGCTTTGATCCCATCTATTGCAGGAGCAGCAATTGTTGTTACTGTAGTATCATTCTTTACAGGTAAAAAATAATTACTTGTAGAATAAACTATTTTTAAATAGTTCAGACGGGTAAAAATAGTTTAATGTTAAATCGAAAGGATTTTATATGTCAAAAACAAAGAAAATATTTTTTATTATTTTCTGTATTTTAATCTTGACAATTTTCCTTCCTGTTTTGGTAGATTATCATCAAGTTAGTGATTTAGGAATTAATTTAATTAGCTGGAGACAGACTGGTTTAGTTGAATTCTTTGTTGCTAGATATGTCTTTTGGGGGACAGTGGTTCTATCAACTTTAGTTTTAATATCGATGTTAGTCGTAATCTTTTATCCTAAGCGTTATTTAGAGATTCAATTAGAGACTAAAAGCGACACATTAAAATTAAAGAATTCGGCAATCGAAGGTTTTGTTAGAAGCTTGGTAAGCGATCATCATTTGATCAAAGACCCAACTGTCCGAGTAAATGTAAGAAAAAGTAAATGTTTCGTTTATGTAGAAGGTAAACTTCTTCCTACGGACAACATCGCTAACAGATGCCAAGTAATTCAAAATGAAATAACTAATGGATTGAAGCAGTTCTTTGGTATTGAGCGTCAAGTAAAACTTGAAGTTGCAGTAAAAAATTACCAACCAAAACCTCAAAACAAAAAGACTGTTAGTCGTGTGAAGTAAGGAAGTAAAAAATGGAAATGCTTAAAAAGTATCGTTATCCACTTGTAGCAGGTCTCTTAGGCGTATTTCTCGCTTGTTTGATCGTTTCCTTTGGTTTCTTCAAAACACTGTTTGTGTTGATTTTAGGAGCTTTAGGAGTTGCAGCTGGATTGTATGTTGAGAAAAATTATATCAATAAATAATAAAGTAAATTTAATTAAAGGAGTTTCATATGTCAAACTTAGAAAAAAATACTAACGCTAATGTAGAAAAGAAAGATTCTACTGTTGTTTCTCATGATGTTAAAGGAGAACTTACTTACGAAGATAAAGTAATCCAAAAAATCATTGGTCTTTCTCTTGAAAATGTTTCAGGTCTTTTGGAAATCGATGGTGGTTTCTTCTCTAACTTAAAAGACAAACTAGTTAATTCTGATGATGTAACTGCTGGAGTTAACGTTGAAGTTGGTAAAACACAAGTTGCCGTTGACCTTAACGTTGTAGTAGAATACCAAAAGAACGTTCCTGCTCTATACAACCAAATCAAAGATGTTGTTGTTGCAGAAGTTAGCAAAATGACTGAATTGGAAGTTGTTGAAGTAAACGTAAACGTTATCGATATCAAAACGAAAGAACAACATGAAGCGGACTCAGTAAGCCTTCAAGATCGAGTATCTGATGTAGCTGAATCAACAGGAGAATTCGCTTCAGAACAATTCGAAAAAGCTAAATCTGGTCTTGGATCTGGTTTCTCAACTGTTCAAGAAAAAGTTAGCGAAGGTGTAGAAGCTGTTAAAGGTGCAGCAAATGGTGTCGTATCTCACGAAAAAACTCGTGTAAACTAAGTTAAAATAAATATAACAGGAGAAATTATCATGTCAGTAGAAGAAAAATTAAATCAAGCTAAAGGTTCTATTAAAGAAGGTGTTGGAAAAGCTATCGGTGATGAAAAATTAGAAAAAGAAGGAACAGCAGAAAAAGTTGTTTCTAAAGTCAAAGAAGTTGCCGAAGATGCCAAAGACGCTGTTGAAGGTGCCGTTGAAGGCATCAAAAACATGTTGAGTGGTGACGATAAATAAAGCTAAAAGTTACTTTATCTTTTTAGTAACATTATTCAAAATAGTCTGAGTCAAAATGATTCTCAATAAATAAAAAGCTAGGGATTTCCATTTGCGGAACTCTAGCTTTTTGATTTTGTTTCTCTTATTATATTTCAGCAGGTTGTTGGCCATGAGTGCGAATCCCATGTCAATTCACACTTGATGCTCACCTCGCAGATGACATTTCTTATAACCCAAACAAACCTTTATCTGCCCAAAGAAAGATTTCCCATCAATCTTACGTTTAGCGAAAATTTGTCTACCCTTGGAAGATAAAAGTGCCTGATATTCTTTAGTTTTTAAACACCGATAACGTTCATTCATATACTGTCCTTTTTGAGGGGCTGATTCAGGTTCATCATCACAGTAAATATTTGTTTCAAGACTTTTTCCTTTCTATCTCCCCTTTTTCATAATGAATTTCCGTTCAGGTGGTTCAGACATTTGGACGATTTCAAATCCTTCTTTTTGGTAAAGCTTGTAAGCTGTTTGATTTGCCTCGAAGACATTTAGAGAAATAGTATCTATATCTTCATTTTCAAAGACCAAACTAAGAAATTCCCTTAAAGCCTGGCTACCTAAGCCCTGCCCCTGTTTCTGGGGGTTGATAAAAAATCTCCCGATATGTAGATTTCTGTTTTCCAATCTGATTTTCTGGATAAGTCCCACAAACTCTTGTCCATCAAAAATAGAAAAGATTCCTTCCAAATCTTGCAAGACTTGAAGGGTCAGTGGAAAAGGAATCTTTGGTCCCATCCATTGTTCTTGAAAAGCCTTGCCGAGGGAGTTGGACCATTGGCATACGAGCTGGGCATTTTCTGTGCTCACATTTTCTTCAAAACGAATTGTCATCTTGACCTCACTATCTTGTTTATGTTTCTCCATTATACTACTTCTCCTATTTTTTACGAATAGATAAGTATGATTAATATTTATTTTTTTCTTGTCAGGAGCATTCTCGCTTCTTTTCTTGGTTTGGTCATTGATCGTTTTCCTGAGCGATCCATTATCCGACCAGCTAGTCATTGTGATTCTTGTCAGACTCGCTTGCGTCCCTTAGATTTGATTCCTATTCTCTCGCAGGTTTTCAATCGTTTTCGCTGTCGCTATTGCAAGGCTCGCTATCCATTCTGGTATGCCCTTTTTGAACTAGGCTTAGGAATCCTCTTTCTAGCTTGGTCTTGGGGCTGGCTCTCCTTGGGGCAAGTCATCCTCATAACTGCTGGCTTGACCTTGGGTATCTACGACTTTCAACATCAGGAATATCCCTTGCTGGTCTGGCTGACTTTCCACCTAATCCTCATGGCTTTCTGTGGTTGGAATCTAGTCATGGTCTTCTTTCTCGCCTTTGGAATCATAGCTCATTTTATCGATATCCGCATGGGCGCAGGGGATTTTCTCTTTCTGGCTTCTTGCGCTCTCATCTTTAGCGCGACCGAATTACTGATCTTGATTCAGTTCGCTTCTGCGACGGGCATTCTGGCCTTTCTCCTGCAAAAGAAAAAGGAAAGACTTCCTTTCGTGCCTTTCCTCTTACTCGCTACTTGTATGATTATTTTTGGTAAGCTACTGCTTGTTTGATAAACTCCTGAATCGGCTCTCCTTGGTGGAGAGCTTTTACGATTTTCGAACCGACGATGACACCATCTGACACCGCATTGAAGCGTTCTACATCAGCTTGACTAGACACACCAAATCCTGTCAAGACTGGGATGTCTGCTACTTGATGCAATTGCGCCAAGTGCTTATCCAAGTCTGATCGGTAGTTTCCTGATTTCCCTGTCACCCCGTTAATAGCAACGGCATAGACAAAGCCTTCTGCTCCCTTGATCAACTCTTTTTGTCGCTCAAGTCCTGTTGTCAAACTAACTAAGGGAATCAAGGCAATGTCTGTATCTGCCAAATAAGGCTCCACAAAGTTGGCATGCTCATGAGGCAGGTCTGGGATAATCAAGCCCTTAACGGCTGTATCCGCCAAATCTTTGACAAATTTCTCCACACCGTACTGAAAGAGAGGGTTGAAGTAGGTCATAATGACCAGTGGAACCTCTGTTTCAATGGTTTTCAATGTTTCAACCAAAGCCTGGGTAGAAGTCCCATGAGCTAGACTGCGCAAGCCAGCTTCTTCGATAACAGGGCCATCTGCAACAGGGTCTGAAAAGGGAATACCCACTTCAATGGCTGAAACACCCAAATCTTCTAAAAAGTGGATTGTTTCACCGAGACCATCCAAACCTTTCTCGTGATCTCCAGACATGATATAGGGAACAAAAATTCCTTTTCCAGCTGCTTTGATAGCGTTCAATTTTTCTGTTAGTGTCTTAGGCATGAGCTTCTCCCTTCTTTGCTGCATCTGCTTCCAAGCGGTCTTTGACTTGGACCACATCCTTGTCCCCACGACCGGATAGGCAGACAATCATAGACTTGTCTGGACCAAGTTCTTTGGCCAATTTCACCGCAAAGGCAATGGCATGACTAGATTCCAAGGCTGGGATAATCCCTTCCACGCGAGACAAGAGTTGGAACCCTTCCAAGGCTTCCTCGTCTGTCACAGGAACATAGCTGGCACGTTTGATATCATGATAGTGAGAGTGTTCTGGACCGATACCAGGATAGTCCAATCCTGCTGAGATAGAGAAGGCTTCAAGAATTTGACCATGAGCATCTTGGAGCACATCCATAAGAGAACCGTGGAGGACACCTGGACGACCTTTGGTCAAAGTTGCTGCATGATGCTCTGTGTCCACACCAAGTCCTGCTGCTTCAGCCCCATACATGGCTACTGACTCATCTTCTACAAATGGATGGAAGAGCCCAATAGCATTAGAACCACCACCAACACAGGCTACTAGGGCATCTGGTAAATCTTGACCGGTCAAGTCACGGTACTGTTGTTTGGCTTCTCGACCAATGACACTTTGGAAATCACGGACGATTTCTGGGAACGGATGAGGTCCCAAGGCTGAACCAAGGATATAGTGGGTATCGTCGATATTTGCCACCCATGAACGAAGGGCTGCATTAACAGCATCCTTGAGCACGCGCGAACCATCTGTCACGGCCTCGACCTTGGCTCCCAAAAGCTCCATACGAAAGACATTGAGGGCTTGGCGTTTAACATCTTCCTCACCCATGTAGATGGTACATTCCATGTTAAAGAGGGCCGCAGCTGTTGCAGTTGCCACACCGTGCTGACCAGCACCCGTTTCAGCGATAATTTTATTTTTGCCCATACGTTTAGCTAGGAGAACTTGTCCCAAGGCATTGTTAATCTTGTGAGCCCCTGTATGGTTAAGGTCTTCCCGTTTGAGGTAAATCTTGGCTCCGCCGATATGCTGGGTCAAGTTTTTTGCGTAGTAAAGAGGAGTTTCACGTCCCACATACTGGCGCAAAAGTTGGTTCAATTCCTCTTGGAAACTTGGGTCCGCCTGACTTTCACGATAAGCTTTTTCCAACTCCAAAACTGCTGTCATCAATGTTTCTGGGACGAAACGTCCACCGAATTTCCCGTAAAATCCATCTTTATTTGGTTCTTGATATGCCATTCTTTACCCTCTCTATAAATCTTCTAATCTTTTCCTGATCTTTTTGTCCATCTGTCTCCACTCCACTTGATACATCGACTGCATAGGGAGTAAAGTGTTGAATTGCTTGTACTACATTGTCTTCCTTAAGCCCACCAGCGATAAAGAAGGGCTGAGTTAGTCCAGTCGTATCCAGTTGGCCCCAATCAAAGGTCTGACCACTCCCTGCCACAGGGGCATCAAAGAGTAGATAATCTGCCTGAGAATTGGGCACATGCCCATCTCCATCCACCTGTACAGCCTGAATGCTGGCACAAGGCAAATCCCCAAACAAATCATCCGCCACCTGACTGTGAACTTGAACTAAGTCCAAGCCAACTTTGTCAATCGCTTCTAGCAATTCTGCCCGACTTGGTGAAACAAATACTCCAACCTTTTTCACATCTGCAGGAATGAGCTTTGCCAGCTCAGCAGCCTCTTTCAAAGTCACCTGTCTTTTACTAGGTGCGAAGACAAAACCGATGTAGTCTGCTCCTGCTGAAACGGCTGTTTCCACCGCTTCTTTAGTAGATAGTCCACAAATCTTAACCTTTGTCAATCTGCAACTCCTTGATTCTCTGAGCTACATCTTCCGCCTTCATCAGAGCTGTCCCCACCAAAATTCCGTTGAAGTATGGTGCTACTCGTTCCGCATCCTGCCCTGTGAAAATAGCAGATTCAGAAATGTAATAGCGGCCTTCCTTAAAGTGCTGGGCCAAATCTACACTGGTCTGCAAGTCGACCTCAAAGGTGGTCAAGTTACGATTATTGACCCCAATAATCTCAGCACCAAGTCTGTGGGCTACTTCTAGTTCAGCTAGATTGTGAGTCTCCACCAAGACTTCCAGACCAAGCTCTGTCGCATAGTCGTACAGTTCCTTGAGGCGTTCTTCTGACAAGGCAGCCACAATGAGCAAGATAACTGTCGCACCTGCATTGCGAGCACGGATGATTTGCTTTTCATCGATGATAAAATCCTTGTTAAGCGTCGGAATCTGCACCTGACTGGAAATCTCCCGTAGATAATCCAAATGCCCTTTAAAGAAAACCTCATCTGTCAAAACCGATATCATCACTGCGCCGTTTGCTTCATAAGTCTGGGCCTGTTGCACAATATCCACATCGAGATTGATATCTCCCAGACTAGGGCTAGCCTTCTTGACTTCAGCGATTACCTGCAAATGGTCTCGATGATTCTGCAAAAATTCAGCCAAGCGATAAGTCTGGCGCAGGGGCTGGATTTCCTCCAGCTCCATCTGCTCGACCTCACGCGCCTTCTGCTCCAAGATTCGTGCTAAAAATTCTTGACTCATTTTTGGTACTCCTGTAACAGTCTAAGTTTTTCAAGGGCCTTGCCACTAGCAATCACTTGACGAGCCAAGGCAACTCCTTCTTTGATACTAGCTACCTTACCATTAGCATAGAAACCAAGACCAGCATTTAAAACTGTAGTTTCCAAGAATGGACTTGGTTCGTTTTTCAGAACGCTAAGTAAAATCTCTGCATTTTCCTGAGCATTGCCCCCACGGATATCTTCGATAGCGTAGCGCTCCATCCCCAAATCCTCTGGAGTAAAGCTTGACAAGGTAATTTCACCATTTTCAAGAAGAGCAATCTTGGTTGTTCCGTTCAAACCAGCTTCATCCAATCCTTCTGGTCCAGCAACCACGATGGCACGTTTGCGACCCATATTTTTTAAAACCCGAGCAGTACTTTCTAGAAGTTCTGGACGACTAATACCAAGAAGCTGTGTTTCCAAGGCCATTGGGTGAATCAGGGGACCAGTCAAGTTCATAATCGTTGGAATTCCCAATTCCAAACGAGCTGGCATGATGTATTTCATGGCTGGGTGCATATTTTTAGCAAAGAGAAAGACGATTCCAGTTTTATCAAAGACCTTACCTAGTTCAGCTGGTTTGAGGTCTAGATTGATACCCAAGGCTTCGAGAACATCTGCTGAACCAGATTTAGAAGAAATCGAGCGGTTACCGTGCTTGGCCATGTGAACATCCCCACCAGCCAAGACAAAGGCTGCAGTTGTAGAGATGTTAAAGCTGAAAGATTTGTCCCCACCTGTACCGCAGTTGTCCATGGCATCATGAATCTCAGTTGGAATATGTTGGGCATGCCCTCTCATGACTTGGGCAATGGCTGTGCGTTCTTCAGGTGTTTCCCCCTTCATCTTAAGAGCTAAAAGGAGAGAAGCAATCTGTGCCTCTGTTACACGTCCAGTTACGATACGCTCAATGACGTCCGTCATTTCCACACCCGATAAATTTTCAAATTTTGCTAATTTTTCAATAATCTCTTTCATCCTAGTTTCCTCACTTTACAACATTCTCGATAAAATTCCGAATAGAAGACAATCCGTCAGGCGTTCCGATACTTTCTGGATGGTACTGGAAACCATAAATTGGAAGGGTTTTGTGTTGAATTCCCATAATGGCTTGATCATCAGTCGAACGAGCTGTCACTTCAAACTCTTCTGGCATTTCTTCAATCAAAATACTGTGGTAACGCATGACCGCACGACCATCCTCGATGCCTTGATACAAAACAGATGGCGCTTCAAAGCTGATATTGCTCTGTTTCCCATGCATGACTTTTGGAGCCAATCCTAACTTCCCACCAAAGACTTCTGCAATGGCTTGGTGACCCAAACAAATTCCTAGAATCGGCTTCTTGCCTGCAAAGTCACGAATCATGTCTTCCATCTTTCCAGCATCAACTGGCCAACCAGGACCAGGAGAAAAGACCAGACCATCTGCTTTTTCAGCTTCTTCATACAGCTTAGGATCATCATTTCTCAAGACCTGAACTTCTGCGAAATTCCCAATGTATTGCGCCAAGTTATAGGTAAAAGAATCATAGTTGTCAATCAATAAAATCATGGTCTTAGTTCTCCAATTCTAGTCATAGATTTAGCCTTGTTAATGGTTTCTTGGTATTCGTTTTGGGCAATAGAGTCATAGACAATCCCTGCCCCAGCCTGCACATAGGCTGTTTGATTTTTGAGAATCATCGTTCGGATGGCAATGGCGAAATCCATATCACCCGTCGCAGACAAGTAGCCGATTGCTCCTGCGTATACGCCACGTTTTTCCGTTTCTAGTTCATAGATGCGTCTCATGGCCCGAATCTTAGGTGCTCCAGAAACGGTTCCAGCTGGAAGTGTAGCTTTCAAGGCATCCATAGCAGTGAGTTCTGGAAGTAAACGCCCCTTGACCACGCTGGTCAAATGCATGACATAACGGAAAAGCTCCACTTCCATATACTTAGTGACTTGGACACTGGCCGTTTCAGAGATGCGGCCAATATCATTTCGTCCCAAGTCTACTAACATCCGATGCTCTGCTGTTTCCTTCTCATCCGAAAGTAGGTCTGTCGCCAAATCCTTGTCTTCTTCATCCGTAGCCCCTCTTGGTCGCGTTCCCGCAATCGGATTGGTTGTCACGATACCATTTTTGACAGAAACCAAACTTTCAGGACTGGCACCGATGATTTGATAATCCCCAAAATCATAGAAATAGAGGTAATTAGATGGATTGGTCACGCGGAGATTTCTGTAGAAGTCAAATGGATTTCCTGTAACTTCTGCTGAGAAGCGCTGACTGAGTACACACTGGAACATATCTCCGTTACGAATCAAGTCGCGAGCTGTTTCCACCATTTCCTCAAACTTCTGAGGAGCGATATGCGGTTTGAAGTCAAGTGGTGATAAATCCAAATCTTCAAATTCATTTGGAGCAGGGATTCGTAATTCCTCAAGCACTTGATTCAAGGCTTTTTCCAAGTCTTCTTGACTACGATCACTATAGAGAGCATCCTCGATGACATGGATTTTTTCCTTTTTATGGTCAAAGACCATGTAGCTCTCATAGACAAAGAAATGCATGTCTGGCGTCCCAATGGTATCTTCAGGAATTTGGCCAATTTCTTCATAAAGAGAAATCATATCATAACCGACAAAGCCAATAGCTCCCCCACCAAAAGGTAGGTCTGAATGATGCTGGCTCTTATGAGTCACTTGATAAAGGAAATCCAAAGGATCCCGATCAATCACTTGACCATTTTGATAAAGGACTCCATTTTCAAACTTAATCTCAAAAACAGGATTATAGGCTAGGATAGAAAAACGAGCTGTTTCCTTGTCTCTCGGAATACTCTCTAAGATAACCTTGTGTTGCCCCTTTAGGCGCATATAAGCCAAGATTGGTGATAAGACATCTCCATGAATGATTCTTTCCATTGTAATTTCCCTTTCAGTTCTACTTCTAGTCCGTGGCGACTGTATGAAAAATCCCCACGCAAAATAACTTGCGTGAGGACGAAATTCGCGGTGCCACCTCAATTATAGGATTTCTCCTATCTCTCATTCCTGTCTCAGATACCTCCTGTAACAGGCTGTGCGATAAAGGGCACTCCCTTGAGAATTATGTTTTCTTCTCTCGTTTCAGATGGACCCAACCTTACAGTTTTCTCTGCTTGTTTCCAGCAACCACAAGCTCTCTGGGAGAGAAAGTACTGTAATTTTTCCATCTATTATTTTTTAGCTTCTAGGTAGTCTGCAATCGCAGCTACGTCCTTGTCTCCACGACCAGAGACATTGATGATGATAATGTCATCTTTACTTAGTTTCGGTGCACGTTTAACCGCTTCTGCGATAGCGTGCGAACTTTCAATCGCTGGGATAATCCCTTCTGTCTTGCTGAGAAGGAGCAAGGCTTGAACAGCTTCTTCGTCTGTCGCTGCCACATACTCCACGCGACCTGAATCTTTGAAGTAGGCGTGTTCTGGGCCAACCCCTGGATAGTCCAGTCCAGCTGAGATAGAGTAAACTGGAGCCAACTCTCCGTCTTCCTTAAAGACTGCATAGGTCTTCATGCCGTCGACAATTCCGATACTACCTTTTGTCATAGTAGCTGCGTGCTTGTCTGTATCAAGTCCATGACCAGCAGCTTCTACTCCAACCAATTTGACTTCTTCATCAGCCACATACTGTGAAAAAGCACCAATGGCATTGGAACCACCACCTACACAGGCAATAACGTAGTCTGGTAAACGACCTTCTTTTTCTAAAATTTGACGACGAGATTCTTCACTGATGACTTTTTGGAATTCATGAACAATTGTAGGATAAGGATGAGGACCCACAGCAGATCCCAAAACATAGAAGGCTTCAAGGTCATTCATCCATGCTCCAAAGGCTGCATCTACCGCATCCTTGAGAGTTCGTGTCCCAGTTTCAACTGCATGAACAGTTGCTCCCATCATCTCCATGCGGAAGACATTGAGACGTTGACGCTCCACATCCTCTGCCCCCATGTAGACATCACAGGCCATACCAAACTTGGCTGCAGCTGCTGCTGTCGCAACACCATGTTGACCAGCTCCTGTTTCTGCGATCACTCGTTTTTTGCCCATACGTTTAGCAAGAAGAATTTGTCCTAAAACGTTATTAAGCTTGTGAGAACCCAGATGGTTAAGATCTTCGCGCTTGAGATAAATCTTAGCCCCACCTAAGTGATCTGTCAAACTTTCTGCAAAATAAAGCGGTGTTTCACGACCTGAATAGTCTTTTAAGTAATGACGAAATTCTGCCAAAAACTCTGGATCATCCTTGTATTTGTCAAAAGTCACTTCCAACTCATCCAACAAAGCCTGAATCGGCTCCGGTACAAAACTACCACCAAATTGTCCAAAATAACCTTTAGTTGTCATAAAATTTTTCCTCTTTCAGTATTGATTCCAAGATATGAAAAAGCCCACACACAGATTGGATTCTGTGTGAGGGCGTTGGTAACGCGGTGCCACCTCAATTATAAAGGGACTATCCCCCTTTACATCTCTACCTTGTCTAACAACAAGTTGCACTGTAAGGTGTGCGCACCGAATTTTCATTGTTTCAAATTCATTTTAAAATCAGCCCACTTTCACTACTCCCAACCACCTGTTCACAATCACCACAGGCTCCCTGAAAATCAAAAATAGTTACTTTTCTGATTTGTTGAACTTATTTTAATACTTTGTTTTTTCTTTGTCAAGACTTTTTTACGATTTTTTTGATAAAGTTAGCACTTTTTCAGAAACTGTTTTGAAAGTCTCAATGATATAGTCCACTTCTTCATCGCTTAATTTAGTGTGAAGAGGGAGGGTAATTTCATTTTCAAAGAAGGCATAGGCCTTAGGATAATTCGCCATATCAAAGCCAAGATTCTTATAGGCTGTTAAGAGTGGAAGCGGTTTGTAGTGTACGTTACTTGCGATTCCTGCTTTGGCTAATTCTTGAATGATGAGGTTGCGTTCTTCTAGGCTTGCTCCTTCTACATGGGTGATGTAGAGGTGGCGTGAAGATTCGACACTATCAGTCTTGTGTGCCAATGGACGAATGCAAGAACCTGCAAAACCTCGATCATAGCGGTCCACAATGTCCTTACGACGTTGTAGTAAACCAGGATAACGGTCCAATTGTACCAAACCAAGTGAAGCCATGATATCAGTCATATTGCACTTGTAGGCTGGTGTGACGATATCGTACTCCCATGAACCCAATTGCATCTTAGCAAGGGCATCCTTAGTTTGACCGTGAAGGGAAAGGATTTGAAATTCCTTGTACATCTCTTCGTCGTCAATCGCTGGATTGGCCTTCCAAGTCGCACTTCCTCCCTCAGCAGTTGTAAAATTCTTAACGGCATGGAATGAGAAGGAAGTAAAGTCAGCAATAGAACCAGCAGGTTGCCCTTTATAAGTAGATCCCAAAGCGTGGGCACTATCAGAGACAATCACGATACGGTTAAAGGCCTTTTGCCACTTACTAGTAGCTGTAAAGAGGTCACGTTTCTTCTCCACAACTTGGAACAAACGGTCATAGTCGCACACAATCCCCGCAAGCTCAACAGGAATAATCACCTTAGTCTTTTCAGTGATAGCTTGCTCCAGCAAGTCATAGTCCATTTCAAAAGTATCTGCTTGGATATCCACCATGACAGGTGTTGCTCCCACGTGAGTGATAACACTACATGAAGCTGTGTAAGTCATGGCTGGAACGATGACTTCATCTCCAGGTCCCACTTCCAAAACGCGTAAAATCAACTCAAGAGCGGCAGTCGCAGAGTTGAGGCAGACAGTCTTAGGTGTCTGTGTATATTGAGATAAGCGACGCTCCAGTTCTTTGGTCTTAGGACCTGTCGTGATCCAACCAGAACGAAGGGTATCCGCTACTTCAGCAATTTCTGCTTCTGTAATATCGGGTGGTGAAAATGGAATATTGTAATTTGGCATTGATTTGCTCCTTTTATCTGTACTCATTTTCTCATGACTACTTTATTTTAGCACTTCAAACACGGTTTGAAACATGATTTTGATGTCTCCAAGGAAACTAAACTCTCGGAGATAGGCGAGATTATAGCGCATCTTTTCAGGAAGAACATGCTCTACATAGGCTTGGTCAACCGACAGACCTTTCTCCGTCATTTGACTGATGATGGTGTCCTCATCCTTGTAGTTGATGCTGGCTGGAGAGGTAATTCCTGCTGGCAAAAGTAAGGTCGCCATCATTTCAGGGCTATACTGCTCTGTGTAACGTGGCACTTCAGGTCTTGTCCCAACAAAGGACATCTCACCTTTAAGGACATTGACCAACTGAGGCAGTTCGTCCAAACGGACACGGCGGATGAAATTCCCAACCTTGGTAATGCGACTATCATTAGCAGAAGTCACCAGACTTCCTTTTTTATCCGCATCCGTAACCATAGTACGGAACTTCCAAATCTTGAAAGTACGGTTGTACTGGGTCACGCGCTCTTGCTTGTAAATGACGGGTCCCTTGCTATCCAACTTGATCCAAATGCTCAAGATAAGAAAGACTGGGGAAGTCAAAATCAGTAAGACCAAGGCCAGAACCCAGTCCAAACAACGCTTGAAAATCAGCGACCCCTTCCTTTTAGAGACAAGCTGGTAGTAAGACTCAACCTCGCTTGATTTCATTTCCACGGGCAAGTCTTCCCATTTCAGCATCCTATTTCTCCTTTGTTTTTATTATACTATTTGTCAACATTTTTCATTATACCACAAAATGGAAAAGGCGGTGAAAGAAATCTGTAATTTGAAGGATTTCCTTCTTTTACTCAATGAAAATCAAAGAGTATTAGGACATGGCCCCTGCCTGCAAGCTATACATCTTGTGATAGGTTCCTCCCAAGGCCAAGAGTTCCTCATGGGTTCCACTCTCAATAATGCGCCCCTTGTCCAAAACATAGATACAGTTGGCGTCTTGGATGGTAGAAAGGCGGTGGGCGATGGCAATAGTTGTCCGCCCCTGTCTCATCTTCGCCAGAGAAGCTTGAACCATACTTTCTGTTTCAGAGTCAATATTGGCGGTTGCTTCATCCAAAATCAGGATTTTAGGCTGACTGGCTACTGTTCTAGCAAAGGCTAGAAGCTGACGCTGACCAGTTGAAAAACTCGAACCCCGTTCAGAAACAGGTGCATCATATCCAAGTGGAAGTTCTTGAATAAAGGAATCTGCATCGACAAAGGCAGCCGCAGCCTGGACCTCTTCATCACTCAGATCTTGGTACATGGCGATATTGGACTTGATAGTCCCATGATAGAGGAAGGGATCCTGCAAGACCAGACCGATATTTTTTCTCAACTCTTCCTGACTGTAGTCTCTAATATCCACACCATCCAAGAGAACTCGGCCTGACTGGAATTCATAAAAGCGCATGAGGACATTGATAATGGAAGATTTCCCTGAACCTGTATGCCCTACAAAGGCAATGGTTTCACCCTTGTTAACAGAGAAAGAAATATCATCCAGAATCTGATGTTTACCGTCATATGAGAAGCACACATGTTCAAAACGGATATTGCCTTCTTGGACTTTGGCTTGCCCATCTTTTTGAAGAGGCTCATAGGTTTTCTCGTCAATCAAGGCAAATACGCGCCCTGCAGACACCATGGACGTTTGAAGGGTTGAAAAGTTTTGCGTCACCTCAATCAGAGGGTCAAAGAGACGATTGATGTACTGGATAAAGGCATACATGGTTCCGGCCGTTATCCCGATAGAAAGACCACGGTAGCCAAAATAGGCCATCAAAACAGCGTATCCTAGGAGTTTCAGCAAACTCATAGCAGGCCGCAAAAATAGGGCATCCAAGGCTACAGAACGGTTGGCGTAGACCAAGTGTTCTTGGTTGATCTCATCAAATTCTGCCTGCAGGCGCTTCTCTTGGTTAAAGGCCTGGATAATCCTGATTCCCTCGATGTTTTCAGCCAGTTTGCTATTGATATCTGATAAGAGACTTCTGGTTTTCTCGATGATTTTCACTGACTTTTTCCGATAGAGATTGACCAAAAGAAAAATCAAGGGTAGAAAGAGCAGGACTAAAGCTGTCAAACGAAAATCCAGCACCAACATGGTATAAAGAGTTGTCAGAAAAATGAAAACTGCTGAGATAAAGCTAGATAAAATCCCAGAAAACATATCACTGATGGTCTCGGTGTCATTTGTCAAACGAGAGACGATGGAGCCTGCTGGCGTCTTATCAAAGTAAGACATACCCAGCTTCTCCATATTAGCAAAGGAATCGCGACGAATATCTCTAACAATACTATAGGACACACGCGCAAAGAGAAGATTGCCAACATACTGAACTAGAGTTTGTAGGATATAGAGACCATAGTAGGCCAGCAAAACGGTAACAGCAAGATGATTTAGGTTGCTGAGGTACTGGTCGATAAAGTGGGAGGCTACAAGGGGAATGACACTTTTAATGATCGTCGTCGCTAGGAGAAAACTGAGTGCCAAAAAAGTCAGAAGGCCGTAAGGCTTGAGATAGGACATCAAGCCCTTCAATACAGCCCATTGTTCTCGTTTATTCTGCATCTTCTTCTCCTTTCATTTCCAGCTGCTGAGACTGATAGGTTTGGGCATACCAGCCATCCAGGGCTAGCAAGTCTTCGTGCGTGCCTCGTTCGATGATTTGACCATTTTGCAGAACTAAAATCAAATCTGCATGGACAACCGCACTGAGGCGATGAGCCGTAATAATGGTTGTCTTGTCCTTTCGTGTCTCCTTGAGATTGTCGATAATCGCATACTCTGTCTTGGCATCTACGGCGGACAAGGAATCATCTAAAATCAAGATATCAGGGTCTAAAATCATAGCCCGACTCATGGCCAGACGTTGCTTTTGCCCACCAGAAAGACTGACTCCTTTTTCACCAATAACTGTATCAAATCCCTGAGGCATGGCTACAATGTCTTGGTAAACTTGAGCTAGCTTAGTCGCTTCCTCGACCGCTGAAAGGGGCAAGTTAGGATTACCAAAGCGGATATTGTCTAAAATCGAAGTCGCAAAGAGAAACTGATCCTGAGGAACATAGCCCATAAGACTACGAAGATCTGTCAGACGATAGTCGCGAATATCATGACCATTTAGATAAATAGCTCCCTTATCCACATCGTATTCACGCAAGAGAAGCTTGATCAAAGACGTTTTCCCAGAACCTGTCTGCCCAACCAAGCCCAGTGTTTGCTCTTTTTCCAAGCTGAAGTGAATATCCGTCAGTGTTTCCTCATTTTCAAAGGCAAAGCTGTCAATATCGTACTCCAAGCGCCCATTTTCAATACCATCCAGAGGACATTCAGGGTCTTGTACAGGTGATTCCTGAGACAAAAGTTCCTCAATCCGCTGGTAAGAAACCTTCCCTCGCTGGGTAATATTAAAGAGGAAGCCGATGGCCATGAGAGGCCAAACTAGCATATCCAAGTAGCTGATAAAGGTAACTAGATTCCCAACCGTGATTTGCCCTTTCTGAACCATCAAGGAGCCTACCAGGAGCGTTAAAACATAGGAGGAACCAACAAACAAGAGAACCATGGGGTCAAAGAGACTATCGTATTTCATGGTTTGCAGGTTCTTTTGGAAGGTCAATTCATTGACTGCCTGAAAGGACTTCAACTCATCCGTCTGATACCCGAAAGATTTGGTCACTTTGATACCCGATACCGACTCCTGCACCTTGTTATTGAGTTCAGAGAAAGCAGCCTGCGATTCACCAAAAGCCTTGTGGGTCTTTCTCCCTAGACGACTGGTCGCATAAGCCATAAAAGGCAAGGGAAGAATGGCAACTAGCGTCATCTGCCAAGAAATGCTAAAGAGCATGGTCAGTAAGGTCACCAGAGCCGTGATAGAGGCATCCACCGCAGACATGACTCCTCCACCTGCGAGACGGGTTAAGGCATTGATATCGTTGGTGGCATGCGCCATCAGGTCCCCCGTCCGATAGGTTTGATAAAAGGCTGGAGACATTTTTGTGAAATGCTCAAACAAGCGAGAACGCATAATCTGTCCCAGACGGTAGGAAGTCCCGAGGATATACATACGCCACACATAGCGCAGATAGTACATGCCAAAGGCCGCAAGGAGCAAGTAAAATAGGTCAAGAAGAAGGTCCTGATGGGTTAATTGTCCCGATGTAATGGCATCAATGACCCGCCCCATGACCATAGGGGGAATGAGATTGAGGACGGAAACCAAGACCAGGGCCACAATCCCGACTAGATAACGGCGTTTTTCTAACTTGAAAAACCACCAAAGTTTTTGAATAATGGACATAAAATCCCTTTCTGATTGCAAATGGAAACCTGAGGCCAATACTCAATGAAAATCAAATAGCAAACTAGGAAACCAGCCGCAGGCTGCTCAAAGCACTGCTTTGAGGTTGTAGATAGAACTGACGAAGTCAGTAACCTACATACGGCAAGGCGACGTTGACGCAGTTTGAATTTGATTTTTGAAGAGTACAAGACCCCAGGTTTTTCTTATTCATAAGTTACGACTGAGACGACACCCTTATCATACTCAGCGATAAAGATATTGGCTACATTATCATGCCCTTGTTTACTGAGGTTATCAAGCAGCCATTCTTCGCTTCGACCAATCGATTCCAAAACATCTACTTGGATCACACCGTCAGTCACAACTGGATACTTAGGATTTTCATCTCCCATTTGGACCACGATGAGTTGGCCATTTTGCTCCTGCACAGCTCGTTTGACTTGTTTCATCTGGAAAATCCCTTGGCTACGAAGTTTGAGGGCTACATCCGATGCAGACAAACCAACTGAACGACAGGCTTCTGGGTCAATCTTCCCATTTTTGATAAGGAGAGTTGGCTTGCCATCAATCAAGTGTTTGACAAAACGAACATTGTTATTGAGCCACTTGAGGGTCAAGACCAAAATCGTCCACATCATCAAAATCACTGCATACTGGAGAATACTGATAGAACTATTGTAAATTACCCCACCGATGATACCACCAAGAACATAGTTCTGAATTTGGTCTGTCGCAGAGTTAGGTGCCAAGTTCCCCTTCCCTGTCACATTGATAACAAAAACAAGCGAGAAGAGCCCCAGGGCCAATTTGATTAAAATTTCCATATAATTGAGTGTCATTTGTTTACCTCCACCAATTCAATAGCGTCTGTTTGATGCAATTCTAATTTCTCTAAAAGATACTTGTCTGGTTCGCTCCCGTTCATAGCACGGTAGACATTTGGACCTACCTTGACAAGCGCTCCATCAGTGGTAGCTGAAGTATTAACATAAACTTCTGATTTATCCACTCCCAAGTCTTTGGAAACAACCTCTATGAAATGAAGTGAAGTTTGAAATTGGTTGTTTGATGCTTGATTGGTCTGGTATTTTGAGATTGTCACCAAAAGCATGGCTACCAAAGTCAAGGCCAAAATCATGACCAATTCACGAAATTTAGTTCCCTTTTTATCACGATAGGCCTTAAAAGCAAAAAATCCTGTGATAGCTAGGAGTACAATCCCAAAGCCAATCATAATCCCATTTTGTTGACTGATTTGGCTAAGCACATAGTCATATGAGTAAAATTTCATTTATTTTCACTCCCTTTCATAAAATCATTCTTAATTATAAACGAAAGAGGGTGATTTTTCAAACCATACGTTGGGGAAATAGACCTTTTTTTGGTATAATAAAATCTATAAATCTGAATGAAAAAGGTAACTTTATGAAACTCATCTCATGGAATATTGATTCCCTCAATGCAGCCCTAACTAGTGACTCAGCTCGCGCGAAATTGTCCCAAGAAGTCCTACAAACCCTGGTCGCTGAAAATGCTGATATTATCGCTATCCAAGAAACCAAACTTTCTGCCAAGGGTCCTACAAAAAAACACTTGGAAATTTTGACTGAACTCTTCCCTGGCTACAAAAATACGTGGCGTTCTTCTCAAGAACCTGCCCGCAAAGGCTATGCTGGAACCATGTTCCTTTATAAGAAAGAACTCACACCAACTGTCACTTTTCCAGAAATCGGTGCTCCTTCTACCATGGACTCGGAAGGCCGCATCATCACCTTGGAATTTGATGAATTTTTCGTAACGCAAGTTTACACTCCAAACGCTGGCGACGGTCTCAAACGCTTGGAAGAACGCCAAATCTGGGATGTCAAATATGCGGAGTATTTGGCTGAACTAGACAAAGAAAAACCAGTCCTTGCGACCGGTGACTACAATGTGGCCCACAATGAGATCGACCTTGCAAATCCTGCTAGCAACCGCCGTTCACCAGGATTTACCGACGAGGAGCGTGCTGGATTTACCAACCTTTTAGCAACTGGATTTACGGATACCTTCCGCCACATTCACGGCGATGTTCCAGAACGCTACACTTGGTGGGCACAGCGCAGCAAGACTTCTAAAATAAACAATACAGGCTGGAGAATCGACTACTGGCTCACAAGTAACCGTCTCGCAGACAAGGTCACTAAATCTGATATGATTGACTCTGGTGCACGCCAAGACCATACGCCCATTGTCATGGAGATTGAGCTCTAAGGAGAAAGCTAATGGACTATCAAGCTGTCATTCCTGAATTTGTAGTATCTGACCTCGAAAAGTCACGCCACTTCTACTGCGACTTGCTGGGATTTTCTGTCGAATACGAGCGTCCAGAGGAGAAATTTCTCTTCCTCTCGCTTGAAGACTGCCAACTTATGCTAGAAGAAGGCAGCACAGAAGAATTAGCCCAACTAACCTATCCTTTCGGGCGCGGTGTTAATATTTCCTTTGGCATTGAAGATGTCCCTCAGCTCCACCAAAAACTGCTGGAAGCTGACTATCCTATCCATCGTCCGCTGACCAAAAGAGAATTTCGAGTGGGAGATAGCTTTATTTACCCTCACGAATTTGCAGTTTTGGATCCAGATGGCTATTTTTTAAGATTTAGCGAATAGAAAAAATCTTTCAAATCAGAAAAAGGCATATTGTCAGGTCTTGAAGAATCTTGATAATATGTCTTTTATGATGAAAAATACTTCTAAATGTTAACCTATAATTGAGAATTTGTCCATTTTTCTTCAATTTGTTCGTTTTTTATTCCAAAACACTGACAAAACATTTGATTTCTAAAGTTATTTAGTGTAAAATAAAAACATTGGCGCAAGCCTATTTAAAATTGAATATCGTTTTACTTGTTTATGTCGTGAATTGGCACGACGTTTCTACAAGGTGCCGGAACACCTAACAATAAGTAAGTTAGCTTGAGGGGATGGTCTTTTTTGCCATGCCTATTTTAGGGACTTACTTAGAGATTAAGTAGGTCCTTTTTTCTATTAGTTTTTTCTGGTTAAGGATCAGAAACAAGCAAATGGATTGGCTTTTAGACTTTAGGAGGTCTTATGAAATTATTAGAAGAGCACATCCTCAAGGATGGGCATATCTTGGGTGACAACATTCTCAAGGTAGATTCCTTTTTAACCCACCAAGTTGACTTTAGCTTGATGCGAGAGATTGGTAAGGTTTTTGCGGAAAAATTCGCTGCTGCTGGCATTACCAAGGTCGTGACCATTGAAGCTTCAGGCATTGCCCCAGCCATTTTTACTGCCGAAGCCTTAAACGTTCCCATGATTTTCGCAAAGAAAGCTAAAAACATCACCATGAATGAAGGCATCTTAACTGCAGAAGTCTACTCCTTTACCAAACAGGTAACCAGCACCGTTTCTATCGCTGGAAAATTCCTCTCACCAGAGGACAAGGTCTTGATTATTGATGATTTCCTTGCTAATGGCCAAGCTGCTAAAGGCTTGATTCAAATCATCGAACAGGCCGGTGCCACAGTCGAAGCTATCGGTATCGTGATTGAAAAGTCCTTCCAAGATGGCCGTGATTTGCTTGAAACAGCAGGCTATCCTGTTCTATCACTCGCTCGCTTGGATCGTTTTGAAAATGGTCAGGTCGTATTTAAGGAGGCAGATCTCTAATGCAAACTCAAGAAAAACACTCGCAAGCAGCCGTTCTTGGCTTGCAGCACTTACTAGCCATGTACTCAGGATCTATCCTGGTTCCCATCATGATTGCGACAGCCCTTGGCTATTCAGCTGAGCAGTTGACCTACTTAATTTCCACAGATATCTTCATGTGTGGGGTGGCTACCTTCCTCCAACTCCAACTCAACAAATACTTTGGAATTGGACTACCAGTCGTTCTCGGAGTTGCTTTCCAATCAGTCGCTCCTTTGATTATGATTGGTCAAAGCCATGGTAGTGGTGCTATGTTTGGTGCCCTTATCGCATCAGGGATTTACGTGGTTCTTGTTTCAGGCATCTTCTCAAAAGTAGCTAATCTTTTCCCATCTATCGTAACCGGATCTGTTATTACTACGATTGGTTTAACCTTGATTCCTGTCGCTATTGGAAATATGGGAAATAACGTTCCAGAGCCAACTGGTCAAAGTCTCTTACTTGCAGCTATCACTGTTCTGATTATCCTCTTGATTAACATCTTTACCAAAGGATTTATCAAGTCTATCTCCATTTTGATTGGACTGGTTGTCGGAACTGCCATCGCTGCTAGCATGGGCTTGGTGGACTTCTCTCCTGTTGCTGCAGCACCTCTTGTCCATGTCCCAACTCCTCTCTACTTTGGGATGCCAACCTTTGAAATCTCATCTATTGTCATGATGTGTATCATCGCAACGGTGTCTATGGTTGAGTCGACTGGTGTTTACCTAGCCTTGTCTGATATCACGAAAGATCCAATCGACAGCACGCGCCTTCGCAACGGTTACCGTGCAGAAGGTTTAGCCGTACTTCTCGGAGGAATCTTTAACACCTTCCCTTACACAGGATTTTCACAAAACGTCGGTCTGGTTAAATTATCAGGTATCAAGAAACGCCTGCCAATCTACTACGCAGCTGGTTTCCTGGTTCTCCTTGGACTCCTTCCTAAGTTTGGCGCCCTTGCCCAAATCATTCCGAGTCCTGTCCTCGGTGGTGCCATGCTGGTGATGTTTGGTTTTGTCTCGATTCAAGGAATGCAAATTCTCGCCCGTGTTGACTTTGCTAACAATGAACACAACTTCCTTATCGCAGCTGTTTCAATCGCTGCAGGTGTCGGACTCAACAACAGTAATCTCTTTGTCAGCATGCCGACAGCCTTCCAAATGTTCTTCTCAAACGGAATCGTCGTAGCCAGCCTACTTGCCATTGTCCTCAATGCGGTACTGAATCGTAAAAAGAAATAAGAAAAAGAGGTGTGAGCCTCTTTTTTGTTTATTCCAAATTGAGTGTAAATACTATCAATCCCAATTCCCATCTAATATTTCTTTTATAAACTTTTTAGGCATCCAAAAGGAGTGTTTTGTAATCCTACGCCCATCTGGAAGTTCATCCGTATCAGATAATGAACCTTTTCCAATAAATTTTCCTTTTTCAATTTCATAATAAGTATTAGTAGCATGTAATTTCGTAAATAGGATTCTGTTTATCCTACTTTGAGGAAAATTAGTTGACACTTTATTACCATTTTGAGTTAATTTAACTCCGTCAGAAATAATTTGTCTAGTTTCCTGCCACACTCTTTGTATTTCTTCTAATTGTCTATCCTGAAATCCCCAAAACTTGATAGAATCTAATACAAATAGCTTAGGTTCAATTTCCTTAAAAATAACGAAGAGGAATCGTTTATTATAAATTTCATTATAAACATGTGATGATTCCCAACTATCTGTTGCTGCTAGTTCTTTGAAACAATAAGTTTTAAATGGAGAGTCTTCCTTAGGTAAATTATTCTTATCTACTCGAATAACTCTCAAATTCATGTTTGCTTTTTGAAATTCTTTTGTCTTATCTAAATCCCCTGTTAAGCCTAAAATTTTTCTAATCAAGGTACTATTCTTACCTTTTGCTTTGGGATTCACTTCAAATCTATCATACAACTCTTGTTCAGAGAAACCTTTGTAGGAGAGAATCTTCTCTTCAATAACCTCAGTAAATGATTTTTTCTCACCCCTAAAATTAGCTAGAACACTTTCTTGATCTGATTGGTTAAAGATTTTATGATTAATCAGATAGGTCATATAACTTGATTTTAATTCCCAAGCTCTTTGTTTTGCTAATTCATGACTAAAAGGTTGTTGTCTTAAATCCTTTCCTTTACCTGCTCCTTTTGTACAAGTTGATAAATAGTTTCCATCTGATTCTGATAATTCATGTGCCCGTCCATTTTTGATTTTATCTGTAATCTTCTGATAGTCTTCAAGGATGACTGCCATATCCTCCTCAAACCATTCATATAAAAATATTTTTTCAATGACATAGTCCTTCATTGTTTGATTAGGAATTAAGCCATTGTAAAACAATAATAAAATCTTTGCACATTTTTTCCATAAATGAGTGGAGTAAAAATCCTCTAAATTTTCCTCCATATAGTTTAGTATTGTTAGTACAAGTCGTTCTTTGGCACTAAGTGTTCCATTTTTATTTATCTTAAAAGGAGTAACTTTTAATTCTACACCTATTTTTTCAAAGTCAGCTTCCGAGTCACTATTTGGCTGATAACCATAGAAATATTTTTCAATATAATTTCCATACTGCCCTTTTGACTTCATACTAATTGCTTTATCTTGTACCTCAGAGACTACTCTATCATTATAATCGTCATATGATTTATAGAGTGAACGATTATACTCTTCCATAACATCGGAAAATTTTCTATTTAATAGTTTGTGAGAATATTCAATAACACTATCGATATCTTCATCGTTATAGTTAAATAAGTTTTGATCCATTTTCTTCTCCTATCTTTTATATTATATCAAATTAAACTAAAGCAAACATTAATACTTGATCAATCATTGAAAATAGTATATAATGGATTAAACTGTAAAAAAATGAAGGAGAAAAGATGAAAGTTCTCGAACTATTTGCTGGAGTTGGCGGTTTTCGGATAGGATTAGAAAATGCCGATAAGCAACTCTTTAAAACAAAATGGGCAAACCAATGGGAACCATCTCGTAAATCTCAAGACGCATTTGAGGTCTATGATTATCACTTCCCTAATAGCGAAAACATCAATATTAGTATTTCTGATATAACAGACCAACAATTTTCCAAAATGGATGCCGATATGATTGTCGGTGGTTTTCCTTGCCAAGATTACTCTGTTGCGCGTAGCAAGAAAGATGAAAAAGGTATCGAAGGAAAAAAAGGAGTTTTATTTTGGGAGATTATTAGAGCAACGGAAATAATTAAACCAAAATATTTAATCCTAGAAAATGTAGATAGACTTTTAAAAGCACCTTCAAAACAAAGAGGACGTGATTTTGCAATCATGCTCACAGCTTTTAATAATCTTGGATATTCTGTAGAGTGGCGAGTTATTAATGCTGCTGAATATGGAAGAAGCCAACGAAGACGTCGTGTATTCTTTTTCGTATATCGAAATGATACGGTATTTGCAAAAAAGATTGATAATCTTTACGAAAAAAATGAAGAAATCTTTGAAGATAATAGGTATGATGACTATATTTTCAATCAAGGTCTATTTGCAAAACAATTTCCTATTAAACCTATAGCAGTTAAAAATCGTCATGTGTTTTATGAGTTACCAAATGATATAGTTGAAGTCTCAGATACTTTTACAGGTACCGTTTGGAATACAGGCGTTATGAGACATGGAAAATACTATTCTATTGATACAGAGCCTAATTACAATGGTAATCCCATCACTCTAGGAGAAATTCTTCAAGATGAATCTGAAGTACCTGAAAAATATTTTTTAACTGATCAGGCTAAACTGGAAAAATTTCAATATCTTAGAGGACCTAAAAAAATTGAACGAACATCCTCTGACGGACATCAATATATCTATTCAGAAGGAGGAATGTCCCCTTATGATGATTTAAACCTTCCTGGACGAACAATGCTTACATCCGAAGGAACTGTTAATCGTTCTACACATTTATTATTTGTAAACAATAAATATAGATTAATTACACCCATTGAAGCTGAACGACTTCAGGATTTCCCAGATGATTGGACAGCTAAAAAGAAATTATCTGACGGTTCTATTGTAGAGGTATCTGATAAAATGAGAATGTTTTTTATGGGAAATGCTTTAGTTACTGAGATTGTAAAAGAAATTGCTAGGTTTATTAAAGAAATTGATTGATTTATCTGAAACTAAAAAGAGGTGTGAGCCTCTTTTTTGTTTCTCTATATCCTTACCTGTCTTTCTTCTGATCGCTGGCCTGTGACAAACATGGTGAAGGTTGCTTTGCAGACATTTCTGCCTTCTTGATTGGTGATATCAACATCCACCACACAGGTTGTGCGACCTTGATGGACACATTCTCCTTTAATGGTCAGCACGTCGTCGAGTTTTCCTGCCTTGAGGTAGTTGATAGAGGATTGGAGTGTCACTCCATCAAGCCCCAGCGAGATAACCACCAAACCACTAATCTGGTCACAAAGGGTGAAGAGATAGCCACCATGGGCATTGCCATAGTAGTTGAGCGACGAGTCTACTACTTTGGTCGTCACCACAACGTGACCATCTCTCATTTGTTCAATTTCGTAATTTTCAAAGGCAGATATAGCGTCAAAATGAAAGTCTTTCATCGTTTCCTCCTGATATTTCAAACGACACTATGATACTACTTTTTATAGGACTGTGCAAGGAGAAAGCTCCTAGTCTGGTAAAATTCCGACCTGTTCTACAAAGCGCATAAAAGCTGCCTGTCCTTGTTCTGTCTGCTTGTAAACCCCTGCATCCTCAAGTACACGCGCAAAAATAGTACCCACAGAGTCCTTGACGATTTCAAGGGCTTTTTCTTTATCCGTTAGGTCTGGATGGTGGGCTCTGAGTTGGTCTGCCCATTCCTGATGATAAGAGGCAACTGTATCCCCTTCTCCCACGAGATAGCTGGCGACTTGCTCCACTTCTGCTTTCAGACGTGGTGGCAAGATTGCCAAGCCCATGACCTCAATCAAGCCGATATTTTCCTTCTTGATATGTTGGACATCCTTGTGGGGATGATAGATGCCGTCAGGATGCTCTGGCGATGTCTGATTGTCTCGCAAGACCAAGTCCAACTCAAACTGTCCATCGCGTTTACGGGCAATCGGTGTAATGGTATGATGTGGTGTTCCATTACTTTCTGCTAAGACTTGCACACTTGGGTCTGAATATTGCCGCCATTCCTGCAAAATATTATCAGCCAAGTGAATCAAATCCTCTTTAGAATCTGAGGTCAACCGCAGCACTGACATAGGCCACTTGACAATCCCAGCCTTGACCTGCTCAAAACCTGCAAATCGAAAGGTCTTTTGCAAGGGAGCCAATTCCATAGGAAATACGTGACGGCCTCCTTGATAGTGGTCATGAGTTAGAATAGACCCCCCCACAATCGGGAGGTCCGCATTAGACCCTGAAAAATAGCCTGGAAACTGCTCTACGATAGCCAACAAACGCTCAAAGCTCTGCCGACTAATCGCCATCGGACGATGCTGACCATCTAAGAAAATACAGTGCTCATTAAAGTAAGCATAGGGCGAATACTGGAAGCCCCACTCCTGACCCGCCATTTCAAAACGAATAATACGGTGGTTGCTACGGGCTGGATGGTTAACTCGACCATGGTAGCCCTCATTCTCTAGACAAAGCTGACACTGGGGATAATTGCTAGCTTGCACCAACTTAGCCGCAGCAATCTCCTTAGGATCCTTTTCAGGCTTAGAGAGGTTGATGGTGATTTCTAGATCTCCGTAGTCAGATGGTACTCTGTAGGCGATATTTTTAGCAATGGCCTTGAGTTTGATGTAGTCATTTTTCTGGCTAAGTTGGTAGAAATCTGCTATCGCTTGCTCAGGAGAGTGGGCATAGGTTGTCCAAAAGTCACGATTGACCTGACTCGGACAAGGAGTCACCAAATCCATCAGTTCAGCACCAAGGATTTCACGCGCAATCTGACTATCCTCAATCGTCTCTAATCGAACGGCTTCCTCAACCAGCTGGTCCTTGAGGTCAATCAATTTATCCAGATTGGTCTCAACTTCCAAAACACCGTCTCCCACTCGTGCCAAGACACGATTAGTCAGGTAGATTCGATCCATTTCCTCAAATGAACTTTCAGAAATGACTTCTGTGATAAATGCATCTAGAATTCCCTGACTCATTGATTCTTCCTACTTTCTAAATAGTCTCTGACAGCATCTAAATCCTGAAAAACTTGTTCTGTTTTATTTAAGAAAGACTGTGCTGGCATTTTTAAGTCTGGAATACAAATAACTGGTATCCCAGCTCTATAGGCTGCTTCAATCCCTGCTTCACTATCCTCTAATACTAAGCAATTCTCTGGTAAAACATTCAAATCACTACAGGCCTTTAAAAATATATCAGGGTAAGGTTTGCTTCGCTTTACATCTTTTGCAAAAACTAGATGGTCAAATAGGGACAGTATACCATTACTATCCAAAATCATTCTAGCTCTAGATTCAACACTTGAAGTTGCTAAAGCGATTGGAATACCTTCTCTTTGCAAAAAAGCAAGCAAATTTTTAGCACCTTTTTTTAAATTTACACCTTTAGCTAATATTCGAGCTTCCAGTTCATAAACTTTTTCTAAGGTTTGGTCAAAGTTCCAAGGTAAATCATAGGTGTCCAAAAATCGTTGAACATTCTCCTCTTCCCTATGTCCACTGTATTCTCTAGAATATGTATCTTCTGTGAAAGGAATTCCAAAATCTTCAAGCAATTCTTGATAAACTTTTAGAGAAATGATCTCAGTATCAGCTAATAATCCATCTAAATCAAATATTACAGCTTCCATATACTTCTCACTAATCTAAAACGCGAGTGCCACCTGCAACTTCAGCGATATAGAAGCTTGGAGCATATCCGACTACTTCCTCGTAGTGCTTACCAACAACTTCCTTAAAGGCCTCAACAGTATCTTTTTGCACCAAGGCAATAGCACATCCACCAAAACCTGCCCCTGTCATACGAGCACCGAGAACACCTTCTTGAGCCCAAGCTGTGTGAACAAGGGTATCCAATTCCAAACCAGTTACTTCATAATCATGCTCTAGAGAAACGTGAGAAGCATTCATCAAACGACCAAATGTTTCCAAATCACCAGCTTGAAGGGCTGCTTGCGCTTTAAGGGTACGTTGGTTTTCAAGCACAGCATGGCGAGCACGTTTCAAACGATTTTCATCTTTAATCAGATAGCTATACTGGTCAAAGGCCCACTCGTCCAATTCACCCAAGGTCTGAATATCTAAGGCAACTTGCAATTCTTCCACTGCTTTTTCACACTCAGCACGGCGCTCATTGTATTTAGAGTCCGCCAATTCACGACGTTTATTGGTGTTCATAATAACAACGACATTGTCCTTCAAATCAAGTGGCACCAAATCATATTCTAAAGTATTGGTATCAAGGTAAATAGCACGTTGGTCTGCACCCATACCGATAGCAAATTGGTCCATAATGCCAGAATTTACTCCGATAAAGTTATTTTCTGTTTGTTTTCCGATTTTAACCAAATCGAGACGCTCTAATTTTAAATCAAAGAGATGCTCTGCCACTACCCCTGTCAAAAGTTCCAAGGATGCTGAAGAAGACAAGCCAGCACCATTTGGGATATTCCCATAAACATAAAAATCAAACCCTTTGTCAATCACATGCCCAGCTTCTTGCAAGAAATGAAGGACACCTTTTGGATAGTTGGTCCAGTTGTGCTCTTTTTCAAACTTGAGGTCAGCGAGAGGCACTTCGATAATGCCCTTGTCCTCAAAGTTAGCTGAGTAGAAACGCAAGACTTGGTCATCACGTTTGCGAGCAGCCCCGTATGTTCCCAAGGAAATAGCAGCTGGAAAAACGTGCCCACCGTTGTAGTCTGTGTGTTCACCAATCAGATTGATACGACCTGGTGAAAAGAAAGTTTGGTCTGCTTCTTGACCAAAAACAGCAAGAAAGTCTTTGCGAAGAGTTTCAGCAGTAAGATGTTGTGTCATATGAATTCTCCTTTGACTGTTCGTTAAGTCATCTTAACGTGTAATCGTTTTCTTCTATTGTATACAAGGGATTTGCCAAGGTCAATCCTTTTTACTAAAATTTTACTAAACTATCAGTAAAAAGCAGAAAAATATGATATACTAACCTAAAAGAAGGAGGATTTATGGCTACATTAAAAGACATCGCACAGCTAGCCTCTGTCTCTATCGCGACCGTATCCCGTGTCCTCAACCGCGACCAGAGCCTATCAGTCACAGAAGAAACCAGACACCGTATTTTAACCGTTGCTGAAGAGCTGGGCTATACCAAGCACCTCAAGACAGGCGAGTCCCATAAACCCAAGCAAAAGATTGCCATTATCCAATGGGTCAGCGAACAAGGGGAGTTAGACGACCTCTACTACTACCAGATTCGCCTAGGCATCGAAAAAAGAGCCCAAGAACTGGACTATGATATCTTGCGTTATTTTAATGACCATCCTTTCACTCTGAGCGAGGAAGTAATTGGGATTCTTTGCATCGGAAAATTTAGCCGATCACAGATTTCTGCCTTTGAAGAATACCAAAAGCCTCTTGTCTTTCTAGACAGCGATACCCTCTCGCTAGGACATACCTGCATTATCACGGACTTTTACACTGCCATGAAACAGGTTATTGATTATTTCCTCAGCCAAGGGATGGACCGTATCGGGATTCTAACAGGTCTTGAGGAAACAACAGACCAAGAAGAAATCATTGAAGATAAGCGGCTGGAAAATTTCAGAAACTACAGTCAAGCAAAAGGAATCTATCATGATGAATTGGTCTTTCAGGGAAGCTTTACGGCCCAGTCTGGCTATGACTTGATGAAAAAGGCCATTCAGAACTTGGGAGACCAACTCCCACCAGCCTTTTTCGCAGCCAGCGATAGCTTAGCCATTGGCGCCCTCCGTGCCCTCCAAGAAGCTGGAATCAGCCTCCCAGATGGCGTCAGCCTCATTTCTTTTAACGACACCAGCCTGACCAAGCAAGTTTATCCTCCCCTCTCCAGCATCACAGTTTATACTGAAGAAATGGGGCGAGCAGGCATGGATATTCTTAACAAGGAAGTTCTCCACGGTCGCAAAATCCCTAGCTTGACTATGCTAGGAACCAGACTGACATTGAGAGAAAGTACAAGGAATGATTAAGATATTAAATAAGCTAGGCAAAAAGTCTCTAAAAGCAAAAAGCGCATAGTGTCAAATGTTTAGAAACCTTGATACTATGCGCTTTTTGTGTGAAGATTTACTTCATTCTCTCTTGAAATTGAGTTTTATCCCAGCCTCTTTTTCTAGTGTTGATGCCCGTGGGGCTGCTCTAAAGCTGTTACCCTTCGCTTATGTTGCGCATGATTGCTTTGACTGGTGTCCACTTCGATAGTAATATTCTGCACACCTCTTTCTTCTAAGAGCTGACGTACTTGATTCTTTGTTTCCGTCATCTGCTCCCAATCTTCTAAACAGAGATGGACAATGGTATTTTTTTCCAAACCATCCATAGTCCAGAGATTAAGCTGATTAAGGCTGGCCACATTGTCCAATTGCTCTAAGCCACTCTTTACTTGCTTGATATCAATACCTTCTGGCACAGCATCCAAGAAAATCTTGAGCGTAGACCAAAAACGTGGAAGAGCTTTTGAAAGAATAAAGAAAGAAATGACAAGGGACAAAAGTGGATCTAGGATATACCAGTCCGTAAATCGAAGAACAATGGCCATTAGGATGACAGCCAGCCACCCTAGGGTATCTTCTAGAAAATGCAGACTCAGAATAGACTCATTCTTTGTCTTTCCCTTACCAACCACTAAACTCGCTAACACATTAATACTTACTGCAATAATTCCTAACCAGAGAATCCCCTCGTCATTGACTGGTTGCGGATTTAAAATCTTCGTAACATTTTCCAAAATAACTAGAACAGATCCTGTCATGAGTATTATCGCTGTTACCAAGGCTCCTAGCAGACTAAAACGCTTATAACCCAAGGTGTACTGATTGTCTTCTTCACGATTAGAGATGGTTTCTAGAAAAGCTGATATTCCAATTGCAATCGTATCTCCCAAGTCATGCACAGAGTCAGCAAGAACAGCGCTAGAACCAAATATTCCACCTGCAATAAACTCGACAATGGCATAAGTCAAATTTAAGAAAAAAGCTAGCCAAACAGCATATTTTGCCTTCATATTTCTCATTCCTTTGTTATAATAGATTCATGAACACCTTGTTCATTATCATTATCCACTAAAACTCAAAGAAAGAATAGAAGCAAAGCGTCAGCTTTATTCAGTTCTGAACACTTTGCCTCAAATGTCCATATGACTAAGATTGACCGCCGTATCAGTAAAACAAAAAAAGCCATCTATCAAGCTTTTCTACAACTTTTGAATGCTAAGGGCTACGAGGCCACTACTGTTCAGGATATCATTGTTCTCGCAGATGTGGGACGTTCCACCTTTTACTGTCACTATGAAAGCAAGGAACTGCTTCTAGACGAGCTCTGTCGCTACCTCTTCCATCATCTCTTTGAAAGAGAGCAAGCCATTTCAACCGAAGATTACCTCGCCCACCTCTTTCTACATTTTCAGAAGAATCAAGACCATATCACTAGTTTGCTATTCTCCAAAAATGACTACTTCCTCCGTCAACTCCAGAGAGAGTTGGAGCACCACGTCTATCCCATGCTGGCTGATGCTTTAAGAGAAGCTCACCCAAATCTGCCTACTTCTTATCTCCAACACTTAGTTGTTACCAACTTTATCGAGACATTGATCTGGTGGCTCAAAAAAGGGCAAGACTTTACAGACCAGGAAGTTGTGCAATTTTATCTAGACCTTCTCATTCTTAAAAATTGAATACAGAGTAGAACTCAGTTACCTTATTTCTAGGCTAGTGAGTTTTTTATCTTTTCAACAAGAAAAGAGGATCCGCCAATCCTCTTTTTCATTATCTCAAATCCTTGATTATCAACTCTATCTGTTTTAACCGAAAATTCAAAACAGTACTTCAAACTTTGTTTCTTAGTTAGGTAAGTCAGTATTCTGCTTAGCTGCCTTGCTCCACTGATACCAACCAACTAGACTATTAATGAGATAAATCAGGTATTTGCCTTGAATTTGCAGGCTTTCTCCCCACCAGAGATAGATTGAAAAGACATTAGTAGCTGCCCAGAATATCCATTGTTCACGATAAACAGCTGTCATGAGGATTTGCCCTACACCATTGGTCGCATCAGTGATGGAATCACGATAGGGACGATTGGCACCGATAGACTTATAAATAAACCCAAAGGCCAACCACCAAAGAACACTAATAGAAAGATACTTTGTCCAACCCTTGCCGTCTAGTTTACGTGCGACAAACTCTTGTTGTTCTTTCTTAAACTGGGCTTGATAAATCCAAACCAAGAGACCAATTGGCTGCATAATTGTAAAATAGAGAGTTGTTAAAACCTCACCATAGAAGCCTTTTTGAAGTGCAAGCACCAGATAAATGATGGAATTAATCAAACCAAATAGGTAGTTACTAGCACGACCTTCAGCTTCTCAAAGAGCAGAAAAAAGGTTAGTAAGGCTTGAGAGATGAATCATTTTAAAGGCAAACAATTCCAACAAGACGTCATCATTGTCGCTGTTGGTTATTACCTACGTTACAATCTGAGCTATCGTGAAGTTCAGGAATTGCTTTATGACCGTGGAATAAATGTTTGTCACACTACGATTTATCGGTAGGTTCAAGAATACAGTAAAATCCTCTATCATCTCTGGAAAAAGAAAAATAAACAGTCCTTCTATTCGTTGAAAATGGATGAAACCTATATCAAAATTAAGGGGCGTTGGCATTATCTCTATCGAGCGATTGATGCGGACGGTTTAACATTGGATATCTGGTTACGAAAGAAACGTCGAGCAGACGATAACAGCTATAAGTTAGAAGATACCGCCTATCAAGAAGATAAAGCACGCAAAGCAGAAACCGAAGATAAGCTAGCTATTGAAGCAATGAAAAGCAAGTACACCACGCTATTGCTAGAAAATATGTTGCTAAGTCCGTTTGAAATGCAAGATACAAAAATCATGGCAGGATTGCAAGTCCATGTTTACCCCCTCTATGACGAACTGAAAGAATTAAGAGGGCTAAATAGTGTTAAAGACCACTTGTCTTATGTTGCCAGCAGACGTGAAGAATATTCTAAGCATAATATCGCACGCTACCTCAAAAAAGCCATTGAACAATATCTACCAACGGTTAAAAGGCAGGACTTAAACCATGAGTAAAGACTTAAAAACGATCAAAGAGCTGGCGGATGAGTTGAGTGTTACAAAACAAAATATTCAATATCACTACCAAAGGTTACCAAAAGAATTACAGCTTAAAAGTTCCAATGGGTCTAATCTAATAAATTCTAAAGCAGAAAAAATAATTTTAGGTAAAGTAGAAAGTAGTAGCAAATCAAATACCAAAGACCAACAAATAGAAAAACTAACTAATTTGTTAGACCAATAACAACGATTAGCCTTGCAAGATAAAAAGTTGCTAGAAGAATACAAGGCGGAAAATGATAACTTAAAAGCCCTCAAAATGCCCTCACAGGAAACAGAATTCAAACACTTAGACAATCAATATAAAGATGAAGTGAACGCTCTTAAAGAGAAGTTGGAAAATTTACAGGAACAAATCAAAGATCAAAAAAGGATAGAAGAACAAGAAAAACCAATAAAATGGTGGGGACTATGGCGAAAATAGATGATTCAGTTAAAAAGAAAGTTCCAGAATTGCGATTTAAAGGATTCACGGATGAATGGGAACAGCGTAAGTTGGGAGACGAAGTTCGAATAGTGATGGGACAGTCTCCTAATTCAGAAAATTATACTGATGATCCTAATGGGCGCTAAAAATGCGAAGACCTATGAAGACCTATTTTGTATTAGTCAAACAAAAAATCCAAAAGAAATGGTATATGATTATGACCATGAAACAAAGTAAAATCAAACCGAGTGATCTGAGGAAGCACCCGATGATCATGAAACGTTATTAAACACAAAAGTCACCCATGTGAGTTCTTGCCAGAAGCTGAAGTTAATCCTTCAACCTGGAAAACCCGCAGAGGTGACTTTTTCTATACATCTCGATTTTTCTGGCAATAATCATTAACCGATAAATATGTCTGTGAATCACCCAGCGACTCCGCTATGTCCATAATCCGCGGTGGTAGTAATCCCACTCGCTGGACAAGTTCGTGATTGCTGAACAATTCCCGTGGACTGCCGGCGAAGCCAAACTTCCCGTGTTCCATAACATACACCGACTCAAACTCGGCGGCGACCCAATCCATGTCATGGGTGATGGTCACAACTTGGTGGCCCGAATCAGCCAACTGATGGAAAATTGCGGTCAACTTGCGCCGGCTTTCCCAATCAAGCGACATCATCGGCTCATCAAATAAATAAATCGCCGGATCCACTGCCAAAACTGTGGCAACGCTCAACAGCTTGCGTTCCGACAATGACAGGTCATATGGACTTTCAGCTGTTTTATCATCCAAGCCAACTCTTTTTAGAGCCGCTAAAGCCCGCCTCGTAATCGTGTCGTGGTCATCCATGACCTGCGCGACACTCCACTCCACCTCTCGTTGAACGGTCGGGTTGAAAAGCTGATCGTCAGGATTCTGAAAAGTAATCCCAACCTTCAGTAACTTTTCGACTGGTTTAAGATCATTAAAATTTTCTCCATCGATCTTAATCACACCGGTTTGTGGTGTCAGCAAGCCCGTCAACAATTTGAAGAGCGTTGATTTGCCGGCACCATTTTGGCCGACAATCGCCACCATCGGATTGGCGAAGTGTTTGTCTTCAACATCCAAGCTAAAGGACCGTTCCGGATAAGTGAACGTCAGATGGCTCAGTTCAATTGTGGACATAACGAACCTCCTTCAGATCAGCGTAATTCACCGGATACCGGCCATCAGCCAAGTGCCAATCCATTTTTTGAGCAAGTTGCTGGATTGTAGGGGCTGGAATCTGCCAGTCAGCTGCCAAATGATTAAACACCTCACCCGGCCTGCCCTGGGCTACCATTTGACCCTCGTGCAGCACCCACACAACGTCGGCGACTTCGCACAAATCGTCAATTTCACTGGTGACAATGAAGACAGTCGTCTCTTTGACTTTGGCCAGCCATTGGAAAAATTGTCGGCGGCCAAGGGGATCCATTTGACTGGTCGGATCATCCATAATCAAAACAGCCGGGTTAGCCGCAATCGCCGTGGCAATTGCCAACCGCTGGATCTGACCACCGGAAAGGCTCTCGGGACGCAAATTCAGCTGTTCAATCAGCCCCATTTGCGTGGCAACTTCTTCAACCCGTTTTTGAATCAGTCCTTCAGCCATTCCCTGATTAATCAAGTCAAAGGCGATTTCATCGGCAACCGTGTCTGCCAACCCGCTTAGTTGGCCAGCTGGATTTTGAAGTACAACTCCATTCATGGCATTATAAACGGGCCAATTGTCAGACACTCGCTGGCCAAACATGTGCCAATCGCCCTCAATCTCAGCAGACACAATTTTGGGAATGACCCCTGCCAGCACACGGCACAAAGTCGATTTGCCGGAGTGGCTATTCCCGATAATCCCAACCACCTGACCGGTATGAACCTCCGCGTTAATCTGACGCAGTTGTGGTTGCTCAGTACCCGGATAACGGGTGGTCAAATTTTCAATTACAATCCGTTTATCTTCGTCCATATCTTCCACCCAATCAATAAAATTGCCAATCCAGTCAGACCAATGTGCAGCGTCCGCGACAGGCGATACACGCGCTGGGAGGTTCTGACAGTCCGGTTGAGATTATCAAAACCTCTCAGTTGGAGAGAAATCGACCGCGTCATCGATTGATCCAAGGTCTTAATCACCAATGGAATTAGAACCGGCAGGACTGACTTTAATTTCTGAATCAACGTTTTTTGCGGATTGGTTCCGCGAACTTTTTGTGCCTGCTGGATTTTCCGCATATTGCGCATCATTTCCGGCAAAATATAACACACCGACATCAGAACGTAGACGGTTTTATAAGACAATCCGGACAGTTCCAAATAGGCCGCGTTTTCTGAAATACTCGTGGTCACCATAAAAAAGCCACTGGTCAAAATAATCACCAATACTCGACAACCCAGAGTGGTGGCGTAAATCAGGCCTTCTTTGTAGAACGACACCCCAAGCACAGAAAACAGCACAGTTTGATTCCGACTGTAAAATAACCCTTGGATGATCAGCATGGTGCAAATCAGAAACAGGCTGAATCCCAGCGCCTTAAAGGTGGTAGAACTCAATTTGGAAAATAACAATAGCAGTGTTGCGACAAGAATTAATCCGGCCTGAAGCAATAAATTCATACTGGCAAAGCTCAACAACGTCATGTCCAAGATGAACAAGAGCTTAGTAATCGGATCGATCACCTGGTACCACTTGAGCTTGACCCGTGGCGCTCCAGAAATCAATGTTTTATCAGTCATCATTTATCATCGCTAAAGAAGTGCACCATCCGCTTCGGCAGCTGACGATAGATGAAGAATGCCAGGTAGGCCACGCAGACTTTATCCAAAATATCCAAGACAAACTCATCGGTAAATGAGGCCAGCCACACTGGTGCATGATTGGCGACCATTACCGCAAACAATGAGTCACCCCAAGCGATACCGGTCTGACCACCCCAAAAGATGACGTTGAGTGGCGTTGAAATGACAGCTGAAACGATGGCAATAATAATAGCAGAAACAAATACTCGTCGCGCTGACGAGAACCACCCATTGGCGTGCAAAACTCCGACAGCAATCCCAATTCCGATGCTGGTAATCGCATACACGGTTGAAATTGGCGATAAGGTCAGCCCATAGATCACGTTGTTGATGAAACCACTAATGGCACCGGCAACCGGCCCAGCCAACATGCTGGTAAGAAAGGTTCCCAAAGACCCCAGCCAAACGGGCAACTTTAACCCCTCCGCCAAGGCTTTGGCAACATAGTTAATCCCCACGGCAGCGGGAATCAAAGTCATGGTGGCAGCACTTAACTTAAATTTCCACATACTGGTACGATGAATCGGTTCTGTTTTCATAATCTTCTCCTTTTGTTTTTAAAGAGCCGTGTCTGGATAGACTTTCGGACGCAACGCTCTATTATATATCTACTGAACTGTCTATACACAAGATTTCCATCCTTAGTCGACATGAGCTGGAAATCTTTATTTGTTAAGTAGTTCACAACACATTATACACCTATTTTGTGAATAGTCAAGTGTCTTTACAGTAAAATTTTAGAAAATCCTAAAAATTTCCTCTTATTTTCCATTTTGAAAGACATTCAGTAACTCTAATATCAAAAAAGCCCAGACGACATTGTCTGAGCATTCTTCTATATAGTCGTTTAAACAAGTTGAGTTTAGCTTTTTAAACTATTTCTTCAACAAACCTTGTTCTTGTAAAAACTCCTTGGCTACTTGTTCTGCTGACTTGCCTTCAACACCGACTTGGTAGTTGAGCTGGCTCATCTGGCTTTCAGTAATTTTACCAGCCAATTTATTGAGAACTTTCTCCAACTCAGGATGCTTCTTAAGCAAAGCTTCTTTCATGAGTGGTGCTCCTTGATAAGGTGGGAAGAGTTGCTTGTCATCTTCCAAGACCTGCAAATCATAACGCGCCAATTCCGCATCAGTTGAATAGGCATCCGTGATTTGAATATCGCCTGACTGAATTGCCTGATAGCGAAGGGCTGGCTCCATGGTCGCTACATTGAGGTTAAGACCATACATTGATTGCAAGCCCTTATTTCCATCTTCACGGTCATTAAATTCGAGAGTAAAGCCTGCCTTTAACTGTCCTTCCACTTTTTTCAAGTCTGAAATGGTCTTCAAGCCATATTCTTGAGCAATCTTTTTCGGAACAGCTACAGCGTAGGTATTTTGATAAGACATAGGTTTGAGATAGGCTAGATGATCCTGTTTAGCAATACCATCACGCGCCACATCATAAACCTGCTCTGGCTCATGACTCACTTTCGGTGATGGTTGAAGCAGGCTTTCAGTCACCGTACCCGTAAATTCAGGATAGATGTCAATATCGCCTTTTTTCAGAGCTTCATAGAGGAAGCTTGTTTTCCCAAAATTCGGTTTAACAGTTGCAGTCATACTGGTATTTTCTTCAATCAGCAACTTATACATATTGGCCAAAATTTCTGGTTCTGGACCCAATTTTCCAGCAATAACCAAGTTTTCTTTCTCTTTTTGAGCCAAAAGGGCTGGACTGTAAGACAGACCGAGTAATATTGTCACCAAGGCAAAACCAGAGAAAATCGTCCGCAATTTTGCTTTTTCCATCACTTTTAGTAGGAAGTTAAAGGCAATGGCCAGCACTGCAGAAGAAAGAGCCCCAATCAAAATCAGACTGGCATTATTACGGTCAATTCCCAAAAGGATAAAGGAACCCAGCCCCCCTGCACCAATCAAGGCAGCCAAGGTTGCCGTACCGATAATCAAGACGGCCGCTGTGCGAATCCCAGACATAATGACAGGCATGGCAAGTGGAATTTCAAACTTCTTGAGTCGCTCCCATCTAGTCATCCCAAAGGCAATCCCAGCCTCTTGCAGACTTGGATCAATTCCCTTCAACCCAGTGATGGTATTTTGTAAGATCGGGAAAATCGCATAAATCACTAGCGCTGTTAAAGCCGGCAAGGTTCCAATTCCCATCAAGGGGATAAAGAGTCCCAACAAGGCCAGAGACGGGATAGTCTGGAAAATCCCTGCAATCTGCAAGACCCAGTCAGCCAACTTCTCATGATAGCGGAGATAAACAGCCAAGGGAATCGCGATAAAAATAGCCAGCAACAAGGTCAAAAGTGACAACTGCAAATGTTGAGATAGAGCTGTCAACCAATCACTAAAACGATCCTGAAAAGTTGCAATTAAATTAGTCATGAACACTACCTCCAAACAAGTCTGCTACAAAGTCTGTTGCAGGAGCTTTTAAAATCGTCTCGGGATTCGCCACCTGACGAATCTCTCCATCCTGCAAAACAGCAATACGGTCCGCCAATTTCAAAGCTTCATCCGTATCATGGGTCACAAAAATCGTTGTCATCCCAAACTCTTTATGCAATTCTTTAGTCAGAACCTGTAACTGTTTTCTAGAAATAGCATCCAAGGCTGAAAAAGGTTCATCCATGAGGAGAATCTTAGGCTGACCAATCATGGCACGGACAATACCAACCCTTTGCTGTTCTCCACCAGATAATTCACTAGGAAGTCGATGTCCATACTCAGCCTCTGGTAAACCAACCTTAGCCAAAAGCTCTTCAGTTTTCTGAGCAATCTCTTCCTTAGTCCAATCCTTCATCTCAGGAATCAGGGCAATATTTTCCGCAACCGTTAGATTGGGAAACAGAGCAATGGCCTGTAAAACATAACCAGTAGAAAGACGAAGTTCACGCTCATCATAGTCTTTGATGCGCTTGCCATCCATATAAATATTTCCATCCGTAGGCTCCAATAGACGGTTAATCATCTTTATCATGGTCGTCTTACCAGACCCAGAAGGCCCAACTAAAACCATAAATTCCCCATTTTCAATCCGTAAATTGACATCTCTCAAAACATCTTTTTCTGTGTAGCGCAAGGCTACATTTTTGTATTCAATCATTCTTTGTCCTCAATTTAAAACTTTCCTCGGTTGGTCAAATCTTCAACCTTTGGCATAATTTCCTTATTATCCCAATGCTCCACAATTTTACCGTTTTCTAGACGGAATATGTCATACTGGCATAGGCAAGACCATTAATCTGAGTCTGACCATAGCTAACCACGTAGTTTCCTTGTCCTAAGAGTTGGAAAATAAAGTCGAAAGTGGCCTTTACTTATAAACAGCTAATTTGCTCTATTTTAAACCTCATTTTCCTTCTCTTTCAGATTAGCCAAAATTCTTTCTTGAAAGGCTTCAAACTGGAGAATTTCTTCCTCAGTGAATCCTTTGTAAAAGATCGTATCCAATTTCTGACTGACACGTTGCCCCACTTCTTTTTGTGACTGCCCCAAATCTGTTAAAACTAGATACTTCTTACGCTTGTCTTCTCCGCATGGACTAACAGTTACAAGATTTTGTTCCTCAAGCTTTTTTATCATAGTTGTCAGCGTATTATTAGCAAGACCAGTCGCAAGCGCAATATCTGTCGCAGTTGCACAGCCTGTTTCACTATTCCATAAAACCGCTAAAATCTTGCCCTGCTCACTCCTATAAAGAGCCTCAGGGTCTTGGCTCAGTAACTTTTGAAAAATCCGCCCATTCAACAAACGAATATGATGGGCTAGCAAATGACTATCTTTCATAACACCTCCAATTTATTTCGATATCGAAAAGAATAAAACAATTGTAACACTCATTATTCCAACTGTCAACTATTTCGATTTGGAAATATTTTTTCCCAGTAAAAAAATCTCCTACCCAAGATAGAAGATTTTAAACTTATAAACTTAATCCGTCATGTCCGATACCAATGTTCGATGTTCCAACGGAATACTGCACATAACTAGCAAGAAAATGAAACCAGACTGAATCCAGAAGAGGGCCAGGTCAAAGATTCCGTGCACAGCAACCACTGTAAGGAAAGACAGATAAAGACCGATAATCGGACGTTTCCCCGACTCCTGACTCATATCCATCATCAATCGAACAGGAGCAACAGAAGACAAGACTAATAAAATAGTTCCCACAATTCCATAACTCAGAATCGTATCAATATAAAGACTGTGGGCATGTTCATGATAAGGAGCATTTATCCGAGGGTAAGAGTGCATGTAGGTCAATGGCCCCTCACCCCAAAAAGGATTTTGCTTAAACAAGGCCATCCCAGCATCCCAGATAGAAATCCGTTCTTCCATAGAAGAATCCAAAGTTCCCATCCGAACTCCCAGATCACTAGAAAAGAGGAAGCTCAAGCCGATCGCGAAGACCCCAATACTAAGCCAAAAAGCCTTCCAGTTTTTAATAGTCGTAAAGAGATAGATGATTGCTCCAGCGATAATAGCAGGAAAGGCGGTTCTATTTTGAGTAAAGTTCAAACCAAAGAGATTCACAAAGCCTGCAATCACACAGAATACTTTCAACCAATTCAACTTGGTCGTTGTAAACAGATAGAAGGCAATCATAATACAGAAACAACAAATAATTCCATAATAATTAGGATTAAAGAAGGTCACTTCTGCTCTATTCTGATGCCAGACCTGCATATTGGGTGAAAGAAAAGCATAATTGAATTTCTTCACAATTTGGAAATGCTCTAAACTCGCAAAAGCAGCTGACAATACGCTACCAAACAAGACGAGCTGCAAAATCAATCGAAAGAATTTATGTGATAAAATCGACTGATAGTGCAAAAAGAAAACTGTAAATAGAAAAATTCCTACTGAAGCTACAACTCCCATCCAATTTTGTGCAAAAACGGATATAACAGTACTATAACCAAGAAAAAGAAGCAGCATCGGATGCTCCCCCATTTTCTGAAGAATACTTTTCATGTCCCCTGTAAAAATTAAACTGATAATATATAAACAGAATACAACTACAAAAAGATAAAAGGGTAAAAAGATACTCAGGATAATTCCCAATAAAATTAGCTCTTTACTAGACAACCCTTTCAGCTTTTCAATAAAGCCTATTGATTTCAAAACGAATCCTTTCTCTCCAAATCAGTTGATTCAGATAATAGTAAGCTATCCTATATTGTACCACTTTTTTAGCAATTTGAAAACAAAGGAAACGTTTTCTAAAATAAAAACCCTATTTTATCAACAATATCAAAGCTTCAAAATGTTACTTCAATTCCATTCTCAATTACTCGATAAGTGTGATTTTGCAAATCAATTTCTGCTACGGCTGTTACGGACTTATCTTTATTTTGACGTTTGATTACAATGCTGTGGGCTGTTGGTGTTTCAACGTCAATAGTTCCTTCTAAATCAAATGCTGCTGATCGATTACGGAACGAAAATAGATTGAGAAGGGCCTTCACTACAGGACGTTGGACTTCTTCTGCTATTTCCTCATTGCTATAGTAATGACGATTAATATTTCGACCTTCCTTAGTTTCTTCTAATAGTTTCAAGTCATTTTTTCCTGCTAGTAGACCCACATAGTAGACTTGGGGAATACCTGGGGCAAAAGCTTGAATCAGACGGGCAAGGAAATACTTGACATCATCATCTCCAAGCGCAGAATAGTAGGTTGAATTGATTTGGTAGATATCTAGATTGTTATACTCTGCACTGGAGTACTTACGTTTAACATTAGCTCCAACCTTATAGAGCTCATTTGAAGCATAGTCAATTTCCTCATCAGTCAGGATATCCTTGACATCCACCACTCCAATCCCATCATGGGTGTCTAGCGTCGTAAATTGCTTCATCGGGCTCATCTTTAACCATTTAGCTAAACGCTCTGTTCTGGAACTGTAAAGAGTATAAAGAGTCACCATTGGAAGAGCAAAATCATAAACATAGTAATCATGATCTGCTATTTTAAACTGAATAGAATAATGTTCATGAATCTCAGGTAAGAGCTCTGTCCCATACTCAGCAGCGATATCTCGGACTTTATCCAGCAAAGCCCAAATATCCGGTTCCACAAAGAAATCATTAGTATCCAACTTCTTCACTGCATAAGCAAAGGCGTCTAGACGAATCAAATCACACCCGTTACTTGCTAGATGTTGAATGGTCTTACGGATGAATTCCATCGTTACTTCTTTGGTCACATCAAGATCAATCTGCTCCTCACCAAAGGTATTCCACAAATGTTCTACTGAACCATCTGAAAAAACAATCTCTTGCATTGGTGCACGATCCTTACGCTTGTAAATTAAATCTACATCAGCTTGTGTCGGACGGTTTTCTGGCCAAAACTTATCCCAGTTTAAAAAGAGATCTTTAAATTCACTGGCTTCATGTTTTTCTTGATAGTCCTTATAATATTTAGATTGACGAGAAATATGATTAATCATAAAGTCAAACATAAGATAATATTTCTCACCTAAACGCTTAACATCCTCCCAATCACCAAACGCTGAATCTACTTCGTCATAGTCAACCGGTGCAAATCCACGATCACCTGTTGACGGGAAAAATGGTAGAAGGTGAACTCCACCAATAGCATCTCTAAAATGCTCTTCCAAATTCTCATATAAGTCTTTAAGATTATTTCCAAGACTATCTGAATAGGTAATCAACATAGTTTTATTCTGAATTGGCATAATTACTCTCCTTTTTCTAATTGAAGCCAAGTCTCATATGACTTGGCTTCGTAAATCAAATTCATGTTATACTCTTCGAAAATCAAATTCAAACCACGTCAGCGTCACCTTACCGTACTCAAGTACAGCCTGCGGCTAGCTTCCTAGTTTGCTCTTTGATTTTCATTGAGTATTAAATCTCTGTTTATCATCAAACTCGTACTAAATATAGACTTCAATAAACTAAGTACTACTTTCTTGTTTTCACATAAAATTGGCAACAAACTGAACTGTTCCTCTATATCTGAAATTATAGATTTCCTAAGCACTTTCTTACTTCACTGCCCCATTACTCATTCCTGAAATGATATGTTTTTGGAAGAAGAGATAGACAATGGTGATACTGATAATGCCGACAACGTATGAGGCAAAGCTTGGTCCGTAGTCGTTGAAATATTGGCCTGCGTAGTTGTATTGGAACAAAGGCAGAGTCCACATTTTGGAATCCCGGTTCAAGACAAGGAGTGGCAACATGAAGTCATTCCAGAACCAAAGGGCATTGATTATCATGGTTGTCGCATGCATCGGTTTCATCATTGGGAAGATGATGCGGAAATAGGTTGTAAATTTATTAGCCCCATCGATCTCTGCTGCTTCGTCCAGACTTTCTGGGATCGAGATTTTGATATAGCCAACATAGAGAAAGAGGGTCTGTGGAATCGCATAGGTCAAGTAGAGCAAGATCAAACCAAAGGTATTAGCCAAACCGAGTTTACTCATCATAACCGTAATCGGAATCATGATGACTTGGAAAGGTACGAAGATTCCGAGGATTAAGAGGGTATACATGATGGTAAAGGCTTTTCTTTTACTCATATTGCGAGCGATGGAGTAGGCTGCCATAGGAATAAAGATCATTACTGCAAGTAAAGACAAGACAGTGATGACGACAGAGTTCCAATAATAGCTTCCAATCCCATCAGCTAAGAGACGACTAAAGTTGTCCCATGTGAAGTTGGTTGGAAAGCCAAAGAAATTGTCTACAATATCCTTAGTGGGTTTTAAGGAACTAAAGAGGGTAGCAAGGAGCGGCACTAAAATCAGAACCGATCCTAGAATCAATAGAATGTATTTACCAATCAGGTCTTTTCTTTCATCTTGTTTCATCATGCTTCTCCTCTTAAATTTCAAATTTCTTAGATACTCTCAATTGGATGATCGAAATCACTACAATTAAGAAGAACAAGATTACGGCAATGGCATTGGCATAACCGAATTGGTTGTTTTTAAAGGCATAGTTATAAACCAAAAGCCCAAGTGAGGTTGTGGCATTGTTTGGACCACCACCGGTCATGGCAAAGACTTGGTCAAAGGCAGTCAGCCCACCTTTTAGGGCTAGGATAAAGACCATAGAGACACTTGGTAGCAAGTAAGGCAATTCAATGTTCCAGAAAACTTGCTTGCTAGTCGCGCCATCAATCCTTGCCGCCTCTGTAATCTCAGTTGGAATAGATTGCAAACCAGCTAGGAAGATGATGATGGGCATAGCCACCCCTTGCCAAAGAAGGACAAAGACAGCCGCAAAGATCGCTCCCCACTTAGTCCCTAAAAGACTGGTTTGTAGAAATTCAATATGAAGGGCATGCCCAATCGCTGGAAGACCGTAGTTGAAGACTTGCTTGAAGATCAAAGCCACTGTCAAACCAGACAAAACAGCTGGGAAGAAGAACCAAGCACGGAAGAAGGTTTGGCCTTTGATTTTAGAGTTCAAGACACGCGCAATGAAGATCCCGAGTGCAATCTCACCAACCACCATGGCAATCGTAATGATTGCGGTAAAGCCAATCGCATTCATGAATTTTGGATCCATGAAGAGGAGCTTAAAGTTGTTTAAGCCGACAAATTTGTAGTTATAAGTCAATCCTGTCCAGTTGGTAAAACTGTAAAAGGCTCCTTGAAACATCGGCACATAGAAGAAAATTGCTTGTAACAAGAGTGGGATGACCACAAAAGCCCATGCCCAATATTTTTGTAATACTTTTTTCATAGTCTCTCTACTCCTAATCCACATCCGCTTTCATCGGGTTAAAGAAGGCATTCAAATCATTGACCATGCCTTGTTTATCACCGGTCAAGACATAGTTCATGGTCAAGGTATGGAAGTCTGCTTCACTGGTCCAATATTGTTGCAACCAGACCAAGTGACGATCCGTAAAGGCATATTCGGTCATACCAGCAAGCGGTGAATCTTCTCCTGCTTGTTTGACCCCTTCAATCGCTGTTGGAGATCCGTCCACATCGTAGTATTTTTGCATGACTTCTGGACGGGTCATATATTCCACAAAGGCATTGGCTTCTTTTGGATGTTTGGTGGTGGCTGAGATAGACCATGCCAAGTCTCCCGCACCAACGGTTAAGCTTTGTCCTTTTTCTTTTCCTGGAATCATGAAGGTCCCAATCTTAAAGTTCGGTTTTTGTTCATTAATCGCTGTGATTGCCCAAGACCCATTTGGTGTCATGAGGACATCCCCACGTGCGAAGGCTCCGATAACATCGGTATAGCCAGCACCTTCCCAGTTCTTTTGCTTAGAGCCATTGATGCGAAGGATGTCCATGACCTTGATGTCATCTTTCATAATCGAATCCGACAATTTAATGGCATTTGGTTTAGAATAACGAAGGTATTGATTGGCTTCTTTTCCTCCACCTGTTGCTGTCGCAAAGGCTAATTGATTGTAACCATTGAGTGTCCAAGCATCTGCACCTGCAATTCCAAATGGTGTTTGTCCTTTAGCAACGATGTCTTTGACTAACTGTTCAAATTCATCCCAGGTTTCAGGAACCTTCAAGCCCAGTTCTTCGAATTTATCTTTGTTGTAGTAAATTCCATAAGCATTAGCTGTAAAAGGAACGTTGTAAACTTTTTCGTTTACAGCATATTTTTCAGCGTAGCCATTTTTCACGCGTTTCAGGTAGTCTTTGTTGCTCAAATCTTCAAAGACACCTGCTTTTGCCCATTCTTGCAGTTCGATGGACTGTGGGTAAATATTGACCACATCAGGCACATCTCCTGCGAGAACACGTGTCTTCAATACTTCACCAGCATTTGGTACATTGACGACTTTGACCTTGATCTTAGGGTTTTCCTTCTCAAAATCACGAGCGATTTCTTCCAAGGTTTTGGTCATTTCTTTTTTCTGGTTGAAATACTCGATGGTCACTGTGCCATCCGCAGATTTACCATAGTTGGAGCAAGCGCCGAGCCCAAACAAAGCTAAACCTGTAATTGCAAGAAGTCCGATTTTTTTATACCATTCCATTGGAAAGCCTCCTTTATAAATTTATACACCTTTATTATAGTCTTCTAAAAATATACTGTCTACTCAAAAAATCTCCTTGGGATAAGATAACAGTTAAGCCCGCATACATTAGTTCTGCACCTGAGTAAACTTCTCCATTTTCCTGTAATTCATACAGGCCCTCTTCATCCAAATCTTTTAACTTTAAAGTTGTTTCCATGGTCTCTACAACTGATAAAATTCGAACATAGGTTACAATCGTTTGATTTTCATAGTTAAATTGTACAGCTGCTTCATTGGATTCAGCATCGGGATTAATGAGCCTATACTGCTGTCCTAACTGAACTACTGGGCGCAATTCCTTATACAAGTTCACCTGATTAGCAATCTCAGCCTTCTCTTCATCTGATAAACTTGTCAAATCAAGCTCATAACCCAAATTCCCCATCATTGCCACATGACCTCGAGTTTCTAATTGCGTTATTCGTCGCATCTGATGATTCGGTACTGCTGACACATGAGCCCCCATAGAAATTGTTGGATAGAGATAGGATGAACCGTATTGAATTGGTAAACGTGCAATAGCATCAGTATTATCACTTGCCCAGACTTGAGGGAAATAACGCATCATACCAAGATCATTTCGTCCACCACCACCAGAGCAGGACTCAAAGAGAATCTGACTGTGCTTCTCTGTCAGATAAGCGACAAGTTCATAAAGCCCCAGCATGTACTGATGAGATTGCATCTGTGTCTCTAGATAGTTCGAACCATTCCCCAATTTAGTAATATTACGATTCATATCCCATTTGATGTAGTCAATCTCATGATAAGATAGGAGTTCATCTAAGACATTTTTCAAATATTCTACTACCTGAGAATTTGCAAGATTAAGTACTAATTGATTTCTAGAATAGGTATGCTCATAATCTGGAACCTGAATAGCCCAGTCAGGATGTTTACGATACAAATCGCTATCAACAGAAATCATTTCAGGTTCTAACCAAAGTCCAAACTGCAAACCTCTTTCATGGATAGCTGAAATCAGACTTTCTAGGCTTCCACCCAGTTTTTTCTCATTGACAAGCCAATCACCTAAAGCCCGATTATCATCAAAGCGATTGCCAAACCACCCATCATCTAACACAAAAAGTTCAATTCCAACTTTCTTAGCTTCATCAGCTAGCTCTAGCAGTTTTTCTCTCTGAAAGTCAAAGTAAGTAGCTTCCCAGTTATTGATTAGAATTGGACGTTCTTTTTTAGAAAATTCACTTGGCATAATATGCTTAAGTATAAAATTCTGACTTTCATGACTAATACCAGTTAATCCCTTATCTGAATGGGATACTAAAGCTACCGGTGTTTCAAAGTACCCCTCAGGGCCTAACTTCCAAGAAAAGTTTTCTGGATTAATGCCAATAGCCACCCGAACTTCATTCAATTGATTTTTTTGAACAAAAGCTTCAAAGTTGCCACTATACAGTAGTTGAATAGCAAACACATTTCCAGCATCCTCTGTGACTCCTTGATCACATAAGAGAAGAGCTGGTGTTTGGGCATGGCCAGAAGCACCACGATTCGAACTAATCGAAAAGATTCCTTGTTCTACCTGTTGACGTCGAACAGTCTTTTCACGAGCATAAGCACCCTGCAGAGTTACTATTTCGTATGCTGCCGCTGGAAAATCAGCCATAAAAGAAAAATCTTTATGAATGACAACTTCCTGGTTACTCTTATTCTCCAATTTACTGTAGCTAGCAATTGTCGCATTATTATCAAAAGCAGTATAATACAGAGTCAGACTAAGTTGAGCCTTAGAATCTTCTAAAATCAAGGCAAGAGTCTCTGTACCATCCATGCTGTGTGGAGAAGGTAAACCTTGTGGACCATTTTGACCTTTTAAAATCTTTGCTTCTATAAATCGAAAATCTGTTACTTCAGTTGCATCGTGCTGAACCTGTAAAGTTGGTTTTCTAAAATCACCCAAACCATGTTGTCCAAAAATCTGACGTTGCGTATCTAAACTAAAGGTTCGATTAGTAGCTGTCGGATTCCCTGAAAAAGCATGATCTCGTTCGTAAACACTATTAGCACCTCTATAGTTCTTAATAGTCTTTCCAAAATGTTTTAAAAGTAAGAAGCCATCCCTATTTTCAATAATCAAACTTAAATCTTTACTCTCAACATAAAATAGATTATTCTCTATCCGAATTCCCATAAATTGTACCTCATCTATTTCTTGAAAAAATTTTAACAAATAAAAGCGCTTTCTAAAATAGAAAAATGTCTCAAGAATATGGTAAAATGTTAGGTAGGAGGTGGCACATGCTAGTTTTTTCAGAATACCAGACTGGAACAATTGACCTTTCCCTAAGCTTTTATGGATATGAAGAATGCACACCTAATTACTCTTTTGGTCCAGCCATTCGTGATACATACGTCCTACATTACATTACTAAAGGACAAGGTAAATTTCATTACAAAGGTAAAATTGTTGATTTAAAAGAAGGAGATTTCTTTCTATTAAAACCAGATGAATTAACCTTTTATCAAGCAGATAGTGAGAAACCTTGGTCCTACTACTGGTTAGGAATAACAGGAGGAAAAGCCCCTGACTATTTTGCTCTTTCTCAAATTTCCGACCAATCCTATCTCATCCAATCTGAAACTTGTCATACACAGACAACTGCAAAACTCATCTCAGATATTGTCCGCTTCGCTCAGATTTCAAAATCAAATGAATTAGCTCAACTCCATATCATGGGACAACTCCATGAACTGATGTTTCATCTGGGGACTATTGCTCCCAATCAGAAAAAAAAGAATATTTCATCAACCCACCAACTCTATCTCGAATGCAAAAGATTAATTGATAGCCACTATCCTCAATCACTTACAATTCAAGATTTAGCGAAAGAACTATCCGTTCACAGAAGCTACTTATCAAGCGTATTCAAAGAGTTTAACACCTTATCTCCCAAAGAATACCTACACTACGTTCGAATGCATCGAGCTAAACAACTTCTCGAAAATACCCAAGAGTCCATCAAGGTAATTGCATACTCGGTAGGCTTTTCAGATCCACTACATTTTTCTAAAGCTTATAAACAATACTTTAACCAGACTCCAAGTCAAACAAGAAAAGAATATTCTCAACACCAACTAGTGAGAAAGGAAACACTATGAAATCCTACCAAGCCGTCTACCAAATTCTAGCAAAAGAAAGCGATTATATCAGCGGAGAAAAGATTGCAGAAGAACTATCCCTCAGTCGAACATCGATTTGGAAAGCCATCAAGCGTCTAGAACAAGAAGGTATTGAAATTGATAGTATCAAAAACAAAGGATATAAACTAGTGAATGGAGACCTTATTCTTCCAGAACTTCTAGAACAAAATCTTCCAATTAAAGTTAGCTTTAAAACTGAGACTAAATCAACACAACTCGATGCAAAAGAAGCAATTGATTTAGGACATGAAGCAAACACTCTCTATCTAGCTTCCTATCAAACAGCTGGTCGAGGCCGTTTCCAACGTTCTTTCTACTCCCCACAAGGTGGCATTTATATGACACTCCATCTTAAACCAAATCTTCCTTACGACAAATTACCGTCCTACACACTACTTGTAGCAGGAGCTATCTACAAAGCCATTAAGAACCTAACTTTAATAGATGTCGACATAAAATGGGTCAACGATATCTACCTCAAAAATCATAAAATTGGAGGCATTCTCACTGAAGCAATGACCTCTGTAGAAACAGGCTTAGTCACAGATATCATTATTGGAGTAGGAATCAACTTTACTATTAATAATTTCCCACAAGAATTAAAAGAAAAAGCTGCTAACTTATTTAAAGCACCAGCACCTATAACAAGAAATGAATTAATTATCGAAATATGGCGCAGTTTCTTCGAAACACCAGAAGATGAGTTATTATACCTCTATAAAAAACAATCATTCGTTCTAGGAAAAGAAGTTACTTTCACACTAGATCAAAAAGACTACAAGGGACTTGCTAAAGACATCTCTGAAGGTGGAAAACTTTTAGTTCAATGTGATAACGGAAAAGAAATCTGGCTCAATAGCGGAGAAATTTCACTCAAGTGTTGGAAGTAAAATAATACAATTATAAAGCTCTATAATATCTGTAGTGGGTAAATCCCCTATAGATATTATGGAGCCTATTTGTTGTAGAAAAAAGTCCCATATGACCTATAATGAAAAGCGACAAAACAACTCATTAGAAAGAATCATATGGAACAATTACATTTTATCACAAAACTATTCGATATCAAAGGCCCAAACATCAAAATTCTAGATATCATCAATAGGGATACTCACAAAGAAATCATCGCTAAATTAGATTATGAAGCCCCATCTTGCCCTGATTGCGGAAGTCAAATGAAGAAATATGACTTCCAAAAACCGTCGAAAATTCCTTATCTTGAGACAACTGGTATGCCTACTAGAATCCTCCTTAGAAAGCGTCGTTTTAAGTGCTATCATTGCTCGAAAATGCTGGTCGCTGAGACTTCTATCGTCAAGAAAAATCATCAAATCCCTCGTATTATCAACCAAAAAATTGCTCATAAGCTGATTGAAAAGACTTCTATGACCGATATTGCACATCAGCTTTCCATTTCAACTTCAACTGTCATTCGCAAGCTCAATGACTTTCACTTTAAGCATAACTTTAGCCAACTTCCTGAGATTATGTCCTGGGACGAGTATGCCTTTACCAAGGGAAAAATGAGTTTCATTGCACAAGACTTTGATAATCTAAACATTATCACCGTTCTTGAAGGTAGAACACAAGCTATCATCCGAAATCACTTTCTGCGCTACGATAGAGCCGTTCGTTGTCAGGTGAAAATCATTACGATGGATATGTTTAGCCCCTACTACGATATTGCCAGGAAACTTTTTCCTAACGCTAAAATCGTTCTCGACCGCTTTCACATTGTCCAACATCTCAGCCGTGCTATGAGTCGTGTCCGTGTCCAAATCATGAATCAATTTGAGCGAAAATCTCATGAATACAAGGCTATCAAACGCTACTGGAAGCTCATCCAGCAGGATAGTCGTAAACTGAGTGATAAACGTTTTTATCGCCCTACTTTTCGCATGCACTTAACAAATAAAGAAATTCTAGACAAGCTTTTGAGCTATTCAGAAGACTTGAAATTCCACTACAATCTCTATCAGCTCTTACTTTTTCATTTCCAGAATAAAGAGCCAGACAAATTTTTCGGACTTATCGAGGACAATCTAAAGCAGGTTCATCCTCTTTTTCAGACTGTCTTTAAAACCGTCCTAAAGGACAAAGAAAAGATTGTCAACGCCCTTCAACTACCCTACTCCAACGCCAAATTGGAAGCTACTAATAATCTCATCAAACTTATCAAACGAAATGCATTTGGTTTTCGGAACTTTGAAAACTTCAAAAAAGGAATTTTTATCGCTCTCAATATCAAAAAAGAAAGGACGAAATGTGTCCTTTCTAGATTTTAGCTTTTCTTCAACCCACTACAGTTGACAAAGAGCCTTTATACTATTATTCAAAAAAACAAAAAAGAGTTATGAACTCTCATTAAAACGGAGAATAAGGGATTCGAACCCTTGCGCCAGTTACCCGACCTAACGATTTAGCAAACCGTCCTCTTCAGCCTCTTGAGTAATTCTCCTATTAATGGGCACGAGTGGACTCGAACCACCGACCTCACGCTTATCAGGCGTGCGCTCTAACCACCTGAGCTACGCGCCCAAGTTAAAAACTTGGTAATTTGAACAAAGTTCAAAGCGGGTGACGAGAATCGAACTCGCGACAACAGCTTGGAAGGCTGTAGTTTTACCACTAAACTACACCCGCATAAATACTATAAATAAAAATGGCGCGAGACGGAATCGAACCGCCGACACATGGAGCTTCAATCCATTGCTCTACCAACTGAGCTACCGAGCCTTATTGCGGGAGCAGGATTTGAACCTACGACCTTCGGGTTATGAGCCCGACGAGCTACCGAGCTGCTCCATCCCGCGTTAATACAAAAGGAGGATGTGGGATTCGAACCCACGCACGCTTTTACACGCCTGACGGTTTTCAAGACCGTTCCCTTCAGCCGGACTTGGGTAATCCTCCATATTATTCAAATGGACCTTGTAGGACTTGAACCTACGACCACTCGGTTATGAGCCGAGAGCTCTAACCAGCTGAGCTAAAGGTCCAACAAGATCTTTATAGCGGCGAAGGGGATCGAACCCCCGACCTCCCGGGTATGAACCGGACGCTCTAGCCAGCTGAGCTACACCGCCATGAATCGGGAAGACAGGATTCGAACCTGCGACACCTTGGTCCCAAACCAAGTACTCTACCAAGCTGAGCTACTTCC
>CAJNCA010000005.1 GCA_905221145.1 bacterium
GTGACTCCAACGCCGGTAGCCAAACCAGCAGCTAAGAAAGCAATCGACGATGCACTGAAAGCTAAGAATGACGCGATTGATGCGAACAACGATTTAACAGATGAAGAGAAAACTGCAGCTAAAGAAGAAGCTAAAGCTAAAGCAGATGCAGCAAAACAAGCGATTGACAATGCGACAACCAATGCAGGGGTAGACCAAGCTAAGGCTAACGGAACAACAGAAGTAAACAATGTAAATCCAACACCAGTAGCGAAACCAGAAGCTAAGACAGCGATTGATAATGCGCTTAAAGCCAAAGAAGCAGAAATCGATGCTCGAGATGATCTGACAGCTGAGGAAAAAATAGCAGCTAAGGAAGAAGCTAAAGCCAAAGCAGATGCAGCAAAACAAGCGATTGACAATGCGACAACCAATGCAGGGGTAGACCAAGCTAAGGCTAACGGAACAACAGAAGTAAACAATGTAAATCCAACACCAGTAGCGAAACCAGAAGCTAAGACAGCGATTGATAATGCGCTTAAAGCCAAAGAAGCAGAAATCGATGCTCGAGATGATCTGACAGCTGAGGAAAAAATAGCAGCTAAGGAAGAAGCTAAAGCCAAAGCAGATGCAGCAAAACACGCAGTTGATAAAGCAACGACAAATGCTGACGTTGAAAATGTAAAAACTACTGGGGTAGCAGATGTAAACTCATTGAATCCAGTAGCAGTTAAGAAACCAGAGGCTAAAAAAGCAGTTGATGAAGCACTTAAAGCTAAAGAAGCAGAAATTGATGCGAACAATGACTTAACAGCAGAAGAGAAACAAGCAGCTAAGGAAGAGGCTAAGAAAAAAGCAGATGCGGCTAAGCAAGCAATCGATGGAGCTGATACAGATATTAAGGTTGATGTAAATAGTATATCTGGTTTAAGTGATGTAAATTCATTTAGTCCAGAACCAGTTAAGAAAACAGAGGCTAAAAAAGCAATTGATGCAGCTCTAGAGAAAAAAATAGAAGAAATTGATGCTCGAGATGATTTAACAACTGAAGAGAAAACTGTAGCAAAAGCTGAGGCAGAAAATAAAGCTAATGAGGCGAAAGAAGCGATTGATTCAGCAGATACAGATATTAAAGTTGATGTAAATAGTATATCTGGTTTAAGTGATGTAAATTCGTTTAGTCCTGAAGCAGCTAAGAAACCAGCAGCTAAACAAGCAATAGATGATGCATTAAAAGCAAAAGAAGATGCAATAGATGCAAATGCTGATTTAACAGCCGAAGAAAAAGCAAAGGCTAAAGCAGAAGCCAAGGCAAAAGCCAATGCGGAAAAACAAGCAATCGACAATGCGACAACAAACGCAGAAGTGGAACAGGCTAAGATTGCAGGAACAACAAAGGTAGATTCAGTAAATCCATTAGCGGTTAAGAAACCAGCAGCTAAGCAAGCAATAGACGAAGCACTGAAAGCTAAGACTGACGAGATTGATGCTCGCACAGACTTAACAGATGAAGAGAAAACTGCAGCTAAGGCAGGAGCTAAGAAAAAAGCCGATTCAGCGAAAGAAGCAATTGATAACGCAACAACAAACGCAGAAGTGGAAAAAGCTAAGACTGCAGGAACGGCATCAGTAGCTTCAGTGACTCCAACGCCAGTGGCAAAACCGACTGCGAAGCAAGCAATAGACGACGCACTTAAAGCTAAGAACGATGCAATCGACGCAAACAATGACTTAACCGCAGAAGAGAAAGCCAAAGCTAAGGAAGACGCGAAAGCAAAAGCCGATGCAGCAAAACAAGAAATTGACAACGCGACAACAAACGCAGAAGTGGAACAAGCTAAGACTGCAGGAACGGCATCAGTAGCTTCAGTGACTCCAACGCCAGTGGCAAAACCAGCTGCTAAGCAAGCAATCGACGATGCATTGAAAGCTAAGAACGACGCGATTGACGCTCGTACAGACTTAACAGATGAAGAGAAAACTGCAGCTAAGGAAGACGCGAAAACAAAAGCAGACGCAGCGAAGACTGCAATCGACAACGCAACAACAAACGATGCAGTAACTCAAGCTAAAAACGATGGGGCAGCAAGTGTAGCTTCAGTAAATCCAACAGCGCAAGCGAAGCCAGCGGCAAAACAAGCTATCGATGATGCATTGAAAGTTAAGACCGACGCGATTGATGCCAATAACGATTTAACAGCAGAAGAAAAAGCCGCAGCTAAGCAAGAAGCGCAAGATAAGGCAACTGCAGCAAAACAAGCGATCGACAATGCAACAACAAACGCAGCGGTAGACCAAGCTAAGGATAACGGAACAACAGAAGTAAACAATGTAAATCCAACGCCAGTAGCGAAGACAGCAGCTAAGCAAGCTATAGACGAAGCTCTGAAAGCTAAGAATGATGAAATCGACGCTCGTACAGACTTAACAGATGAAGAGAAAGCTGCGGCTAAGTCAGAAGCAAAAGCTAAGGCCGACGCAGTAAAAGAAGCCATCGACAACGCAACAACAAATGCGGAAGTAGAACAATCTAAGTCAACTGGAACAACAGAAGTAAAAGCAGTAGATCCACAACCAGAAGCGAAGACAGCAGCTAAGCAAGCCATCGACGATGCTTTGAAAGCTAAGACTGCCGAAATAGATGCACGTACAGACTTAACAGACGAAGAGAAAGCTACAGCTAAGGCAGATGCAAAGATTAAGGCCGACGCAGCGAATGATGCCATAGATAAAGCAACAACAAACGCAGCGGTAGACCAAGCTAAGGATAACGGAACAACAGAAGTAAACAATGTAAATCCAGAAGCAGTAGCGAAGCCAAAAGCTAAGAAGTCAATCGATGAAGCTCTTAAAGCTAAGAATGACGAGATAGAATCTCGTACAGACTTAACAGACGAAGAGAAAACCGCGGCTAAAGCAGAAGCAAAAGATAAGGCTGACGCAGCAAAATCAGCCATAGATAAAGCAACAACGAATGCAGAAGTCTACCAATCTAAGGCAACTGGAATCACAGCAGTGACTTCAGTAAACCCAGAGGCAGTAGCGAAGACAGAAGCTAAGCAAGCCATCGACGAAGCGCTTAAATCTAAGACTGATGAAATAGACGTTCGTACAGACTTAACAGACGAAGAGAAAACTGCAGCCAAAGCAGACGCTAAAGCGACAGCAGATGCAGCAAAATCAGCCATTGATAATGCCACAACCAACTCAGAAGTCGACCAAGCAAAGTCAACTGGAACAAGAGAAGTAAATAATGTAAATCCAGACGCAGTAGCGAAGACAGAAGCTAAGAAATCTATCGACGAAGTTCTCAAAGCTAAGAAGGCTGAAATCGACTCTCGTACAGACTTAACAGACGAAGAGAAAACTGCAGCCAAAGCAGACGCGAGAGCCAAAGCCGATGTAGCGAAAGAGGCAATCGATAACGCAACAACAAACGATGCAGTAACTCAAGCTAAAAATGTTGGAACAACATCAGTTGATTCAGTCAATCCAGACGGATTAGCGAAGTCAGAAGCTAAAAAATCCATCGAAGATGCTCTTAAAGCTAAGAACGACGAGATTGACGCACGTACAGACTTAACAGATGAAGAGAAAACTGCAGCCAAAGCAGACGCGAAAACAAAAGCTGACGCAGCGAAGACTGCAATCGACAACGCAACAACAAACGATGCAGTAACTCAAGCTAAAAACGATGGGGCAGCAAGTGTAGATTCAGTTACTCCAGTAGCAGTAGCGAAGACAGCAGCTAAGCAAGCCATCGACGAAGCTCTGAAAGCTAAGAATGATGAAATAGACGTTCGTACAGACTTAACAGATGAAGAGAAAACTGCTGCTAAGTCAGAAGCAAAAGCTAAGGCCGACGCAGCAAAAGAAGTTATCGATAAAGCGACAACCAATGCAGAAGTTGACCAAGCAAAGTCAACTGGAATTGCAGAAGTCACTTCAGTAAATCCAGGTGCAGTGGCTAAGACAGCAGCTAAGCAAGCCATCGACGAAGCTCTGAAGGCTAAGAACGACGAAATCGACGCACGTACAGACTTAACAGATGAAGAGAAAGCTGCTGCTAAGTCAGAAGCAAAAGCTAAGGCTGACGCAGCAAAAGAAGCCATCGATAAAGCGACAACCAATGCTGAAGTCGACCAATCTAAGACTAACGGAACAAGAGAAGTCACTTCAATCAATCCAGCAGCAGTCGAGAAGACAGAAGCTAAGAAATCTATCGACGAAGTTCTCAAAGCTAAGACTGATGAAATCGATTCTCGTACAGACTTAACAGACGAAGAGAAAACCGTGGCTAAGGCTGAAGCGAAAGCTAGAGCAGATGCAGCGAAAGAAGCGATTGATAATGCGCCAACAAACGCAGCAGTCGACCAATCTAAGTCAACTGGAACAATGACAGTAGACTCAGTCACTCCAACAGCGCAAGCAAAACCTGCAGCGAAGCAAGCAATAGATGATGCCCTAAAAGCTAAGAACGATGAGATTGATGCTCGCACAGACTTAACAGACGAAGAGAAAACCGCGGCTAAGGCTGAAGCGAAAGCCAAAGCTGATGCAGCAAAAGCAGCCATCGATAATGCCACAACCAACTCAGAAGTCGACCAAGCTAAGGCAACTGGTATTGAAGAAGTGAACTCAGTCAATCCGATTGCACAAATTAGACCGGCAGTTGGAGCAAGTGCTGGAGTTCATGTAAACTCAGCTAATCCAACTTCTAAAGAAAAACCACAGGAAAAACAAGCAATAGACCAAGTATTGAAAACTGATGAAGCCAGAGCTAAAGTGAAAGATAGTGTAGCATCTACTATCTCACAACTTGAAAATGAGAATCAGCAAGTAGCTACTAATCAGCGTGTAGTGGCTAGAGAATTGCCAAATACAGGTACAACAGAATCCATAACAGCAATTGTTGCAGCAGCAGCTAGTGCGATACTTGGTTTTGGTCTTATTGCTCGTCGTCGAAAAGAAGATGAAGAAGATAAATTAGAAAATTAGTAACGATTTCTAAAGGTCGCAACTCTTTTTTGAGACTAAGTGGATAATATTATTCTTAAAACTCTCCTAGAGCAAAATAGCTACTAGGAGAGTTTTTTCTCTAATCAGAAGATACGTGACGGGACTAAAGACAATCTCCTCTGCTTTGCGGATGAGGGTTTTCTTAATTTGTGCTATACTTAAGGTATGCATAGAAAAACAGTGATTGATTTTAGGACTTTGAGGGAGAGATACACCTTTACCCAGCCTATTAAAGAATTAAAAACGAGAGATTTAGCAGAAGTGGCGGACTTGCTGGCACAGGTGGAAAGCTACCAAGAGCAAGGCTATTATGTAGTGGGCTATGTCAGCTACGAGGCTGCACCAGCTTTTGAGGAGAAATTAGCAGTCCACAAGGCACCTTTATTGGATGAGTATTTGCTTTATTTTACTGTTCACGATAGGGTGGAGACCTCCCCTATTCCTCTGACTTATGATGAGGTTGATTTGCCTTCAAATTGGCTGGAAGTGACGTCTGAAGCAGAATATGAAAAGGCGATTGCCCAGATTCACTATCATTTGCGGCAGGGGGACACCTATCAGGTCAACTACACCGTCCAACTCAAGCAAAAATTAAGTGCCAATCCTTTTGCCATCTACAATCGTATGGTGGTAGAGCAGGAGGCGGGTTACAATGCCTATGTGGAACATGACGAGATGGCAGTGATTTCCATGAGCCCAGAGCTCTTTTTTGAGCAAAATGACCGCGAGTTGACAACGCGACCAATGAAGGGAACGACTCAGCGTGGCATGACTGACCAAGAAGACTTGGAGCAGGCAAGTTGGTTGGAACAGGATCCTAAAAATCGCTCTGAAAATATGATGATTGTGGACCTCTTGCGCAATGATATGAACCGTATTTCTGAGGTGGGGAGTGAGCACGTGGAGCGTCTGTGTCAAGTGGAACAGTATTCAACTGTTTGGCAGATGACTTCGACTATCAAGAGTCAATTGCGAGAGAATGTTGACCTTGTTGAAATCTTCCGTTCTCTCTTTCCTTGTGGTTCCATAACGGGTGCTCCGAAAATTGCGACTATGGAGATTATCAAAAATTTGGAACCTCAACCGCGCGGAGTTTACTGTGGAACGATTGGTCTCTTGCTTCCAAATGGGCGCCGGATTTTCAATGTTGCCATTCGGACCATTCAACTGCATCAAGGGAAAGCCGTCTATGGAGTAGGTGGCGGCATTACATGGGATAGCACTTGGGAATCTGAATATCGAGAGGTTCATCAAAAGGCGGCAGTCCTTTATCGTAAACAAGCTCGCTTCCAACTGATTACAACTGGAAAAATCAGCCAAAAACAACTGCTGTTTGAAGAGCAACATATAGAAAGGCTGAGAAAAGCAAGTCGATATTTTGCATATCCTTTTGATGCAGAAGACTTGAAACAAAAGATAGAGGCGGAGTGTCAGGCTTGTGACGCTAGTCAAGATTACCGTCTACGAATCAGTCTCAACAAGTCTGGAGAGATTGAACTCAGTCGCCAAGTATTAACATCTCTTAGTTCAAGCTTCTGTCAAGCACAACTTTGCCTGCAGGAAGCAGATTTGAATCATGCATTTACCTACTTCAAAACGACTCATAGACTACACTTGAGCCTAGGGGAACAAGAGAAGATTTACCATAATGTAAAAGGAGAAATGCTTGAAACCTCTATCGGAAATTTGGTTTTGAAAATCGCTGGGAAACTCTATACACCGCCAGTCCGACTTGGCATCTTACTAGGAATTTATCGTCAGTATTTACTAGAAACAGGACAGGCAGAAGAGAAAGTCTTGACCTTGGCAGATTTAGCCCAAGCAGAAGCAATTTATGGATGTAATGCAGTGAGAGGCTTGTATGAATTAAGCCTAGAGGAGAACTAGATGAAACTGGTATTTTTACACGGTTTAGGGCAGTCAGCAGATAGTTGGAAAGAAGTTCGTAATCTACTGACAGATTATCCTTCTGAGGCTATCGAGTTATTTCCTTCTGGAGTAAGTAGCTATCAAAAAGCCAAGGAGCGAGTATATCAGTATCTAGCTCAAGAGACTGAACCTTTTGTTTTGGTTGGATTGTCCTTAGGTGCTGCTCTGGCACTAGAACTTTCTAGTTACGATTTACCAAATCTCCGAGCTTTGGTTCTATCGGGATGTCCACTTAAACTGTCCGGTAATATCCTATTTTATCTTCAGTTGCTGATATTTAAATTGCTTCCCAAAAGGGTATTTGAAAAACAGGGGGCAGATAAGGCTCTTATGGTTGGTATTTCCGAAGAATTAAAAACACTTGATTTAAGGGAGATTGCAAAGACTTGCCCCTATCCAACCTTGCTAATTTGTGGCAGCAAAGATAAACCGAATCTTAGTTCTATGAGAAGTCTTCATAAACTAATATCAGAATCTCAATTTCAGATTATCCCAGACGGCTCTCATGTTTTGAATAAGGAAAAACCAAAGGAGTTTGTAGAAAAGACCAGAAGTTTCCTTGAATTGCTGAAATAAGTTTGATAAAATAATAGTGAAATCGATATCATAATTATGGGAGAAAGAAATGAACAAACGTCTATTTTTAAAAATGAGTCTGGCAACCTTGCCAGTTTTAGCCTTGTTTTCACAACCTGTGTTAGCAGAAGAAAGCATTCATTTTTCTAGTTGTAAAGAGGCTTGGGCGAATGGATACTCAGATATTCATGAGGGAGAACCTGGTTATTCTGCCAAGTTAGACCGTGATCATGATGGTGTAGCTTGTGAATTGAAAAATGCTCCAAAAGGAGCTTTCAAAGCAAAACAATCAACTGCGGCTCAAAACAATACAAGTTCAGCAACAACAAGTGGCTGGGTTAAGCAGGATGATGCATGGTATTACTTTGATGGAAATGGGAATCCAGTAAAAAATACTTGGCAGGGAAGCTATTACCTGAAAGCAGATGGTCAAATGGCACAGAGCGAATGGATTTATGATGCTTCCTATCAAGCTTGGTATTATGTGAAATCAGATGGATCTTATGCAAAGAATGCATGGCAAGGAGCTTACTACCTTAAATCAAACGGTAAAATGGCACAAGGTGAATGGGTTTATGACTCTTCTTACCAAGCCTGGTATTACTTGAAATCAGATGGTTCTTATGCTCGCAATGCATGGCAAGGAAATTACTATTTGAAATCAGATGGTAAAATGGCTAAGAATGAGCGAGTTGATGGCGGACGTTACTATGTAGATGCTTCAGGTCTTTGGAAACCATAAGTCAGAATAAAATCCAGAAAGTTAATGCAAACCTTTGCATAAGGAACCGAATTTTGTTATACTAGTACTGTAAGCATTTTCAATTAATTCATAATGAAAAAGGAGAATATGATGAGTCAAAAGATTATTGGGATTGACCTTGGTGGAACTTCTATCAAATTTGCAATCTTAACAACAGCAGGAGAAATCCAAGAAAAATGGTCTATCAAGACTAACATTTTGGATGAGGGAAGTCATATCGTTGATGATATGATTGAGTCTATTCAACATCGTTTGGACTTGCTTGGATTAGTAGCAGCAGACTTCCAAGGTATTGGAATGGGGTCACCAGGTGTGGTTGACCGTGAAAAAGGAACTGTTATTGGTGCCTACAACCTTAACTGGAAAACCCTTCAACCAATTAAAGAAAAGATTGAAAAAGCCTTGGGCATTCCATTCTTCATCGATAATGATGCCAACGTGGCAGCTCTTGGTGAACGTTGGATGGGTGCTGGTGATAACCAACCAGACGTTGTCTTTATGACACTTGGTACAGGTGTTGGTGGCGGTATCGTCGCAGAAGGCAAATTGCTTCACGGTGTTGCTGGTGCAGCAGGGGAGCTTGGTCATATCACTGTTGACTTTGACCAGCCAATTGCATGTACTTGCGGTAAGAAAGGTTGCCTTGAGACAGTTGCTTCAGCAACAGGTATTGTCAACTTGACTCGTCGCTATGCCGATGAATACGAAGGCGATGCAGCCTTGAAACGCTTGATTGATAACGGAGAAGAAGTAACTGCTAAGACTGTCTTTGATCTTGCAAAAGAAGGAGACGACCTTGCTTTGATCGTTTACCGTAACTTCTCACGTTACTTGGGAATCGCTTGTGCCAACATCGGTTCAATCCTAAACCCATCAACAATCGTCATCGGTGGTGGTGTATCAGCTGCAGGAGAATTCCTTCTACAAGGTGTTCAAAAAGTCTATGATGAAAATACCTTCCCACAAGTACGCACATCAACAAAATTGGCTCTTGCAACTTTAGGAAATGATGCTGGAGTTATCGGAGCAGCATCACTTGTATTGCAATAAGATAAAAATGACAGAGCTTGGTGATTCATCAGGCTCTTTTTCAAGATCATAATTGTAAATATAACTCTTAACTTTTTGATTTTAGAAAGGAGATTTTAAATGAATAAGTCAGAACAATCCATGTTTGAATTGGCTTTGTCCATCGCAAAAAAAGTACATGAGGGACAATATGATAAGGCTGGAGTAGTTTATATCAAACACCCTCTTTTTGTAGCAAGTCTGGTCGATACGCAAGAAGAAAAGGCAGTCGCTCTATTGCATGATGTTTTGGAAGATAGTTCAGTTACTGCTGAAGAGCTACTAAATGCTGGTTTATCAGAGACTGTTGTTACTGCAGTGCAGGTACTGACCAAGAAAAAGGGACAAGATTATCAACAATATTTGGAACTTGTTAAATCGAATCCTATAGCACGTTGTGTCAAATTAGCAGATTTGAAACATAATTCAGATTTATCTAGACTTAGTTCTTTGACTGAGAATGATTTGGAACGATTAGAAAAATATAAAAAAGCGATTGATTATCTGAGCATGTAGAAAATCTTTTTTTTATGCTATACTAGTTAAGACTATAAATGAGGTGAGAGTATATGACAAAAGCAGATACGATTTTTAAAGAGAATATTGAACGAATCCTCAAAGACGGTGTCTTTTCAGAGCAAGCGCGTCCCAAGTACAAGGATGGGACAGTTGCTAACTCCAAGTACGTAACAGGAGCCTTTGCAGAGTATGACTTAGCAAAAGGGGAATTCCCCATCACAACCTTGCGTCCTATAGCTATCAAATCTGCCATCAAGGAAGTGCTCTGGATTTACCAAGACCAGTCTAATAGCTTAGAAGTTCTCAATGACAAGTACAATGTTCACTACTGGAATGACTGGGAAGTTGGAGATACAGGGACTATTGGGGAACGTTATGGTGCTGTTGTTAAGAAGCACGACATCATCAATAAGCTCCTCAAACAGTTGGAAGCTAATCCTTGGAACCGTCGCAATATAATCTCACTTTGGGATTATCAGGCCTTTGAGGAAACAGATGGACTACTTCCATGTGCCTTTCAGACCATGTTTGATGTCCGTCGTGTTGATGGAGAAATCTATCTGGATGCGACCTTGACCCAGCGTTCTAACGATATGCTGGTGGCCCACCATATCAACGCTATGCAGTATGTAGCTCTTCAAATGATGATTGCCAAACATTTCGGCTGGAAGGTTGGAAAGTTCTTCTACTTTATCAATAACCTCCATATCTATGACAATCAATTTGAACAAGCTGAGGAATTGCTTCGTCGTGAGCCGTCAAACTGCCAACCACGCTTGGTTTTAAATGTTCCTGATGGGACTAATTTCTTTGATATTAAAGCAGAAGATTTTGAGTTGGTAGATTATGACCCTGTTAAGCCGCAGTTGAAGTTTGACCTAGCTATTTAAAAGAATAGAAAAAAGAAGTTGAGACAATGAATCCCAACTTCTTTTGTTTCTTAACGTGATACGCGGCGGCGAGCTGCTTTTTTACGGTTTTCTTCGATGAAAGCTGCTTTTTGCTCTTCTGGTTCGATCACTTTCTTTTTAAATGCGTATACTGCACCTGCAACTGCAGCGACAGTTCCTGCGACACCTGTTACAAGACCTTTAGCGAATCCTTTAGCCATGAGTCTTCCTCCTTTATATTCTATATCAGCCAGCCCCTTCAAGAGGTCACATTTTTCTGACTGACCTTTTTGTGTTATAATAATAGTAACGAAAAAATGGGAATTTTTCAAGGAAAAAAGATGAAAAGAAAAATAATTGTGATCGTTGGGCCGACTGCTGTTGGAAAAACAGCTCTTGCCATTGAAGTGGCCAAGCGCTTTGGTGGGGAAGTTGTGAGCGGTGATAGTCAGCAGGTTTACCGAGGTCTAGATATTGGGACGGCTAAGGCTATCCCAGAGGAGCAGGCAGCTGTTCCCCATCATTTAATCGATGTTAGAGAGGTAACCGAGTCTTACTCGGCTTTTGATTTTGTTTCAGAAGCTAAGATGGCTATTGAGGATATTCACAGCCGTGGTAAGCTAGTCATTATAGCTGGTGGAACAGGGCTTTATATCCAGAGCTTGTTAGAAGGCTACCATCTGGGTGGAGAGACTCCCCATGAGGAGATTTTGGCATATCGAGCTAGTTTGGAGCCTTATACAGATGAGGAATTAGCTCATCTTGTGGAGAAAGCAGACCTTGATATTCCCCAGTTTAATCGTCGTCGTGCTATGCGTGCCTTGGAAATTGTCCATTTTGGTCAGGATTTGGAAAATCAAGAGACCTTGTATGAACCATTGATTATCTGCTTGGATGATGAGCGCTGTCAATTATATGAACGTATCAATCACCGAGTGGACCTGATGTTTGAAGCTGGACTTCTAGACGAAGCCAAGTGGTTGTTTGACCATTATCCAGATGTGCAGGCTGCTAAAGGGATTGGTTACAAGGAACTCTTTCCTTACTTCCGTGGAGAGCAGACCTTGGAGGAAGCCAGTGAGAGTCTCAAACAGGCGACTCGTCGTTTTGCCAAGCGTCAGTTGACCTGGTTCCGTAATCGCATGCAGGTCACCTTTTATCAGATTGGAGAAGCTGGTGTAAAAGACCGCATTTTAAGCCAGATAGAGGAGTTTTTAGATGATTGAAACGGAGAAAAAAGAGGAGCGAGCCCTGCTCATAGGTGTGGAATTGCAGGGCATGGACAATTTTGACCTTTCCATGGAAGAATTGGCCAGTCTGGCTAAGACAGCTGGGGCAGTTGTTGTAGATAGCTACAGGCAAAAACGTGAAAAATATGATTCCAAGACCTTCGTCGGCTCTGGTAAGTTGGAAGAGATTGCGCTTATGGTGGATGCAGAAGAAATTACCACTGTCATCGTCAACAACCGTCTGACACCAAGGCAAAATGTCAATTTAGAAGAAGTTCTTGGTGTTAAGGTCATTGACCGTATGCAGTTGATTTTGGATATCTTTGCTATGCGGGCTCGAAGCCATGAAGGGAAACTCCAAGTCCACCTAGCCCAGCTCAAATACCTCTTGCCTCGTTTGGTTGGTCAGGGGATTATGCTCAGCCGTCAGGCAGGGGGAATTGGTTCCCGTGGACCTGGTGAAAGCCAGTTGGAGCTGAACCGTCGTAGCGTTCGCAATCAAATCACGGATATCGAGCGCCAGCTCAAGGTGGTTGAGAAAAATCGGGCGACTGTCAGAGAAAAACGTTTGGAGTCAAGCACCTTTAAGATTGGTTTGATTGGTTATACCAATGCTGGGAAGTCAACTATCATGAACACTTTGACCAGTAAGACACAGTATGAAGCAGACGAGCTTTTTGCAACTCTAGATGCGACGACTAAGAGTATCCATCTGGGGGGTAATCTCCAAGTAACTTTGACAGATACCGTGGGCTTTATTCAAGATTTGCCGACAGAGTTGGTATCCAGTTTCAAGTCGACCTTGGAAGAAAGCAAGCATGTGGACCTTCTTGTTCATGTTATCGATGCCAGCAATCCTTACCATGAGGAGCATGAAAAAACAGTTCTGTCCATCATGAAAGACCTGGACATGGAAGATATTCCTCGTCTGACACTTTATAATAAAGCGGATTTGGTGGAGGATTTCACGCCTACCCAAACGCCTTATGCCTTCATTTCTGCCAAGTCTGAGGATAGTCGTGAGAATTTGCAGGCACTATTTTTAGAGAAAATCAAGGATATTTTTGAATCTTTTACCCTGCGCGTGCCTTTTTCTAAGTCCTATAAGATTCATGATTTAGAAAGTGTAGCGATTCTTGAAGAACGTGATTATCAAGATGATGGGGAAGTTATTACAGGCTACATTTCTGAGAAAAATAAATGGAGGTTAGAGGAATTTTATGACTGATATTAAAACCTTGGCTCTAAAATATGGGGGCTATACAAGTCTAGATAAGGTCTATCTGGACCAACTTCTAGCTGGTAAAACAGAGCAAGAGCAGTTGGCACTAATCACTCCTCCGCCTAGCGTGGTCAATGCTTACTTTGCAGAACTCTACCAGAAAAAAAGTCCTGAGGCTGCGACGGATTATTTTTCAGAACTTAGTCAGGAACTGAACCTCTACAATACTGAGCCAAGTTTTACCTTTGAAAATAAGCCTTTTATTCGTCTTAATTTATCTGGCAAATCCTTTGGTTTTTGCTATGAGAGTGAGGGTCTGGGTCGGATTTTCTCTGAAAATGAAGAGGTTATTTCAGAAGACTTGCTATTTGAGATTGCACAAATTTTCCCCCATCAACTGGTCTTTGAGGAGTCTGGCAAGATTTACATGAAGGCTGTCGAGGACGAGGAAATTGTTAGCGTGGAGAATCTCACAGCTTTGACTGATTTGGAAAGCTTGGCTGATGGTCGCAAGCGTCTTAAAGGATACAGCCAAGAGGAGTTATTACAAGAAGCTACAGCTTTTTCTGGCAAGCGCTATTTCCGATCGGAAAACCGCACAGCCATGTTATATATTGATTAATTAGAAAGTATCGAATGGATATTCAATTTTTAGGAACGGGGGCTGGCCAGCCCTCTAAAGCCCGCAATGTCTCCAGTCTCGCCCTGAAACTCTTGGACGAGATTAACGAAGTATGGCTCTTTGACTGTGGAGAAGGTACGCAAAATCGCATTCTGGAAACGACAATTCGACCACGTAAGGTCAGCAAAATCTTTATCACCCACCTACATGGAGACCATATTTTTGGCTTACCAGGTTTCCTTTCTAGTCGAGCCTTTCAGGCTAATGAAGAGCAGACGGATTTGGAAATTTATGGACCGCAAGGGATTAAATCCTTTGTCTTAACCAGTCTTCGTGTGTCGGGTTCTCGCCTGCCTTACCGTATTCATTTTCATGAGTTTGACCAAGATTCTTTAGGAAAAATCCTTGAGACCGATAAATTCGCGGTGTATGCAGAGGAGTTGGATCATACTATTTTCTGTGTTGGCTATCGTGTCATTCAAAAGGACTTGGAAGGAACGCTGGATGCTGAAAAACTCAAGGCTGCTGGTGTCCCATTTGGCCCACTCTTTGGGAAAATCAAAAACGGTCAGGACGTTGTTTTAGAAGATGGAACTGAAATCAAGGCAGCTGACTATATCTCAGCTCCCCGTCCGGGTAAGATTATCACTATTTTAGGAGACACTCGAAAAACGGATGCCAGTGTGCGTCTAGCTATCAATGCTGATGTCCTTGTTCATGAATCGACTTATGGCAAGGGTGATGAAAAAATTGCTCGTAACCATGGCCACTCTACTAACATGCAAGCTGCACAAGTAGCGGTAGAAGCAGGTGCCAAACGCCTCTTGCTCAACCATATCAGTGCCCGTTTCCTCTCAAAAGATATCAGCAAGCTCAAAAAAGACGCTGCTAGTGTTTTTGAAAATGTCCATGTGGTCAAAGACTTGGAAGAAGTGGAAATCTAACAGATTGAGAAAGGATAAGTATGCGTACTATTCTGATTACCGGAGCTAGCGGTGGTCTAGCCCAAGAAATGGTCAAACTCCTGCCAGATGACCAGCTCATCTTGCTTGGTAGAAATAAGGAAAAATTAGCTCAACTCTACGGAAATCATCCCCATGCGGAATTGATTGAAATCGACATTACCGATGATCAGGCTCTAGACACTTTAGTAGCTAACCTCTATTTCCGTTATGGCAAGATTGATGTCTTGATTAACAACGCTGGTTACGGGATTTTTGAGGAATTTGACCAGATTTCTGATAAAGACATTCACCAGATGTTCGAGGTCAATACCTTTGCCCTGATGAATCTATCTCGTCGCCTTGCAGCTCGTATGAAGGAAAGCCGAAAAGGCCATATTATCAATATCATCAGCATGGCAGGTCTGATTGCTACTGGCAAGTCCAGCCTTTACTCAGCGACTAAGTTTGCGGCCATTGGGTTTTCAAATGCTCTGCGCCTCGAACTCATGTCCTACGGTGTTTATGTGACGACGGTCAATCCAGGACCAATTCGCACAGGATTTTTTGACCAGGCTGACCCAGATGGTACCTATCTCAAGTCTGTTGACCGCTTCCTGCTAGAACCAGATGCAGTAGCTAAAAAGATTGTTAAGTGTATAGAAAAAAACAAACGAGAACTCAATCTTCCGGTCTTGTTGAACTTGGCCCACAAATTTTATACTCTCTTTCCCAAGCTCGCTGATAAGTTGGCAGGGGAAACTTTTAATTATAAATAAAAAAGTTGTTCCTAAAATGGAGCAACTTTTTTGATGCTTAGAATAAATCAATTCCAGTCTTATTTAATGAGTGGCAGTGATAGGTGAAGGCATTGATAAAATTAGAGTAATATTGCTGATCAATAAATTTTGCGCTTTGGAGATAGTTAAATAGATTTTTGGCTAGGGGAATAGCCTCAGGTTTATTCCATCTAAATTGATTGTAAACATGTTCAACTTCTAGAAACATGAGGGGAATAGCCAGATAGCCTCGTTCGAAGGTCTGAAGTGATTTAATTTTTTTAATAATATCATCAGCCTTTTGATAGTAACCCAGTTCAGAGAAATATTTTGCAGAGAAAGTAAGAGCATTTAAGATACGGATGTAGGTGTCAGTATTTGCACTTTCTTTGTACATAAGTAGTAATTGTTTGGTCATATGGTCAATGAGTTCCATCGGACAATGATTGACGATAACACGATAAATTTCAAGTTCGATACTATTAAAGACATCCGATTTCATTAAATGATTGATAATGTTTTGAATTCTGGCAACAGTTTCTGGACTCTTTGATATAGTTGGATAATGTCTTAATTTAATAGATTTAAAAATCATTTCTGCTTGAAGTGGATTGTCTTTTAGGTAGACATCAAATAATTTTTCGTATTCTTCAATATAAGTGAGGATATCTTCTTCATGGACCACATGCTTGCCAAATTCAATAGCAGGTAATTCTAAACAATCTCCACCTTTATTTGCATAGGCGAGAACAAAATCATTCCATTCAACTCCGATAACAATTAAGAGTTTGGTAAAGTTTTCAAGTGAAATTCCTTTGTCTCCTTTTTCAAATTGACTAAGGAACTGTGGCGATACGATATCTGATGCTGCTTCCTTGAGAGTTAATCCTCGTGCTTCGCGTAGGTACTTAAATGTAGCACCAAATGGGTATAGATTTTCCATAAATAATCTCCTTACATACTTCTAAGACTATTATACAAAATTTTAAAGAAAATACTTGGAAAAGTAAACTATAGTTACAAAATATTAGAATTCTATGCTAATTTTTTATTTTTAAAATTATATTGAAACTATAGTTTAAATGCCTAAAAAAATAAATATCTATTATGGTATGATAAGGGAAAGAATAGCTAATAAAGCCAGCTTGTTATACTAGTATAACAAGGATTGACTTATCACTCAATCCTATTCTATCAGTCATTAAAGGAGAAAATGATATGGGAAAAACTTAAAGGATTGACACTAGAAAAATATCATATTTACTTTCATAGTTATCATAAATTTTTAGAAAAATAAAAATATATAAGGAGTTTTGTTATGAAAAACAGAAAAATCTTGGCTTCTTCTTTACTAGCCGGTGCTTTACTGTCAGTAGGTTATGTAGCTTCTAAACCGACAGAGGTTCATGCCTTAACAGATATGAGTGTCAAGGATACTCAAAATCCCTTGAAAATTACCTTGATACAGACAGATGGAAGTTATACAGTAGATACACTTTTGGTTGACCTGCAAAGAAGTTCTACAACTACTGATAATACAGCTCTTGATTTTGATCTAGTTAATGAAGATACCGGTGCACTTGCTTCTTCATCCTTTTTTGGTAGATTTAGAGGAAGTAATAGAATAAAAGAGGGAATTAATATACTCTTAGTAAAAGATGGGAACTACCATCTAGATATTTACAGTTCAGGTGATTTTGGAAAACGTTACTTCGGACGTTCAGAAGTTTTTAGAATCTCTAGAGGTGAATATTCTCCGATTAAAAAGGTAGAGATATCAACAGCAACTGAAACTCCAAAACAAACCACTAACTCTAGCTCAGCTCAGACTGGCTGGTCAGGTTCTTCTTACTACAAAGCAGGAGTTAAAGTAGTTAATCAATGGATTTTTGATGTTCAGTACAATTCATACTTCTACCTAAATGCTTCAGGTAACTTTGTTCAAAATGCTTGGTCAGGCAACTACTACCTTAAGTCAGGTGGCTATATGGCTAAAAGCGAGTGGATTTACGATAAAAACTATAGTTCATACTATTATCTAACATCTGAGGGCAGCTATGCTCGTAACACATGGGTAGGTAGCTATTATCTTAAATCAAATGGTAAAATGGCTAAGAGCGAATGGGTTTATGATAGCAGCTACAGTTCTTACTATTACTTAACTTCAGAGGGTAGCTATGCTCGTAATAAATGGGTAGGAGACTACTACCTCAAATCAGATGGCAAGATGGCAGTCAACGAACGTACGCCAGATGGCTACAAAGTCGATGCAAGTGGAAAGTGGGTAAAATAAAACTTTTTTAAACTGGGAGAACAGAGAAAATAATGGAAAAACATGAAAATCAAATGAACGAAGAGGTAACCGTAGAAAAAACCGAAGAGACCACGGAAAGAATAGAAGAATCAATTAATGAAGTAGTTAAAGAGAAGCCTGATAGAGTAGAAGCACTTAAAAAAGAGGCATCAATTTTTGTAGATAAAGCTGGAAAACAAATCGAAAATCTAGATATGAATGGTTTGATTGAAAAAATGAAAAAATTATTTGAAACAAAACCTCTACAATCTATCGGGATAAGCCTAGCTATCTTTCTTGTTCTGTTCTTTGGAGTTCGTAAACTAACCAGTGATCCATTAGATGGAACTTATGAAATTTTAACAAAACGTGATCATTTAATCATGGTGATTAAAGGAAATGCTGGGACTGTCATCTCTGAAGATTCAGACGGAGACAAAGAACAAAGATTAGTGAAAATTGATAAACAAAAGAAAGAATTGACAATCACAGACTCTAAAGGTAGAGAGTTAGGAAAAACAAAATATATGTTAAAAGATAAAGAACTCTATCTTCAAGAGCCAGACCAAACCTTTAACCGAGTAAAATAGACTACACATTAAAAGCTTACCTCAGTACTCTAAAAGCTACTGGGGTAGGAAATTGTATACAGGGAGAATATCATATGAAATTTAAAAAATTAATAACTCTAGCCAGCTTGGTTGGCCTAATTACTTTCTTATTGCCTGTTGTTTCATCAGGTAATCAATCACTAGCTCCGGTAAGTGAGTACGTAGTTGATTATCTAAATGCGCCTTCCCGATTTATGGTATTTATTGTTTGGTACGGTGCATTTGTAATCACTTTATTATTATCTTTATTTATAGTAAATAGAAGAGTGATAGCAATTATTCAGTCACTTGTTATTATTTTATTAAGTGCATTTAGTTTGTTTATTCACTTTACATTCTTGAATGAAATAGTTGGTAGAGCACAATTAGGTTACGGAGCTATTCTATATTTTATCTGTGCTTTGATAAATATTTTTGCGGCGATTATGATTATAAAAGGTGCTAAAGCTACTAATAAACGGATTGATTAAATAACTTCTTTTCAGTAGTAGTTGGGATGGATGTACTGGTAATAGCAGATTTTTTAATAAAATAGAAAAAAAGATGGAGAATGAAGTGGAAGAGAAATCAGTATTATTAGAAAATTTATTAGAAAGTAATTCCTCTAACAAAATAGAGAAAATGATGAGGCAAAGATATGCAGATATCCAAGCTTCAGCAAATCATCTATAATCGTGATACTAAACTAATAGAAATATCTAAAAAATGGTGGAAATTTTGGAATTAATAAAAAATCATAACAATATTTGTACAATAACTGTTATACTTTTATGGAAAAATAAATAATATTTAGGAGTCTCTTATGAAAAAAAGAAATGCTTTACTTTTCTTAGGCGTATTACTTGCTAGCGCTAGTTTAGCAGCTTGTTCATCATCTATGAATACAAAAGGAAAAGGTATCACTCAATTAATGAACGAAAATCAAGAGAGAGTTTTCTATCTTGTGTCGGATTCTAATGATGATGACCTACCTGGAAAAGATGAAGATATAGAATACGTATATATCACAAAAAGCGGAAAACTGAAAGGGTACCAAATAGACGTAAATTTTCATATGGATGAAGTTGTAGGTAAAAACATCGATGAAGTTAGAAAGTTAGCTGAGGAAAAATCCAAAAAAACTTTTGAAATCGATAAAGTTACAGCTAGGGTAGAAACGGATTCGTCAGGGAATAACACTACAGAAGAAAAGATAAAAATATCTTGGTACCAAAATAAAGCAGATTATCGTACTTACAAATCTCTAACCTATGGACAAATCCGTGATAGATACTATGCCGGATATAATTCAGGGCGTTCCAGATCCGACTACAATTCTGCACAACTACTCGTTACCGAAGTTTCTAAAGGAAATGTAATAGACTTTGATAAAGCAGATGGTAAAATTGTAGAAGAATCACACCAATAAACAAATTAAGTATCAAATAAAATTCTTTGATGACATTGTAGCTCTTCTTAGATGAACGATAATCACCAGATTTTAATTTACGTTCTATCTTTTCAAAATTAACAACAGCATTATAATCATCCAATGCCAAATCCAAACGAGTTATTCTAGCCTTTAAATCTAATAACAATTAAAAAAAACTGTTCCAGTCACTATCAATCTTTTGAGCTAAATCTGTGCATCTCTGACCTGTCCAAACATAATTCCTAGACATCGATGAATTAATCATTTTATAGAGTTATTCCATGTTTTCTTGACGACAAAAAACCTAGACTGTTTTTATAAACTTCTATTTTAGGTAAAATTTGGTATCCTAAATGGGTTGACTTTATTAATACGCTAATTGATGATGATAATAAACAACTTATTAAAAATTCGGGTATGAGACAGTCTGATTATGATAGACAGATTAAATGTGAACAAGAAATTAAAGAAGAGCAACAGCAGTGTGAAATAGAGATGCAAGAAGCTGCAGGAGCTCTAGTGGCTTTTGGTAGTGGATGGTATCCCAAAGCTTATTATTTCATAGAAGCTATAGAGTTTTTTATCGGAGCTTTAGAAAATTTCAAAGCTGATAATATGAAGGAACTTGTAAATTTATATGATGATACGAAATATAAAGAATTACAGTTGAACTATCAGAAAGAAATGCTACAGTTACAAAGGGAACAATATATTGATACTAAGAAAATGCTTCAAGAATTAAGATATAACAATTATGTTCAAACTTTGCAATTACAGCAGTTAGATGGAATTCGTAGAAATACAGAAGAAGCAGTTGATTACCTAAGAAATTTACGTGTTCAGGAAAATCATTACCATACGCATAACCATTACCATCAACATAATATTTATTAATTTATATAGGTGACATTAAAATTAGAGATAATATGAAGAAAATTATAAACATGATGACCTGTCTGGGTTTATTTTGCGGCTTATTTTCACTAGTGAATTCAGCCCAAGCTGACAGTACTGACTACAACCAACTATTGCCACAAATTACCGAGAAGTGGGAGAGCAAACATCTATTTGAAAATAATGCTAATAGACTTGGTTACGCTTTGAAAGGCATTGATAGAAATGGGACTGATGAATTATTAATTGGTCTTACTAATGGTGAAAAATGGGAACTGTTTGAAGTATATTATATGAATGGTAATACCCCAACTCCCTTATTTGATAGATTTTGGGATATAAGTCTCAGGATGGGGACAGTTATTAATACCTACACAGATGGCAGTATTATAGTGTTCGAAAGTTCTCCAGGGATTATGTCATATAGATTGTTCCAACTTTCTAAAGAAAATAAGGAGCCAACGTTAATTAAAAAAGGTGAATTTAGAGCAGGAGAAGGTGACTTAGATGACTTAAACCTTGACTCTAAAACAAAGATAGATACCTCAACTATTGAATATACTTCTCTAAATCTCCCAATCATCGAAGATAATATGGATCCGAATCCTCCTATGCCTAAGTCCCTTGTCGATGCTAAAATTGGTGATGAAATTCCTCTCCCATCTGAATTAGTAGGTACTTGGATTAATAAAGAGCCAAATAATGGGAAGCATGGTAAAGCTTCATCACTTATTTTAGGAGATGATGGTAGCTATACTGGAACTTTTAAAGATGGAGATATTAGAGGGAAATTATCCCGTCTTAAAAAAGTGAGTGAGAACGGATTTATTGTCTTAAAAGATAATCAGGAGGATCAAGAGTTTGCTTTTAGTGTCGGTTTAGGTGGAGGTTTGCCTTCTGGTCATAGACTCGAACATGGTATGGTACTAGAAGGGCGAACTTTATATAATGTATTGTGGATAGTAAAAGAAGGGGAGGAAGACTATTCTAAACCTTCCAAGCTAGTAACTTTTGTAAATCCAAATTATGGTCCTAAGAAAATAGAGAAAAAAGCAGAACAAGACATGGCGAAACAAGGTGATACAGTGGCAGAATCAACTCAAGAAACTAGTGAGGAGACACAGCTAGAGCAAACGTTATTTGAAAACATTCCAGTATTTGGACTGGTTGTGGGAGCTGGACTTGTCCTCGTTTTAATACTCTCTATATTTTGGTTTAAAAAATAAGATTTTTTAAAAAACTATTGATTTACTACTGGAGAAAAAAACCTCAAGAACTAGGATTGAAAGCTAGTTCTTGAGGTTTTTAGCTTATTCGATTTAGAGATATTCTCATATATAATCTAAGACGAAGCTGACGTGGCTTGAAGAGATTTTCGAAGAGTATCAACTATCAAACTGGACTTCTTCTAGTAGATAGTCGATAAAGCGTTCGCCCATCTTAGATAGGCTGGTTTTTTCATGCTGGATATAGACTAGCTCAATTGGGTCGTCAATGTCCAGTGGGATGGAAACGATGTTGTCTCCGTTAAGATTGCTGTTCAAAATCCCTGTCGCAATGGTATAACCATCCAAACCAATCAAGAGATTAAAGAGGGTGGCACGGTCACTAACCACGATGGATTTCTTGTGGTGCTCTTGGGAAAGAATTTCCTCTGAAAAGTAGAAGGAATTGTGCGTCCCTTGGTCATAGCTGAGGTAAGGGAAATTTTCCAAATCAGACAGTTTTACCTTGTCTTTCTTTGCCAGAGGGTTGGTCTTGCTGACAAAGATATGGGGCTGGGCTGTGAAGAGATGGTGAGCCAAGAGGTGGTTGTCATCCAGCATTTTGGTTAAAACATCACGGTTGTAGCTGTTTAAGAAGAGAACACCGACCTCACTACGGAAGTTCTTGACGTCGTCGATAATCTCCCAAGTCCGAGTTTCACGAAGGAAGAGCTCGTATTTTTCCATATCGCTTTTCTTGAGTAGAGAGACGAAAGCGTTGACTACAAAGGCATAGTGCTGAGAGGAAACGCTGAAAAGTTCGCGGTGGGCGACAGGATTTTTATAACGTTCCTCCAGAAGCTGAGTTTGCTCAACGACCTGACGGGCATAGGAGAGAAACTCCATCCCATCACGGGTCAAGGTAATACCCTTGGGATTGCGGATAAAGATCTCAATGCCCATCTCATTTTCCAAATCTCTTACAGCGTTGGAAAGACTAGGCTGAGTGATAAAGAGCTGTTTGGCTGCCTCATTCATAGAGCCAGTTTCGACTATTTTGATAATATAATGTAATTGTTGAATTCTCATGTTTTTATTGTACCATACTTGCGTCAGAATCGCCAAGGAAGATAGGAAAATCAGGAGCATTGTGTAAGTCTCTTCTTGAAAAAAACATAAAATTTTGCTAGAATGAGTCTTATGAAAACATTCTATGATGTGCAGCAATTCCTCAAACGATTTGGTATTATTGTTTACATGGGAAAACGCTTATATGATATTGAACTGATGAAGCTGGAACTCTCTCGGATTTACGATGCAGGGTTGATGGACAAACTAGACTATCTAGAAGCAGAAGCGGTTCTTCGCAGAGAGCACAAGGTAGAATTGGATTATATTGAGAAAAATGGAGAAAAGAACTAATGGTTACTTGGATTTTGTGGGCACTTATACTAGCAATGTTGGCGTGGATGGGCTTTAACTATCTTCGTATTCGACGTGCGGCTAAAATTGTAGACAATGAGGAGTTTGAAGCCTTGATTCGTACGGGTCAATTGATTGATTTGCGCGACCCAGCAGAATTCCACAGAAAGCATATCCTTGGAGCCCGCAATATTCCTTCAAGTCAGTTGAAAACTAGTCTTGCAGCCCTTCGTAAGGATAAACCTGTCCTTCTTTACGAAAACCAACGTGCGCAACGTGTTACAAATGCAGCCCTTTACTTGAAAAAACAAGGTTTTTCTGAGATTTATATCCTTTCTTATGGCTTGGATTCTTGGAAAGGGAAAGTGAAGACTAGCTAACCTTATTTCCAAATTAGTCGAATGATAGGATGAAGCTATTGTTTTATAGTATAATTAATTTGTATAAATTTAAGGAGTTCTTAGAACATGAAAGAAAAGAAGAAAAATCCACTTTTTGTGGGTATCTTGTCGATTATTCTTGCTTTGTTATTTCCGTTGGGAGGTATTGGTTTAGGTATTACCAGTTTATTGTATGCTAACTCACTTCAAAAAGAATCTGGACTAGACTATAAAACAGAAAAAATTATAGCTATTGTAGGGATTGTAGTTTCCGTAATTAATTGGGTTTTAGGATTGATTCTTTTTATGAATTAACTAGTGTAAAACAAAAAAGCTTTATTTGAAAGCTTTTTTGTTTTATCCACTTTTCTCTATGTAGTTTTTAATAATTTTCAATTCCTCTTGGTTCAAGGGACGGTATTGACCTTCTGCTAGTTCTGGGTCTAATGTAAACTCACCGAACTGAACTCGTTTGAGAGAAGTCACCTTGACACCAACCGAGAGAAACATTTTCTTGACCTGATGAAATTTCCCTTCTGAAATGATGATAGAGGCTTGACTGAGGAAAGGACTTGCAGATAGAATTTCTAACTTAGCAGGTTTACAGATAGTACCATCTAAAAAGACAATTCCTTTTTGAAAGGCTTGGATATGGTCAGGTGTCAGAAGTCCATTAACCTCAACTCGATAAGTCTTATCGACATGATATTGGGGATGGAGGAGTTGGAAGCCCAAGGGACCGTTATCGGTCAAGAGAAGGAGTCCTGTCGTATCTCGGTCCAGTCGGCCGACGGCATAGAGCTTGTCAGACTGGATGTCAGGCGGAAGGAGGTCCATGACGGTTGGAAGTTTCTTGTCTTTGTTGGCTGTAACGACACCAGCAGGCTTATGAAGCATAAGATAGGTGTGCTCATAGCCTTGAATGATTTGGTCCTGAAAAAGGAGTTCCTGTAGTCCTGTATCGATATTTTGGGCTAGGGAGCGGGCTGGGCAACCATTGACGAGAATGTCCCCTTTGAGTAAGGCTTGTTTCATGGCCTTTCGACTGATTTTTTCTTGGGCTAATAAATTATCTAAACGCATACTGTGCCTATCTTATCATAAGTCGCTTGCTTTGAAAAGGCTTGACGTGAAAAGAAAAGCAGAGTGAAAACATTTACACTTGCTTGAGTTATGTTATTTACTTGAAATTATGGTATAATCGTTCAGTTAGAAAATAAATTTTGAATATTATAGAGGAAATCATGACAAAATTAAGAGAAGATATCCGTAACATTGCGATTATCGCCCACGTTGACCACGGTAAAACAACCCTCGTTGATGAATTATTGAAACAATCAGAAACGCTTGATGCACGTACTGAATTGGCAGAACGTGCTATGGACTCAAACGATATCGAAAAAGAGCGTGGAATTACCATCCTTGCTAAAAATACAGCCGTTGCCTACAACGGAACTCGTATCAATATCATGGACACACCTGGACACGCGGATTTCGGTGGAGAAGTTGAGCGTATCATGAAAATGGTTGATGGTGTTGTCTTGGTCGTAGATGCCTACGAAGGAACAATGCCACAGACTCGTTTCGTATTGAAAAAAGCCTTGGAACAAGACCTTGTCCCAATCGTGGTTGTTAACAAAATCGATAAACCATCAGCTCGTCCAGCAGAAGTAGTGGACGAAGTATTGGAACTTTTCATCGAGCTTGGTGCAGATGATGACCAGCTTGACTTCCCAGTGGTATATGCTTCAGCGATTAACGGAACTTCTTCATTGTCAGATGATCCAGCTGACCAAGAAGCTACGATGGCACCAATCTTTGACACAATTATCGATCATATCCCAGCTCCAGTAGATAACTCAGATGAGCCTTTGCAGTTCCAAGTGTCACTTTTGGACTACAACGACTTCGTTGGACGTATCGGTATCGGTCGTGTCTTCCGTGGTACTGTTAAGGTTGGGGACCAAGTTACTCTTTCTAAACTAGATGGTACAACTAAAAACTTCCGTGTTACAAAACTCTTCGGTTTCTTTGGTTTGGAACGTCGTGAAATCCAAGAAGCTAAAGCAGGTGACTTGATTGCCGTTTCAGGTATGGAAGATATCTTTGTCGGTGAAACCATTACTCCGACAGACGCAGTTGAAGCTCTTCCAATCCTACACATCGATGAACCAACTCTTCAAATGACTTTCTTGGTAAACAACTCACCATTTGCTGGTAAAGAAGGTAAATGGGTGACTTCTCGTAAGGTAGAAGAACGCTTGCAGGCAGAATTGCAAACAGACGTTTCCCTTCGTGTTGACCCAACTGATTCACCAGATAAATGGACTGTTTCAGGACGTGGAGAATTGCACTTGTCAATTCTTATCGAAACTATGCGTCGTGAGGGATATGAACTTCAAGTATCTCGTCCAGAGGTTATCGTAAAAGAAATCGATGGAGTTAAATGTGAGCCATTTGAACGTGTACAAATCGACACTCCAGAAGAATACCAAGGATCTGTTATCCAAAGCCTTTCTGAACGTAAGGGTGAAATGTTGGATATGATTTCAACTGGTAATGGTCAAACTCGTTTGGTCTTCCTTGTTCCAGCGCGTGGTTTGATCGGATACTCAACTGAGTTCTTGTCAATGACTCGTGGTTACGGTATCATGAACCATACCTTTGACCAATACTTGCCATTGATTCCAGGGGAAATTGGTGGACGTCACCGTGGTGCCCTTGTTTCTATCGATGCTGGTAAGGCTACAACTTACTCAATCATGTCTATCGAAGAGCGTGGTACAATCTTTGTTAACCCAGGTACTGAGGTTTACGAAGGAATGATTATCGGTGAAAACTCTCGTGAAAACGACTTGACAGTTAACATCACGAAGGCTAAACAAATGACCAACGTCCGTTCAGCTACTAAGGACCAAACAGCTGTTATCAAGACACCTCGTATCTTGACACTTGAAGAGTCTCTTGAGTTCTTGAACGACGATGAGTACATGGAAGTAACGCCTGAGTCTATCCGTTTGCGTAAACAAATCCTTAACAAGGCAGAGCGCGAGAAAGCTAACAAGAAGAAAAAATCAGCTGAATAAGAGCTAGAAAGAGATAAAGATGGTTTATTTAATCATAGGAATCCTCTTATTACTACTCTATGTATTTGCGACACCAGAAAGTATTAAAGGGACAGTCAATATCGTCCTTGTCGTCTTTGCTTTTGTAGCACTTTTGATTTTATTAATGCTGTCTGTTCTGCAAATCTTTCAGCTACCGACAGAATTCTTCATCGCAGTCGCCATGCTCTTCTTAGCATACTTTAGCTTGCGAGATATTACCCTCATGTCGGTCCATAAAAGTAAAAGAAGATAAAAAGAGAGTTTCGGCTCTCTTTTTGCTTGTTAGAATACTGAATCTGAGCATTTTCGTTTAGAATTATTTCCATAAAAATGGTAAAATAGTAAGAGTAGAAATGGAGTTCGAGACATGAAAGTAATAGATCAATTTAAAAATAAGAAAGTCCTTGTTTTAGGTTTGGCAAAGTCTGGTGAATCTGCAGCTCGTTTGTTGGACAAGCTTGGTGCCATTGTGACAGTAAATGACGGAAAACCTTTCGAGGACAATCCAGCTGCGCAAAGTTTGCTGGAAGAAGGGATCAAAGTTATCACAGGTGGCCATCCTTTGGAACTCTTGGATGAAGAGTTTGCCCTTATGGTGAAAAATCCAGGTATCCCCTACAGCAATCCCATGATTGAAAAGGCTTTGGCGAAGGGAATTCCAGTCTTGACTGAGGTGGAATTGGCTTACTTGATTTCAGAAGCACCGATTGTTGGTATTACTGGTTCAAATGGTAAAACAACCACAACGACGATGATTGGGGAAGTTTTGACTGCCGCTGGCCAACATGGTCTCTTATCAGGCAATATCGGCTATCCAGCCAGTCAAGTGGCTCAAACTGCGTCGGACAAGGACACGCTTGTCATGGAGCTTTCTTCTTTCCAACTAATGGGGGTTCAAGAATTCCATCCTGAGATTGCGGTTATTACCAACCTCATGCCAACTCATATCGATTACCATGGCTCATTTGAGGAATATGTGGCAGCCAAGTGGAATATCCAAAACAAGATGACAGCGGATGATTTCCTTGTTTTGAACTTTAATCAAGACTTGGCAAAAGAATTGGCTACTAAAACACAAGCTACAGTTGTACCATTCTCAACACAGGAAAAGGTTGATGGAGCTTATTTGGAAGATGGTCAGCTCTACTTCCGTGGAGAAGTAGTCATGGCAGCGAATGAAATCGGAGTTCCAGGTAGCCATAATGTGGAAAATGCCCTTGCGACTATTGCAGTAGCTAAGCTCCGTGGTGTGGACAATCAAACCATTAAGGAAACTCTTTCAGCCTTTGGTGGTGTCAAACACCGTCTTCAATTTGTGGATGAAATTCAGGGTGTCAAGTTCTATAATGATAGCAAGTCAACCAATATCTTAGCAACTCAAAAAGCCTTGTCAGGATTTGACAACAGCAAGGTCATCTTGATTGCAGGTGGTTTGGACCGTGGTAATGAGTTTGACGAGTTGGTTCCAGACATTACTGGACTTAAGAAGATGGTCATCCTCGGTCAATCTGCTGAGCGTGTCAAACGGGCAGCGGATAAGGCTGGTGTCGCTTATGTGGATGCGACTGATATTGCAGATGCGACCCGCAAGGCCTATGAACTAGCGACTCAAGGAGATGTGGTTCTTCTCAGTCCTGCCAATGCCAGCTGGGATATGTATGCTAACTTTGAAGTACGTGGCGACCTCTTTATCGACACAGTAGCGGAGTTAAAGGAATAATATGAAAAAAATTGTCTTTACAGGTGGGGGGACAGTTGGACACGTCACCCTCAATCTTTTGTTAATGCCTAAGTTCATCGAAGATGGCTGGGAAGTCCACTATATCGGGGACAAGCGTGGTATCGAACACCAAGAAATCCTCAAGTCAGGTTTGGATGTTACCTTCCATTCTATTGCGACTGGAAAATTGCGTCGCTATTTCTCTTTGCAAAATATGCTGGATGTCTTTAAAGTTGGCTGGGGAATTGTCCAGTCGCTCTTTATCATGTTACGACTTCGTCCACAGGCTCTTTTTTCAAAGGGGGGCTTTGTCTCAGTACCGCCTGTTATCGCTGCGCGTGTGTCAGGAGTGCCTGTCTTTATTCACGAATCTGACCTGTCCATGGGCTTGGCCAATAAAATCGCCTATAAATTTGCGACTAAGATGTATTCAACCTTTGAGCAAGCTTCAAGTTTGTCTAAGGTCGAGCATGTGGGAGCAGTGACAAAGGTTTCAGACCAAAATACTCCAGAACCGGATGAATTGGTGGATATCCAAACCCACTTTAATCCAAAATTGCCAACTGTGTTGTTTGTCGGTGGTTCTGCAGGTGCTCGTATCTTTAACCAATTGGTGACAGACCATAAGAAAGAGCTGACAGAGTGTTACAATATTATCAATCTAACTGGAGATTCTAGCCTGAACGAGTTGAGCCAAAATCTTTTTCGTGTTGACTATGTGACCAATCTCTATCAACCTTTGATGGAATTGGCTGATATTGTTGTGACACGTGGTGGTGCCAATACGATTTTTGAGCTCTTGGCCATGGCAAAATTACATGTTATTGTGCCACTTGGTCGTGAAGCTAGTCGTGGAGACCAGATTGAAAATGCAGCCTACTTTGTTAAGAAAGGCTATGCAGAAGAGCTTCAAGAAAGCGATTTGACCTTGGATAGTTTGGAAGAGAAGATTTCTCACTTACTAAGCCACAAGGAAGACTACCAAGCTAAGATGAAGGCTTCTAAGGAATTGAAATCTCTAGCAGATTTTTATGAATTATTGAAAAAAGATTTATCATAAGGAAAGTAAATGTCAAAAGATAAGAAAAATGAGGGCAAAGAAATCCTCGAAGAATTTAAAGAGTTATCAGAATGGCAGAAACGAAACCAAGAATATCTAAAAAAGAAGGCTGAAGAAGAGGCGGCCCTAGCTGAGGAGAAGGAAAAGGAAAGACAAGCTCGAATGGCTTCGAAATCTGAAAAGTCAGATGAAACTGAAGACAAAGAGAGTGAGCCTGAACCAAAAGACCCAGAATCAGCTAAAGAAGAGTCTGAAGAAAAAGTAGAAAAGTCAGAAGACGTCAAAAAAGAAGTAGCCAAAGAAGAACAAAAATCCAAAGAGCCAAAGAAACAGAATAAACAGGATAAAAAAGTAGAGAAAAAGCCTGTAAAGGAAAAACCGGCTAAACCGAAAATTCCAGGAGTTCATATCTGGCGGGCTATCTCGATTTTGTTTCTCAGTCTGCTTTTATTAGTTGCCTCTGCCTACTTGCTCAGTCCTTATGCGACCATGAAAGATATTCGTGTTGAGGGAACGGTGCAAACTACAGCTGATGATATTCGACAGGCTTCAGGCATTCAGGATTCGGATTATACGATTAACCTTCTGCTAGACAAGGCGAAATATGAAGAACAGATCAAGTCTAATTATTGGGTTGAATCAGCTCAGCTTGTCTATCAATTTCCAACCAAGTTTACTATCAAGGTCAAGGAATACGATATTGTTGCCTACTATGTTTCTGGTGAAAATCATTATCCAATCCTTTCAAGTGGGAAGGTGGAGACCAGTGCGGTAAGTTTGGTGAGTCTGCCAGAAACGTATTTGTCAGTTCTTTTTAATGACAGCGAACAAATCAAGACCTTTACCTCAGAACTTTCTCAAATTAGCCCAGAACTCAAGGCGGCTATCCAAAAGGTAGAGCTAGCCCCAAGCAAGGTGACTTCCGATTTAATTCGATTGACCATGAATGATTCGGACGAAGTCTTGGTTCCCCTTTCTGAAATGAGTAAGAAATTGCCTTACTACAGTAAGATTAAGCCTCAATTGTCAGAACCGAGTGTGGTCGACATGGAAGCTGGAATCTACAGCTACACTGTGGCGGATAAATTAATTATGGAGGCAGAGGAAAAAGCCAAACAAGAGGCCAAGGAAGCTGAGAAGAAACAGAAAGAGGAAGAGAAGAAAAGGCTAGAAGAACAGCAGAATAAATTGGAAGAAGAGAAGAAAAAATTGGAGGAAGAAAGCAATCGAAACCAAACAAGTCAGCGTTCATCGCGTCGCTAGGTTTACCTTTTCTCCTATAGCTCTTTAGTTGCCATGTTTTTACTTGACAAGTGTTAGTAGAAATAATAGAATAGTAAAAAACCTTTAAAGCAGTCCAGAGAGGCAGCTAAGGTTAGACGGTGAAAGGGTGGAGACTACCCATTTTTCGTGGAACCTTGCTGTTGGCAGGTTCCTTTTTTCGTAGCTTCTGTTGGCCAGACTCTCTCACTAGCAAAGGTAAAAGGAGAAACCTATGAGAGAACATCGTCCAGTCATTGCTCTTGATTTTCCTAGTTTTGAGGCGGTCAAGGAATTCTTAGCTCTTTTCCCAGCAGAAGAAAGCCTTTATCTAAAGGTAGGGATGGAGCTCTATTATGCAGCGGGTCCTGAGATTGTGTCTTACTTGAAAGGTCAGGGTCACAGCGTCTTTCTTGATCTAAAACTTCATGACATTCCTAATACAGTCAAGTCAGCCATGAAGGTCTTGTCTCAGCTTGGTGTCGATATGACCAATGTTCATGCGGCTGGTGGTGTAGAGATGATGAAGGCTGCGCGTGAAGGTCTTGGAAGCCAAGCCAAATTGATTGCAGTTACGCAGCTGACATCAACGTCGGAAGCCCAGATGAAGGACTTTCAAAATATCCAAACAAGCCTGCAAGAGTCTGTGATTCATTATGCCAAGAAGACAGCTGAAGCGGGCTTGGATGGTGTCGTTTGCTCGGCTCAGGAAGTTCAACTCATCAAGCAGGCGACCAATCCAGATTTTATCTGTCTGACACCGGGGATTCGCCCTCAGGGAGCTGCTGTTGGAGACCAAAAACGTGTCATGACGCCAGCGGATGCTTATCAAATCGGTAGTGACTATATCGTAGTGGGACGCCCCATTACCCAAGCTGAAGATCCTGTTGCAGCTTATCATGCCATCAAGGATGAATGGAACCAAGACTAGAATTAAAGAAATTGATTATAAAAACAAAAGGAGAAGACCATGACACTTGCTAAAGATATCGCTAGCCACCTCTTGAAAATTCAAGCGGTTTACCTCAAGCCAGAGGAGCCTTTCACTTGGGCATCTGGTATCAAGTCACCGATTTACACGGATAACCGTGTGACACTTGCCTATCCAGAGACTCGTACTCTCATTGAAAATGGTTTTGTGGATGCTATCAAAGAAGCCTTTCCAGAGGTTGAAGTGATTGCAGGAACTGCGACAGCAGGAATTCCACACGGAGCTATCATTGCTGACAAGATGAACTTGCCATTTGCCTATATCCGTAGCAAACCAAAAGACCACGGAGCTGGTAACCAAATCGAAGGTCGCGTAGCTCAGGGTCAAAAAATGGTAGTGGTTGAAGACCTTATTTCAACAGGTGGTTCTGTTCTTGAAGCCGTAGCAGCAGCTAAGCGAGAAGGAGCAGATGTGCTTGGAGTTGTAGCAATTTTCAGTTACCAATTGCCAAAAGCAGATAAGAACTTTGCGGATGCTGGCGTGAAATTGGTGACACTTTCAAATTACAGCGAACTCATCCATCTAGCCCAAGAAGAAGGTTACATCACGCCAGAAGGCTTGGACCTTCTAAAACGCTTTAAAGAAGACCAAGAAAATTGGCAAAATGCCTAAAACATAGAAAATCAGGTAGTCACTAGGCTTACCTGATTTCTTTTTGTTTTGTTTATTAGATGTTAGTCGACTTTTCCACCTTCAACAACCAGGTCATCTGCTTTAGCAGCGTCACCGTAGGTTGGGTGAAGTGTTTTTTCATAGGCTTTGTGGAAGAAGTTTTCTTTGCCTAATTTTTCAATATCTTTATTGATGAAGTCTAGCAATTCTTGGTTTCCTTTTTGAACTGCTGCTGCGATGGTATCTGGATCACCGAGGGAAGTAATACCGACTTCAAATCCTTTATTTTCAAGCGCCCAAGCTAGGACCTCAGTATTGTCAGTAGAGAAGGCATCTCCGCGTCCGTCAAGAAGGGCTTGGTAAGAGTCACTGTATTGGTCGTATTTTTGAAGTTTGATTTCTGGATGATTCTTTTCAAAATAAGTCTCAGCAGTCGTTCCTTTTGTGACAATCAAGGTTTTGCCTTCCAATTGTTTGACATCTGTAATGAGACCAGTCTTAGGTGACACAACACCCAGAGAAACTTTCATGTAAGGAAGGGCAAAATCAACTTGTTTCTTACGTTCGTCAGTCACTGTAAAGTTGGCAAGAGTAATATCTACCTTGTTTGAAATCAAGTATTCAGCACGGTTGGCAGCATCGACGGAAACGTATTTAACCTTCACACCAAGATCTTGTGCTAATTGGTTCCCAAGTTCGATATCGTAGCCTTGGTAAGAACCATCATTGTCAACGTAACCAAACGGTTTTTTGTCTCCAAATACGGCGATTCGCAGCTCACCGCTTTTTTTGATTTCATCAATTGTGCGAGCCTTGGCAGTGGTTTTGCCAGATGATGAACTAGCATTTCCACCTGAGCTACAAGCTGTGACAAAGATAAGGGCAAAGGCAAGTGCTAAAACAGTTAAGAGTGGTTTGAATAGTTTCATAAAAATCTCCTTTATAGGTATGAGCCAAATTGGCTAAAGTCAAAGACGTTTAAAAATTCCTGTGCTCGTCGGGTTTGAGGATTGGTAAAGAAGGCTTGAGCTGTTCCCTCTTCAGCGATTTTCCCTTGGTCTAGGAAGATAATGCGATCAGCAATGGCTTGGGCAAACTGCATTTCGTGAGTTACTAAAATCATGGTACGGCCTTCTTGGGCCAAATCATTGATGAGTTCCAGAACCTCACGCACCATTTCTGGATCCAGCGAAGCAGTCACTTCGTCAAAAAGGATGATTTCTGGATGCATGAGGAGTGCACGGACAATCGCAACCCGTTGTTTCTGTCCGCCGGATAATTGACGGGCAAAGCTATGTTGTTTATCCAGTAATCCGACACGTTCCAGTAGTTGCAAAGCTTCTTCAGTTACTTCTTTTTTGTCTCTTCCCTGAGCCTTGATAGGGCCTAGGATGAGGTTTTGTAGAACATCCAGATGGGGAAAGAGTTCATAACTTTGAAAGACCATGCCAATCTTTTGGCGAACGAGGTGAAAATCTTTCTGATTGCTAATAATGGACTGGCCATCCAGAAGGATATCTCCACCTTGAATACTTTCTAAGCCATTGAGGCAACGAAGGAGGGTACTTTTCCCACAACCAGATGGCCCTAGGATAACCACAACTTCCCCTTTTTTGATATCTAGAGAAAGACCTTGGAGGATAGGATTGTCTCCGAAGGATTTTTTTAATTCCTTGATTTCTAAAATAGTTTCCGACATTTAGTTCCTCCAATGTTTTTCTAAGTGTGTGGATAATTTGGAAATAGGGAAGCAGACTGCGAAATACAAGACCAGAATGGTTCCGTAAATCCAAAAGGAAGCGGTTGGGATGGTCAAGCGATTGCTATCGATGATTTGTTGTCCAACCTTGGTCACTTCAACAACCCCAATCAAAACGACTAAGGAAGTGGTTTTGATCATCCGAGTGACAAGGTTAATAGCTTGTGGCAACAGTCTTCTCAAGACCTGTGGGATGATGATATGGTAGTAAAGTTGAACATTGGTCAAGCCTAGCGCCTGTCCACTTTCAAACTGATGTTTAGGGAGGGAAGTGATAGCTCCACGGACCAAGTCCCCCATTTCAGCTGTTCCCCAGAGGGTAAAAACGATAATAGCAGAAGTCTCTCCTGAGATATTGATATTAAAGTTTCGAGCCAGGCCGAAATAAACGATGAAAAGTAGCACCAGCTGGGGCATGATACGGATGAATTCCAGATACAATCGTGTCAAAAATCGTACGATTCTAGAATGGGAGGTCATGATGATTCCCATGACTGTTCCGAACATCATGGATAAGAGGACAGACAGGATAGATATGCCAATCGTGACGCCTAATCCCTGTAAGATTCGCAGGAGATTATTTCCCTGAAAGAGTACTTGTATTCCCGAATCCTGCATGGCGGAGCCTCCTTTCTATCCAGCTAAAGACCAGTGAGATGGGCAGCAGCATAATCAGGTAAGCAATTACCAACATAGCTAGCGCAATGTCTGTCTCATAATAGAGCCCAATCAAGTCTTTGGCGACGTACATGAGGTCGGCCAAAGCCACTGCTGAGAAAACAGAAGTTTCCTTGATCAGGAAAATGACATTGGCACTAAAGGAAGGTAGGGCCACCGCTGTTGCTTGTGGAAGAACCACATAGCGAAAGACCTGTACAGGTGTCAGACCGATGGCTAATCCAATCTCCTGCTGGGTTTGACTGACGGCCTCCAGTCCGCTTCGGAAAGATTCTGCCATATAGGAGCCTCCTAAAAAGACCAGCCCTAGAGTAGCACAGACTTCCGAAGATAGGACAATCCCTATTCGGGGAAGCCCGAAGTAGAGAAAGAAGAGTTGAATCAAAAGGGGCGTGTTGCGTGACAACTCGATGTAAGCTGTCGCTACTTGCGCCAAAATAGGGATGCGGTAATGCCGGATGATACTAACGATTAAACCGAGCAGAAAGGATCCCAGAATTCCCCAAACTGCAATATGCAAGGTTAGGAGAAAAGCCTTTTGATATAGTGGTAGATATTGTTCAACAATGGACCAATCCAAAAATAGAACCTCCCATCTAGAAATAATACAGCTATTGTAGCACTTAAAAGTTCCTTTGGATAATATCTATTTTTTATTGCCGTGATAAGGATTTTTTATCATAGACATAAAATTTCTGAAATTTCCAAACAAAATATTTGAAAAGTTTTGAAAAAAGAGTTAAGATATTTTTGTAATATACAAAGTAAACGCTTACTTATCAAGGAGGACATTTTATGTCATACAAAACAAGCAATGCAGAAGGCCATGTAGATTTCATCAATACCTATGATTTGGAGCCAATGGCGCAACAAGTGATTCCTAAAGCAGCATTTGGCTATATCGCCAGTGGAGCAGAAGATACTTTCACTTTACGTGAGAATATCCGTGCCTTTAACCACAAACTCATCGTTCCGCATACGCTTTGCAATGTAGAAAATCCAAGTACAGAGATTGAATTTGCAGGTGAAAAATTGTCTTCACCAATCATTATGGCGCCTGTTGCGGCTCATAAATTGGCAAATGAACAAGGTGAAGTAGCTACTGCGCGTGGTGTGCATGAGTTTGGTTCTCTTTATACAACCAGCTCTTACTCTACTGTCGACCTTCCAGAAATTACGGAAGCCCTTCAAGGGACACCTCACTGGTTCCAATTTTACTTTAGTAAAGATGACGGGATTAACCGTCACATCATGGATCGTGTAAAGGCTGAAGGCTACAAAGCGATTGTCTTGACAGCAGATGCAACTGTAGGGGGCAATCGTGAAGTGGATAAGCGTAATGGTTTTGTCTTCCCAGTTGGCATGCCGATTGTTGAAGAATACCTGCCAGAAGGTGCTGGTAAATCAATGGACTTTGTTTACAAATCAGCTAAACAACGCTTGTCTCCACGTGATGTAGAATTTATCGCTGAATATTCTGGTCTTCCTGTGTATGTTAAGGGACCACAATGCCGTGAAGATGTTGAACGTTCGCTTGCTGCAGGTGCTTCTGGTATCTGGGTAACTAACCACGGTGGTCGCCAAATCGACGGTGGACCAGCTGCCTTTGACTCACTTCAAGAAGTAGCAGAAGCAGTTGATAAACGTGTGCCAATTGTTTTTGACTCAGGTATTCGTCGTGGTCAACATGTCTTTAAAGCCTTGGCTTCAGGAGCAGACTTGGTAGCTATTGGTCGCCCTGTTATCTATGGCTTGGCCCTTGGTGGTAGTGTCGGTGTACGCCAAGTCTTTGAACACTTGAATGCGGAATTGAAGACAGTTATGCAATTGTCTGGAACTCAGACTATTGAAGATGTCAAACACTTCAAGCTTCGTCACAATCCATACAACCCAACCTTCCCAGTTGACCCACGTGACTTAAAATTGTATTGATAAAACAGATTGCCTCCACTTGATGTGGAGGTTTTTGCTTGTGTTTTAAACGTTTTAATAAAGGGAAATCGTATCAAAATCTATATAAATATATTTTACAATCAAATATCTTGCTAGGGCTTTCATTTTTTGCTATACTGGTGCAGTAATTAAATAAAAAAGACATTTGGGGTGCTTTATGCTGAGATGATACCCATTGAACCTGATACAGTTAAGACTGGCGAAGGGAAATGTGAAACGTTTTTTCGTATGGCGAAATGAACGATCTAATCTTGTAAGTCAACTCTAATTCTTGATTGTAATTGGAGTTTTTTTGTTTATATAAGATGGATGAAGGTGATACAAAGCATTTAGGTAACTCTCCTTGAACGCCCCACTTTTCTTTAAAATGGTCAAGTAAAACTAGGATTTTCTTGCTGTTTTGTTGATTACGAACAAGTAAAGAGAGGAAAAGTAAATATGGAAACACAAGACTATGCATTTCAGCCAGGTTTGACTGTTGGAGAATTATTAAAAAGCAGTCAGAAGGATTGGCAAACTGCAATTAATCATCGTTTTGTTAAGGAACTTTTTGAAGGTGCAATTGAGAATAAGGTCTTAAAAGACTACCTAATTCAAGATTATCACTTCTTTGATGCCTTCTTATCTATGCTGGGTGCCTGCGTAGCATACGCAGACCAACTTGAATCCAAGCTTCGTTTTGCCAAGCAACTAGGCTTTCTTGAAGCAGATGAAGATGGTTATTTCCAAAAGGCTTTCAAAGAGTTAAATGTAGCAGAGCATGACTATCTAGAAGTGGACCTGCACCCTGTAACAAAGGCATTTCAGGATCTAATGTATTCTGCTGTGTCTTCATCAGAATATGCTCATCTTTTGGTCATGCTGGTCATTGCAGAAGGCCTCTATTTAGATTGGGGTTCTAAAGATTTGGCACTACCTGAAGCCTATATTCATTCGGAATGGATCAATCTCCACAGAGGTCCTTTCTTTGCAGAGTGGGTTCAATTTCTGGTTGATGAACTTAATCGTGTCGGGAAAAATCGAGAAGATTTGACAGAACTTCAGGAGCGCTGGAATCAAGCAGTTGCTTTAGAATTAGCATTTTTTGATATTGGTTATGAATTATAGGATAAATTCAATCCTTTTATGTAGATTAAAAGAATTAACACACAAACTATATAAATATATTTTCCGGTCAAATATCTTGCTAGGGCTTTCAATTTCTGTTATACTAGCACAGTAATTAAATAATAAAGACATTTGGGGTGCTTTAGGCTGAGATGATACCCATTGAACCTGCTACAGTTAGTACTGTCGAAGGGAAATGTGAATAGTTTTTTCTTTAGAAAGAAAAAACCATCTAATTTTGTAAGCAAAACTCTAATTCTTGTGTGTGATTAGAGTTTTTTATTTTTTACTAGATAGACTAGATGCAGAGTATGATGGCAGGTCTCTCTTAAATGCCCTATTGTCTTAAAAGGAGTTTTTATGTTTAAAAAATGGCGTTTAAAAGATGTTATCTTGCTTGCTTTCTTGTCTATCTTTTTTGGTGGCGTTTTTGTTGGCTCAGGCTATCTGTTTGATATTCTCACTCTGATTTTAGCACCTCTTGGTTTGCAGGCCTTTGCTAATGAAATCATCTTTGGTCTCTGGTGTATGGCTGCGCCCATTGCTGCTATCTTTGTTCCAAGAGTCGGAAGTGCAACGATTGGAGAAGTGTTAGCTGCACTTGCTGAAGTTCTTTATGGTAGCCAATTCGGTTTAGGTGCCCTTTTGTCTGGCTTGGTTCAAGGTTTGGGAAGTGAACTTGGTTTTATCGTAACCAAGAATCGCTATGAAAGTTGGCTCTCTCTAACTGCCAATAGTATTGGGATTACGCTTGTTAGCTTTGTCTATGAATACATTAAGTTAGGTTATTACGCCTTCTCCCTTCCTTTTGTCCTTTCCTTGCTTGTGGTACGCTTTATTTCTGTCTTTTTCTTCTGTACCATATTGGTTCGTGCTATTGTCAAACTCTATCATCAGTTTGCAGCTGGGGGCAAGGCATAGATGGGGCTGGAACTACGAGCGATTCAGTTACCAATCTTCTCTGAGCCGCTTGATTTTACTTTTCATGCGCAAGCCTTTACCTTGTTAGTTGGGAGCAGTGGTTCAGGAAAATCCAGTCTCTTTCAAATCATTGCCCAAGTCAGTTCCATGCCCTATAACGGTCAAGTCCTAATAGATGGGAGCGAGGTCAGTCAGCTTTCTATCGTTGAACGTGTCCAGACGGTTGGTATTCTCTTTCAAAATCCCAATCACCAGTTTACTATGGAGAACTTGTTTGAGGAGTTAATTTTTACCTTGGAAAATATTGGGCATCCCGTTCAGGAAATTGATTCTAAAATAGTGGAGGTGGTCCGGCAATGTCGCTGTAAGGCGATTTTGCACCGTCCAATTCATCACTTATCAGGTGGGGAAAAGCAAAAGGCTGCTTTGGCTGTTCTCTTTGCTATGAATCCTAGGGTCTATCTCTTGGATGAGCCTTTTGCTTCCATTGACCGCAAGAGCAGGTTAGAGATATTGGAGATTCTAAAAGAGTTGGCCTCTAATGGGAAGACAGTTATTTTGTGCGACCATGATTTATCTGATTATGAAGCCTATATCGACCATATGGTGGAGCTAAGAGACGGAAAACTAAGGGAAATAAATCAAATCCCTGCCTCTGAAATGACACAGGCTGTTTCAAAGGAAGTTGCTTCTAGCTCAGAACTATTACATATGGATCGAACGACTTGTGAGCTGGATAAGCGTCCCCTCTTTTCGATTACGGATTTCACTATTTACCAAGGAATTTCCTGTATCTTGGGTGACAATGGCATCGGGAAATCAACTCTCTTTCGCTCCATTCTTCAATTTCAAAAGTATAAAGGGCGCATTACCTGGAAGGGTCGGGTTCTTAAAAAGAAAAAGAGTTTGTATCGTGACTTGACGGGTGTTGTTCAGGAAGCTGAGAAGCAGTTTATCCGAGTCAGTCTGCGAGAGGAACTTCAATTAGATGGACCTGATTCTGAAAGAAATCAGCGGATTCTCCAATCATTACAATTTTTTGATTTGGAGCAGGCACTCGATAAGAGTCCCTATCAATTAAGTGGTGGTCAGCAAAAGATTCTTCAGCTCTTGACCATCTTGACCAGCAAGGCTTCTGTGATTTTACTAGATGAACCTTTTGCTGGTTTGGATGATAGAGCCTGCCATTATTTTTGCAAGTGGATTGTGGAGGACAGAAATCAAGGAAGAAGTTTTCTGATCATTAGCCATCGTTTAGATCCCTTGATCTCTGTGGTTGATTATTGGATTGAGATGACTAGTCAGGGTCTCAGTCATGTGAAAGAAGTGACAATTACCAAACCACTCACATCTCAGAGTAGCAATACCCAAAAGGAGGTGAGATAGTATGGTCAAAGTAGCAACCCAGACACCGATTATCAGTCTCTTTTTGCTGATTTTATCCTTGGAAACATCTTTTATTCCTTCGATTGCTCTGAATCTTTCGGTAGTCGCATTTTGTATTCTCTTTATGCTCTATTACCGGCGATTTAAAGTATTGGCTTGGATGATTCTGCTCGCCATTTTGCCATCTTTGGCTAACTACTGGGCAGTTCAGTTACATGGAGATGCTTCGCAGGCAGTCATGCTTGGAACGAGGGCCTTTGTGACAGTTTGTATAGGCCTTGTCTTTGTTTCCTCTATTTCCCTAAAAGAGCTTCTCTTGTACTTGGCTCAAAAGGGGGTATCACGCTCTTGGGCCTATGCCTTGATTGTGGTATTCAATTCCTTCCCCCTTATTCAGCAAGAAATCAAGTCCCTCAAGGAAGCTTGCTTATTACGCGGTCAAGAACTACATTTTTGGTCGCCCCTGATTTACAGTAAGGTTTTGATGACGGTCTTTAGATGGCGCCATCTTTGCCTGAGAGCCCTGTCGGCGCATGGATATGACGAACATGCACAGGTGGAGAATAGCTATCGAATCTTTTATATTCCTCAAAGGACAATATTCATCTACCTGCTGTTCTTTTTATTGCTTCAAACCAGTCTATTTTTATAAAGGAGTTATTATGGAATTTACAGATATTGCGATGGAATTATCCAAGGAAGCTTGGCAGGCTTCCTTTCATCACCCCTTTGTTTTACAGTTGCAAGAGGGAAATTTAGACCCGTCCATCTTTCGCTATTACTTGATTCAGGATGCCTACTATTTGAAGGCCTTCTCAGAAGCCTATCACCTCTTGGCTGATAAGACTTCAAACCAAGAGATGAAAAGACTCTTGAAACAAAATGCTCAGAGTCTAGTGGAGGGTGAGCTATTTATCCGCCAACAATTTTTCAAGGAATTGGAAATCAGCGACCAGGAAATGGAGCAACATCCAATCGCTCCAACCTGCTATCATTATATCTCTCACATTTATCGTCAATTTGCAGAGCCAAACTTAGGTATTGCCTTTGCAAGTTTGCTACCTTGTCCCTGGCTATACCATGATATAGGCAAATCACTTAATCTTAAACCTTCCCCAAATCCTCTCTACCAACAATGGATTGAAACTTATATTACGGATGAGCTAGAGCAGCAGATCAGAGAGGAGGGAGCGCTGGTCAATCAACTATATCGAGAAAGTGACGAGACAGACAAGAAAAAAATGCTAGATGCCTTCCACATCAGTGTTCACATGGAAGCTAAGTTTTGGGAAATGGCCTACCAACATCAGACATGGAAGAGCGATTTACAGTCTTTAGAAACAGGAGAAGAATAGTAACATGAGAAACCACCAATTACAAGTTCACAAATTAACCATTTTATCCATGATGATTGCCCTTGATGTAGTCCTTACGCCTATCTTTCGGATTGAGGGAATGGCACCGATGTCCAGTGTCGTTAATATTCTGGCAGGAATCATGATGGGACCTGTTTATGCCTTGGTCATGGCTACAGTCACAGCTTTTATCCGTATGACGACTCAAGGGATTCCGCCTTTAGCTCTCACAGGAGCGACTTTTGGAGCCCTTCTTTCAGGTCTCTTTTATAAGTACGGTCGGAAATTTCACTATTCTGCTCTAGGAGAAATTTTGGGAACAGGTATTATCGGTTCTATTGTTTCCTATCCTGTTATGGTACTCTTTACAGGATCGGCAGCTAAGCTTAGCTGGTTTATCTACACTCCTCGATTTTTCGGAGCAACCTTAATTGGTACAGCGATTTCCTTTATTGCCTTTCGATTTTTAATCAAGCAGGAATTCTTTAAAAAAGTGCAAGGATATTTTTTCAGTGAAAGGATAGACTGATGCAGGCATTTACAAATCCCTTTCCTCTAGGCTCAAGTTCCCTAATTCACTGTATCACCAATGAGATTTCTTGTGAGATGCTGGCCAATGGCATTTTGGCTCTGGGATCTAAACCTGTCATGGCAGATGATCCCCGTGAGGTTCTTGATTTTACCAAACAAAGTCAAGCTCTCTTCATCAATTTGGGGCATTTGTCTGCTGAGAAAGAAAAAACAATTCGTATGGCAGCTTCTTATGCAAGCCAAGCTTGTCTCCCAATGGTGGTAGATGCGGTTGGTGTATCAGCGTCACCCATTCGTAAGGGACTAGTCAGGGAACTTTTAGACTATAGACCCACAGTCCTTAAAGGAAATATGTCGGAAATCCGAAGTCTTGTTGGCTTAAAACACCACGGAGTTGGGGTCGATGCGAGTGCTAAAGATCAAGAAACTGAGGATTTACTTCAAGTCTTGAAAGACTGGTGTCAGACCTATCCAGGTATGTCATTCTTAGTCACAGGCCCCAAGGACCTTATCGTTTCTAAGAATCAGGTGGCTGTATTGGGAAATGGCTGTGCAGAATTAGACTGGATAACAGGGACAGGAGACTTGGTTGGAGCCTTGACAGCCGTTTTTCTCAGCCAAGGAAAGACTGGCTTTGAAGCTTCTTTCCTAGCGGTTTCTTATCTAAATATCTCCGCTGATAGAATAGTTGTTCAAGGAATGGGATTGGAAGATTTTCGATACCAAGTTCTCAATCAGCTCTCTCTCCTAAAAAGAGACGAAAACTGGCTAGAAGCTATCAAAGGAGATATTTATGAATAGAAAAGAACTTAGACTATATCTGGTAACCAATCGCTACCAAGATTCCTTGGAAAGTTTTCTTAAAAAAGTTGAGACGGCCTGCCGTTCAGGTGTTACCATCATCCAGCTACGAGAAAAAAATCTCACAACCAATCAATATTATCAACTGGCAAAACAAGTCAAGGAAATAACAGATGCCTATCAGGTACCCTTGATAATCGATGATCGTTTGGATGTTTGTCTTGCGGTTGATGCTGCTGGTCTGCATATCGGAGACGATGAACTACCAGTTTCGGTTGCCCGACAAGTCTTGGGCCCTGAAAAAATTCTCGGTGTCACTGCTAAAACTGTAAAAAGAGCCCTTGAGGCAGAAGAAGGAGGTGCAGATTACTTGGGAACAGGAGCCATTTTCCCAACAACCACCAAGGAAAATGCGCCTATCACCTTGATTTCAACCTTGAAAACAATTTGTCAAAGGGTCGCCATTCCAGTAGTTGCTATTGGAGGCTTGACGTCAGAGAACATTGACCAACTTGCTGCAACTGGTATAGCTGGGGTAGCTGTCGTTAGGGATCTTATGCAGGCAGAAGATATTGAGGCAAAAACGCAAGCATTTTTAACAAAGCTGGATGATATTATTTCCTAATCAAAAACTCTCTAATTCCCTTAAAGTGGGAACTAGAGAGTTTTTTTAATCTTTAAAGCTTGTATGGTTGACTGGGCCAGAACCATGACCGAGTTGAGGGGCGTCTTGGATGGCTTTCGTAATAAAGGCCTTGGCTTTATCGACTGCTTGATAGAGGGTTTTCCCCTTGGCTAGTTCAGCAGTAATCACTGCAGCAAAGGTACATCCAGTACCATGTGTATGACAGGTTTGAATTCGTGGACTTTCCCATACAAATTGCTCATCCTTGGTAAAGAGGAAATCCTTGGCACCGCCTTCGAGATGCCCACCTTTGATTACCACAGACTGAGGACCAAATTCTTTTAAAATCAGGCGACCGGCACGTTGCATGTCTTCAGGATTATGGATTGAAAAACCAACAATTTCTTCTGCTTCAGGAAGATTGGGTGTGATAATGCTTGCAAGGGGAAGTAGGTTTGTTTTTAGGTAGTCTCTGGCACTGGTATCAATCAGGGTATCACCACTTGTTGCGACCATAACAGGGTCAAGGACATAGGGACAGTCCAGCTTTTTAAGATAGGGCTGGATGATTTCCATGATTTCAGTAGTTGCCAACATCCCAGTTTTTACAGCCTGAGGTGGGATATCAGAAAAGACACTGTCCAATTGAGCTTCCAGCATTTGATTTGAGACATGCTCGATTAATTGAACGCCTCTGGTATTTTGAGCGACAAGACTGGTCACAACAGCCATTCCATAGACATCTCTAGCTTGGAATGACTTTAAATCAGCCATAATGCCAGCACCACCACTAGGGTCAGTCCCTGCAATGGTCAAAGCAACGGGTAAATAAGTCATCTAAAACCTCCCAACCAAATGAAGTTTGTATACTCAAGAACAAGCAAGCCTGTTTTAGGAAGGCAATAGAAGACTGCTAGTCCCCATTATGATTTCCACTTCCATCAGCTAGCATTACCTAGATTGAGTCAAAGGGTCTAACAGTCGTTAATCTCAGCTTTACGCACCCCTAGTGGTTGTTTTCTTTTTTCTTTAGTATAGCATATTTTTATAGTTTATATAGTAAAATTTGACTGCAAATCTCTCGTTACATGATTAGAATTCTATTTTTTGAAAAAATAATAAAAACCATGGTTGACAAATGTAGATTTTAGGAGTATACTGATGATTATAATTGACAAATGTAGATTTTGGAGGTGTGCTCATGCAGATTTCAGATGCGGAATGGCAAGTGATGAAGATTATTTGGATGCAAGGGGAGCAGACCAGTACGGATTTAATCAGGGTTCTGTCGGAGCGATTCGACTGGTCTAAGTCGACCATTCAAACTCTTTTGGCTCGGCTGGTTGAGAAAGAGTGTTTGACTAGGAAAAAAGAGGGTAAGTCCTTTGTCTATTCAGCCCTTTTAACTCTGGATCAAAGCCGGGATTTGCTTGTCCAAGATATCAAAGACAAGGTTTGTTCCCGTAGGATTAAGAACTTGTTGGCTGATTTGATTGTCGAATGTGACTTCACTCTGGCTGATTTGGAAGACTTGGAAGCTGTGATTTCTAAGAAGAAATCAAGCGCAGTTGCTGAAGTAAAATGTAATTGTATGTAAAGGAGACGTCATGTTAAATAGTATTGTAACCATTGTTTGTATTGCCCTTATCGCGTTTATCTTGTTTTGGTTTTTCAAAAAGCCTGAAAAATCTGGACAAAAGGCCCAGCAAAAAAACGGCTACCAAGAGATTAGAGTGGAAGTCATGGGAGGCTATACTCCTGAGTTGATTATCCTCAAGAAATCAGTGCCAGCCCGTATTGTCTTTGACCGTAAGGACCCTTCACCCTGTCTAGATCAGATCGTTTTTCCAGATTTTGGTGTGCATGCGGACCTGCCTATGGGTGAAGAGTATGTAGTGGAAATCACGCCTGAACAGGCTGGAGAATTTGTCTTTGCATGTGGGATGAACATGATGCACGGTAAGATGATTGTAGAGTAGGAGGAAATGATGACTGAAATTGTGAAAGCAAGCTTAGAAAATGGCATTCAAAAAATCCGTATCCGAGCTGAAAAAGGCTATCATCCAGCTCATATCCAGCTTCAAAAAGGGATTCCAGCTGAGATTACCTTTCATCGTGCAACGCCTTCAAACTGTTATAAGGAAATTCTTTTTGAAGAAGAAGGCATCTTGGAACCAATCGGCGTAGATGAGGAGAAAGTCATTCGTTTTACACCTCAAGAATTAGGCCAACATGAATTTTCTTGTGGCATGAAGATGCAAAAGGGAAGTTATACAGTCGTTGAGAAGACTCGAAAATCTCTATCCCTCCTACAGCGTTTTTGGATAACCAGTATCTTTACTGTGCCTCTTGTGATTCTCATGATTGGGATGTTGACAGGTAGTATTAGTCACCAAGTCATGCATTGGGGAACCTTTCTAGCCACAACGCCGATTATGCTGGTGGCAGGTGGTCCTTATATCCAGAGTGCTTGGGCTAGCTTTAAAAAGCACAATGCTAATATGGATACCTTGGTGGCGCTGGGAACGCTAGTGGCTTATTTCTATAGTCTAGTTGCTCTATTTGCCGGTCTTCCTGTTTATTTTGAAAGTGCTGGATTTATTCTCTTCTTCGTTCTTTTAGGAGCCGTTTTTGAAGAAAAAATGCGGAAAAATACTTCCCAAGCTGTGGAAAAATTACTTGATTTGCAGGCTAAAACAGCAGAAGTCTTGCGTGAGGCTCGATATGTACAAGTTCCCTTGGATCAAGTCAAGGTAGGAGACTTGATTCGGGTGCGACCTGGAGAAAAGATTGCAGTTGATGGGGTCGTAGTGGAAGGTGTGTCCAGTATTGACGAATCCATGGTGACAGGTGAGAGTCTGCCGGTAGACAAAACGGTTGGGGATACCGTCATTGGCTCCACCATCAATAATAGCGGAACCCTTGTTTTTAAAGCAGAAAAAGTTGGTTCAGAGACTGTCTTGGCACAGATTGTCGATTTTGTGAAGAAAGCTCAGACCAGTCGTGCGCCGATTCAGGACTTGACAGATAAGATTTCAGGGATTTTTGTCCCAGCAGTTGTCATTTTAGGTATTGTGACCTTTTGGGTTTGGTTCGTCTTGTTGAGAGATAGTGTAGTCGTGCTTGGTGCGAGCTTTGTGTCCTCTCTTCTCTACGGGGTGGCGGTTTTGATTATCGCCTGCCCGTGTGCCTTGGGACTTGCAACACCGACAGCCCTCATGGTAGGAACAGGTCGTAGTGCCAAGATGGGGGTTCTCCTCAAAAATGGAACAGTCCTACAGGAAATCCAGAAAGTTCAAACCATTGTCTTTGATAAGACCGGGACTTTGACGGAAGGAAAACCTGTGGTGACAGATATCATTGGCGACGAGACAGAAGTGCTTGGCTTGGCAGCATCCTTGGAAGAAGCTTCCCAACATCCACTGGCTGAAGCCATTGTCAAGAGAGCGAGTGAAGCTGGACTCGAGTTTCAAACTGTTGAAAATTTTCAGGCCTTGCACGGAAAAGGTGTTTCAGGTCAAATCAATGGGAACCAAGTTCTTCTTGGAAATGCTAAAATGCTGGATGGTATGACCATTTCTAGCACTTATCAGGAGAAACTAGAAGAACTAGAAAAAGAAGCTAAGACAGTTGTGTTCTTAGCTGTGGACAATGAAATTAAAGGCTTGCTTGCTTTGCAAGATATTCCTAAGGAAAATGCTAAGCAAGCCATCAGTCAGTTGAAAAAACGTGGTCTTAAAACAGTCATGCTGACAGGAGACAATGTCGGTGTGGCGCGTGCTATCGCCAATCAGATAGGCATTCAAGAGGTCATTGCAGGTGTCTTGCCAGAAGAAAAAGCTCATGAAATCCATAAACTACAAGCGACTGGCAAGGTGGCCTTTGTTGGTGACGGGATTAATGACGCTCCTGCCCTCAGTGTTGCAGATGTGGGAATTGCCATGGGAGCTGGAACAGATATTGCCATTGAGTCAGCAGATTTGGTATTGATAACCAATAACCTTTTAGGAGTGGTTCGTGCCTTTGATATGAGCAAGAAAACATTTAATCGTATTTTGCTCAATCTTTTCTGGGCCTTTATCTACAACGTCGTCGGAATTCCGATTGCAGCAGGAGTCTTTTCAGGTGTTGGATTGGCCCTCAACCCAGAACTGGCAGGTCTAGCCATGGCCTTTAGTTCTGTGTCTGTTCTGACCAGCTCACTCTTACTAAACTTTAGTAAAATAGATTAAAAGCGGGCTTGCTCGCTTTTTATTATAAAACAGAAACTAAAAACGTTTTCAAACTGTACTGTAATAGAGAATAAAAACTTCTGAGCAGATTCTTAGTAAACTAAAAATAAATGTGATAAATTAGTAGTGTAAAAATTTGCTGAAACGTTTTCAAAAACTATATGAAACCTTTTTTAGTAGATTTAAAAATATTTGAAGGAGAGTTATCATTATGACTCAAGGGAAAATTACTGCATCTGCAGCAATGCTTAATGTATTGAAAACATGGGGCGTAGACACAATCTACGGTATCCCATCAGGAACACTCAGCTCATTGATGGATGCTTTGGCTGAAGACAAAGATATCCGCTTCTTGCAAGTTCGCCACGAAGAAACAGGTGCTCTTGCAGCGGTTATGCAAGCTAAATTCGGCGGCTCAATCGGGGTTGCAGTTGGTTCAGGTGGTCCAGGTGCGACTCACTTGATTAACGGTGTTTACGATGCAGCTATGGATAACACTCCATTCCTAGCGATCCTTGGATCACGTCCAGTTAACGAACTCAACATGGATGCTTTCCAAGAATTGAACCAAAACCCAATGTACAACGGTATCGCTGTATATAACAAACGTGTAGCTTACGCTGAGCAATTGCCAAAAGTTATTGACGAAGCTTGCCGTGCTGCAGTTTCTAAAAAAGGTCCAGCTGTTGTTGAAATCCCAGTAAACTTCGGTTTCCAAGAAATCGACGAAAATTCATACTACGGTTCAGGTTCATACGAACGTTCATTCATCGCTCCTGCTTTGAACGAAACTGAAATCGACAAAGCTGTTGAAATCTTGAACAATGCTGAACGTCCAGTTATCTATGCTGGTTACGGTGGTGTGAAAGCTGGTGAAGTAATCACTGAATTGTCACGTAAAATCAAAGCACCAATCATCACAACTGGTAAAAACTTTGAAGCTTTCGAATGGAACTATGAAGGTTTGACAGGTTCTGCTTACCGTGTTGGTTGGAAACCAGCCAACGAAGTGGTCTTTGAAGCAGACACAGTTCTTTTCCTTGGTTCAAACTTCCCATTTGCTGAAGTTTACGAAGCATTCAAGAATACTGAAAAATTCATCCAAGTCGATATCGACCCTTACAAACTTGGTAAACGTCATGCCCTAGACGCTTCAATCCTTGGTGATGCAGGTCAAGCAGCGAAAGCAATCCTTGACAAAGTGAATCCAGTTGAATCTACTCCATGGTGGCGTGCAAACGTTAAGAATAACCAAAACTGGCGTGATTACATGAACAAACTCGAAGGTAAAACTGAGGGTGAATTGCAATTGTATCAAGTTTACAATGCAATCAACAAACATGCTGATCAAGACGCTATCTATTCAATCGACGTAGGTGACACTACTCAAACATCTACTCGTCACCTTCACATGACACCTAAGAACATGTGGCGTACATCTCCACTCTTTGCGACAATGGGTATTGCTCTTCCTGGTGGTATCGCTGCTAAGAAAGACAATCCAGATCGCCAAGTATGGAACATCATGGGTGACGGTGCATTCAACATGTGCTACCCAGACGTTATCACAAACGTTCAATACGACCTTCCAGTTATCAACGTTGTCTTCTCAAATGGTAAATATGCCTTCATCAAGGACAAATACGAAGACACAAACAAACACTTGTTTGGTTGTGACTTCCCTAATGCTGACTATGCGAAAATCGCTGAAGCTCAAGGAGCTGTTGGATTTACAGTTGACCGTATCGAAGACATCGATGCAGTCGTTGCAGAAGCTGTTAAATTGAACAAAGAAGGTAAAACTGTTGTTATCGATGCTCGCATCAGTCAACACCGTCCACTTCCAGTAGAAGTACTTGAATTGGATCCAAAACTTCACTCAGAAGAATCAATCAAAGCCTTCAAGGAAAAATACGAAGCAGAAGAACTCGTACCATTCCGTCTCTTCTTGGAAGAAGAAGGTTTGCAATCACGCGTAATTAAATAATTCCTTCGTGGAACTTAAAAAGATCGGAGCAATCCGGTCTTTTTATGGAGGATAGTAAATGAATTTAAATCAATTAGATATTATCGTTTCAGATGTTCCCCAAGTCTGTGCTGACTTGGAGCGTATTTTGGATAAAAAGTCCGATTATGTTGATGACAGTTTTGCTCAGTTTACGATTGGCAGTCACTGTCTGATGTTGTCCCAAAATCATTTGATTCCTTTGGAAGTTTTTCAGTCAGGAATCATTCTTCACATCGAGGTTGAGGATGTAGACCAAAACTACCAACGGTTGAACGAGCTTGGTATCCAGGTTTTAAACGGTCCAACTGTAACCGATTGGGGAACAGAAAGTCTGCTAGTTGAAGGGCCTGCCGGTCTAGTGATTGATTTTTATCGAATGAAGTAGGTAATGCTATTATCAAATTTTTATCTAAAATTTAAACATTCTTGGAGCAGAACTTGAAAAGATCGGAGCAATCCGGTCTTTTTCTTATCACCAGACTGCGATAGTTTATATTTTTATAACAAAACTCTCAAACTCTTACTTGTTTTTGCATCAAACATATAAGCAAGCTCAGCCCCATCATTACCCAGATAGTTCCAAACTTTTTGCCTCCTTTTTAGTATAATAGAAGAAATAAATCAATCGAGGTAAAGTGATGACAGAAATACTACAATTTCCAGATGGGTTCCTCTGGGGTGGTGCAACGGCAGCTAATCAATGTGAGGGGGCTTATAATCTAGATGGTCGAGGTCTTGCTAACGTTGATGTGGTACCCATTGGACCTGACCGTGAAGCAATAATCACAGGTCAGAAAAAGATGTTTTCGTTTGAGGAGGGCTATTTTTACCCAGCTAAGGAAGCTATTGATATGTACCATCATTATAAGGAAGATATCGCTCTTTTTGCAGAAATGGGCTTTAAGACTTATAGACTTTCTATTGCTTGGACTCGGATTTTTCCTAAGGGAGATGAAGCAGAGCCAAATGAAGCTGGTCTAGTCTTTTATGAGGATTTGTTTAAGGAATGCCACAAGTATGGGATTGAGCCTTTGGTGACCATTACGCATTTTGACTGCCCCATGCACTTAATTAGGAAGTATGGTGGTTGGCGCAATCGCCGCATGTTGGACTTTTACGTAAATCTCTGCCACACCCTCTTTACCAGATATAAGGGCTTGGTCAAATACTGGCTAACCTTTAACGAAATCAACATGATTCTGCATGCACCCTTTTTAGGAGCTGGGATTTGTTTTGAAGAAGGAGAAAATCAAGAACAGGTCAAATACCAAGCAGCCCACCATGAGTTAGTAGCCTCAGCCCTTGCGACTAAAATTGCTCACGAAATTGACCCAGAATACAAGGTGGGATGTATGTTGGCAGCAGGGCAGTACTATCCCAACACTGCCCATCCGAGAGACTACTGGGCAGCCATGGAGGAAGACCGCAAGAGTTACTTTTTCATTGATGTCCAAGCGCGTGGGGAATACCCAAATTACGCCAAGAAGCAGTGGGAACGTAAGGGAATTGAGATTGAAATGACGGCAGAGGATTTGGATTTGTTGAAGAATCACACTGTTGATTTTGTTTCCTTCTCTTACTATGCGAGTCGAGTGGCCTCAGGCGATCCAGAAGTGACGGATCTGACTGCTGGAAATGTCTTTGCCTCTATCAAAAATCCTTATCTAGAATCCTCTGAATGGGGTTGGCAGATTGACCCACTGGGGCTTCGTATCACCCTCAATGCCATCTGGGATCGTTATCAAAAGCCTATGTTCATCGTAGAAAATGGACTTGGTGCTATGGATACGCCAGATGAAAATGGCTATGTAGCAGATGATTATCGGATTGCTTATTTAGAGGCTCATATCAAGGCTATGCGAGATGCCATTTACCAAGATGGTGTTGACTTGCTTGGTTATACGACTTGGGGATGTATTGATTTGGTTTCAGCTGGAACAGGCGAAATGAACAAGCGCTATGGCTTTATCTATGTGGATCGTGATAATGCTGGTCATGGAAGTCTCAAACGGAGCAAGAAGAAATCCTTCTACTGGTACAAGGATGTCATTGCCAGCAATGGTGCAAGTATTAAGTAGAGCACATTTGTTCACTATTTTTATAAAATCTTCTCCCTACTTTATAAGATATGAAAAAGAGTTCTAAAGGAACTCTTTTTTTGCTATAATGAGGGAAGAAAAATCAGACAGGAGAATAAGATGTCAGAACCATTATTTTTACAATCAGTTATGCAAGAAAAAATCTGGGGTGGAACCAAGCTACGTGATGAGTTTGGCTATGACATCCCAAGTGAAAAAATCGGAGAATACTGGGCCATCTCAGCTCATCCAAATGGTGTCTCTAAAGTTGCAAATGGTCGCTACGAGGGAACAGATCTAGCTACTTTGTATGCGGAACACCGTGAGTTGTTTGGCAATCGTCCAGAACCTGTATTTCCACTCTTGACTAAGATTCTGGATGCCAACGACTGGCTTAGTGTCCAAGTTCACCCAGACGATGCCTATGGATTAGAGCATGAAGGCGAGCTCGGAAAAACAGAATGCTGGTACATCATCGCTGCAGATGAAGGTTCAGAGATTATCTATGGCCACAATGCCAAGTCAAAAGAAGAACTCCGCCAGCAAATCGAGGACAAGAACTGGGATGCCTTGCTGACAAAAGTGCCTGTTAAGGCTGGAGATTTCTTCTACGTACCAAGTGGGACTATGCACGCTATTGGTGCAGGTATTTTAATCCTTGAAACACAACAATCTAGCGACACAACCTACCGTGTCTATGACTTTGACCGCAAGGATGATAATGGCAACTTACGCGAACTTCATCTTGAAAAATCAATTGATGTTTTAAACATTGGAGATCCTGCCAATAGCCGTCCTGTAACTATCAAAGCAGATGATTTGCGTTCAACTTTACTTGTCTCTAATGATTTCTTTGCAGTTTACAAGTGGGAAATTAATGGGAAAGTTGACTTTGAAAAGACAGCTGACTACAGCTTGTTCAGTGTCTTGGCTGGTCAAGGTCAACTGACTATCGATGGGAACAACTATCCAATCCAAAAAGGTAGCCACTTTATCCTACCAAGTGATGTTGAAGCTTGGACATTAGAAGGCCAAGGTCTGGAATTGATTGTTAGCCATCCATAAAAAAGAAAGGGCCTGAGTTTATTACTCAAGTCCTTTTTGATTACATAAATTGGGCGATGAAGACCACGATGATGATGATAGGAATGATGAAACGAAGAAGGAAGAGCCAGACTTGGAAAAGTCCCTGTTTCCAAGCTCTTTCATCAAGGTGTAGTTCCTCCATAGCAAGATCTTTCTTAAAGATATAGCCTGTAAAGAGAGAAAGGCAGAGGGCTCCAAATGGCATGAGGAGATTAGAAACCAAGAAGTCCATAGCATCAAAGAAAGTCTTTCCAAAAATGTGAACATCTGCCATAACACCATAAGATAGGGCTGAAGGAATGCCAAAGACAAAGGTCAAGATTCCTAAAATCACACTCCACTTGGCACGCTGACTGTTGTCCTGATTGGTGATATTGCCCACATTGATTTCCAGCATCACGACAGAAGAAGTGACCGTCGCAAATAGGAAGAGCAAGAGGAAAAGGATGTAGAAAATGGTTCCAAAAGGCATCTTGTCAAAGAGTTGAGGCAAGACGATAAAGAGCAGGCTTGGTCCACCTTCAGACTGGATATTGAAGGCTGACATCGCTGGGAAAATGGCTAGTCCTGCCATGATGGATACTGAGATATTCATGGCTACGATGGAAATCCCTGACTGGACCAGATTGGTTTTCTTGTCCAAGTAGGACGCGTAGGTCAGCATGGCTGTAACCCCTAGTGAGAGGGCAAAGAAAGATTGTCCCAGAGAATAGAGTAGTCCAGCGCTAGTTAGTTTTGAAAAGTCTGGTTTGAGGAAGTAAAGAACACCTTCCATGGCATTTGGCAAACTGAGAGAGCGCCCGATGATGACAACAAAGATAATAAAGAGCAGGGGCATCATGACCTTAGAAGCTCTTTCAATCCCTTTTTGAACCCCACGTGATACAATAAAGATATTCAATAGGATAAAGGCAGCTTGAGCTCCCAGGGCAATGGCTGGGTTTGAAATGATTGAAGTAAATAACTGAGCATAATCACTCGTCCCAGCAAGCTGGAACAATTTCCCAAACTCAATACCCAGATAAACCAGAATCCATCCCCCGATAACACTGTAGAAAGATAAGAGGATAAAAAGGGCAAAGGCACCAATCCAACCGATAAAATTGTACTTGCTATTCTTGCCTAATTTTCCAAAGGTTTTGATAGCGGAAACGCCAGCACTTCGACCGAGGGCAAACTCAGCTAGCAAAAGGGGGAAACCGATTAAAATAGTGGAAATGAGGAAGACAAGTAAAAATCCTCCTCCACCGTTAGCAGCAGTCATATAAGGGAATTTCCAAACGGCACCAAGACCGATGGCTGAACCAGCAGATGCTAGGATGAAGCCTAGTTTAGAACCCCATTGCGATTTTTCAGACATAGTTAAACTCCTAAAATTAGTATTACAAAAGAAAAAGCTACTGCCCTTGGCAAATAGCCTCATAAGTACTCAAAATGAGCCTTTCTTTTGATTGATAGACTTGACTATCCTATCATGTTTTCTAAGGTCTGTCAAGAAAACCATTTTCATGTTATGATAAAGTAAAAAAATTTCGCAAAAACGCTTGACTCTGACCTAAGGGTAGGGGTTATACTATCATTGTAAGGAGGAAATCATGTACCATATAAAAGAAGCTGCGCAGCTTTCGGGCGTCTCTGTCAAGACCCTACACCACTACGATAAGATAGGGCTTTTGGTTCCTTTAAAGTCGGAAAACGGCTATCGAACCTATAGCCAAGAGGATTTGGAGCGACTTCAGGTTATTCTGTATTATAAATATCTTGGCTTTTCTTTAGAAAAAATAGCAGAGCTATTAAAGGAAGAAAGGACAGATTTATTGCCCCATCTGACCAGGCAGTTAGACTATCTAACTCGAGAAAGGGAACATCTGGATACCTTGATTTCCACCTTGCAGAAAACCATTCAAGAACAAAAAGGAGAAAGAGAAATGAGCATTCAAGAGAAATTCGCTGGATTTAACTACCAAGACCATCAAAAATACCACCAAGAGGCGGTAGAAAAGTATGGACAAGAAGTCATGGACCAAGCGCTGGAGCGCCAAAAAGGTCACGAAGACGAGGCCACAGACGCCTTCAACCAAGTTTTTCAAGCCTTGGCACAAAACCTTCAAGCTGGTCTGCCTGTAACAGCAACCGAAAACCAAGAAGAAGCAGCCAAACTATTGCAAGCTATTCGTACTTATGGATTTGACTGCTCTATTGAGGTATTCGGTCATATCGGTAAAGGCTACGTCTACAACCCAGAGTTTAAGGAAAACATTGACAAATTTGGAACTGGAACAGCCCAATACACTTCAGATGTCATTGCCCACTATGTCCAAACTCAGACAAAATAAAATCGGAGGAGTATTCTTCCGATTTTTGCTAAATTCAAGCACTACTTGCTTAATAATTTTTCTACTACATTTAGTTTTCGCATGGTCAAATCTACATTGAAAAGCTTTTCAAGATAGTTGGTATGGAGTTTCTTTTGTTTAGCAGTTCTAGGGAGATAGAGGTAAAGGCAGTGGTTACCGATACAAATTTCTTCTTCACCGTAATCAATTTTTAATTTTTCTAAAGGAAGACTTTGAATAGGTTCTTGATAAAAAATCACGTGTACACGGTCATAAAGATAGTGTGCTCCAAACGGATTTTCTTGGACAATGTTTTTAAAAATATCCTTATTCTTAATGATTATTTTGAGATCGGCTCCAATCTTTTCCTTTATTAGAGTATGAACCTGTTCTCGTATTTCTTCGAGAGCTAAGTTACTTTCAAGAATAATATTTCCACTTTGAATATAAGTTCGAACTTGTTGAAAACCAGCTTCTGTCAAGATATCTACTAGATAAGACATTTTAGGGATAGCATTTTTTCCATTAGGAGTCACTCCCCTTAACAAGATAATATGTTCCAAAGGACTTCCTTTCTTTTGGGGTTGATTTAGCCATTGAATAATTTAGATTTAGATTGGGTTTGATCCTGCCACCCAGCCAGTACAGAGGGCAGAAGTGATGTTAAAGCCACCCGTGTGGGCATTGATATCCAGTACTTCGCCAGCAAAGTGGAGCCCAGAGACTAGCTTACTTTCCAGAGTTTTAGGATTGATTTCCTTAAGACTGATGCCACCTTTGGTAACAAATGACTTGGCAAGGGACATTTTGCCAGTCACAGGGATTTTGAGTGCTTTGATAGACTGGAGAAGTTGTTCGCGTTCCTTTTCAGTAAGCTGTTTGACTTTTTCGGGATAGCCTTGCACAAAAAATTCAGCCAAGCGTTCTGGAAGCAAAGTTTTTAAAGCATTTTTCAAGGATTTTTCCCGATTTTCTTCTAGAAATGTAACCAAGTCCTTTTCAGAAAGTTGAGGTAGAACATCCAGTGAAAGGACTTCCCCACCCTTGACAAAGCTAGACATACGTAGGGCAGCAGGACCGGATAAACCAAAGTGGGTAAAAAGTAGATCGTGAGTGATGACATGCTTACCATAGCTTAGGGTTACATCGTCCAGAGAAATTCCTTGAAGCGCCTTGTGTGGAAAATCAGTCAACAAAGGACTTTCAGCGGCCTCGAGATCGGTAATGGTGTGTTTAAAATGACGGGCAATCTCATGTCCGAAACCAGTCGAGCCAGTGGAAGGATAGGATTTCCCACCAGTTGTGACAATCAGTCTATCACAAGTGAAGCTTTGGTCAGGTGACTTAAGGACAAACTGGTCATCCATCTTTTTAACCGAAACAATCTCTGTTTGAGTAGCAACTTGACCACCTAGCTCAATGATTTTCTTTTCTAAGGCTTCGATAATGGTTCGAGACTTGTCACTAGCAGGAAAGACGCGCCCATGGTCTTCGACCTTAAGTTTAACCCCATTTTCCGTAAAAAAGTTAATGATATCATGGTTATCAAATTGGGAGAAGACACTGTAGAGAAAGCGTCCGTTTCCAGGGATGCCAGCTAGCAGGTCGTCCAAGCTACCATTGTTGGTCACATTGCAACGTCCACCACCAGTCCCAGCTAATTTTTTTCCAAGTTTCCGATTTTTTTCGATGAGGAGGGTTTTCTGTCCATAAAAGCTACTGGAAATCGTAGCCATCATACCAGCAGGTCCCCCACCGATGACAATAGTATCAAAATATTTCATAGCTCTATTGTACCACAAAAAAACAAGAGATGATGGTCACCTCTTGTCAAGAATGCAATTAATCAATTTCATATCCCATCAGCAAACCACCATCTTCTGCATAAAAACTGCAGAGACCAGATGTTGGGAGAATTTTAATATCCGCTTGTGGGAAGGTTTCACGGATTCTCTCTGAAAGCTGTTGGCAACATTTCTCGTTATTGCGTTGGGCCATGACAATACGTCCTCCAGCATATCCAGCTTTTACCAACTCTTCATAGGCTGCCTGAATCGATTTCTTTGGTCCTCGTGCTTTTTGTAGCAGTTCGAGAGTTCCGGTTTCACTAGCTTCTCCAACCATACGGATGTTGAGAAGGCCAACGACTGTACCGATGAGCTTGCTCAAACGGCCGTTCTTCACCAAGTTATCGACTTTGGCTAGGACAAAAAGTAACTTGGTTTTTTCTTGATAAGCAGTGATAGCTTCAACCACTTCTTCAAAAGACAAGCCCTGGTCAATCAAGTCATTCAATTTTTCTACGAGCAAGTCAACTTCCCCACCAGCAGACAAACTATCAATTACATGAATTTTAGTATCAGGATGTTCTTCCAGATAAATATTCTTTGCTAGTTGAGCACTATTGTGGCTACCAGAAAGAGTACCCGTGATGGTTACTAGAAAAATGTTTTTGGCACCTTCAAATGCTCGCAAATAATCATCTGGGCTTGGACAAGCTGATTTTGAAGCTTCTGCGGTTGCATACATGGTTTCCATCATTTGGTCAATGTCAAGACTGGCATCATCAACAAAGACCTGATCAGCTACTTGAATGGTTAAGGGGACACTTACAAAGGTTGTGTCAATAGCTGGTGTTTCCAGCTGACGATAATCACAACCAGAGTCAGCAATAATCTTCCAAGTCATAGAAATTCTCCATCTTTGTCAGTTATACATTGACAAAGGTTCTGTCTTTTTTTACAATTATATCATGAAAACACTTGAAACAAAAGCCTCATCCGTCTGTTGTGACAAGTAGAAAGAAAATGTTATGTCTGAACGTAGAATCTCTGAAAAGTCTCTTGAAAATCTCAGAAAATCAAACCAAGAATCCAATTTACTAACCAGAGAAGCCATTGAAACAGCCCTCTTGCAACTCTTGGAAAAAAAGGACCTGACCAAGATTAGTATTTCTGAATTGGTTAAGCGTGCAGGCGTTTCGCGTGCAGCCTTTTACCGCAATTATGATTCCAAAGAGGAGATTTTAGAGAGCGTCTTTAAACGAACTGTCCACAATATTATGGAACAGCTGCATCATTACGATTTAAAGACAGATCTCTATTTGGTCTGGGTTCACCTTTTCCGCGAGGCCAGAAAGGAAGCCAGAGTGATTCAACTGGCCTTGGATTACCATTTGGAAAAAATCTTTGTCCAAGCCATGCAGGAATTTCTAGAAAAATACCATGGAAAATCAAAAGGTGTCAGCTCTTATCTTCATTCCTTCTGGAGTTCAGCCATTGTATCTGTTCTCCTAAAATGGATCAAGGATGGCATGAAGGTACCAGCTGAAAAGATTGCGGACTTACGGTTACCATTTTTTAAAAAATAGAGAAAAAGGAGAAGAGATATGACTGAAAAAAGACTAGCCTGGGATGAGTATTTTGCAGCCCAAGCCCTACTGATTGCCAATCGTTCCACCTGTAAACGTGCCAAAGTGGGCGCAATTCTGGTAAAGGATAATAAGGTGATTTCCACTGGTTACAATGGTTCGGTGTCAGGGACTGAGCATTGTATTGACCATGAATGTCTGGTCATTGAAGGCCACTGTGTTCGTACCCTTCACGCTGAGGTTAATGCCATTCTCCAAGGGGCTGAGCGTGGTGTTCCTAAAGGATTTACAGCCTATGTAACCCATTTTCCTTGTCTAAATTGCACGAAACAATTGCTGCAGGTCGGCTGCAAGCGTGTAGTTTACATCAACCAGTACCGAATGGACGACTATGCCCAATACCTTTATCAAGAAAAAGGGACAGAATTGACCCATCTACCACTTGAGACAGTACAGGCAGCTCTTAAAGAGGCAGATCTAATGTAAAAATTATCAAAAATAAATGGTTTGGAAAGATTTTTAAACCGTTTTTTGGTATAATAAGAAGAATAAATTGAAAGAAGGAATTCCAAAAATGGGAAAAATTGAAGTTATTAATCATCCACTGATTCAACACAAATTGTCAATCTTGCGTCGTACAGATACTTCTACAAAAGCTTTTCGTGAGCTAGTAGATGAGATTGCAATGTTGATGGGGTATGAAGTACTTCGTGATCTTCCACTAGAAGATGTGGAAATCGAAACACCAATTACAAAAACAGTTCAAAAACAATTGGCAGGTAAGAAATTGGCCATCGTTCCAATCTTGCGTGCAGGTATCGGGATGGTTGATGGACTTTTGAGCTTGGTTCCAGCCGCTAAAGTTGGCCACATCGGTATGTACCGTGATGAAGAAACACTTCAACCAGTTGAGTACTTGGTTAAATTGCCTGAAGATATTGACCAACGTCAAATTTTTGTCGTAGACCCAATGTTGGCAACAGGTGGTTCAGCAATCTTGGCTGTTGATTCTCTTAAAAAACGTGGCGCATCAAATATCAAATTTGTCTGCCTCGTATCTGCTCCAGAAGGTGTTAAAGCCCTTCAAGAAGCTCATCCAGATGTAGAAATCTTTACAGCAGCCTTGGATGAACGTTTGAACGAACATGGATATATCGTTCCAGGTCTTGGAGATGCTGGAGACCGCTTGTTCGGTACGAAATAACATCAAAAAGAAGAATGACTTGGAAAAGGATTTCCAGTCACGAAAGGAGGTTGAATTTTTGTTTCTGTCTAATGAAAACAGAGCAAAAATTTGACCTTTTTTGACCAAGATATTATAATAGTCTTATCTTCAGTCATTTGACAAACAAAAATAAAACTCAAAAGGAGAAATGAATGATTCCTGTAGTTATTGAACAAACGAGCCGTGGAGAACGTTCCTACGATATTTACTCACGTCTTCTCAAAGACCGTATCATCATGCTGACAGGCCCAGTTGAAGACAACATGGCCAACTCAGTTATTGCTCAGTTGCTTTTCTTGGATGCCCAAGATAGTACAAAAGATATTTACCTTTACGTCAATACACCTGGTGGTTCTGTTTCAGCTGGTTTGGCAATCGTTGATACAATGAACTTTATCAAGGCAGATGTCCAAACCATCGTTATGGGGATGGCAGCATCTATGGGTACTGTCATCGCATCAAGTGGAGCAAAAGGCAAACGTTTCATGCTTCCAAATGCTGAGTACATGATTCACCAACCAATGGGTGGAACAGGTGGTGGTACCCAACAAACTGATATGGCTATCGCTGCAGAACACTTGCTTAAAACTCGTAACACCTTGGAAAAAATCTTGGCTGAAAATTCAGGACAGTCAATTGAAAAAGTCCACGCAGATGCAGAACGCGATAACTGGATGAGCGCCCAAGAAACACTTGAATATGGCTTTATTGATGAAATCATGGCTAACAATTCATTGAACTAATGATGAAAGAAGGCAAACTCGACTGGGTTTGCTTTTTTTGGTATAATAAGGAGAAATTTCTTAGAAAGAGGATTTATCATGTTTGAAAAAGTCAATCGATCTGGCTTGATTATCTATCTTTACTATAATCGTGATGCCAAAAAACTGCAGGACTATGGAGATATTACCTATCATTCCAAGAAACATCGTTACTTACAACTCTATGTTCCAACTCAAGAAGTGGAGCAATTGGTCGGACACTTGAGCAAGGAAAAATTTATCAAAAAAGTGAGAGTTTGTCATATCCAAGAGCTGGAAACACCCTTTGTGGGCAATCTTTATCGAGAGGAAAACGTTATCATCGAAAAAGTTCAAGAAAAGTGTTGACAATTTTCTGATAATTCGGTATATTCTTAACATGCTATTTATTTAAGAAATAAGGAGACAAAAAAGATGAAGAAAAAATTTGCCCTATCGTTTGTGGCGCTTGCAAGTGTAGCACTTCTTGCAGCCTGTGGAGAAGTGAAGTCTGGAGCGTCAAACGCTGCTGGTAACTCAGTAGATGAAAAGACAATCAAAATCGGATTTAACTTCGAAGAAACTGGTGCCGTAGCAGCCTACGGAACATCTGAACAAAAGGGTGCCCAACTTGCTGTTGATGAAATCAATGCAGCAGGTGGTATCGATGGAAAACAAATCGAAGTAGTCGATAAAGATAACAAGTCTGAAACAGCTGAGGCGGCTTCAGTAACAACCAACCTTGTAACTCAATCTAAAGTATCAGCAATCGTAGGACCTGCGACATCTGGTGCGACTGCAGCTGCGGTAGCGAACGCTACAAAAGCAGGTGTTCCATTGATCTCACCAAGTGCGACTCAAGATGGATTGACTAAAGGTCAAGATTACCTCTTTATCGGAACTTTCCAAGATAGCTTCCAAGGAAAAATTATCTCAAACTATGTTACTGAGAAATTGCAAGCTAAGAAAGTTGTTCTTTACACTGACAATGCCAGCGACTATGCTAAAGGTATTGCCAAAGCCTTCCGTGAGGCTTACAAGGGTGAAATCGTTGCAGATGAAACTTTCGTAGCAGGTGACACAGACTTCCAAGCAGCCCTTACAAAAATGAAAGGGAAAGACTTTGATGCTATCATCGTCCCTGGTTACTACACTGAAGCTGGTAAAATTGTAAACCAAGCGCGTGGTATGGGAATTGACAAACCAATCGTTGGTGGTGATGGATTCAACGGTGAAGAGTTTGTACAACAAGCAACTCCTGAAAAAGCATCAAACATCTACTTTATCTCAGGCTTCTCAACTACTGTAGAAGTTTCTGCTAAAGCAAAAGCCTTCCTTGAGGCTTACCGTGCTAAGTACAATGAAGAGCCTTCAACATTTGCAGCTTTGGCTTATGACTCAGTTCACCTTGTAGCAAACGCAGCAAAAGGTGCCAAAAACTCAGGTGAGATCAAAGACAACCTTGCTAAAACAAAAGACTTTGAAGGTGTAACTGGTCAAACAAGCTTCGATGCAGACCACAACACAGTCAAAACTGCTTACATGATGACCATGAACAATGGTAAGGTTGAAGCAGCAGAAGTTGTAAAACCATAATAGAAAATGTTGAAATAGGGAATGAGCCTCTGACTCACTCCCTGTTTCGATGTTTAAGAACCTATCAAAAAGTGAGGGAAAACCCTCGAAATTATATATAGAAAGAGTGAATCTTATGCTCCAACAACTAGTAAATGGTTTGATTCTAGGTAGTGTTTATGCACTGTTAGCCCTAGGATATACCATGGTTTACGGAATTATCAAGCTCATCAACTTCGCCCACGGTGATATTTATATGATGGGAGCCTTTATCGGTTATTTCTTGATTAATTCTTTCCAAATGAATTTCTTTGTAGCGCTTATTGTAGCGATGCTAGCGACAGCCATTCTTGGTGTCGTGATTGAATTCCTTGCTTACCGACCTTTGCGCCACTCCACTCGTATTGCTGTTTTGATTACAGCTATTGGGGTTTCCTTCTTACTGGAGTATGGCATGGTCTATCTGGTTGGTGCCAATACCCGTGCCTTCCCTCAAGCGATTCAAACAGTTCGCTATGATTTGGGACCAGTTAGCCTAACAAATGTGCAGTTAATGATTTTGGCCATTTCCTTGATTTTGATGATTTTGTTACAAGTCATTGTCCAAAAGACCAAGATGGGGAAAGCCATGCGTGCAGTATCCGTAGATAGCGATGCAGCACAATTGATGGGGATCAACGTTAACCGTACTATCAGCTTTACCTTCGCTTTGGGTTCAGCTCTTGCGGGTGCAGCTGGTGTTCTGATTGCCCTCTATTATAACTCTCTTGAGCCTTTGATGGGGGTTACTCCAGGTCTTAAGTCTTTCGTTGCTGCAGTACTTGGTGGTATCGGAATCATTCCTGGTGCAGCGCTTGGTGGTTTTGTAATTGGTCTATTAGAAACCTTTGCGACAGCCTTTGGGATGTCAGACTTCCGTGATGCCATTGTTTATGGAATCTTGTTGTTGATCTTGATTGTCCGTCCAGCTGGTATCCTTGGTAAAAATGTGAAAGAGAAGGTGTAAACGATGAAGGAAAATTTAAAAGTTAATATTCTATGGTTACTCCTTTTGTTAGCTGGCTATGGCTTGATTAGTGTACTGGTTTCAGTTGGAGTACTCAACCTATTCTATGTACAGATCTTACAACAAATTGGAATTAATATTATTCTGGCTGTTGGTCTCAACTTAATCGTTGGTTTTTCTGGACAATTTTCACTTGGGCATGCTGGTTTCATGGCGATTGGTGCTTATGCAGCAGCTATTATTGGTTCTAAATCACCAACCTACGGTGCCTTCTTTGGAGCTATGCTGATAGGTGCTTTGCTTTCAGGAGCAGTTGCCTTACTTGTCGGAATTCCAACCTTGCGTTTGAAGGGAGACTATCTTGCGGTAGCGACTCTAGGTGTTTCTGAAATTATCCGTATCTTTATCATCAATGGTGGAAGCCTTACAAATGGTGCGGCAGGTATCTTGGGAATTCCAAACTTTACAACTTGGCCAATGGTTTACTTCTTTGTCGTAATTACAACCATTGCAACCTTGAACTTTTTGCGTAGTCCAATTGGTCGTTCAACCCTATCTGTTCGTGAGGATGAAATCGCTGCTGAGTCAGTTGGGGTTAATACGACTAAAATTAAAATTATCGCTTTTGTCTTTGGTGCTATTACTGCAAGTATTGCAGGCTCACTTCAGGCAGGGTTTATCGGGTCTGTTGTACCGAAAGATTACACCTTCATCAACTCAATCAACGTTTTGATTATTGTTGTATTTGGTGGACTTGGTTCCATTACAGGTGCGATTGTTTCAGCTATTGTCCTTGGAATTTTGAATATGCTTCTCCAAGATGTTGCTAGCGTGCGTATGATTATCTACGCTTTGGCCTTGGTATTGGTAATGATTTTCAGACCAGGTGGACTCCTTGGAACATGGGAATTGAGCCTATCACGTTTCTTTAAAAAATCTAAGAAGGAGGAACAAAACTAATGGCATTACTTGAAGTAAAACAGTTAACCAAACATTTTGGCGGTCTAACAGCTGTTGGAGATGTGACTCTTGAATTGAACGAAGGGGAATTGGTTGGACTAATCGGTCCAAACGGAGCTGGGAAAACCACTCTTTTCAACCTCTTGACGGGTGTTTATGAACCAAGTGAGGGAACTGTTACCCTTGATGGTCACCTTTTAAATGGAAAGTCACCTTATAAGATTGCTTCTTTAGGACTTGGACGTACTTTCCAAAATATCCGTCTCTTTAAAGATTTAACCGTTTTGGATAATGTTTTGATTGCCTTTGGCAACCATCACAAACAGCATGTTTTTGCTAGTTTCTTACGCTTACCAGCTTTTTATAAGAGTGAAAAAGAATTAAAGGCTAAAGCTTTGGAATTGCTGAAAATCTTTGATTTAGATGGTGATGCAGAAACTCTCGCTAAAAATCTTGCCTACGGACAACAACGTCGTTTGGAAATTGTTCGTGCCCTCGCAACTGAACCTAAAATTCTCTTTTTGGATGAACCAGCAGCAGGTATGAACCCACAGGAAACTGCTGAATTGACTGAGTTAATTCGTCGTATCAAAGATGAATTTAAAATTACGATCATGTTGATCGAACACGATATGAATCTGGTCATGGAAGTAACAGAACGCATCTACGTACTTGAATACGGTCGCTTGATTGCTCAAGGAACTCCAGACGAAATTAAGACCAATAAACGCGTTATCGAAGCTTATCTAGGAGGTGAAGCCTAATGTCTATGTTAAAAGTTGATAATCTTTCTGTGCATTACGGCATGATCCAAGCAGTCCGTGATGTAAGCTTTGAAGTTAATGAAGGAGAAGTTGTTTCCCTTATCGGAGCCAATGGTGCAGGTAAGACAACCATTCTCCGTACCTTGTCAGGTCTGGTTCGACCAAGTTCTGGGAAAATTGAATTTTTAGGTCAAGAAATCCAAAAAATGCCAGCTCAGAAAATCGTGGCAGGTGGTCTTTCACAAGTACCAGAAGGACGCCACGTCTTTCCTGGATTGACAGTTATGGAAAATCTAGAAATGGGAGCTTTCTTGAAGAAAAATCGTGAAGAAAATCAAGCTAACTTGAAGAAAGTCTTCTCACGCTTCCCACGTCTTGAAGAACGGAAGAACCAAGATGCAGCCACTCTTTCAGGAGGAGAACAACAAATGCTTGCCATGGGACGCGCTCTTATGTCAACACCAAAACTTCTTCTCTTAGATGAACCATCAATGGGACTTGCCCCAATCTTTATCCAAGAAATTTTTGATATCATTCAAGATATCCAGAAGCAAGGAACAACCGTCCTCTTGATTGAACAAAATGCCAATAAGGCACTCGCAATCTCTGACCGAGGTTATGTACTGGAAACAGGAAAAATTGTACTATCAGGAACAGGAAAAGAACTCGCTTCATCAGAAGAAGTCAGAAAAGCATATCTAGGTGGCTAAACTAGTCTGGTAGACTAGTTTAGGTTGCAGATGGAGATTACGAAGTAATCATCATTAATATTCCGGGGGACCTTTTTAGTCGGCAGATGGAGATTGCGTAAGTAATTATCTTATCCAGTGGATTATTTTAGTTGGCAGATGAAGATTGCGAAGCAATCTTCGCATAGTCTGGTAGACTAGTTTAGGTTGTGGATAGAGATTGCGAAGCAATTCTCATCTGCACGGGAAGGTTATCTTCTAATCATTGAAACAGAACAGAATGAAAGGTATCTTACTTTCATTCAGAGAGCTCGATTTTAGAGCTCTTTTTGCTAGCTTATTCATACTTTTCTGAATTTTGAAAAAGAAATGTAAGCGTTTGATAGATTTACAAAAAGATTGTATAATAGGGATAAGAATAGAAAAGGAGAAGTCTCATGGCAGTTAAAGATTTTATGACCCGCAAGGTAGTTTATATTAGTCCAGATACAACAGTATCTCATGCAGCAGATTTAATGAGAGAGCAAGGATTACACCGCTTGCCTGTTATTGAAAATGATCAATTGGTTGGTTTGGTGACTGAGGGCACCATTGCCCAAGCTAGTCCATCAAAAGCAACAAGTCTTTCTATCTATGAGATGAACTATCTTCTAAATAAGACAAAAGTAAAAGATGTTATGATTCGCGATGTTGTCACTGTTTCAGGCTATGCAAGTCTAGAGGATGCAACTTATTTGATGTTGAAAAATAAGATTGGTATTCTTCCTGTAGTAGATAACCATCAAGTATACGGAGTTATTACGGACCGTGATGTTTTCCAAGCCTTTCTTGAAATTGCTGGTTACGGTGAAGAAGGAATTCGTGTGCGCTTTATTACAGAAAATGAGGTCGGCGTTTTAGGTAAGATTGTTTCTCTAATCGTTGAAGAAAATTTGAATATCTCCCATACAGTAAATATTCCTCGTAAGGATGGTAAAGTGATTATCGAAGTTCAAATCGATGGATCAATTGATTTACCAGCCTTGAAAGAAAAATTTGAAGCAGAAAATATTCAAGTAGAAGAGATTACTCGTACTTCAGCTAAAATTTTGTAAGAAGGGAAGCCGAAAGGCTTCTTTTTTCATGAAAGGGGGAGAAGAGCAAAAGATGGAAAGAAATAAGAGATTATGGTATAATAAAACGATATAAAAAAGGAGTATTTATGGACATTTCAGAAATTCGTCAAAAAATTGACGCAAATCGTGAAAAATTAGCTTCTTTCAGGGGGTCTCTTTGACCTTGAAGGTTTAGAGGAAGAGATTGCCATCTTGGAAAACAAGATGACAGAACCTGATTTTTGGAACGATAATATCGCGGCCCAAAAAACGTCGCAAGAATTAAATGAATTAAAAAATACCTACAATACCTTCCATAAAATGGAAGAGTTGCAGGATGAAGTTGAAATTTTATTAGACTTTTTGGCTGAAGACGAGTCAGTGCATGAGGAACTGGTTGGACAGTTATCAGAACTTGATAAGATGATGACCAGCTACGAGATGACGCTTCTCTTGTCAGAACCTTATGACCATAATAATGCTATCTTGGAAATCCATCCAGGATCTGGCGGTACAGAGGCACAGGACTGGGGAGATATGTTGCTTCGTATGTATACTCGTTATGGTAATGCTAAAGGCTTTAAAGTAGAAGTCTTGGATTACCAAGCAGGTGATGAGGCTGGTATTAAGTCGGTAACTTTATCATTTGAAGGACCTAATGCTTATGGTCTTCTCAAATCGGAAATGGGTGTGCACCGTCTGGTGCGAATCTCGCCATTTGACTCTGCTAAACGTCGCCATACATCTTTTACATCCGTAGAAGTGATGCCAGAATTGGATGATACCATTGAAGTGGAAATCCGTGAAGATGATATTAAGATGGATACCTTCCGTTCAGGTGGTGCCGGTGGACAAAACGTCAATAAGGTTTCAACAGGTGTACGTTTGACCCACATTCCAACTGGGACTGTTGTTCAATCTACAGTGGATCGTACCCAATATGGAAATAGAGATCGTGCCATGAAAATGTTGCAGGCTAAGCTCTATCAAATGGAGCAAGAGAAGAAAGCTGCGGAAGTCGATTCCCTCAAGGGTGAGAAAAAGGAAATCACATGGGGAAGCCAAATCCGTTCTTATGTCTTCACACCTTATACTATGGTAAAAGATCATCGAACTAGCTTTGAAGTTGCTCAGGTAGACAAGGTTATGGATGGGGACCTAGATGGTTTTATCGATGCCTATCTCAAATGGCGAATTAGCTAAGAAAGAAAGGAACTCACATGTCAATTATTGAAATGAGAGATGTTGTCAAAAAATACGACAACGGAACGACTGCCCTACGCGGTGTTTCAGTCAGCGTTCAACCAGGGGAATTTGCCTATATCGTAGGACCTTCAGGAGCAGGGAAGTCAACCTTTATTCGTGCTTTGTACCGCGAAGTGAAAATTGAAAAGGGAAGCCTATCAGTTGCTGGCTTTAATTTGGTTAAGATTAAAAAGAAAGACGTCCCTCTTCTACGTCGTAGTGTTGGGGTTGTCTTCCAAGATTATAAACTGTTACCAAAGAAAACTGTTTATGAAAATATTGCCTATGCAATGGAGGTAATTGGAGAAAGTCGCCGTAATATCAAAAAACGTGTTATGGAAGTCTTAGACCTCGTTGGATTGAAGCACAAGGTTCGTTCTTTCCCAAATGAGCTCTCAGGTGGAGAGCAACAGCGTATTGCGATTGCGCGTGCTATTGTAAACAATCCCAAAGTATTGATTGCGGACGAACCAACAGGAAACTTGGACCCAGATAATTCATGGGAAATTATGAATTTGCTGGAACGCATCAATCTCCAAGGTACAACTGTCTTGATGGCGACCCACAACAGTCAGATTGTAAATACCTTGCGCCACCGTGTCATTGCCATTGAAAATGGCCGTGTCGTTCGTGACGAAGCTAAAGGAGAATATGGATACGATGATTAGTAGATTTTTTCGTCATTTATTTGAATCATTAAAAAGTTTGAAACGAAATGGCTGGATGACAGTAGCTGCTGTCAGTTCAGTTATGATTACTTTGACCTTGGTTGCAATATTTGCATCTGTTATCTTTAATACGGCTAAACTAGCTACAGATATTGAAAATAACGTCCGAGTAATGGTATACATTCGTAAGGATGTAGCTGATAATAGTGAGACTATTGAAAAAGAAGGCCAAACTGTTACTAATAATGATTACCACAAGGTATACGATGCTTTGAAAGGTATGTCAACCGTTAAAAGTGTTACCTTTTCAAGTAAAGAAGAACAATATGAAAAGTTAACAGAAACAATGGGGGACAACTGGAAAATCTTTGAAGGCGATGCCAATCCTCTCTATGATGCATATATCGTTGATACAAATACACCAAGTGATGTAAAGACAGTAGCAGAAGAGGCTAAAAAGATCGAAGGTGTGTCAGAAGTTCAAGATGGTGGTGCCAATACAGAACGCTTGTTCAAGTTAGCTTCATTTATTCGTGTCTGGGGATTAGTTATCGCGGGATTATTGATTTTCATTGCAGTGTTCTTGATTTCTAATACTATACGTATCACCATCATTTCACGAAGCCGTGAAATTCAAATCATGCGTTTGGTAGGTGCAAAGAACGGTTATATCCGCGGACCTTTCTTGCTTGAGGGTGCCTTCATTGGTTTACTTGGAGCAACCCTTCCATCAGTTCTAGTCTTCATTGTTTATAAAATGGTTTACCAATCGGTTAATAAGTCATTAGTTGGTCAAAACCTTTCAATGATTTCACCAGAGGTATTCAGCCCACTGATGATAGCTCTATTATTTGTGATTGGAATTTTCATTGGTTCACTGGGTTCAGGAATTTCAATGAGACGTTTCTTGAAAATTTAAATTTCAATAGAGGTTATATTTTAGGAGATTTTACTATCTCCTTTTTTACTACAAAAATTTTAGAAAAAAGTGTACTTTTTTTTATAAAAGCCTTTACAAAAAAAATTAAAGTGGTATAATTGAATTATAGAAAGTGCAAACGTTTTCGTAAAACGTTTGCCTAAATAAAAATAAAGGAGATTTGAATGATGAAAGATACATTCAAAAATGTCTTGTCTTTCGAGTTTTGGCAAAAATTCGGTAAGGCTTTGATGGTGGTTATCGCTGTTATGCCGGCTGCTGGTTTGATGATTTCAATCGGTAAGTCTATCGTGATGATTAACCCAACTTTTGCACCACTTGTGATCACAGGTGGAATTCTTGAGCAAATCGGTTGGGGGGTTATCGGTAACCTTCACATTTTGTTTGCCCTAGCCATTGGAGGAAGCTGGGCTAAAGAACGTGCTGGTGGTGCTTTCGCCGCTGGTCTTGCCTTCATCTTGATTAACCGTATCACTGGTACAATCTTTGGTGTATCAGGCGATATGTTGAAAAATCCAGATGCTATGGTAACTACACTCTTTGGTGGTTCAATCAAAGTTGCTGATTACTTTATCAGTGTTCTTGAAGCTCCAGCCTTGAACATGGGTGTATTCGTAGGGATCATCTCAGGTTTTGTAGGGGCAACTGCTTACAACAAATACTACAACTTCCGTAAACTTCCTGATGCACTTTCATTCTTCAACGGGAAACGTTTCGTACCATTTGTAGTTATTCTTCGTTCAGCAATTGCTGCGATTCTGCTTGCTGCCTTCTGGCCAGTAGTTCAAACAGGTATCAATAGCTTTGGTATCTGGATTGCCAACTCACAAGAAACTGCACCAATCCTTGCACCATTCTTGTATGGTACTTTGGAACGTTTGCTCTTGCCATTTGGTCTTCACCATATGTTGACTATCCCAATGAACTACACAGCTCTTGGTGGTACTTATGACATTTTAACTGGTGCAGCTAAAGGTACTCAAGTATTTGGTCAAGACCCACTATGGCTTGCATGGGTAACAGACCTTGTAAACCTTAAAGGTACTGATGCAACTCAATACCAACACTTGTTAGATACAGTACATCCAGCTCGTTTCAAAGTTGGACAAATGATCGGTTCATTCGGTATCTTGATGGGTGTGATTGTGGCTATCTACCGTAATGTTGATGCTGACAAAAAACACAAATACAAAGGTATGATGATTGCGACAGCTCTTGCAACATTCTTGACAGGGGTTACTGAACCAATCGAATACATGTTCATGTTCATCGCAACACCTATGTATCTTGTTTACTCACTTGTTCAAGGTGCTGCCTTCGCTATGGCTGACGTAGTAAACCTACGTATGCACTCATTCGGTTCAATCGAGTTCTTGACTCGTACACCTATCGCGATTAGTGCTGGTATCGGTATGGATATTGTTAACTTTATTTGGGTAACTGTTCTCTTTGCCGTAATCATGTACTTTATCGCAAACTTCATGATTCAAAAATTCAACTACGCAACTCCAGGACGTAACGGTAACTATGAAACTGCTGAAGGTTCAGAAGAAGCTAGCAGCGAAGTGAAAGTTGCAGCAGGTTCTCAAGCTGTAAACATTATCAACCTTCTTGGTGGACGCGCAAACATCGTTGATGTTGATGCATGTATGACTCGTCTTCGTGTTACTGTTAAGGATGCAGATAGAGTTGGTGATGCAGAACAATGGAAAGCAGAAGGAGCTATGGGTCTTGTCATGAAAGGACAAGGTGTTCAAGCTATCTACGGACCAAAAGCTGACGTATTGAAATCTGATATCCAAGATATCCTTGATTCAGGTGAAATCATTCCTGAAACTCTTCCAAGTCAAATGACAGAAGCACAACAAAACACAGTTCACTTTAAAGGTCTTACTGAGGAAGTTTACTCAGTAGCAGACGGTCAAGTTGTTGCTTTGGAACAAGTAAAAGATCCAGTATTTGCTCAAAAAATGATGGGTGATGGATTTGCTGTAGAACCTGCAAATGGAAACATTGTATCTCCAGTTTCAGGTACTGTATCAAGCATCTTCCCTACAAAACATGCTCTTGGTCTTGTGACTGAAGCAGGTCTTGAAGTACTGGTTCACATTGGTTTGGACACAGTAAGTCTTGAAGGTAAACCATTTACAGTTCATGTTGCTGAAGGACAAAAAGTTGCAGCAGGTGATCTTCTTGTTACAGCTGACTTGGATGCTATCCGTGCAGCAGGTCGTGAAACTTCAACAGTAGTTGTCTTCACAAATGGTGACGCAATTAAATCAGTTAAATTAGAACAAACAGGTTCTCTTGCAGCTAAAACAGCAGTTGCTAAAGTAGAATTGTAATATACTTGAGGTTGGAAGCTGTTTTCCAACCTCTTGTTTTAGGAGAAAAGCATGAAATTTTTAACACTCAATACTCATAGCTGGATGGAAAAAGAAGCTGAGGAAAAATTCCAGCTCTTGCTTGAAGATATTCTTGAAAAGGACTATGATTTGATTTGTTTCCAAGAAATCAATCAGGAAATTACTTCGCCAGAGGTGGAGGTTAATGACCTTTATCAAGCATTGCCAGCTGCAGAGCCGATTCACCAAGACCACTATGTTAGACTTTTGGTTGAAAAGTTGTCAGAGCAAGGGAAAAATTACTATTGGACCTGGGCCTATAACCATATAGGTTATGACCGCTACCATGAAGGTGTGGCTATCTTGTCTAAAACACCTATTGAAGCTAGAGAAATTTTAGTTTCAGATGTGGATGATCCAACAGACTATCATACTCGTCGTGTTGCTCTGGCTGAAACTGTAGTTGATGGTAAGGAACTTGCAGTTGCCAGTGTCCACCTTTCTTGGTGGGATAAAGGTTTCCAAGAAGAATGGGCACGATTTGAGGCTGTCTTGAAAGAATTGAACAAGCCACTTTTGCTAGCTGGAGATTTCAACAACCCAGCTGGTCAAGAAGGTTACCAAGCTATTTTAGCTAGTCCATTAGGCTTACAAGACGCTTTTGAAGTCGCTAAAGAGAAAAGCGGTAGCTATACCGTTCCACCAGAAATTGATGGCTGGAAAGGGAACACTGAACCCATTCGAATCGATTATGTCTTTACTACCAAGGAGTTAGAGGTAGAAAATTTACATGTCGTATTTGATGGTGACAAGAGTCCGCAAGTCAGTGATCACTATGGATTGAATGCTCTTTTAAACTGGAAATAAATATTGAAAAGAGGTTGGGATTCTCAAATTCCAGCCTTTTTCTGACTAGAAAAGCTACAGGAAATAGGCTAAATAAGTGAGACTACTGAAATGAAATAAAATATGGTATAATTGATAAGATAGATAGAATCGAGGATATTATGTCATTTACGAAATTTCAATTTAAAAACTATATTAGAGAAGCCTTGGAGGAGTTAAAATTTACAACTCCTACAGAGGTACAGGATAAGTTGATTCCTATTGTCTTGGCAGGTCGTGACCTAGTCGGTGAATCAAAAACAGGTTCAGGTAAGACTCATACTTTCTTGTTACCGATTTTTCAGCAACTAGATGAAGCTAGCGATAGTGTACAGGCCGTGATTACTGCACCGAGCCGTGAATTAGCTACTCAAATTTACCAAGCAGCTCGTCAGATTGCTGCCCACTCAGAAGTGGAAGTTCGTGTGGTTAATTATGTGGGTGGTACGGATAAGGCTCGCCAGATTGAGAAATTGGCAAGTAACCAGCCTCATATTGTTATTGGAACACCAGGCCGTATCTACGACTTGGTTAAGTCTGGTGACCTAGCTATTCACAAGGCTAAGACTTTTGTGGTCGATGAGGCAGACATGACCTTGGATATGGGATTCTTAGAAACTGTTGATAAGATTGCTGGCAGCCTTCCAAAAGACCTACAATTCATGGTCTTCTCAGCGACTATTCCACAAAAGTTGCAACCATTCTTGAAAAAATACTTGTCAAATCCTGTTATGGAGAAAATCAAGACCAAAACGGTTATTTCTGACACTATTGATAATTGGTTGATTTCTACTAAGGGACGTGACAAGAATGCTCAAATTTATCAGTTGACTCAGTTGATGCAACCTTATTTAGCAATGATTTTTGTTAACACTAAAACGCGTGCTGATGAATTGCATTCATATCTGACTGCTCAAGGATTGAAGGTAGCGAAGATTCATGGAGATATTGCCCCTCGTGAACGTAAGCGAATCATGAATCAGGTGAAAAATCTGGATTTTGAGTACATTGTCGCTACAGACTTGGCGGCGCGTGGGATTGACATTGAAGGTGTCAGTCATGTCATCAATGATGCCATTCCACAAGACCTATCTTTCTTTGTGCACCGTGTTGGTCGTACCGGACGAAATGGCCTACCAGGTACAGCCATTACCCTTTACCAACCAAGCGATGACTCGGATATCCGTGAGTTGGAGAAATTAGGAATCAAGTTTACTCCGAAGATGGTAAAAGATAGAGAATTCCAAGATACCTATGACCGTGATCGTCGTGTCAACCGTGAGAAAAAACAAGATAAGCTTGATATTGAAATGATTGGTTTGGTTAAAAAGAAAAAGAAAAAAGTCAAACCAGGTTATAAGAAGAAAATTCAATGGGCGGTTGATGAAAAGCGCCGCAAAACCAAGCGTGCTGAAAATCGTGCTCGCGGTCGTGCCGAGCGTAAAGCAAAACGCCAAACATTTTAAGGTAATTGTTGGAGTAATGTGCTCCAACTTTTTTATTTATGAGAACGAAATATCTAAAGTGAACACTACATTAAAGACTGCAAATTGTACTTAAAAATGGTATAATGATAAAGTTATATAGTCCCGATAAGATGGTAGGTATTTATCACTAAGAGTTTTCCTATCAGTACTTTGCAATTCGCAAAGAATGACGGCTCCAAAGTCGTTCATCATTCTACGGTTACCGCTATAATGCGGTCACCCTATGCGCCTTACTAGCTTTAGAAATAAAAAATATCGTTTTTATTTCTAAAGCTAGTAACTCTTAGACTATAGAAATACCTATCAGTACTTTGTAACTCTATAACACTATTTTTAAGGGGGGACATTTTTATGTCAGAACGTAAATTATTCACGTCTGAATCGGTATCTGAGGGGCATCCAGATAAGATTGCAGACCAAATTTCAGATGCGATTTTGGATGCTATTTTAGCAAAGGATCCAGAAGCGCACGTTGCTGCTGAGACAGCTGTCTATACTGGTTCAGTCCATGTTTTTGGTGAAATTTCTACAAATGCTTATGTGGATATTAACCGTGTGGTGCGTGATACCATTGCAGAGATTGGTTATACCAATACAGAGTATGGTTTTTCTGCTGAGACGGTGGGAGTTCATCCGTCACTTGTTGAGCAGTCACCAGATATCGCCCAAGGAGTTAACGAAGCCTTGGAAGTTCGTGGAAATGCAGATCAAGATCCGCTTGACTTGATTGGTGCTGGTGACCAAGGTCTTATGTTTGGGTTTGCGGTTGATGAAACAGAAGAGCTCATGCCCTTGCCAATTTCACTCAGTCATAAATTGGTTCGTCGTCTGGCAGAACTTCGTAAGTCTGGTGAAATTAGCTATCTCCGTCCAGATGCTAAATCGCAAGTTACAGTTGAGTATGATGAAAATGACCGTCCAGTACGTGTGGACACAGTTGTTATTTCTACTCAGCATGATCCAGAAGTCAGCAACGAACAAATTCACAATGATGTGATTAACAAGGTTATCAAAGAAGTAATTCCAGCATCTTATTTGGATGAGCAAACAAAATTCTTCATCAATCCAACTGGTCGATTTGTAATCGGTGGACCTCAAGGGGACTCAGGTTTGACTGGTCGTAAGATTATCGTGGATACCTATGGTGGCTACTCTCGTCATGGTGGCGGTGCATTCTCTGGGAAGGATGCGACTAAGGTAGACCGTTCTGCGTCATATGCAGCTCGCTATATTGCCAAAAATATCGTTGCAGCAGGTTTGGCTAAGAAGGCAGAAGTACAGTTGGCCTACGCTATCGGTGTTGCCCAACCTGTTTCTGTTCGTATCGATACCTTTGGTACAGGAACAGTAGCTGAAAGCAAGCTTGAAAAAGCGGCTCGTCAAATCTTTGACCTTCGTCCTGCAGGAATTATTCAAATGTTGGATCTTAAACGTCCAATTTACCGTCAAACAGCAGCTTATGGACATATGGGACGTACAGATATTGACCTTCCATGGGAACGTTTGGACAAGGTAGATGCTTTGAAAGAAGCAGTAAAATAAGATTTTAAGAGGGGATTCCCCTCTTTTTAATATACTATTTACTCTAAAATCATTGAAATTATAGCTTGAATTTGATATGATGGTTCTATGGATAAAAGTAGAGCAAAGCGTGTTGAGCACGATAAAAAGAGAATTGGATTAATAGCCCTAGTAGCTATCTTTTCAGTAAGTATTTGTGTCCTTGGATCGATAATTGGTTATAAAGTCTACACAGAGCAAAGTTTCGAACAAAAGATTGAGTCTTTAAAAAATGATAAAGATAATCAATTGAGTGAGGGAAATCAGAAGGATCATTTTCGTAAGGGAGAAGCTGAAGTAATTGCCTATTATCCTCTTCAAGGGGAGCAAGTGATTTCGTCTGTAAAAGAAATCATGACACAGGATATTAAGGAAAATCTGGAAGACAAGGAAAATCTGGTTTTTTATTATACAGAGAAACAGGATTCGACTTTAAAAGGGATTGCCAACCGAAGTGTGATGAAACAAGTCTATGACTTAACTTCTTCAAAAGTTGAAGAGACAGAGAAAACTAGTCTAGCGAAAGTGCATTTGACAGAAGATGGTAAACCTTTTACCCTTGATCAACTATTTTCAGATGCTAGTAAGACTAAAGAGAAGCTGTTAAAAGAAATCACCTCTTTCTTACAGGACAAGAAATTGGAGCAAGAAAAGATTGATCAGATAGTTAAAGGATTCTCTGACCAAGACTTGTCTGCATGGAACTTTGATTACAAGGATAGTCAGATTATTCTTTATCCAAGTCAGGCGGTTGAAAATCTAGATGAGATTGCCTTGCCGGTATCTAGTTTCTTTGAAGTTATTCAGTCCTCTTACTTATTAGATAAGGATGCAGAACTATATAAGGCTTATTATGAAAAGAAAAATCGTAAAGTAGTGGCCTTGACTTTTGATGATGGACCAAATCCTGCGACGACAAATCAAGCATTAGATACTCTCTCTAAGTATGGTATCAAGGCAACTTTCTTTGTTTTAGGTAAGAATGTTTCTGGTAGTGAAGAGATTTTGAAACGCATGAAAGCAGATGGCCATGTCATTGGAAACCATAGTTGGAACCATCCAGTGCTTTCAAAACTTTCGCTTGATGACGCTAAAAAACAAATAACTGATACTGAGGATGCGCTAACTAAGGTGCTGGGCTCTAGTTCTAAACTTATGCGTCCCCCTTATGGAGCCATTACAGATGACATTCGCAATAGCCTCGATTTGAGCTTTATTATGTGGGATGTCGATAGTCTGGATTGGAAAAGTAAAAATGAAACAGCTATTTTGACAGAAATTCAGCGTGAAGTCAAGAATGGTTCTATTATTCTCATGCATGATATCCATGCTGAGACAGTAAATGCTCTGCCGAAGGTTATTGACTATTTGAAAGGGCAAGGTTATGACTTTGTAACTATACCAGATTTGTTAGATTCTCGTCTTAAAGCTCACCAGCTTTACTACGACCGTGACCAATAATTCAAAAAATCTAAAGAGATAAGTTTTTTTGAGAATTTATTTCTTTGGATTTTCTTCACATAGAAAGGAAAAATAATGAAATCTTATACTTTAAATAATGACGTTACAATTCCAGTTCTAGGATTTGGAACCTGGAAAGCTGAAAATGGAGAGATTGCTTACCAAGCTGTCCTAGAGGCTTTAAAGGCAGGCTATCGCCATATTGATACGGCAGCTATCTATAAAAATGAAGAAAGCGTTGGTCGTGCTATTCAAGATAGTGGCGTTCCGCGTGAGGAAATTTTTGTTACCAGTAAACTCTGGAATACAAATCACACCTATGAGCAAGCTCGTCAGGCTTTTGAAGAGTCTTTAGAGAAGTTAGGCTTGGAATATTTAGATTTGTATTTGATTCATTGGCCAAATCCAAAACCGCTCAGAGAAAATGATCAATGGAAAATCCGAAATGCTGAAGTCTGGAGAGCGATGGAGGACCTTTATCAAGAAGGCAAAATACGTGCTATCGGGGTTAGTAATTTTCTTCCCCACCATTTGGATGCTTTGCTTGAAACATCAAGAATCGTCCCAGCTGTCAATCAGGTACGCTTGGCGCCAGGTGTGTATCAAGATCACGTCGTAGATTACTGTCGTGAAAAAGGAATTTTATTGGAAGCTTGGGGGCCTTTTGGTCAGGGAGAACTTTTTGATAGCAAGCAAGTGCAAGAAATTGCGGCAAATCATGGGAAATCTGTTGCTCAGATAGCCTTGGCCTGGAGCTTGGCAGAAGGATTTTTACCACTTCCGAAATCTGTTACAGCCTCTCGTATTCAGGCTAATCTTGATTGTTTCGGAATTGAGCTGAGTCATGAGGAGCGTGAAACCTTAAAAGCGATTGCTGTTCAGTCTGGTGCTCCAAGAGTTGATGATATGGATTTCTAGAAAATCATAAAAAGAATTGTACATTGTTCTAATTTTTGATATAATAGTCAGCAGGAAAGAAAGTCTTATGGCGTTCTTCAAGCGAGCTTGGGATAGTGGGAGCCAAGTAGGGCAAAATAAAGAACTGGCGCTTTCTGTAGTATTTTCAAAAACAATGAAGTAATAAATTAGGGTGGAACCGCGTTTCTGACGCCCCTAGGTCACAGACTTAGGAGCAAAGACACGGTTCTTTTTGTATCCAAAGTCACAAGAAGTTATAAAAAGGAGTAAACAATGTCTAAAAAATTGACTTTCCAGGAAATCATCCTTACTTTGCAACAATTTTGGAATGACCAAGGTTGTATGCTTATGCAGGCTTATGATAATGAAAAAGGTGCGGGAACGATGAGTCCTTACACTTTCCTTCGCGCTATCGGACCTGAGCCATGGAATGCAGCGTATGTAGAGCCATCACGTCGTCCTGCCGATGGTCGTTATGGGGAAAACCCTAACCGTCTTTACCAGCACCACCAATTCCAAGTGGTTATGAAACCTTCTCCATCAAATATCCAAGAACTTTATCTTGAGTCTTTAGAAAAATTGGGAATCAATCCTTTGGAACACGATATTCGTTTTGTTGAGGACAACTGGGAAAACCCATCTACTGGTTCGGCTGGTCTTGGTTGGGAAGTTTGGCTTGATGGGATGGAAATCACTCAGTTCACTTATTTCCAACAAGTTGGTGGATTGGCAACTGGCCCTGTGACTGCGGAAGTTACCTATGGTTTGGAACGCTTGGCTTCTTATATCCAAGAAGTAGACTCTGTCTATGATATTGAGTGGGCTGATGGTGTAAAATACGGAGAAATCTTTATCCAGCCTGAGTATGAGCACTCAAAATATTCGTTTGAAATTTCGGATCAAGAAATGTTGCTGGAAAACTTTGATAAGTTTGAAAAAGAAGCTGGTCGTGCATTAGAAGAAGGCTTGGTTCACCCTGCCTATGACTATGTTCTCAAATGTTCACACACTTTTAACCTGCTTGATGCGCGCGGTGCCGTATCTGTAACAGAGCGTGCAGGCTATATCGCTCGTATCCGTAACTTGGCCCGTGTCGTAGCCAAAACCTTTGTCGCAGAACGCAAACGCCTAGGCTACCCACTTTTGGATGAAGCAACACGAGCTAAACTCTTAGCAGAAGACGCAGAATAGTGAGTAATACTGCGTTCTAAAATCGTTAGAGGCAAGTCGAAGGCTTGCTAGAGGGATATGCACCGCCGTACTGTTATGTGGGGATTTTTGAAACCTTAGGTTCAAAAATCAGTCAGCTAAATCCACTTTGTGAGTCTGTATGGAAATCTTGATCAATTTTGCATTAGATTTCCATACAGACTCACAAAGTTAGTTAGCGACGTCCCCAGTACCTAAGGTGCATATCAAAAAAGATTGAAGAAAATGTAAAGGAAAAAACATGACAAAAAACTTATTAGTAGAACTCGGTCTTGAAGAATTACCAGCCTATGTTGTCACACCAAGTGAAAAACAACTAGGCGAAAAAATGGCAGCCTTCCTCAAGGAAAATCGTCTTTCCTTTGAAGCCATTCAAACCTTCTCAACACCACGTCGTTTGGCTGTTCGTGTGACAGGTCTTGCAGACAAACAGTCTGATTTGACAGAAGATTTCAAGGGTCCAGCAAAGAAAATTGCCTTGGATAGTGATGGAAACTTCACCAAAGCGGCTCAAGGATTTGTTCGTGGAAAAGGCTTGACGGTTGAAGATATCGAATTCCGTGAAATCAAGGGTGAAGAGTATGTCTATGTCACTAAGGAAGAAATTGGTCAAGCAGTTGAATCCATTGTTCCTGGTGTTGTAGATGTCTTGAAGTCATTGACTTTCCCTGTCAGCATGCACTGGGCTGGAAATAGCTTTGAATACATTCGTCCTGTTCACACTTTAACTGTTCTTTTAGATGAAGAAGAGTTTGACTTGGATTTCCTTGATATCAAGGGAGGTCGTGTGAGTCGTGGGCATCGTTTCTTGGGACAAGAAACTAAGATTCAGTCAGCATTGAGCTACGAAGAAGACCTTCGTGCACAATTTGTAATTGCAGATCCACGTGAACGTGAGCAAATGATTGTTGACCAAATCAAAGCAATCGAAGCTGAACATGGTGTAAGTATCGAAATTGATGCTGATTTGCTGAATGAAGTCTTGAACTTGGTTGAATACCCAACTGCCTTTATGGGAAGTTTTGATGCCAAATACCTTGAAGTTCCAGAAGAAGTTTTGGTGACTTCAATGAAGGAACACCAACGTTACTTTGTTGTTCGTGATCAAAACGGCAAACTCTTGCCAAACTTCATTTCAGTCCGTAACGGAAACGCAGAGCATTTGGAAAATGTCATCAAAGGAAATGAAAAAGTCTTGGTAGCCCGCTTGGAAGACGGAGAATTCTTCTGGCGTGAAGACCAAAAATTGGTTATTTCAGACCTTGTTGAAAAATTAAACAATGTGACCTTCCATGAGAAAATTGGTTCCCTTCGTGAACACATGATTCGTACGGGTCAGATTGCTATTCTCTTGGCAGAAAAAGCTGGTTTGTCAGCTGATGAAACGATTGACCTAGCCCGTGCAGCTGCTATTTACAAGTTTGACTTGTTGACAGGTATGGTTGGTGAGTTTGATGAACTACAAGGAATTATGGGTGAAAAATATGCCCTTCTTGCTGGGGAAACTCCAGCAGTTGCAGCTGCTATTCGTGAACACTACATGCCTACATCAGCCGAAGGCGAACTTCCAGAGAGCAAGGTCGGTGCAGTGCTTGCCATTGCAGACAAATTGGATACGATTTTGAGTTTCTTCTCAGTAGGTTTGATTCCATCAGGTTCTAATGATCCTTATGCCCTTCGTCGTGCAACTCAAGGCGTGGTTCGTATCTTGGATGCCTTTGGTTGGCACATTGCTATGGATGAGCTGATTGATAGCCTTTATGCTTTGAAATTCGACAGCTTAACTTATGAAAATAAAGCGGAGGTCATGGACTTTATCAAGGCTCGTGTTGATAAGATGATGGGTTCTACTCCAAAAGATATCAAGGAAGCAGTTCTTGCAGGATCAAACTTTGTTGTGGCAGAGATGCTGGAAGCAGCAAGTGCTCTCGTAGAAGCAAGCAAGAAAGAAGACTTCAAACCTTCAGTTGAATCCCTTTCTCGTGCCTTTAACTTGGCTGAGAAGGCAGAAGGAGTTGCTACAGTTGATTCAGCACTATTTGAAAATGACCAAGAGAAAGCTTTAGCAGAAGCTGTAGAATCACTTGTTTTGTCAGGGAGTGTAAGTCAACAATTGAACCAGCTCTTTGCTCTTAGCCCAGTCATTGATGCATTCTTTGAGAATACCATGGTTATGGCTGAAGACGAGGCAGTTCGTCAAAATCGTTTGGCAATCTTATCGCAATTAACCAAGAAAGCATCTAAGCTTGCACGTTTTAACCAAATCAATACCAAATAAAATCTGTTAAACGGATTAAATCTTATCATAAAGGAGAAGAAATGGATCCGAAAAAAATTGCTCGTATCAACGAGCTCGCTAAAAAGAAAAAAGCAGAAGGCTTGACACCAGAAGAAAAGGTGGAACAAGCCAAACTACGTGAGGAGTACATTGAAGGTTATCGTCGCTCTGTTCGTCACCACATTGAAGGAATCAAAATTGTGGACGAAGAAGGAAACGATGTTACACCAGAAAAACTACGCCAAGTACAACGTGAAAAAGGTTTACATGGCCGTAGTCTCGATGATCCAAATTCATAAAAACTATTCTTTCTTTTAACAAAGATAGGTGAAATAATAATCAAAAGACTAGCAGACACAAACTGCTAGTCTTTTGTCACTAAAAAAGGAACCATAACGGTTCCTAAAATTATTAGTTGCTTGCTCCAGATGTAGCGTCTGCGTCACCACCGTGGCCTCCAGCATCACCTGCATCAGAAGCTCCAGATGTAGCATCTGCGCCGCCATGACCATGTCCGCCAGCAGATGCTGCAGTATTTCCACCAACTAGACGTTGACCAGTTGTTTCCAAGTACCAATCAAGCCATGGTTGGAAATTAAAAATAATTTCATTAATTCCAGCATATGAGCCATCTGGGTAGTACATTGCCTTGTAGTTGTGTGTATTAATAACACCTTCTGGTGTTCCTGGTACAATTGTACGGACATATTCTTGATCTCCGTTACGGAGTACACCGACCACCCATTCAACGTTTTTCATTCTTGCAGGTGGTAGAGAAGCATGTACTGTTCCTAGTCGGCTACCTGCTTGAACGCGCACACGTTTACCATACATTGTATTTGGATCTTGGTGGGCGTTATTATAGTATAAGAATTGGTTATTATCATCAGCATATGTCAACTCAAATGGCATTGCTTTCAAGAACATATCAATTTGGTTAACTGTCAAGATACCGTGGTCTAATTTAACGTAAGTATCTCCAGAAACAGCTCCTACAAGTTCAGCTGCTTTTTCTACCCATTCAGGATCATCAGGATCAACTCCTTGAATGGTAGTTGCAATTGGATTTGTACAATATAAATCTTCTGGTGCGATTGGTTTTGGTTTTTTCAATTTTGAAACGACTCCCACATATTTTACAAAGTTGTCTAAACATGTTTCAAGGAAATTAATAGTTCCTTCATTTGTGATATTTCCATTAACATCAAAGGCTTCTTTAGCTTTACCGAGAAGGAATTCATTTCCTGGAAGAGTATAGGCATTGACACCTGGCGCGTCAAGAATCTTACGAAGGTGAACTTGGGCACGAGAAGTACCTTGGTCGTAGTAAGATGCTCCCACAATCATGACTGGTTTGTTTTCAAATGGATGAACTTCGTATGACAGCCATTCAAGAACAGATTTTAGAGAAGCTGAGATTGTATGGTTGTGCTCAGGAGTAGCGATAATAACACCATCAGCACGAGTAATTTTGTTATATAAATAACGTAATTGGAAACTTTCGTCCCATTTTTCGTCTTGGTTAAACATTGGAACTTCGTCAATTTCAAGAACTTCTAATTCAAATTTGAGTTTGAAGTGACGACGGATAAATTCCAAGAGTTTACGGTTATATGATTGATCGTAGTTTGATCCTACAAGTCCAACAAATTTCATTCTTTTTGGTCTCCTATCTTACAAATTTTCCCAGTCAAAGTCTTCAGCATCTTTGCGAAGTAGTGCTTGTGCATTGCGCAATTTTTCTGTAATTTTTACAAAGATACGGAAGTCATCAAAAGTGGCATCCAGTTTTTTAATAACATCAAGGTCAACCAAGTCGCCACTTGGGTTAAAGGCTTGAAGAGAGTGTGAAAGCAAGAATTCATCAGGAAGGACACTTGCTTTGATTTCTGGTGCATTTAAGATTTGACGAAGCTGCAATTGAGCGCGTGATGAACCAAGTGTACCGTAAGAAGCACCTGTAATCATGATTGGTTTGTTCAAAAGTGGGTAAATACCATATGACAACCAAGCAAGAGCGCTCATTAAAACAGCTGGGATAGAGTGGTCATACTCAGGAGTCCCGATAATAACGCCATCTGCCTCTTCGATTTTAGCAGCAATTTCCAGAATTTCAGCAGGTACTTGCTTGTCAGCTGGTTTGTTGAAGACAGGAATGTCCTTGATTTCAACAAGTTCAATTTCAGCTTTGTCAGCAAAGTGTTTTTGCATGTATTGAAGCAATTGACGGTTTGTAGAACGTTTTGAATTTGTTCCAACAATAGCAATAAGTTTTAACATGAGATTTCCTTTCTCTTTTTACATAATACAATTTTAAAACTCCATTGAAACATTTGTTTCTACAGAGTAGGAATTCCTGAAGAACAGCTTAGGTGACCTTCCTTATCGATGAGGATGGCTTCGATGCCCTCCAAACTTTCGACTTGCCAGAGGATAGAAGCAGGTCTTTCTCCAAAGAGTCGAGTTGTCCAGATTTCGCCATCGACTGACTTATCAGAGATAATTGTGAGACTAGCAAGTTCCGTTTCAACAGGATAGCCTGTTTGGCTGTCAAAAATGTGATGGTAATCTTTTCCATCGACTGTCAGGTGACGTTCATAAATGCCTGAAGTCACGACAGATTGATTGACAACAGGGATGGTCATTAAGTGATTGCCCCTCGGATTGGCTGGGTCTTGAATCCCGATTTGCCAAGGTTGATTATCTCTTGCTTGATTTTTTCCAATGGTCAGGATATTTCCTCCTAGATTGATCAAGGCAGAAGTCACTCCCTCTTCTCTCAGAAATTGGGCAACCTTATCCGCACTATAACCCTTGGCTAAACAACCTAGGTCTATCTTCATTCCTTTCTGTTTTAGAAACACAGTAGAGGTGGAAGAATCTAACTCGATATAATGAGGATTGATTAAAGGGAGAACCTCTTCAATTTCCTGAGGTTGGGCAACTTTGGCATCTGAAAAACCGATACGCCAGGTTTGAATCAAGGGACCAATACTGATGTTGAGATGACTAGAGGGCGCTAGGCTATGCTCTAAACCAAGTGAAATCAGTTCAAACAGGTCTGGATGAACCTTAACTGAAGTTATTCCAGCTTGATGATTGATTTCCATCAACTCAGATTCTTGACTATTGGCATTGAAGCGGTATTCGAGCTCTCTGAGTAAATCAAAGGATTTTTGGAGCAAGCTATCTGCTCGCTCATCCACTAATGAAATAGTGATAGTGGTTCCCATTAGGCGTTCAGAATGTGAACTAAGAGGCAAGCTACCAACTCCTTTCTCTTATGAAAAGAAGGTTGAAATATAGTAAATTTATGAAAAATGAACCCCTTACATTTTCTTTCCATGATACTAGCATACCATAAAGTCAGCGTTTTCACAAATAAAATTTGTAAAGTTGTCAAGAAATATGCTCAGGAAATGAAGAAAAATTGCAAGAATCCGTGTTAAGATACAGAGTATTTACAATTTTTTACAAAAAAATAGGAAAAATTAGCCAAACTCTTGTAAACGCTAACAGTAAATGTTATACTAGTAGGGTAAATTTAGAATGAAGGTAGGAATTTTTCTATGAGTAAAATCGTTGTAGTCGGTGCTAACCACGCTGGTACAGCATGTATTAATACGATGTTGGATAATTTTGGCAATGAGAACGAAATTGTTGTATTCGACCAAAACTCTAACATCTCTTTCCTAGGATGTGGAATGGCCCTTTGGATTGGTGAACAAATTGACGGTGCTGAAGGCTTGTTCTATTCTGATAAAGAAAAATTGGAAGCTAAAGGCGCTAAGGTTTACATGAACTCGCCAGTTCTTTCAATCGACTATGATAACAAAGTAGTTACAGCAGAAGTTGAAGGAAAAGAGCACAAAGAATCATACGAAAAATTGATTTTCGCTACAGGTTCTACACCAATCTTGCCACCAATCGAAGGTGTTGAAATTGTTAAAGGGAACCGCGAATTTAAAGCAACTCTTGAAAATGTACAATTCGTTAAATTGTATCAAAACGCTGAAGAAGTGATTCATAAATTGGCTGATAAGAGCCAACACCTTGACCGTATCGCTGTAGTTGGTGGTGGTTATATCGGTGTTGAACTTGCTGAAGCCTTTGAACGTCTTGGAAAAGAAGTTATCCTTGTTGATATCGTTGATACTGTCTTGAACGGTTACTATGACAAAGACTTCACACAAATGATGGCGAAGAACTTGGAAGACCACAACATCCGCTTGGCGCTTGGTCAAACTGTTAAAGCAATTGAGGGTGACGGTAAAGTTGAACGCTTGATTACTGATAAAGAAACTTTCGATGTGGATATGGTTATCCTTGCAGTTGGTTTCCGTCCAAATACTACTCTAGCTGATGGTAAGATTGAACTCTTCCGTAACGGTGCCTTCCTTGTAGATAAGAAACAAGAAACATCTATCCCAGGCGTTTACGCAGTAGGTGACTGTGCGACTGTTTATGACAACGCTCGTAAAGATACAAGCTACATCGCTCTTGCTTCAAATGCTGTTCGTACTGGTATCGTTGGTGCATATAACGCTTGTGGACATGAATTGGAAGGAATCGGTGTTCAAGGTTCAAATGGTATCTCAATCTACGGTCTTCACATGGTTTCAACTGGTTTGACTCTTGAAAAAGCGAAAGCTGCTGGTTACAATGCAACTGAAACAGGCTTTAACGATCTTCAAAAACCAGAATTCATGAAACATGATAACCATGAAGTAGCCATCAAGATTGTCTTTGACAAAGATAGCCGTGAAATTCTTGGTGCACAAATGGTTTCACACGATTCTGCAATCAGCATGGGGATCCACATGTTCTCACTTGCTATCCAAGAGCATGTGACAATTGATAAATTGGCATTGACAGACCTATTCTTCTTGCCACACTTCAACAAACCATACAACTATATCACAATGGCTGCCCTTACAGCTGAAAAATAATATTGGAGGAACTATCTGGCCTTAAGTTAAGGTCAGATAGTTTTTTAGTTATACTCTTCGAAAATCTCTTCAAACCACGTCAGCTTCGCCTTACCGTACTCAAGTACAGCCTGCGGCTAGCTTCCTAGTTTGCTCTTTGATTTTCATTGAGTATCAATCTGTCCCCAAACAATTATCCTTTTTTTATCTTGTGATTCCTCCAAATCTGACTTAAAATGAAATGGTAGCTACCAATACAAATGATGAGGAAAAAGAAATGACTGAAAATCGTTATGAACTAAATAAAAACTTGGCACAGATGCTCAAAGGTGGGGTTATCATGGATGTTCAGAATCCAGAACAGGCCCGTATTGCAGAGGCAGCTGGTGCGGCCGCTGTGATGGCCTTGGAACGAATTCCGGCTGATATTCGTGCGGCTGGTGGGGTTTCCCGTATGAGTGATCCAAAGATGATTAAGGAAATCCAAGAAGCGGTTAGCATTCCAGTAATGGCCAAGGTCAGAATCGGGCACTTTGTTGAGGCTCAGATTTTAGAGGCTATTGAAATTGACTATATCGATGAGAGTGAAGTTTTATCTCCAGCTGACGACCGTTTCCATGTGGATAAGAAAGAATTCCAAGTTCCTTTTGTCTGTGGGGCTAAGGATTTGGGTGAAGCCTTGCGTCGTATCGCTGAAGGTGCTTCTATGATTCGTACCAAAGGAGAACCGGGTACAGGAGATATTGTCCAAGCTGTTCGCCATATGCGTATGATGAATCAGGAAATTCGCCGCATTCAAAACCTACGTGAGGACGAGCTCTATGTTGCTGCTAAGGAATTGCAAGTTCCTGTAGAATTGGTTCAATATGTTCACGAGCATGGAAAATTACCAGTTGTAAATTTCGCTGCTGGAGGCGTTGCAACGCCAGCAGATGCTGCGCTGATGATGCAATTAGGGGCAGAAGGTGTCTTTGTCGGTTCAGGTATTTTCAAGTCAGGAGATCCTGTTAAACGAGCGAGTGCTATTGTTAAAGCGGTAACTAATTTCCGAAATCCTCAAATCTTGGCTCAAATCTCTGAAGATTTAGGAGAAGCCATGGTTGGTATCAATGAAAATGAGATCCAAATCCTCATGGCTGAGCGAGGAAAATAGATGAAAATTGGAATATTGGCCTTGCAAGGTGCCTTTGCAGAACATGCAAAAGTACTAGATAAATTAGGTGTCACTAGTGTTGAAATCAGAAATCTAGAGGATTTTCAGCAACATCAGAGTGACTTGGCGGGTTTGATTTTGCCTGGTGGTGAGTCTACAACCATGGGCAAGCTCTTACGAGACCAGGACATGCTGATCCCCATTCGAGAAGCCATTCTATCTGGTTTACCAGCCTTTGGAACCTGTGCAGGCTTAATTTTGCTGGCTAAGGAAATCACTTCTCAGGAAGAAAGTCATCTAGGAACTATGGATATGGTTGTCGAGCGCAATGCCTATGGGCGCCAATTAGGAAGTTTCTACATGGAAGCAGAATGTAAGGGAGTCGGTCAGATTCCAATGACCTTTATCCGTGGTCCAATTATCAGCAGTGTTGGAGAGGGTGTAGAAATTCTAGCAACAGTGAACGATCAAATTGTTGCAGCCCAAGAAAAAAATATGCTGGTAACTTCTTTTCATCCAGAATTGACTGATGATGTTCGCTTGCACCAGTACTTTATCAATATGTGTAAACAAAAAAGTTGAGATTGAAATTCTCAACTTTTTTACATGAAATAAACAATGGCAATGTACTGGAGGGCAGATGCTGCTAGGATAAAGAGATGCCAAATCATGTGGAAATAAGGTTTTTTCTTAGCGTAAAATCCAGCTCCAACTGTATAAGAGAGTCCGCCAGTTACCATAAGACTCCAAAAGATTGGTGTCGTTTGACTGATAATGGCAGGAATGATAGCTAGAACCAACCAGCCCATAATCAGGTAAAGAGCAAGGCTGAATTTCTCATTAACCTTTTTAGCAAAGATTTTATAGAGGATGCCAAAGATGGTCGTTCCCCATTGAATAGCAATAATCAGATAACCAAACCAGTTATTCATCAAAGTCAATACGACTGGCGTATAAGAGCCTGCGATAGCCACATAAATCATAGAATGGTCGATGATTCGCAAGACGTATTTGTGGGTCGAACCATAGGCCATAGAGTGGTAAATGGTGGATGAGAGGAACATGAGAAAGAGACTGGTGACGAAAATGGAAACGCCGATAGAGGATAAAAATCCGTGTGCTTCATAACTATAGGTTGATGAAATAGGGAGTAAGATGAGCATGATGACTGCACCTACGGCATGGGTCACACTATTAGCAATCTCCTCTCCAAAACTAAGTTGTTTACTGAGTTTAAGACTAGTATTCATTAGATTTCCTCCTCTTCAGTATGATGGATTAAGGCTAGAGTTTGATGATAGAGTTTAACGGTTTGGCAGCTACTTTGGATAATAGGGTTAGCTGGGTCAATTCCTTGGTTCATATAGTCCACAAAAGCATTGTAGAGTTGCTCTGAACTGGCTTGACTTTGTAGAGTATTAAGTGTCTGGGCTATTTCTTGAATTGAAAAGACAGATTTGAGGGTTGTGATAGCAATCAAACGGGCAATCTGTTGACGTTGGTATTTTTTTTTGTCAGGCTTTGTCAGGTAACCATGTTTGACATAGTTATTGACCATAGATGCTGTTAGGCCCTTATCTTTATCTGGAGATACAGGAGCGCAGACCTGATTGACATAGAGTAAAACCTGATCCAGATAGAGGTCAATATTTGGAATATCTGCCCATTTAGGGTAGGAAAAGGTAGTTTTCATTTTCAACTCCTTTTTATCTAGTTTTAATAACTAGATTATAAAATAACCAAAACAAAAAGTCAAGTTTTAACTGCTTGTGAAAAGGCTTAAATTATGCTATGATGGGAGAAACTAGTCAGAAATGAGGAGAAAAGATGGAGATTCGTTTAGCTTTTCCAAATGAAGTAGATGCCATTATGCAGGTAATTGAGGATGCTAAAAAATGTTTAGCAGATGCTGGTAGTGACCAGTGGCAAAAAGGCTATCCAAATGCGGACATTATTATCGATGATATTATCTCAGGTCAAGCTTATGTTGCCTTGGAAGAGGGAGAACTGCTAGCCTATGCTGCTGTGACCAAGAGTCCAGAGGCAGCCTATGAAGCCATTTATGAGGGAAATTGGCAAACTGGAGAGTCAGAGTATCTAGTCTTTCACCGTATTGCTGTGGCAGCAGATGTGCAGGGACAGGGCGTTGCTCAGACTTTCTTAGAAGGCTTGATTGAAGGATTTGATTATCTAGATTTTCGTTCTGATACGCATGCTGAAAACAAGGCTATGCAACATATTTTTGAAAAACTCGGTTTTAAACAGGTCGGTAAGGTGCCAGTAGATGGTGAACGCTTGGCCTATCAAAAATTGAAGAAATAATGCAAAAGAAGTATGCAAAAATGCTCTACTCTTCACCAATTGGTATTCTATCACTGGTAGCTGATGATCATTATTTGTATGGAATTTGGGTTCAGGAGCAGAAGCATTTTGAGAGGGGACTAGGGTATGAAATAATAGAAGAAGTTGTTAGTCATCCCATTTTAGACCCAGTTATTGCTTGCTTAGATGATTACTTTAAAGGCAAGTCTCAGGATTTATCCAACTTACCCTTGGCTCCAATCGGGACGGATTTTGAAAAGCAGGTTTGGTCCTACTTACAGGGAATTCCTTATGGTCAGACAGTGACCTATGGACAAATAGCACAAGACCTGCAAGTGGCTTCTGCTCAAGCAATTGGCGGAGCAGTAGGACGCAATCCTTGGTCCATCCTTGTACCTTGTCATCGTGTGCTTGGAGCAGGTAAGCGTCTGACAGGTTATGCCGCAGGAGTGGGAAAGAAAGTCTGGCTCTTGGAACATGAAGGCGCAGATTTTCAAGATATAAATAATAGAAAGTGAAACACATGTTAGAATTTATCGAATACCCAAAATGTTCAACTTGTAAAAAAGCAAAACAAGAATTAAACCAACTCGGTGTGGACTACAAAGCTGTCCATATCGTCGAAGAAACACCTAGCCAAGAAGTCATTTTAAATTGGCTAGAAACCTCAGGTTTTGAGTTGAAGCAATTTTTCAACACTAGTGGAATCAAATACCGGGAACTAGGGCTGAAAGATAAGGTAGGAAGTCTGTCAAACCAAGAAGCAGCTCAATTGCTCGCAAGCGACGGAATGTTGTTAAAACGACCGATTCTAGTGGAGAATGGAACTGTTAAACAAATCGGTTATCGGAAATCTTACGAAGAATTGGGACTGAAATAGTTTTTATCTATCTCTTTGATAGATAAAATATATAACCTCCCTGTTTCAAAGTATGATAAACTAGTAGGTAGACAAAGTCTGTATCTGACCGTAGCAAATAATTTCATTGACGGCAGAAGTATGGTAGAATGAATCATTATCAGGAGAGGATGTTTTTATGAATGTTACAACGATTTTAGCATCAGATTGGTACCAAAACTTGATGCAATTGATTCCGGATGGCAAGCTTTTTAGCCTGCGTTCGGTCTTTGATGGAATTCCAAGAATTGTCCAACAACTTCCAACAACGATTATGTTGACAATTGGTGGTGCCCTTTTTGGCTTGGTTTTGGCGCTTCTTTTTGCCATTGTGAAAATCAATCGTGTCAAGATTTTATATCCCTTGCAGGCCTTCTTTGTTAGTTTCTTAAAAGGGACACCGATTTTGGTCCAACTCATGTTGACCTACTACGGAATTCCTTTGGCTTTGAAAGCTCTCAATCAGCAATGGGGAACTGGTTTCAATATCAATGCTATTCCAGCGGCTGTTTTTGCGATTGTCGCCTTTGCCTTTAATGAGGCAGCTTATGCTAGTGAAACCATTCGTGCAGCCATTCTCTCAGTCAATCCTGGTGAGATTGAGGCGGCACGTAGTTTGGGGATGACCCGAGCGCAAGTTTATCGTCGCGTGATTATTCCAAATGCGGCCGTTGTGGCGACTCCAACCTTGATCAATTCCCTAATCGGCTTGACCAAGGGCACGTCCCTAGCCTTTAGTGCGGGTGTTGTGGAAGTCTTTGCTCAAGCTCAGATTTTGGGTGGAGCTGATTACCGCTATTTTGAACGCTTCATCTCCGTTGCCCTTGTTTATTGGGTAGTCAATATTGGAATTGAAAGCCTTGGTCGTTTCATCGAGAGAAAAATGGCTATTTCTGCACCAGATACAGTGCAAACAGATGTGAAAGGAGACCTTCGTTAATGATTAAGATTTCGAATTTAAGCAAATCCTTTTCAGGACAGACTGTCTTGGATCATCTGGACTTGGATATTCAAAAAGGGGAAGTTGTAGCCTTGATTGGTTCTTCAGGAGCTGGAAAATCAACCTTCCTTCGTAGTCTCAATTATCTTGAAACACCTGACAGTGGCTCTATTCAGATTGATGATTTTTCAGTTGATTTTTCTAAAATCACTCAAGAAGAAATCCTTGCCCTACGCCGTAAGCTGTCTATGGTTTTCCAACAGTTTAATTTGTTTGAACGCCGCACAGCACTTGATAATGTGAAAGAAGGCTTGATTGTTGTCAAGAAATTGTCTGATCAAGAAGCGACTAAGATTGCCAAGGAAGAGTTGGCTAAGGTTGGGCTTTCTGATCGTGAAAACCACTATCCTCGCCATTTATCAGGTGGACAGAAGCAACGGGTTGCCCTAGCGCGTGCTCTTGCCATGAAACCAGATGTCTTGCTCTTAGACGAGCCAACTTCAGCCCTTGACCCAGAATTGGTCGGTGAAGTAGAAAAGTCTATTGCAGATGCTGCGAAGTCCGGTCAAACCATGATTTTGGTCAGTCATGACATGTCCTTTGTAGCCCAAGTGGCTGACAAGATTCTCTTCTTAGATAAGGGGAAAATCATCGAGTCTGGCACTCCGGATGAGATTATCCACAATCCTAAAGAAGAGCGGACAAAAGAATTCTTCGCTAGTTACAAACGGACTTATATTTGATATAATAGATAAAGAAAAACTCAGTTAGCTGGACTAGCTGAGTTTACTCTTTAAAAAAGATAGAAATGAGAGAAATCATGCTACTGCAACTATTTTCTTTATATTTCGAGAGTTTGATCTTGACCACCATCCTTGTCCTGATTTTTTTAGGGATTTGGATTGTCCTAAGAGCCATGTCGGGAGTTGATAAGACAGCCAAGGCTCGCCAAGCCCATCTCTATGATATGATTATGATTGGAGTATTGGTTGTTCCAGTATTATCCTTTGCGGTTATGAGTTTAATTCTTGTTTTCAAGGCATAATCCTTGCTTGATTGACAAGAAAGAGTTAGAATAAAGATAGTTACAACAAGAAAGAAGGAATCTATATGTACGATACTATTATTATCGGTGCTGGACCTGCAGGTATGACTGCAGCCTTGTATGCTGCTCGAAGCAATCTCAAAGTAGCCTTGATTGAAGGTGGTCTGCCAGGTGGTCAGATGAATAATACATCGGATATCGAAAATTACCCAGGATACGCTAATATTAGTGGACCTGAATTGGCTGAAAAGATGTTTGAACCACTTGAAAATCTTGGTGTAGAGCACATCTATGGTTATGTTGAAAATGTCCAAGACCATGGTGATTTTAAGAAAGTGATTACCGATGACCAAACATATGAAACTCGTACAGTTATCGTAGCGACTGGTTCGAAACACCGTCCTTTGGGAGTTCCTGGAGAAGAAGAACTGAACAGTCGTGGTGTTTCTTATTGTGCCGTTTGTGATGGTGCATTCTTCCGTGATCAAGATTTGTTGGTAGTTGGTGGTGGAGATTCAGCAGTTGAAGAGGCCCTCTTCTTGACTCGTTTTGCCAAGACTGTTACCATTGTTCACCGTCGTGACCAGCTTCGTGCCCAAAAAGTTCTACAAGACCGCGCCTTTGCTAATGAGAAAGTCAGCTTTATTTGGGATTCTGTAGTGAAGGAAATCAAGGGTGAAAACCGAGTAGAAGCTGTTGTTTTTGAAAATGTGAAAACAGGTCAAGTGACAGAGCAAGCCTTCGGTGGTGTCTTTATCTATGTTGGTTTAGATCCTGTTAGTGATTTTGTTAAAGAATTGAATATCCAAGACCAGGCAGGATGGATTGTGACAGATAATCACATGAAAACTGCAGTTGACGGTATCTTTGCGGTTGGAGATGTTCGCTTGAAAGACCTTCGCCAAGTAACAACAGCAGTTGGAGATGGAGCTATCGCTGGTCAAGAAGCCTATAAATTTATTACAGAACATAGTTAATCATAAAAAAAGTTTCCAATCAGATGACTGGAAACTTTTTTATAGTCTATTTCGGAAAACTTCATACATAAGAATGGCTGCAGCAACACTGGCATTGAGACTTTGAACATGTCCATTCATCGGAATGGTAATCATTTCGTCGACCTGTTTTTTGATGTTGCTAGAGATGCCTTTTCCTTCATTTCCGATGATGAGGGCGATTTTCCCTTTTGTATTCCACTTGTGGCAAGGAGTACCGTTCATATCCGTTCCAAAGGTCCAGAAACCTTCATCCTTGAGTTTATCTAGAGTTTGGCTCAGATTGGTCACTCGGGCAATTGGAACGTGTTCAATAGCACCTGTGGCCGTTTTGGCAACGACAGGAGTAACTCCGACAGCACGGTGCTTGGGAATGATGACACCTGAAACATTTGTCGCATCAGCTGTTCTCAAGATGGAACCTAGATTATGAGGGTCAGTTAACCCATCCAGAATCAATAACAGTGGATTTTCTTCTTGGCGTGTTTTGGCAAGTATTTGGTCCAGTTCGCTATAGGCAAATTCAGACACTCGTAGAACAAAACCTTGGTGGACAGCACCTTCAGTCATCTCAGAGAGGGATTTTTTTGAGGTCCAAGAAATGGATACTTTTTTTTCTGTAGCCAGTTCTTTGACTTTTTCAACATTCTTACCTCGGAGATCTTCTTGGAGGTAAAGTTTGTTTCCTGTGTTTGCAAGGAGGGCTTCGGTAACGGCGTGGACGCCATAGACAATATCATTTGTTTTCATGCCTCTATTATAACACAAAACCCCGTCTTGCAACGGGATTTTCTTTATTCAAGAATTAGTAAACCATCTTTAACTTCAAATGGGTCTTTTTCATTGATACGATCGTAAAACATGATACCGTTGATGTGGTCAATTTCGTGTTGAACAACGATGGAGTTGTAGCCTTTGAGCTTGATACGGTGTTTTTCTCCATCTTTGTCAAAGTAGTCAACAGTAACGCGGGCATGGCGAACAACATATCCAGGCACGTTGCGGTCAACAGATAGGCAGCCTTCTCCTTCGCCAAGAGCAGCGTCTTGAACAGAGTGAGAGACGATTTTTGGATTGTACATAATGGCTTGTAAGTCGTAGGCTTCCTCTGGAGTTTCGCCTTCTTCAACAATATTTGGCACCAAAACAGCGATAATGCGTTTTGAGATATCCAACTGAGGAGCAGCAAGTCCAACCCCACCACGGAGTCCCATCTTTTCAGCCATGACAGGATCTTGGGAATGTTTCAGGAATTGCATCATCTTTTCACCAAGGATGATTTCCTGATCAGACAAGGGGAAAGTGACTTCCTCAGCAACTGCGCGAAGAGTTGGATTCCCCTCGCGGATAATATCTTTCATATCAATTAAGTGAGCAGCTTTTGTAATACGTTCTATAGCAGACATTTTCTCTCCTTTCATTACCTCTACATGATAACACAAAATGACATGGATTGAAAGTATTACAGCCTTTAGGATTTATAGAAAATAGATAAGAAGTTCAATTCATACTCAATGAAAATCAAAGAGCAAACTAGGAAGCTAGCTGTAGGTTGCTCAAAGCACTGCTTTGAAGTTGTAGATAGAACTGACGAAGTCAGCTCAAAACACTGTTTTGAGGTTGTGGATAGAACTGACGAAGTCAGTTACATATACACGGTAAGGCGACTCTGACGTGGTTTGAATTTGATTTTCGAAGAGTATTAATTGTGAAAGAATTACTTATCTGTGATATAATAAAAAGAAAAGGCTTGCATTAGAAAGTAGGGAGAATGAAGATGCAAAGAAGACAAGATAGACATAAACGTGGACCAGTTTTTCATTTTGTGAGAGGCTTTGTAAACTTTTTTAGAAGTTATCGCAAGTGGAGTAATAAGGGATTTGTGGCGATACTCTTGCTAGCAGTTGCTTTATCAATGGGCTTGGTCTTGTTGTTTGAAAGTTTCCAAGGAATTCCATTGACTAGTCAAAAAAAGGATGCTATTTCTCAAGAAGCTAATAAGACGAATCAAAATGCTAAAGATCAGGAAGAGGAAAAAACTGCCAGAATTATGGCAAATGGGGACCTCCTCTATCATATTCCAATCTATCGTTCTGCTTTAAAAGAAGATGGAACCTATGATTTTCATGAAAATTTTGACTATGTGAAACCATGGCTCAGACAAGCAGATCTGATTATAGGTGATTTTGAAGGTACTGTGAACAAGGACCACTATTTGGCAGGTTATCCACTCTTTAATGCGCCTGGTGAAGTTATGGATGCCATCAAGGATGCCGGTTATCAAGTGCTAGACTTGGCGCATAACCATATCCTAGATTCACAAATAGAAGGTGTGGTCTCGACAGCAGATGCTATTGAAGAGGCAGGAATGACACCTATTGGCGTGTATACGCATGAGTCCCGTGACCAAGCTCCGCTGGTTATCAAGGAAGTCAACGGTATCAAGGTTGCACTTTTGGCTTATTCTTATGGATTTAATGGAATTGAGCAAAGTATTTCTCAAGAAGACTATAACCGCTATCTTTCAGATCTAAATGAAGACAAGATGAAGGCTGAAATTGAACGTGCAGAGAAGGAAGCGGATATCACCATTATTATGCCTCAGATGGGTGTGGAGTATCGCTTGGAACCGACTGAAGAACAAAAAGCTCTTTATCACAAGATGATCGATTGGGGAGCGGATATTATCTTTGGAGGGCACCCTCACGTTGTGGAACCATCTGAAACGGTTGAAAAAGATGGAGATAAGAAACTCATTATCTATTCAATGGGGAACTTCATTTCCAATCAACGAATTGAAACCATGCAGGATGAAGAGAATGCTAAGTGGACAGAGCGTGGCGTTCTCATGGATGTGACCATTAAGAAAAAGGCTGGTAAGACGACAATCGAAACTGCTAAAGCACATCCTTCTTGGGTAAACCGTACACCAAAAGGAACCTATTCTCCAGAAGGTTATCCACTCTTTCTTTACCAAACCTATATCTTAGAAGACTTTATCGAGGGTGGCAGTCATCGTGACCAGTTAGATGAAGCGACTAAGGAACGAATTGATACAGCCTATAAAGAAATGAACGAACATGTGGGATTGAAGTGGGACTAGCTTAAATCCAGAGGAAAGTAAATGACGATTAAGGTAATTGCGACAGATATGGATGGGACCTTGCTGGATGCTAGAGGCCAGCTGGATCTTCCACGCTTGGAAAAGATTTTAGATCAGTTGGATCAAAGGGGAATTCGTTTTGTTATCGCGACGGGCAATGAAATTCACCGCATGAGGCAACTACTGGGACACTTGGTAGATCGAGTGGTTCTGGTTGTTGCTAACGGTGCTCGTATTTTTGAAAATAATGAACTGATTCAGGCTCAGACTTGGGATGATGCCATTGTCGACAAGGCTTTGGCTCATTTCAAGGGTCGAGCGTGTCAGGACCAGTTTGTTGTAACGGGTATGAAGGGTGGTTTCGTCAAGGAAGGTACGATTTTTACAGAACTTGAAAGTTTTATGACTCCAGAAATGATTGAAAAATTCTACCAACGGATGCATTTTGTGGATGAATTAACCTCTGACCTCTTTGGTGGTGTTCTCAAGATGAGCATGGTTGTTGGTGAGGAGCGTTTGAGTTCGGTTTTGGCAGAAATCAATGACCTTTTTGATGGCCGTGTTCAGGCTGTCTCGAGTGGCTATGGTTGCATTGATATCCTCCAAGCTGGGATTCATAAAGCATGGGGATTGGAAGAATTACTCAAGCGCTGGGACTTGAACCCCCAAGAAATCATGGCTTTTGGTGACAGTGAAAATGATGTTGAAATGCTTGAAATGGCTGGAATTGCCTATGCGATGGAAAATGCTGATGACAAGGCCAAAGCTGTGGCGACTGCTTTAGCACCAGCCAACAGCCAAGGAGGAGTTTATCAAGTCTTGGAAAACTGGTTAGAAAAAGGAGAATGAAGTGGCAGTACAGTTATTAGAAAATTGGCTCCTAAAGGAACAGGGCAAAATCCAAACCAAGTATCGTCACTTAAATCAGATTTCTGTTGTAGAACCAGACATTCTTTTTATTGGGGATTCCATTGTCGAATATTATCCTCTACAGGAATTATTTGGGACTTCAAAGACAATTGTTAATCGAGGAATTCGTGGCTATCAGACAGGTCTGTTGCTAGAGAACCTAGATACGCATCTTTACGGTGGGGCGGTAGATAAAATTGTCCTATTGATTGGGACAAATGATATCGGAAAAGATGTTCCTGTGAATGAGGCTCTCAATAATCTCGAAGCTACCATTCAATCCATTGCTCGCGATTATCCACTGACAGAGATAAAATTGCTTTCCATTTTGCCAGTCAATGAGGGAGAGGAGTACAAGCAGACGGTTTATATCCGAACGAATGAAAAAATTCGGAACTGGAATCAAGCCTATCAAGAGCTTGCTTCTGCCTATATGCAGGTGGAATTTGTGCCAGTTTTTGATCGTTTGACAGATAAAACAGGACAACTCAAAAAAGACTATACTACTGATGGATTGCACCTCAGTGTTGCCGGTTATCAGGTTTTGTCAGAAACCTTGAAAGACTATCTTTTTTAGTTAGTTGATTTCCTTTTTGCATTTTTGACTTAGATAAGGTATAATGGTTTTATTGTCTTTTGGGGTCGTTACGGATTCGACAGGCATTATGAGGCATATTTTGCGACTCGTGTGGCGACGTAAACGCTCAGTTAAATATAACTGCAAAAAATAACACTTCTTACGCTCTAGCTGCCTAAAAACCAGCAGGCGTGACCCGATTTGGATTGCTCGTGTTCAATGACAGGTCTTATTATTAGCGAGATACGATTAAGTCTTGTCTAGCGACTTGATAAGAGATTGATAGACTCGCAGTTTCTAGGCTTGAGTTATGTGTCGAGGGACTGTTAAACTAATACATAACCTATGGTTGTAGACAAATATGTTGGCAGGTGTTTGGACGTGGGTTCGACTCCCACCGGCTCCATTATTCCTTTGCATTCTTTCGCATTCCTTGGTAAAACGTTGTTAAATCAACGTTTTTTATTTTTGTCTTTGGTATTCCTTGGTATTCTTTTGTGGAAAAAGCAGACCCTAAAACAGACCCTCTTTTTAAAAAGGGATACAAAAAAGGATACAACATTTGTTGTATCCTAGAAATATATTCTTCTACGGAAGACATGGGATTCGAACCCACGCACGCTGTTACACGCCTACCGCGTTTCCAACACGGCCTCTTAAGCCTCTTGAGTAATCTTCCAATACTTACTCAAATAGTCTACCATAAAGGCTCTTATCTTGCAATAAAAATTCTGGAAATAAGAAAAATGACAGAATTTGAAAGAAAGTGATAAAAAATGCTTGACTTTGAAAGAAAGTGTGATAGAATGAGTAGTGTAAACGATAACAGGAGGTGATTCGGTGTTAAAAACAGAGCGGAAGCAACTGATTTTAGAGGAGTTAAATCAACATCATGTAGTTTCTCTAGAGAAATTAGTTAGTTTGCTAGAAACGTCAGAATCAACGGTTCGAAGAGACTTGGATGAGTTGGAGGCGGAAAATAAGCTTCGTCGCGTGCATGGTGGAGCAGAACTCCCCCACTCCTTACAGGAAGAAGAAACCATTCAAGAAAAATCTGTCAAAAACCTTCAAGAGAAGAAGTTGCTTGCTCAGAAGGCAGCCTCTCTGATTAAGGAACAAGATGTCATCTTTATCGATGCTGGAACAACGACAGCCTTTTTGATTCATGAATTGGTCAATAAGAATGTCACAGTTGTGACCAACTCTATTCACCATGCAGCTCAGTTGGTTGAAAAGCAGATTCCGACTGTCATAGTTGGAGGAAGCGTCAAGACGGCGACGGATGCTAGCATCGGGGGTGTTGCTCTTAACCAGATTAACCAATTACACTTTGACCGTGCCTTTATCGGGATGAATGGTGTGGACGATAGCTATTATACGACTCCTGATATGGAAGAGGGAGCTGTGAAGCGAGCTATTTTGGAGAATGCCAAACAGACTTATGTCTTGGTGGATTCATCAAAAATTGGACAAACTTGCTTTGCCAAGGTAGCCCCACTCAAACGAGCAATTGTTATCACAAGTCAGGGGCATGAGCTCTTGCAGACAATAAAAGAAAAAACGGAGGTAATAGAAGTATGATTTATACAGTCACACTCAATCCATCCATTGACTATATCGTGCGCTTGGACCAAGTCCAAGTCGGTAGTGTCAATCGTATGGACAGTGATGATAAGTTTGCTGGTGGGAAAGGAATCAATGTTAGTCGTGTCTTGAAACGCTTGGATATTCCCAATACAGCGACTGGATTTATCGGAGGATTTACTGGTAAATTTATCACAGATACTCTTGCAGAGGAAGAAATCGAGACACGTTTTGTCCAAGTGGCAGAAGATACTCGTATCAATGTTAAAATCAAAGCGGACCAAGAAACAGAAATCAACGGAACGGGTCCAAATGTAGAGCAGGTTCAGTTAGAAGAATTGAAAGCTATTTTGTCTAGTTTGACTGCAGAAGATACGGTTGTATTTGCGGGTTCAAGTGCTAAGAATCTTGGTAATGTTATCTACAAGGACTTGATTGCCTTGACACGCCAAACTGGTGCGCAAGTCGTTTGTGATTTTGAAGGACAGACCTTGATTGATAGTTTGGACTATCAGCCACTCTTGGTCAAACCAAACAATCACGAACTTGGAGCTATCTTTGGAGTGAAACTCGAAAATTTAGATGAAATCGAGAAATATGCTCGTGAGTTACTAGCTAAAGGTGCTCAAAACGTCATTATTTCCATGGCTGGGGACGGTGCCCTCCTTGTCACATCTGAAGGAGCTTACTTCGCAAAACCTATCAAGGGAACGGTCAAAAATTCAGTTGGTGCTGGTGACTCTATGGTTGCTGGATTCACAGGTGAATTTGTCAAATCAAAAGACGCAGTAGAATCCTTCAAATGGGGTGTGGCTTGTGGAACAGCAACGACCTTCTCGGATGACTTGGCAACAGCAGAATTTATTAAAGAAACATATGAAAAAGTTGAGGTAGAAAAACGATGAAAATTCAAGACCTATTGAGAAAAGATGTTATGTTACTGGATTTGCAGGCAACTGAAAAAACTGGTGTCATTGAAGAGATGATTAAAAGCTTGGTAGACCACGGTTATGTGACTGATTTTGAAACTTTTAAAGAAGGTATTTTGGCGCGTGAAGCTTTGACTTCTACGGGTTTGGGTGATGGAATCGCTATGCCTCACAGCAAAAATGCTGCTGTCAAAGATGCGACTGTTCTCTTTGCTAAGTCAAACAAGGGTGTTGACTATGAGAGCTTGGACGGGCAAGCAACTGATCTCTTCTTCATGATTGCGGCTCCAGAAGGTGCTAATGATACTCACTTGGCAGCCTTGGCAGAATTGTCTCAATACTTGATGAAAGATGGTTTTGCTGACAAGCTCCGTCAAGCAACGTCAGCTGACCAAGTTATTGAACTTTTTGACCAAGTTTCAGAAAAAACTGAAGAGTCTGTTCAAGCGCCTGCCAATGAAACTGGTGACTTTATCGTAGCTGTTACAGCTTGTACAACAGGTATTGCCCACACTTATATGGCCCAAGAAGCTCTTCAAAAAGTGGCTGCTGAAATGGGTGTTGGGATCAAGGTTGAGACTAATGGTGCTAGCGGTGTTGGAAATCAACTAACTGTAGAAGATATCCGCAAGGCTAAAGCTGTTATCATCGCAGCAGACAAGGCAGTTGAAATGGATCGTTTCGATGGCAAACCATTGATCAGTCGTCCAGTTGCAGACGGTATCCGTAAGACTGAAGAGCTGATCAACTTGGCTCTTTCTGGGGATGCTGAAGTTTACCGTGCCGCTAATGGAGCAAAAACTGCAACCGCAAGCAATGAAAAACAAAGCCTTGGTGGTGCCTTCTACAAACACTTGATGAGTGGTGTATCTCAAATGTTGCCATTCGTTATCGGTGGAGGTATCATGATTGCCCTTGCCTTCTTGATTGATGGTGCATTGGGTGTTCCAAATGAAAATCTTGGTAATCTTGGTTCTTACCATGAACTAGCTTCGATGTTCATGAAAATCGGTGGAGCAGCCTTTGGCTTGATGCTTCCAGTCTTTGCAGGATATGTTGCCTACTCTATCGCTGAAAAACCAGGTTTGGTAGCAGGTTTCGTGGCTGGTGCTATTGCCAAAGAAGGTTTTGCCTTTGGGAAAATCCCTTATGCCGCAGGTGGTGAAGCAACTTCAACTCTTGCAGGTGTTTCATCTGGTTTCCTAGGCGCCCTTGTTGGTGGATTTATCGCAGGTGCTTTAGTTCTTGCCATCAAGAAATACGTTAAAGTTCCTCGTTCACTTGAAGGTGCTAAATCAATCCTTCTCTTGCCACTTCTTGGAACAATCTTGACTGGATTTGTCATGCTAGCTGTTAACATCCCGATGGCAGCAATCAACACTGCTATGAATGATTTCCTTGGCGGTCTTGGAGGAGGTTCAGCTGTCCTTCTTGGTATCGTCCTTGGTGGAATGATGGCTGTTGACATGGGTGGACCAGTTAACAAAGCGGCTTATGTCTTTGGTACCGGTACGCTTGCGGCAACTGTTTCTTCAGGTGGTTCTGTAGCCATGGCAGCAGTTATGGCTGGAGGAATGGTGCCGCCACTTGCAATCTTTGTCGCAACTCTTCTTTTCAAAGATAAATTTACCAAAGAAGAACGCAACTCTGGTTTGACAAACATCATCATGGGCTTGTCATTTATCACTGAGGGAGCAATTCCATTTGGTGCAGCAGACCCAGCTCGTGCGATTCCAAGCTTCATCCTTGGTTCAGCAGTAGCAGGCGGACTCGTTGGTCTTGCTGGTATCAAACTCATGGCACCACACGGAGGAATCTTCGTAATCGCCCTTACTTCAAATGCTCTTCTTTACCTTGCTTCAGTCTTGGTAGGAGCAATCGTGAGTGGTGTGGTTTATGGTTACCTGCGCAAACCACAAGCATAAAAATTATCTATATAATGAAAGGACTGTACTGTTTGGTGCAGTCTTTTTCTCTTTCCGAAATGCCTGTGAAATGTGGTATAATAGAAGAATGGCAAACAAGAATACAAGTAAAACAAGACGGAGACCGTCTAAAGCAGAACTCGAAAGAAAAGAAGCGATTCAACGAATGTTGATTTCGTTGGGAATCGCGCTTTTATTGATTTTCGCAGCCTTTAAATTAGGGGCTGCCGGTATCACTCTTTATAATTTAATTCGCTTGCTGGTGGGAAGCCTAGCTTATCTGGCAATATTTGGCCTCTTGATTTATCTCTTCTTTTTCAAGTGGATCCGAAAACAGGAAGGGCTCTTATCTGGTTTTTTCACTATATTTGCAGGCTTGCTCCTGATCTTTGAGGCCTACTTGGTTTGGAAATATGGCTTGGACAAGTCCGTTCTAAAAGGAACCATGGCTCAGGTTGTGACTGATTTGACTGGTTTTCGAACGACCAGTTTTGCTGGTGGAGGCTTGATTGGTGTTGGCCTCTATGTACCAACAGCCTTTCTCTTCTCAAATATCGGTACTTACTTTATTGGTTCAATTTTGATTTTAGTGGGTTCTCTTCTGATCAGTCCTTGGTCTGTTTACGATATCGCTGAATTTTTCAGTAGAGGCTTTGCTAAATGGCGGGAAGGACATGAGCGCCGAAAAGAGGAACGCTTTGTCAAACAAGAAGAAAAAGCTCGTCAAAAGGCTGAGGAAGAGGCTAGACTAGAAAAAGAATCAGCTGAGAAAGCCTTACTCGATTTGCCTCCTGTTGATATGGAAACAGGTGAAATTTTGACAGAGGAAGCTGTTCAGGATCTTCCACCTATGCCTGAAGAAGAGTGGGTGGAACCTGAAATCATCTTACCTCAAGCTGAACATGAATTCCCTGACCATGAGGAGACCTTTGATGATGAAGAGGTACAGGTCGATTTTTCAGCCAAGGAAGCCCTTGAATACAAACTTCCAAGTTTACAACTCTTTGCCCCTGATAAACCCAAAGACCAGTCTAAAGAGAAGAAAATCGTTCGGGAAAATATCAAAATCCTAGAAGAAACCTTTGCCAGCTTTGGTATCAAGGTGACGGTGGAACGGGCCGAAATTGGGCCATCAGTGACCAAGTATGAAGTCAAACCGGCAGTCGGTGTAAGGGTTAACCGCATTTCCAATCTAGCAGATGACCTCGCTCTAGCCTTGGCAGCCAAGGATGTCCGAATCGAAGCACCTATCCCAGGGAAATCTCTCGTTGGTATCGAAGTGCCCAACTCTGAGATTGCCACTGTGTCCTTCCGCGAACTATGGGAACAATCTCAAACGAAAGCAGAAAATCTCTTGGAAATTCCTTTAGGGAAGGCTGTTAATGGCACCGCAAGAGCATTTGACCTTTCTAAAATGCCCCACTTGCTAGTTGCAGGTTCAACGGGTTCAGGGAAGTCGGTAGCAGTTAATGGTATTATTGCTAGTATTCTCATGAAGGCGAGACCAGACCAAGTCAAATTTATGATGGTTGACCCCAAGATGGTTGAGTTGTCTGTTTACAATGATATTCCCCACCTCTTGATTCCAGTCGTGACCAATCCACGTAAGGCCAGCAAGGCCCTGCAAAAGGTGGTGGATGAGATGGAAAATCGTTATGAACTCTTTGCCAAGGTAGGGGTTCGGAATATTGCAGGCTTTAATGCCAAGGTAGAAGAGTTTAATGCCCATTCTGAATTTAAGCAGATTCCACTGCCACTCATTGTTGTGATTGTGGATGAGTTGGCTGACCTCATGATGGTGGCCAGCAAGGAAGTAGAGGATGCAATTATTCGTCTCGGACAGAAGGCACGTGCTGCCGGCATCCACATGATTCTTGCAACCCAGCGTCCATCTGTTGATGTCATCTCTGGTCTGATTAAGGCCAATGTCCCATCTCGTGTGGCGTTTGCGGTTTCATCTGGTACAGACTCCCGTACTATCTTGGATGAAAATGGAGCAGAAAAACTGCTTGGTCGAGGAGACATGCTCTTTAAGCCGATTGATGAAAATCATCCAGTTCGTCTGCAAGGATCCTTTATCTCGGATGATGATGTCGAACGCATCGTAAACTTCATCAAGGCTCAGGCAGACGCGGACTACGATGAGAGTTTTGATCCAGGAGAGGTTTCTGAAAATGACGGAGAATTTTCAGATGGTGAAGCTGGTGGAGATCCGCTTTTTGAAGAAGCCAAGGCTTTGGTGATAGAAACACAGAAAGCCAGTGCCTCCATGATTCAGCGTCGTTTATCAGTCGGCTTTAACCGTGCGACCCGTCTCATGGAAGAACTGGAGATAGCAGGTGTCATTGGTCCAGCTGAAGGTACCAAACCAAGAAAAGTTTTACAACAATAAAAAAATAGCTTCTTTCCAAGTTTGAAGGGAGCTATTTTACTGGCTATTGATTACTTTTATTTTCTGAACTAGAAGTATTATTGGACTGTTTTTCATTATCAGCGGCAGGTTTACTTGGAGTAGGAGCAGGAGTAGAAGAATCCTGAGTTGATGTTTTCTGCTCTTCTTTTTTATCTTCCTTGACGCTAGATTTTGGCGTTTCTTCTTGTTGTGTTTTTTCTTGACTAGTATTATTTTCCTTATTGGGACTAGTGTTTTCCTTAGGGGCTTCCTTTTGGATTTCTTTGACAATGGTTGTGGTCTGGCTTGTCGTAGGTTCTTTTTTACTATCTTTATTATTATCTAGGGCGTTCATGATCGTGATACTTGCGGTAATCAATCCAAGGATACTACCGATAGTAGCGATGGTTTTTTGAAAGACCGTGAAGCCTGTTTTGATGTGTTCTGTTTTTGGTTTTGAGGTTCTACGATAATTAGACATACATTCTCTCCTTTAATTAAAATTTATTATACCGCAATTCTTTAAAAAAATCTTAAAAAAAGAGGAATTGCCCTTTCTTGTCGCAGGCTCCGTTTCATGATACAATAGAAGGAGTGATTTTAGAAAGCGTGAGAAAACATGATTTACTTTGATAATTCGGCGACGACCAAGCCCTATCCTGAAGCACTTGAAACCTATATGCAGGTGGCTTCAAAAATTTTAGGAAATCCATCTAGTCTCCATCGTTTGGGAGACCAGGCAACACGAATCTTAGATGCTTCCCGCCAACAGATTGCAGATTTAATCGGTAAGAAGAGTGATGAAATCTTCTTTACCTCTGGTGGAACAGAAGGAGATAACTGGGTTATTAAGGGTGTGGCCTTTGAAAAAGCCCAGTTTGGCAAGCATATCATCGTATCAGCTATTGAACATCCGGCAGTCAAAGAGTCAGCCCTCTGGTTGAAATCTCAAGGTTTTGAGGTAGATTTTGCTCCAGTTGATGACAAAGGATTTGTGGATGTTGAGGCTCTAGGAGATTTGATACGACCTGATACGATCCTCGTCTCTATCATGGCTGTGAACAATGAAATCGGCTCTATCCAGCCTATTAAGGCTATTTCAGAACTCTTGGCAGACAAGCCAACTATTTCCTTCCATGTTGATGCGGTTCAGGCACTTGCTAAGATTCCGACTGAAAAATACCTGACAGAACGAGTGGATTTTGCGACCTTCTCTAGTCATAAGTTTCATGGTGTCCGTGGTGTTGGCTTTGTCTATATCAAGCCTGGCAAGAAGATTACGCCTCTTTTAACAGGTGGTGGTCAGGAGCGCGATTATCGTTCGACAACTGAAAATGTGGCAGGGATTGCTGCGACAGCCAAGGCTCTCCGTTTGTCTATGGAAAAGCTAGATATCTTTACTAGCAAGACTGGGCAGATGAAGGCAGTGATTCGCCAAGCTCTTCTCGACTATCCGGATATTTTTGTCTTCTCTGATGAGGAAGATTTTGCCCCTCATATCCTGACTTTTGGAATTAAGGGTGTTCGTGGTGAGGTCATTGTTCACGCCTTTGAAGACTATGATATTTTCATCTCAACAACCTCGGCTTGTTCATCCAAGGCTGGGAAACCTGCAGGCACCTTGATAGCCATGGGAGTGGATAAGGATAAGGCCCAGTCAGCTGTGCGTCTTAGCCTAGACCTTGAAAATGATATGAGTCAGGTCGAGCAGTTCTTGACCAAGCTAAAATTAATTTACAATCAAACTAGAAAAGTAAGATAGGAGCATTTATGCAGTATTCAGAAATTATGATTCGCTATGGAGAATTGTCAACCAAGCACAAAAATCGTATGCGTTTCATCAATAAACTTCGTAATAATATTTCAGACGTTTTGTCTATCTATCCCCAAGTTAAGGTAACGGCAGATCGCGACCGTGCCCACGCTTACCTCAATGGAGCCGACTACTCAGCAGTAGCAGAATCACTCAAGCAAGTCTTTGGAATTCAGAATTTTTCTCCAGTATATAAGGTTGAAAAATCTGTAGAAGTTTTGAAGTCTTCTGTCCAAGAGATTATGAAAGAAACTTACAAGGAAGGGATGACCTTTAAAATCACTGCTAAGCGTAGCGACCACAACTTTGAATTGGACAGTCGTGAACTCAATCAAACTCTTGGTGGAGCTGTTTTCGAGGCTATTCCAAACGTACAAGCTCAGATGAAAAATCCTGACATCAATCTTCAGGTTGAGATTCGTGAGGAGGCTGCTTATATTTCCTATGAAACTTTTCGTGGAGCAGGAGGATTACCTGTGGGAAGTTCTGGTAAAGGAATGCTCATGTTGTCGGGAGGGATTGATTCACCTGTGGCAGGTTATCTAGCTCTTAAACGTGGTGTAGATATCGAGGCCGTTCACTTTGCTAGCCCACCTTACACCAGTCCTGGTGCTCTTAAAAAAGCCCAAGATTTAACTCGTAAATTGACTAAGTTTGGTGGCAATATCCAGTTTATCGAAGTACCTTTCACAGAGATCCAAGAGGAAATCAAGGCTAAAGCGCCAGAAGCCTACCTTATGACTTTGACTCGTCGATTTATGATGCGGATTACCGACCGTATTCGTGAGGTGAGAAACGGTTTAGTTATCATCAATGGGGAAAGTCTTGGTCAAGTAGCCAGCCAGACCTTGGAAAGTATGCAGACTATCAACGCTGTGACCAGCACTCCAGTCATTCGTCCTGTGGTTACTATGGATAAGTTGGAAATCATTGACATCGCTCAAGAAATCGATACCTTTGAAATTTCTATCCAACCTTTTGAAGACTGCTGTACCATTTTTGCGCCTGACCGTCCTAAAACAAATCCTAAGATTAAGAATGCAGAGCAATATGAAGCACGCATGGATGTTGAAGGCTTGGTTGAGCGAGCAGTGGCTGGAATCATGATTACTGAGATCACACCTCAGGTTGAAAAAGATGAAGTCGATGACCTGATTGATAATCTCCTCTAATCAGAAAATCCAAAAGAATTTAGAAAATTAAATGAAAAAGTTAGTTTTTAATCCAAAAAATGGAGGAAAAACTGACTTTTTTTGTTAAACTGTGATATAATAAGATAAAATTTTGAATATAGAGAGTTTTCTGACAATGAATCAATCCTACTTTTATCTAAAAATGAAAGAACACAAACTCAAGGTTCCTTATACTGGTAAGGAGCGCCGTGTGCGTGTTCTTCTACCCAAAGATTATGAGAAAGACACGAATCGTTCCTATCCTGTTGTATACTTTCATGACGGGCAAAATGTTTTTTATAGTAAAGAGTCTTTCATTGGACATTCATGGAAGATTATCCCAGCTATTAAGCGTAATCCTGATATCAGTCGTATGATTGTCGTAGCTATTGACAATGATGGTATGGGGCGGATGAATGAGTATGCGGCTTGGAAGTTCCAAGAATCTCCTATCCCAGGCCAGCAGTTTGGCGGCAAGGGTGTGGAGTATGCCGAGTTTGTCATGGAGGTGGTCAAACCTTTTATCGATGAAACTTATCGTACAAAAGCAAACCGCCAGCATACAGCCATGATTGGTTCCTCACTAGGAGGCAATATTACCCAGTTTATCGGTTTGGAATACCAAGACCAAATTGGTTGCTTGGGCGTCTTTTCATCTGCCAACTGGCTGCACCAAGAAGCCTTTAACCGCTATATAGAGCGCCAGCAACTGTCGCCTGACCAGCGCATCTTCATCTATGTGGGAACGGAAGAAGCGGATGATACAGACAAGACCTTGATGGCTGGTAATATCAAACAAGCCTATATCGACTCATCGCTGCGCTATTACCATGATTTGATAGCAGGGGGAGTTCATTTGGATAATCTTGTCTTGAAAGTTCAGTCTGGTGCCATCCATAGTGAGATTCCATGGTCGGAGAATTTACCAGATTGTCTGAGATTTTTTGCAGAAAACTGGTAAAGTAAGAAAGGAGAAAATATGCATATTGAACATCTTAGCCACTGGAGTGGCAACCTTAACCGTGAAATGTACCTTAACCGTTATGGTCATGCTGGGATTCCAGTTGTGGTTTTTGCTTCATCAGGTGGTAGTCACAACGAATACTATGATTTTGGCATGATTGATGCCTGTTCTTCCTTTATCGAGGAAGGCCGTGTCCAGTTCTTTACCCTATCTAGTGTGGATAGTGAGAGCTGGTTGGCTACTTGGAAAAATGGTCACGACCAGGCGGAGATGCACCGTGCCTACGAGCGCTATGTGATTGAGGAGGCCATTCCTTTTATCAAGCACAAGACAGGTTGGTTTGATGGCATGATGACGACAGGTTGTTCGATGGGTGCCTACCATGCACTCAATTTCTTCCTCCAGCATCCAGATGTCTTTACCAAAGTAATTGCTCTTAGTGGTGTCTACGACGCACGTTTCTTTGTCGGAGATTACTACAATGACGATGCTATTTACCAAAATTCGCCAGTAGATTATATCTGGAACCAAAACGACGGCTGGTTTATTGACCGTTACCGTCAGGCAGAGATTGTGCTGTGTACGGGTCTTGGAGCCTGGGAGCAAGATGGCTTGCCATCCTTTTACAAGCTCAAGGAAGCCTTTGACCAGAAACAAATTCCAGCCTGGTTTGCTGAATGGGGACACGATGTCGCCCACGACTGGGAATGGTGGCGCAAACAAATGCCTTATTTCCTCGGCAATCTCTATTTATAAAAGGAGTTACCTATGAATTACCTTGTTATTTCTCCCTACTATCCACAAAACTTTCAACAGTTTACCATCGAACTAGCCAATAAAGGTATTACCGTCTTGGGAATTGGTCAAGAGCCTTACGAGCAATTGGATGAACCTTTACGTAATAGCCTGACAGAATATTTCCGTGTTGATAATCTTGAGAACACAGACGAAGTCAAACGTGCAGTTGCTTTTCTCTTTTATAAGCATGGCCCAATTGACCGCATCGAATCCCACAATGAATATTGGTTAGAGTTGGACGCAGCACTCAGAGAACAATTCAATGTTTTTGGTGCCAAATCAGAGGATCTCAAAAAGACGAAATATAAGTCTGAAATGAAGAAACTTTTCAAAAAAGCTGGTGTCCCTGTAGTCCCTGGAGCTGTTATTAAGACGGAAGCAGATGTGGATCAAGCAGTGAAAGAAATCGGCCTTCCAATGATTGCTAAACCAGATAATGGAGTGGGAGCAGCCGCAACCTTTAAGCTCGAGACAGAAGATGATATCAATCACTTCAAGCAAGAATGGAACCATTCGACCGTTTATTTCTTTGAAAAATTTGTCACTTCTAGTGAAATCTGTACCTTTGATGGGCTTGTGGACAAGGATGGTAAGATTGTCTTTTCAACAACCTTCGACTACGCCTATACACCGCTTGATCTCATGATCTACAAGATGGACAACTCCTATTACGTTCTCAAGGATATGGATCCTAAATTACGTAAATATGGTGAGGCTATCGTCAAAGAATTTGGTATGAGAGAACGGTTCTTCCATATTGAGTTCTTCCGTGAGGGGGACGATTACATTGCCATTGAGTACAATAACCGTCCTGCAGGTGGTTTTACCATTGATGTTTATAACTTTGCCCACTCTTTGGATCTCTATCGTGGCTATGCGGCGATTGTCGCAGGAGAAGAGTTCCCAGCGTCAGAATTTGAACCGCAGTATTGTTTGGCTACTTCTCGCCGTGCAAATGCACATTATGTCTATTCAGAAGAGGATTTGCTTGCCAAATATAGCCAGCAGTTCAAGGTTAAAAAAATCATGCCAGCTGCCTTCGCAGAACTTCAAGGAGATTACCTTTATATGCTGACAACTCCGAGTCGACAAGAAATGAATCAGATGATTGCTGATTTCGGACAACGTCAAGAATAAGAACTATCGGATTAAGGAGAATGACCTTCTTAATCCTTTTGTTTTTTTATAAGAAATAAAACCGCTTTCTTATATATTCTTTTAGAAAACCTGTTGCTAAAAGATATAAAAATTGATAGAATAAGGATTGTCTAAAAAATTTTAAGGAGAATCTATCAAATGGATTTCACATGGGCAATTAAATATGCCACTGAATTTTTGGGAACTGCTATTTTGATCATTCTTGGTAATGGTGCAGTTGCCAACGTTGAACTTAAAGGTACGAAAGGTCACCAAAGTGGCTGGATCGTTATCGCTGTTGGTTACGGTATGGGGGTTATGATCCCAGCCTTGATGTTTGGTAACGTATCTGGAAACCACATCAACCCAGCCTTCACTCTTGGACTTGCGATCAGCGGTCTCTTCCCTTGGGCACAAGTTGCGCCTTATATCATCGCACAAGTTTTGGGTGCTATCTTTGGTCAAGCCTTGGTTGTGGCAACACACCGCCCATATTACTTGAAAACTGAAAATCCAAACAATATCTTGGGTACTTTCTCAACAATTTCAAGTTTGGATAATGGTACAAAAGAATCACACTTTGCGTCAACTATTAATGGTTTTGTAAACGAGTTTGTTGGTTCATTTGTTCTTTTCTTTGCAGCCCTTGGTATGACTAAAAACTTCTTTGGTGCTGAATTAGTATCAAAAGCACAAGTAGCTATTAATGCTCAAGTTGCTCAAGCAACTACTCAAGGTCAAACAATTCCTCAAGAGCAAGTAACAGCAGCACTTGACCAAGCTAAAGAGCAAGTAGCACCATTTATGACATCTGGTCTTGGAATTGCTCACTTGGCACTTGGTTTCCTTGTTATGGCCTTAGTAACATCACTTGGTGGACCTACAGGACCTGCCTTGAACCCAGCCCGTGACTTTGGACCACGTCTCCTGCATGCTTTCCTTCCAAAATCAGTTCTTGGTGAGCACAAAGGGGATTCAAAATGGTGGTATTCTTGGGTACCAGTAGTAGCACCTATCGCAGCAGCAATTGCGGCAGTAGCTATCTTCAAATTCCTTTACCTATAAGAAATTGAAACCGAGGAAATCCTCGGTTTTTTAGATGCAATTTTACGAAAAATCGGTAAATTTGAGCATAATATCTTGTAAAAAATTCTAAAATCCTATAAAATAAAAAGTGATGGAGGAATTTATGAATGTAAATCAAATTGTACGGATTATTCCTACTTTAAAAGTTAATAATAGAAAATTAAATGAAACATTTTATATTGAAACCCTTGGCATGAAGGCCTTGTTAGAGGAATCAGCCTTTCTATCACTAGGGGACCAAACTGGTCTTGAAAGGCTGGTTTTAGAAGAAGCTCCAAGTATGCGTACTCGTAAGGTAGAAGGAAGAAAAAAACTAGCTAGATTGATTGTCAAGGTAGAAAATCCCTTGGAAATCGAAGGCCTCTTATCTAAAACAGATTCGATTCATCAATTATATAAAGGTCAAAACGGCTACGCTTTTGAAATTTTTTCACCAGAAGATGATTTGATTTTGATTCATGCAGAAGATGATAGAGAAAGCCTAGTAGAAGTAGAAGAAAAGCCTGAATTTCAAACAGATTTGGAATCAATCTCTTTAAGTAAATTTGAGATTTCTATGGAATTACATTTCCCAACTGATGTCGAAAGTCTCTTGGAACCATCTGAAATTGGGGCATCACTTGGTTTTATCCCAGCTCAGGGGCAGGATTTGACTGTGGACAATACGGTTACTTGGGACTTGTCTATGCTCAAGTTCTTGGTCAATGAACTAGATATAGCAAGTCTGCGCCAGAAGTTTGAGTCTACCGAATATTTTATTCCTAAGTCTGAAAAATTCTTCCTTGGTAAAGATAGAAATAATGTTGAATTGTGGTTTGAAGAAGTATGAAGTGGACCAAGATTATTAAAAAAATAGAAGAACAAATCGAGGCAGGGATTTATCCCGGAGCCTCTTTTGCGTATTTTAAGGACCATCAATGGACGGAGATCTATGTAGGCCAGAGTGACCCAGAACATGGCTTGGATACTGAGGCAGGACTAGTTTACGACCTAGCTAGTGTCAGTAAGGTTGTTGGGGTTGGTACTGTTTTCACCTTCTTGTGGGAAAAAGGTCAATTAGATATTGACAGACCAGTAACCGATTTTTTACCTGAAAGTGATTATCCAGATATCACTATTCGCCAGCTCTTGACTCACGCAACAGATCTTGATCCATTTATTCCTAATCGTGATCTTTTGACAGCTTCAGAATTAAAGGAAGCGATGTTTCATCTCAACAGACGAAGTCAGCCAGCCTTTCTTTATTCGGATGTTCATTTTTTGTTGTTGGGCTTTATTTTGGAAAGAATCTTCGATCAAGACTTGGATGTGATTTTACAGGAGCAAGTCTGGAAACCTTGGGGAATGACGGAAACCCAGTTTGGACCTGTTGAGCTTGCTGTTCCAACAGTCAGAGGTGTGGAGGCAGGCATAGTGCATGATCCCAAGGCTCATCTCTTGGGCAGACATGCTGGTAGTGCTGGTTTGTTTTCGACTGTAAAGGATTTACAAATCTTTTTAGAACACTATTTAGCAGATGATTTTGCAAGAGACTTGAGTCAGAATTTTTCTCCTTTAGATGACAAGGAACGTTCTTTAGCATGGAATTTAGAAGGAGATTGGCTAGACCATACGGGCTATACAGGTACCTTTATCATGTGGAATCGTCAGAAGAAAGAAGCTGCCATTTTCCTATCGAATCGTACCTATGAAAAGGATGAGCGTGCTCAATGGATTGTAGACCGTAACCAAGTTATGGACTTGATTCGTAAAGAAGAGTAAGGAGAGACATGTCAAACATTTTAAAAGGGACTTTATTAACAGTTGTGGCTGGTATTGCTTGGGGATTGTCAGGAACGAGTGGCCAATACCTGATGGCACACGGAATTTCGACTCTGGTCTTGACCAACTTACGCCTTTTAATCGCTGGTGGGATTCTCATGTTCTTGGCTTATGCTACTGCAAAGGATAAAATGCTAGCCTTTTTAAAGGATAGAAAGAGTTTGCTGTCTCTTCTCGTTTTTGCTCTGATTGGTCTTTTTCTCAACCAATTCGCCTATCTGTCTGCTATTCAGGAAACCAATGCAGGTACCGCAACGGTCCTTCAGTATGTTTGTCCTGTTGGGATTTTGATTTATAGCTGTATCAAGGATAAGGTGGCACCGACCCTGGCAGAGATTATTTCAATCATATTAGCCATTGGAGGGACCTTCCTCATTGCGACCCATGGGCAACTTGACCAGTTATCCATTACACCTTCTGGCCTATTCTGGGGTCTCTTTTCTGCCTGGACTTATGCTCTGTATATCATTTTGCCCATAGCCTTGATTAAGAAGTGGGGGAGTAGCTTGGTTATTGGTGTGGGAATGGTTATAGCAGGTTTGGTCGCCCTTCCTTTTACAGGAGTTCTACAGGCTACCATTCCAACTAGTCTTGATTTCCTCCTTGCTTTTGCGGGTATTATCCTTATCGGGACTGTCTTTGCCTATACAGCCTTCCTAAAAGGAGCCAGTCTGATTGGACCGGTCAAGTCAAGTTTGTTGGCTTCAATTGAGCCAATTTCAGCGGTTTTCTTTGCCTTCCTAATCATGAATGAACAATTTTATCCTATTGATTTTCTTGGAATGGCAATGATATTAGTTGCTGTAACTCTGATTTCTTTGAAAGATTTACTCTTAGAAAAATAAAAAAGCCTCTTTGTTTGTGACAGAGAGGTTTTATGTAGTATTTTATACTCAATGAAAATCAAAGAGCAAACTAGGAAACTAGCCGCAGGTTGCTCAAAGCACTGCTTTGAGGTTGTAGATAGAACTGACGAAGTCAGTAACATATATACGGCAAGGAGACGTTGACGCGGTTTGAAGAGATTTTCGAAGAGTATTAATTGTTTTCAAGATAAAATTCAAATCGTTCGCCTACATATTGACTTTTTACGTATTCAAAAGCTGTCCCATCTTCTAGGTAAGAAACCTGAGTCAAACCAAGAATAGCATGTCCTTTTTCAACTTCCAAATAGTGGGCAATCTTTTCTTTAGCGAGGCGAGCATAAATAGTCTGCTGTGATTTACCAATGCGGTAGCCGTGTTTTTGCAGGGTTTGGAAGAAATGACTGGTGATTTCTTCTTTTTTAAAGTCCTTAATGAATTTTTCAGGAATAGAAGCAACCTCATAAACCAGAGGAACTTGGTCAGCATAGCGTACCCGCTCCATTCGTATAATATTCTCCGTTGGAGAAATTCCTAGTTTAGCAACCTCCTGCTCATTAGGAATAGTTTTTCTGTAGGAAATGAGCTGGCTAGAGGGAACTTTACCTTGAGACTTAACAATTTCAGTAAAACTGGTGGTCCCTCGCATCTTTTCTTGTACACGTGTACTGGAAACAAAGGTTCCACTTCCAACACGACGCTCTAAAACGCCTTCTTCGACTAATAGAGATACAGCTTGGCGGAGGGTCATGCGACTGACCTCAAACTGCTCAGCTAAATCTCGTTCACTTGGGAGTCTTTCTCCAATAGCCCAACGGTGCTCGTCAATATCCTTTTTAATCTGATCGTGGATTTGCATATAAGCAGGTAGCATATTTTTCACTTCATTTCTATCTTTTCTCTATTGTACCCCAATAAACTAGAAAAAGTCAAACTTCGCCTTGTTTAGTTGGTAATTCGCCCTTATTTGTGATAGAATATTGAAAAAAGATATTTCTTTTGAGAAAGGAAAAAGATGAGCAACATTTCAACTGATTTGCAAGATGTAGAAAAAATCATCGTATTGGACTATGGTAGCCAGTACAACCAGCTGATTTCACGCCGTATCCGTGAGATTGGTGTGTTTTCAGAACTAAAAAGCCATAAAATTTCAGCTGCTGAAGTTCGTGAAATCAACCCTGTAGGAATTATCCTTTCAGGTGGTCCAAATTCTGTATACGAAGATGGTTCATTCGATATTGACCCAGAAATCTTCGAACTGGGAATTCCTATTTTGGGAATCTGTTACGGTATGCAGTTGTTAACTCATAAACTTGGAGGAAAAGTTGTTCCTGCAGGTGATGCTGGAAATCGTGAATATGGTCAATCAACTCTTACTCACACACCATCAGCTCTTTTTGAATCAACACCTGATAAACAGACTGTTTTGATGAGCCATGGTGATGCGGTTACTGAGATTCCTGCTGACTTTGTTCGTACTGGAACATCAGCTGACTGCCCTTATGCAGCCATTGAAAACCCAGATAAACACATTTACGGTATCCAATTCCACCCAGAAGTTCGTCATTCTGTATACGGAAATGATATCCTTCGTAACTTTGCCCTTAACATCTGTAAGGCTAAAGGCGACTGGTCGATGGATAACTTCATCGACATGCAAATTCAAAAAATTCGTGAAACAGTCGGTGACAAACGTGTTCTTCTCGGTCTATCAGGTGGCGTTGACTCTTCAGTTGTTGGTGTTCTTCTTCAAAAAGCAATTGGCGATCAATTGATCTGTATATTTGTGGATCACGGTCTTCTTCGTAAAGGAGAAGCGGATCAAGTTATGGACATGCTTGGTGGTAAGTTTGGTTTGAATATCGTCAAAGCAGACGCAGCTAAGCGTTTCCTTGACAAACTTGCTGGTGTTTCTGACCCTGAACAAAAACGTAAAATCATCGGTAACGAGTTTGTCTATGTCTTTGATGACGAAGCAAGTAAGCTCAAAGATGTGAAATTCCTTGCTCAAGGAACTCTTTATACAGACGTTATCGAGTCTGGTACAGATACAGCTCAGACGATCAAGTCACACCACAACGTGGGTGGTCTTCCAGAAGACATGCAGTTTGAATTGATTGAACCACTCAATACTCTTTATAAAGATGAGGTTCGTGCCCTTGGTACAGAGCTTGGTATGCCAGACCATATCGTATGGCGCCAACCATTCCCAGGACCAGGTCTTGCTATCCGTGTCATGGGTGAAATAACTGAGGAGAAACTGGAAACTGTTCGTGAATCAGACGCTATCCTCCGTGAAGAAATTGCCAAAGCTGGCCTTGACCGTGATATCTGGCAATACTTCACAGTTAACACAGGCGTTCGTTCAGTCGGTGTTATGGGGGACGGTCGTACGTATGACTATACAATTGCAATCCGTGCCATCACCTCTATTGATGGTATGACTGCTGATTTTGCCAAAATTCCTTGGGATGTCCTTCAAAAGATTTCTGTACGTATCGTAAACGAAGTGGATCATGTTAACCGCATCGTCTATGATATTACAAGTAAACCACCTGCAACAGTTGAGTGGGAGTAGTTGTAGGAGAGCTAGAAATCCTCTTATACCAAGGGTTTCTGGCTCTTCTTATCTTTTTACTGCACTTTTATTGCACTTTTTTCATTTCTTTGTTTCGCAAGTAGTCTACAGTAAATTGATTCTTTGGTGAAGTATCATAATTTTGTTTTGCTTCTTTAAAGGAAATGGCTCCATTTAATTTGTTAGCTACCTCGAAATTACTGTTAGGATAAAGATGTCCATACGTTCCTAAAGTCGTCTCAATATCTTCGTGTCCTAGACGATCTTTAATGATAAGTGGATTTTCTCCCATACTGATTAACAAGGAAGCATGAGAATGCCGTAACCCATGGATTCTGATTCGATGGATACCAGCCAGCTTAGCATAGCGTTCAATAGCATATGATAGTGTATGTTTTTGGGTAGGAATACCGTTATAGCTCATTACAAAGTCTGTCTGAATTAGATTTTGTTGTACTTCCTTCCATTCGGATAAATAAGTTAATGTGCATTTATCTAATACAATATGACGAACGCTCGCCTTTGTTTTTGGTTCAACAAATCTATAATTCGATTGATTCTTGTAATAGAGTGTTTTGTTGATGGTTAGTACTCCTGAGTCAAAATCAATATCTTCCCATTGAATGGCAGTAGCTTCACCAATTCGCATTCCAGTCATAAATAAAAACCACAGAGAGATAAATAAAAAGTGTTGATAGTAATCTTCTTTGTAAATTAGAGAGATTACTTTTTCAAATTCTTCTTTTGTCCAAAATTCAATTTTAGACTTTTGCTTTTTCACATTGCCAATAATCTTAGATGGATTTGTGGTGGTTATCCCAAGGACAATTGCTCGATCCATAGCAACTGAAAATAGTCCTTGAACAGCTCTTACATAAGAAGACTTACACTTCTTTGATAATTTTAGTTGCCAATTTTGCACATCAATAGGCTCAATATCGGAAACAGCCATTTTATCAAAATAAGAGAAATGCTTCTTAATAGTTGGTAAGCGATTTTCATATGTTCTGAGCTTTACCTGTGTCTTATACCATGGAAGGAAAATTTCAAAGATATAATGTTTAAACGTCATTTTATCCTTATTCTCACTTAATTCTTCTGGTTTCATCAATAGCAGTTTCGAATATTCTTCTCTTGCTTCTTTTTTAGTAGTGAATCCACTACGATATTTTTGAATTTTTTTCCCTTTAGAATCATAACCTAGATTTGCACGAAAATAATAGGTTCCATTCTTTGCTTTTTTTATTGGGTCTTTAACCATAGTTTTTACTCCTTACTGTGCAAAAACTACTCAGACCTGTTTTCATTTGAAAACCGAATTCCTAGAATTTCTTCAACAGCTTCACGAGGGACTCTATCTAGCTTTCGAGATTGATAGTAGATATGCCCTTTTGTAATCATCAATTCTTTTGCTTTTTTTATGATGTCTGCTGAAAAAGAAGTTCCATATCCTAGCTCAACTAAATCCTTTTTTGTGACCGTTATCATTATTACTCCTTTCCCAATTATAGGCTAGGAAAACTCCAATATTCACCTATAATTATATCAAATAGTTTTATAATAATACACTGACAAGAGAAGAATATCTTAGCAATCGAACAGCTCTAGCAAAGCTCACAGGAATTTCACTTCTGCATGGTTCTCATGTAGCCGTACCCATTGCCTGTGACGCTTCTAACGCTCGGACTATGGCTATACGGGAGTATCATTATCACGATAAGAAAGTCATGGCAGCAATCCTGCTAAAGATTACTTTCGAATTACTAACATGAATCGCTCACTAATTTTGTAGGTCATGGCGTGTTAGTTCATCAGCTCTTTTCTTACCGAAACGTATTCGATTGCCTTTATTTGGTTGTCAAAGAACGTTTGGCTTGTTAGCCTATCAAAACCTACTGAACACACAATATGCTTTGATGGAATAACAAACCTCCCAAATTGGGAAGCGTGGATACGATTCGACACGCTTCCACGAAAAAATGGGACTATTTAATTTCGAACGATAAAATCTTAGAGATGAGTTTCGTTTCCATTCTGCCACGTAGGGTTTCATCAATAACCATATGAGAATTTCCATATTCGTCTGTCATGCGACGTAATGAACGTTTTGAGGTATACCCTCGATAATGTTTAACAATCTGATTAATTGCTTCCACGTCGCCATCTGTCGCCTTTACAATGAGGGGGAAGGGAACCCTTGGATAGGCTGTTTTCATTCTTTACACTCCTTCATGAATTCTTTAATCATGGCTAGTCCACTTATTCGATGACGATAAACAGTCGAACGATTCAAATTTAGTAACTCCGCAATCTCCACATCACTCATATCCATAAAGTAATGAAGTAAAATAATGTTCCGTTTTTTCTCTGAAAGATGACGCAGGGCTTCACTTAATAAATCACTTTCAACATTGATTCTTAATCCAAATAATTTAAATAGTTGGAAATCAGTGACGTACGTATCAACAGTAGAAAAAGAGTTGACAAGGTAGTTATCTATATCAGAAAACGAGACTTCTTTTGCTGATAGTCTGTCTAGATGTTTGAAGTAATCTTTTCGTTCATCTTCAATAACTTGTTTGCAGATATAGTCAAACTGATTTTCTATGGTTTCTTGAAAAGAAGATGGTTTCATGCTTTTCACCCCCTTTCTGTCGTGAAAGGGAGTGGCATGTGCTTCTTTATCTCCCTTCATACTAAGCCCCGACACGAAAGGGGGATTTGTTGCATAAATGAAGAGAAATCCTAAAAGATATTTATTAAGTGACCAAAAAAGCACATAAACAGATTGTTTTCTCTGTTCATATGCTTTGATTTTTCTATCTATGTAATCTGCAAAACCACATTGATGGTCATATCTATCCAGTACAGGTGGATAAGTTTTTTTGATAAGAACTTAATTAAGAGAACTAGATGACAGATTATCTTTCTCATGGCGACTTTTCCCTCCATTAAGTCGCCAATTTTATCTACTTTCTAGGAGTATGACTAAATTTTATAAAGTTGTATAGGTAAATAAAATCAGCGACCTTTCTATTTGAAATTGGATTCATCGCATTAATAAATTCCACAGTGTTCTATAGGAACTCATAAACTATATAACATGTTTTTCTATACCTGTTTATGGTTATATAGGAACAGTAAAATGTATAGAGGTGATTTAGTATGCGTAAAAAAGAAGATAAATACGATTTTAGAGCCGTTGGTTTAGCGATTAAAGAGGCTCGAATGAAACGGGGTCTCACTCGTGAACAAGTGGGAACAATGATTGAAATTGACCCACGTTATTTAACAAATATAGAAAACAAAGGACAACACCCAAGTACACAAGTGCTGTATGATCTTGTATCATTACTCCATGTATCTATTGATGAATTTTTCTTACCTACAGATAATTTGATTAAAAGCACTCGAAGGTTACAGGTAGAAAAATACATGGATAGCTTTACAGACAAAGAACTATCCTTAATGGAAGCACTAGCAAAAGGTATCAATGAAGCAAGAAATATTGAAGGCTAGTCAGTAAAATTCAGATAAACAAAAAGAGCCGATAAGATGAGAGTTTCATTTCTCAAATTATCGGCTCTGCGTCTTGGCGTCTGGCTCTTTGATTGTTATTATATTCATTTTTTGAACATTAATTAAAGTTTCGTTCTTACATTTGGGGCAGTATAAAGGGAAATTTTTAAGTATAGTATCCACTCGTATTCGTAGTCTTGTTTTATTTCCACAAATAGGACACAATATCCACTTGTAGTTTATAATAACAATCTCCTCCTTTCCACTTTAATTCAAATCTATATTAAAGAATATTTCATCTTATTTAATAAGAAACCATATTTATATAACAACATAAAACGCACTAAGTTATTTTATTGAACATATATCTTACTTTATCTATCCGACTATTTAGACGACGGGGCTGGCAAACAGGTTCACCGGTAGTAACATGGTACCCTTTTAACTCTGTTAAACAAACACTACGTCCATTTGTAAAGAAAGTTAAATCACTACGATATTCTTGAATACACCGAGCAGGGATTTCTCCACTAAGAATGACCTCATTATTTTTCAATTGAGTGTCTACGATGTTCGCACAATATTTAGGAGCATCGTTGTATGCTCGTGAAAGATATTCCTGTGGCGCATAAATTTTAAAACTAAGATATGGCTCTAACAATTCTGTTCCAGCTTTTTTTAAGACTTGTTCCAATACAATAGGAGCAAGCATCCGAAAATCTGCTGGGGTACTAACAGGGCTATAGTATAAGCCATACTTAAAACAGATTTTACAGTCCGTCACATTCCAACCATACAATCCTTGTTCACAGCCATAGCGTATCCCCTCCATAACTGCATTTTGAAACGATTGATTTAAGTATCCAAGAGAAACCGAGCTCTCATACTGTACTCCGCTCCCTAATGGAAGCTGTGCTACAGATAGACCAATGGAAGCCCAGAAAGGATTCGGTGGAACTTCGATGTGAATGGTATACTCTGCTTTTTTTAACGGTCTTTCCATATAAATGACTGTAGGCTCTTTTATTTCTATCTCCACATGATACTTTTCTTGCAGCAGAGCACAAGTCACTTCCATTTGTACTTTCCCTAAGAAAGAAAGTATGATTTCATGTGTCGCAGAATCCACATAATATCGCAGAAGCGGGTCACTGTCGGAGATTTCTAAAAGTGCATCAAGTAACATTTCCCTTTGTTGAGGTTTGCTCGGTTCAACAGTCGTTTGCAGCAGAGGGAGGGGATTTTCAATTCTCTCTCTCTGTGGCAATAGCTTTGTATCTCCAAGAACACTATTTAACTTCAAAAACTCATTCTGCAAAATAACAATTTCCCCGGAATAAGCCTTATCGATTTTACATAATTCACCATTTATTGAAGTATACATTTCTGTAATTTTTATTTTTTCCTTTTCCGATATTCTAACCGAATCTCGCAAATGCAGTACGCCACTATAAAGACGTATATATGCAAGACGCTGTCTTTTTTCCGAATACTCAATTTTGAAAACTTTTCCGCAAAGTTCAGACTGACCTCGATGTGTTGATGAATAAAATTTATTCGTAATCACTTCTATAAGGTTATCAATCCCTATATTGTTTTTTGCACTTCCGTGATAAACAGGGAACAGAGAACAATTCTGAAATCTTATGCTTTCCTCTTGTTCGAGTTCCAATGCTTCTAATGATTTACCGGACATATATTTCTCTAAAAGGTCATCGTTTCCCTCTATTACCGTATCCCATTGTTCAGATTCGGTAAAGTTCGTCACACACATATTAGGATACAGTTCTACCTTCTGTTTGATTACAATTTCGGCAGAAAGTTTCTCTTTAATATCCTGATAAACCGTTGATAAATCAATTCCATTTTGGTCAATCTTATTGATAAAAAAGATTGTGGGAATCCCCATTTTCCTAAGTGCATGAAATAATATACGAGTTTGTGCTTGTACGCCATCTTTTGCAGAAATCAGTAGAATTGCCCCATCTAAAACTGATAATGAACGATATACTTCTGCTAAGAAATCCATATGTCCTGGCGTGTCTATGATGTTCACCTTCGTATTTTCCCACTGAAAAGAGGTTATTCCTGTCTGAATTGTAATTCCTCTCTGACGTTCTAAAAGCGTATTATCCGTCCTCGTTGTACCTTTGTCCACGCTTCCTAATTCTGTAATCGCTCCACTGTTATATAATAAGCTTTCTGTTAAGGTAGTTTTTCCTGCATCAACATGAGCTAAAACTCCAATATTAATAATTTTCATGTGATTATCCTCCATTCAAAAACCCAAAAGGGCATAAAAATCCCAGTGATAAATACTCTTATCACTGGGATTTTTATGCATAACCATAGGCATACAAAGCATACAGATATTCTCCGGATACTTTAGAATCACATGATAAAGGTATTCTTAAACTGGGTACAAAAAACTAAGCCCTCCTAAAAAAGGACATCCAATTATTTGTTCCCACTATCAAATTGACAGTTTATTTAAGAATACCTTGCCGCATATTTATTAACTCCTTTTAAATAGATACTTAAATAATAGCACGTAAGAGCATATTTGTCAAGGAATCTCCAATTTTTTATCAAAAAGAGTACATGATTACAAAGTATCTGTAATCATGTACCAATATTTGTTATTTTACAATCTTCCAATTATCTTGTTTTTCTAATATCAACTCAAATTGCGAGATTTGGGTTGCCTTTGTTTCTTGATCTAAATATTTCACAGCGACATTCACGATTACTTGGTTATCTTTTCTGGTAAAGATAGGATTCACCAATTCCTCGAAAACATATTCCTTGTTAATCATAGGTAACACATGATTACTTACATAGTAAGTCAATTCTTTTTCTGTGGCGGTAGGATAGAGCTGGAAGAACGTTTCTAAAAAGCTAGTGATTTCGTCCATCGTTTCTGTATCTACTGTATGGTCACTTTCTAGCTGTTTGGGTTGGTAGTCCGATTTTTGAGGTTTCTTACTCATTGTCGGATTTTTGATAATAACCATATTATCTGATTCATCTATATGGACAACCACATGAAAGCTAGACGATATAGTTTCCTTGTCTTTGTCTTCGGTAATAACTTGTTCAACAGAAAACAGTACCTCAAAGGTGTTCTCATTCACTTGAGAAACCTGCCACACCTGTATATCGTTCACACTAGAACTAGTAGGAATATCCTTACGAATCATTTCTTCATTTAATACCTGCAATTCTTCCGTCAAATAATGGGTCAATTTTTCATTTCGTTTATCAATGGCTTCTTGGGATTGTTGCCACGAAAAGTAGTCTTTCGCAAAGGATTTCACAAAACTTTCTACTTGGTTGGTATCGACAATCTGCTGTTTAATGATTTCTGTTTCACGGACAGTATGAGTGTCAATGGCAGTAAAATTTTTATAGATTCCAAATCCGACACTACCAATCAATAAAACCCATAAAACAAAGGTTAATTTCTTATGCGTGCCAACTTTAATCATCGGAACTTTTCTTTGCTTGCTCGGTTTTTTAGATTTCTTTGGTTTCTCCTTCTTTTCTTTTCGCTCGATTTTTATAATCATTTGATTCATTCCTTTCTTAGTTATGAATAACACGTCTAGCCCCAATCAGATGGTCTTGCCAATAACGACTGCTTAAGTCGCCATAACCGATTGGGTCGCCTGCATGATAAAAGCGATTTCCCTCTAAATATATCGCCACATGAGTCACATATGTGCCTGCATTATAGGTTGAATGAAAGAAGATAAGGTCGCCTGCTTGGGCTTCTTCCATAGAGATTTCTTGCGTAGCGTCATACTGATCTTGGGCGACACGAGGGAGAGAAATGCCAGCTTTGTCATACACCCATTGTATTAAGCCACTACAATCAAAAGAGGTGGTAGGCGACGCCCCTCCAAAGACATAGGGAAACCCTTCGTATTTCAAGGCTTCGTCCATAATGACTTGCACGGTTTCATCATCAAATTCTGTTGGGGAAGTGTCGGTTAGGTATTGTGAAACCAACTGAACATAAAACTGATTTCCATAGTTATATCGCCAACCACCATTCACAGGTATGGCTATGGGATTGGGATAGTCTGCTTTTTGACCACTCAACACTCTTTATAAAGACGAAGTTCGTGCTCTCGGTACAGAGCTTGGTATGCCAGACCATATCGTATGGCGCCAACCATTCCCAGGACCAGGACTTGCGATCCGTGTCATGGGTGAAATCACTGAAGAGAAACTAGAAACCGTTCGTGAATCAGACGCTATCCTCCGTGAAGAAATTGCCAAAGCTGGCCTTGACCGTGATATCTGGCAATACTTCACAGTTAACACAGGCGTTCGTTCAGTCGGTGTTATGGGGGACGGTCGTACGTACGACTACACTATTGCAATCCGTGCTATTACCTCTATCGATGGTATGACTGCTGACTTTGCCAAAATTCCATGGGAAGTACTTCAAAAAATCTCAGTACGTATCGTAAATGAAGTGGATCATGTTAACCGTATCGTCTATGATATTACAAGCAAACCACCTGCAACAGTTGAGTGGGAGTAGTCATCTAAGGACTAATTTATGTAGTTTAATGAGCCAGTATCTTTGGATGCTGGTTTTTACTTTTCTAGACTTTTTGGCTACTTGTTAAAATTGGTTTATATCCGATAATTTAACAATTATTATACAAAGCTTAAAATATTAGAATTGTCAAAACAATCTGTCTAGGCTTGATTTTATCGCTTATTTACTATAAAATGAGAAGGAAAAACGTCAAACTTTTATATTGCAAATAGGAGAAATCATGACAAAAACATTAAAACGTCCTGAGGTTTTATCACCGGCAGGGACTTTAGAGAAGCTAAAAGTAGCTGTTCAGTATGGGGCAGATGCTGTCTTTATCGGTGGTCAGGCCTATGGCCTTCGTAGCCGTGCAGGTAACTTTACCTTTGAACAAATGGAAGAAGGAGTCCAGTTTGCTGCCAAGTACGGGGCTAAGGTCTATGTAGCTGCCAACATGGTTATGCACGAAGGAAATGAAAAGGGAGCTGGTGAGTGGTTCCGTAAGCTACGTGATATCGGGATTGCCGCGGTTATCGTGTCTGACCCAGCCTTGATTATGATTGCAGCTACAGAAGCACCAGGTCTTGAAATTCACCTCTCTACTCAAGCCAGTGCCACTAACTATGAAACTCTTGAGTTCTGGAAAGAATTAGGCTTAACTCGTGTCGTTTTGGCGCGTGAGGTTTCGATGGAAGAATTAGCTGAAATTCGCAAACGTACAGACGTTGAGATTGAAGCCTTTGTCCATGGAGCTATGTGTATTTCTTACTCTGGTCGTTGTACTCTTTCAAACCACATGAGTATGCGTGATGCTAACCGTGGTGGTTGCTCTCAGTCTTGCCGTTGGAAGTACGACCTTTACGATATGCCTTTTGGGAAAGAACGTAAGAGCCTTAAGGGAGAGATTCCAGAAGAATTTTCGATGTCAGCCGTTGACATGTCTATGATTGACCATATCCCAGATATGATTGAAAATGGTGTGGACAGTCTAAAAATCGAAGGACGTATGAAGTCTATTCACTACGTATCAACAGTAACCAACTGCTACAAGGCAGCTGTTGATGCTTATCTAGAAAGTCCAGAGAAGTTTGAAGCTATCAAGCAAGACTTGATTGATGAGATGTGGAAGGTTGCCCAGCGTGAATTAGCAACTGGTTTCTACTACGGTACACCATCTGAAAATGAGCAGTTGTTTGGTGCTCGTCGTAAAATCCCTGAATACAAGTTTGTCGCTGAAGTGGTTTCTTATGATGATGCGACACAAACAGCAACTATTCGTCAACGGAATGTCATTAACGAAGGAGACCAAGTAGAGTTTTACGGCCCAGGTTTCCGTCATTTTGAAACGTATATCGAAGATTTGCATGATGCCAAAGGCAATAAAATCGACCGCGCTCCAAATCCGATGGAACTCTTGACAATCAAAGTCCCACAACCTGTTCAAGCTGGAGACATGGTTCGAGCTCTTAAAGAAGGTCTCATCAATCTTTATAAGGAAGATGGAACCAGCGTCACAGTTCGTGCTTAATAAGCAAGCAGGAAACGAAAGATTTCCCTTTAATTCTACTTACTAAAAGAGCATTAGGTTAAAGAAAATATATTAATTTTCATCCGAGATTTCATCTCGGATTTTTTCAATATTTTTCAGAAAGGTCTAGATAATGGTCGGATTTATTACAAGTTTTTTACAAAGTTTTCTATATAATAAGCTCAAAAACAGTAAAATTGTAAATAATTTTCATTAAACGCTTTCAATGTTAGTAAAAAGTTGACAAATCCAATTTTTAGGACTAAACTAAGTAAGTAAATTTTAATTAAAAGGAGAATTCGTCATGAATTTAACATTTTTCGGTCTATGTCTTGCCTGTATGGGTGTATCTCTTGGTGAGGGTATGTTGATGAATGGTTTGTTGAAATCAGTAGCTCGCCAACCAGATATTATCGCTGAGTTTCGTAGCTTGATGTTTTTAGGGGTTGCCTTTATTGAAGGAACTTTCTTCGTAACTCTTGTCTTCTCATTTATTATTAAATAACGAAATATAAATTGGAGAAGGGAGAATGTTAGATGGAAGAAAGTATCAACCCAACCATCAATATTGGTCCTGTTACCTTTGATTTAACTTTGACAGCCTTGACTTTGCTGTCTGTGTTTCTGATTTTTGCATTTATCTATTGGGCAAGTCGTAATATGACCTTGAAACCCAAAGGTAAACAAAATGTATTAGAGTATCTCTATGATTTTGTAATTGGATTTACAGAACCTAACCTTGGTTCCCACTACATGAAAGATTACTCACTCTTTTACTTATGCTTATTTCTTTTTATGGTCATCGCCAATAACCTTGGTTTGATGGCTAAACTTCAAACAACAGATGGAACAAACCTTTGGACATCGCCAACTGCAAACCTTTCATTTGACCTTGTCTTGTCTTTCTGTATTATTGTGATGGCGCATATTGAGGGGATTCGTCGTCGTGGGATTAAACAATACCTCAAAGGTTTTGTAACTCCTGCATTTATGACACCGATGAATCTACTTGAAGAAGTCACGAATTTCCTTTCTCTTGCTTTGCGGATTTTTGGGAATATCTTTGCAGGTGAAGTAATGACAAGCTTGCTTCTTGTACTTTCACATCAGGCTATTTTTTGGTATCCAATCGCATTTGGGACAAACTTAGTTTGGACTGCATTTTCCGTGTTCATTTCTTGTGTACAGGCCTATGTCTTTACACTATTATCCTCTATGTACCTAGGAAATAAAATTAATGATGAAGAGTAGAAAGGAGTAACTGATGCACGTAACAGTAGGTGAATTAATTGGGAATTTTATTTTAATCGCTGGCTCTTTTATCCTTTTGCTAGTCTTGATTAAAAAATTTGCATGGTCTAATATTACAGGCATTTTCGAAGAAAGAGCTGAAAAAATTGCTTCAGATATTGACAGAGCTGAAGAGGCACGTCAAAAAGCGGAAGTATTGGCTCAAAAACGCGAAGATGAATTGGCTGGTAGCCGTAAAGAAGCTAAGACAATCATTGAGAATGCGAAAGAAACAGCTGAGAAAAGTAAGGCTAGTATTTTAGCAGATGCTAAACTAGAAGCAGGACGCTTAAAAGAAAAAGCAAACCAAGAAATTGCTCAAAACAAAGCTGAAGCTTTACAAAGCGTTAAGGGTGAGGTAGCAGATTTGACAATCAGCTTGGCTGGTAAAATCATCTCACAAAACCTTGACGGTCATGCCCATAAAGAACTCATTGATCAGTATATCGATCAGCTAGGAGAAGCTTAATGGACAAGAAAACAGTAAAGGTAATTGAAAAATACAGCATGCCTTTTGTCCAATTGGTACTTGAAAAAGGAGAAGAAGACCGTATCTTTTCAGACTTGACTCAAATCAAGCAAGTTGCTGAAGAAACAGGTTTACCTTCTTTTTTAAAAAAAGTGGCAGTAGACGAGTCTGACAAGGAAAAAACGATTGCTTTCTTCCAAGACTCAGTGTCACCTTTATTGCAAAACTTTATCCGGGTTCTTATTTACAATCACAGAGCAAATCTTTTTTATGATGTGCTTGTAGATTGTTTGAACCGACTTGAAAAAGAAACAAATCGATTTGAAGTGACGATTACGTCTGCTCATCCTCTAACTGATGAACAGAAGAGTCGCTTGCTCCCTTTGATTGAGAAAAAAATGTCTCTGAAAGTAAGGAGTGTAAAAGAACAAATCGATGAAAGTCTCATTGGTGGTTTTGTCATTTTTGCCAATCACAAGACAATTGATGTGAGTATTAAACAACAACTTAAAGTTGTTAAAGAAAATTTGAAATAGAAAGTGGTGTTCTTTTGGCAATTAACGCACAAGAAATCAGCGCTTTAATTAAGCAACAAATTGAAAATTTCAAACCCAATTTTGATGTGACTGAAACAGGTGTTGTAACCTATATCGGGGATGGTATCGCGCGTGCTCACGGCCTTGAAAATGCCATGAGTGGAGAGCTGTTGATTTTTGAAAACGGCTCTTATGGTATGGCTCAAAACTTGGAGTCAACAGACGTTGGTATTATCATCCTTGGTGACTTTACAGATATTCGTGAAGGCGATACAATTCGCCGTACAGGTAAAATTATGGAAGTCCCTGTAGGTGAGAGTCTGATTGGTCGTGTTGTGGATCCACTTGGTCGTCCAGTTGACGGTCTTGGAGAAATCCACACAGATAAAACTCGTCCAGTTGAAGCGCCAGCTCCTGGTGTTATGCAACGTAAGTCTGTATCAGAACCATTGCAAACTGGTTTGAAAGCTATTGACGCCCTTGTACCGATTGGTCGTGGTCAACGTGAGTTGATTATCGGTGACCGTCAGACAGGGAAAACAACTATTGCGATTGACACAATCTTGAACCAAAAAGGTCAAGATATGATTTGTATCTACGTCGCGATTGGACAAAAAGAATCAACAGTTCGTACGCAAGTAGAAACACTTCGTCAGTACGGTGCCTTGGACTACACAATCGTTGTGACTGCTTCTGCTTCACAGCCATCTCCATTGCTCTTCCTAGCTCCTTATGCTGGGGTTGCCATGGCGGAAGAATTTATGTACCAAGGGAAACATGTTTTGATTGTTTATGATGATTTATCAAAACAAGCGGTCGCTTATCGTGAACTGTCTCTCTTGCTTCGTCGTCCTCCAGGTCGTGAAGCCTTCCCAGGGGATGTTTTCTACCTTCACAGCCGTTTGCTTGAGCGCTCAGCTAAAGTTTCTGATGAACTTGGTGGTGGATCAATTACAGCCCTACCATTTATCGAGACACAAGCAGGAGATATCTCTGCCTATATCGCAACCAACGTGATTTCTATCACTGATGGACAAATCTTCCTCGGTGATGGTCTCTTCAATGCGGGTATTCGTCCAGCCATCGATGCGGGTTCATCTGTATCACGTGTAGGTGGTTCCGCGCAAATCAAAGCTATGAAGAAGGTTGCTGGTACACTTCGTATCGACCTTGCTTCATACCGTGAGTTGGAAGCCTTCACTAAGTTCGGTTCTGACTTGGATGCGGCAACACAGGCTAAGTTGAACCGTGGACGTCGTACAGTTGAAGTCTTGAAACAACCTGTTCACAAACCATTGCCTGTTGAGAAACAAGTAACCATTCTCTATGCTTTGACACATGGTTTCTTGGACACTGTTCCAGTAGATGATATTGTTCGTTTTGAGGAAGAGTTCCATGCCTTCTTTGATGCTCAACATCCAGAGATTTTGGAAACCATTCGTGATACAAAAGACTTGCCAGAAGAAGCAGTCTTGGATGCTGCGATTACAGAGTTTCTCAATCAAACCAGCTTCCAATAAGAATAGAGGTGTCAGATGGCAGTATCTCTAAATGATATTAAAACAAAAATCGCCTCAACAAAAAATACGAGTCAAATTACTAATGCCATGCAAATGGTATCAGCTGCTAAACTAGGCCGCTCTGAAGAAGCTGCTCGCAACTTCCAAGTTTACGCTCAGAAGGTTCGTAAACTTTTGACAGATATCCTTCATGGTAATGGAGCTGGTGGTTCAACCAATCCAATGTTGATTAGTCGTCCAGTTAATAAGACAGGTTATATCGTCATTACTTCAGACCGAGGTTTGGTTGGAGGGTATAATTCTTCTATTTTGAAAGCCGTTATGGAGTTGAAAGAAGAATACCATCCAGACGGTAAAGGCTTTGAAATGATCTGTATCGGTGGAATGGGAGCGGACTTCTTTAAGGCTCGTGGTATTCAACCACTTTTTGAATTACGTGGTCTTGCAGACCAACCTAGCTTTGATGAAGTTCGTAAGATTATTTCAAAAACAGTTGAAATGTACCAAAATGAGCTTTTTGATGAACTCTATGTCTGCTACAACCACCATGTCAATACGCTAACTAGTCAAATGCGTGTGGAGCAAATGCTTCCGATTGTTGACTTGGATCCAAAGGAAGCGGACGACAGTTACAGCTTGACCTTTGAATTGGAAACCAGCCGAGAAGAAATTTTGGAGCAGTTGTTGCCTCAATTTGCAGAAAGTATGATTTACGGTGCTATTATCGATGCCAAGACAGCTGAAAATGCTGCAGGTATGACAGCTATGCAAACAGCGACAGATAATGCTAAGAAAGTCATCAATGATTTGACAATTCAGTATAACCGTGCCAGACAGGCGGCGATTACACAAGAAATTACAGAAATCGTAGCAGGAGCTAGTGCCTTAGAATAGGCTCTAGTCCAGCTCGTATGAAAATGAACTTATACTCAATGAAAATCAAAGAGCAAACTAGGAAGCTAGCCGCAGGCTGTACTTGAGTACGGTAAGGCGACGCTGACGTGGTTTGAATTTGATTTTTCGCAGAGTATTAGGACCTAGTTGAGCTAGGAACCGATAGTATCTTATATAGAATAGGAGAAGGAGATGAGTTCAGGTAAAATTGCTCAGGTTATCGGTCCCGTTGTAGACGTCTTGTTTGCAGCAGGGGAAAAACTTCCTGAGATTAACAATGCACTTGTCGTCTACAAAAATGACGAAAGAAAAACAAAAATCGTCCTTGAAGTAGCCTTGGAGTTGGGAGATGGTATGGTCCGTACTATCGCCATGGAATCAACAGATGGTTTGACTCGTGGAATGGAAGTATTGGACACAGGTCGTCCAATCTCTGTACCAGTAGGTAAAGAAACTTTGGGACGTGTCTTCAATGTTTTGGGAGATACCATTGACTTGGAAGCTCCTTTTACAGAAGACGCAGAGCGTCAGCCAATTCATAAAAAAGCTCCAACTTTTGATGAGTTGTCTACCTCTTCTGAAATCCTTGAAACAGGGATTAAGGTTATCGACCTTCTTGCCCCTTATCTTAAAGGTGGTAAAGTTGGACTTTTCGGTGGTGCCGGAGTTGGTAAAACTGTCTTGATCCAAGAATTGATTCACAATATTGCCCAAGAACACGGTGGTATTTCAGTATTTACCGGTGTTGGGGAACGTACTCGTGAGGGGAACGACCTTTACTGGGAAATGAAAGAATCAGGAGTTATCGAGAAAACAGCCATGGTATTTGGTCAGATGAATGAGCCACCAGGAGCACGTATGCGTGTTGCCCTTACTGGTTTGACAATCGCTGAATACTTCCGTGATGTTGAAGGCCAAGACGTGCTTCTCTTTATCGATAATATCTTCCGTTTCACTCAGGCTGGTTCAGAAGTATCTGCCCTTTTGGGTCGTATGCCATCAGCCGTTGGTTACCAACCAACACTTGCTACGGAAATGGGGCAATTGCAAGAGCGTATCACATCAACTAAGAAGGGTTCTGTAACCTCTATCCAGGCCATCTATGTGCCAGCGGATGACTATACTGACCCAGCGCCAGCGACAGCCTTCGCTCACTTGGATTCAACAACAAACTTGGAACGTAAGTTGGTACAATTGGGTATCTACCCAGCCGTTGACCCACTTGCTTCAAGCTCACGTGCCTTGGCACCTGAAATCGTTGGAGAAGAGCACTATGCAGTTGCTGCCGAAGTAAAACGCGTTCTTCAACGTTACCATGAATTGCAAGATATCATTGCCATCCTTGGTATGGATGAGCTTTCTGATGAAGAAAAGACCTTGGTCGCTCGTGCCCGTCGTATCCAGTTCTTCTTGTCACAAAACTTTAACGTTGCGGAACAATTTACTGGTCAGCCAGGTTCTTATGTTCCAGTTGCTGAAACTGTTCGTGGCTTTAAGGAAATCCTTGATGGTAAACATGACCACTTGCCAGAAGATGCCTTCCGTGGTGTAGGTTCTATCGAAGATGTGATTGCAAAAGCTGAAAAAATGGGATTTTAAGAGGTGATCTATGGCTCAGTTAACTGTCCAGATCGTGACACCAGATGGTCTCGTCTATGATCACCATGCCAGCTATGTATCGGTTCGAACTCTGGATGGTGAGATGGGGATCTTGCCACGACATGAAAATATGATTGCGGTTTTAGCAGTTGATGAGGTAAAAGTAAAACGTATTGATGATGAAGATCACGTGAACTGGATTGCAGTAAACGGAGGCGTTATTGAAATTGCCAATGATATCATTACAATCGTTGCGGATTCTGCAGAACGTGCTCGTGATATCGATGTTAGCCGTGCAGAACGTGCCAAGCTTCGAGCAGAGCGTGAAATCGAAGAAGCCCATGAAAAAAACTTGATTGATCAAGAACGTCGTGCTAAGATTGCTTTGCAACGTGCTATTAATCGTATCAATGTCGGAAATAGACTATAAGAAAAAAATGAACTTGAAAATTCCAAGTTCATTTTTTATGTTTTCTTAAGGTGCAAAACTGATGCATACCGCTTCTGGAACATGGAAATCGTTGGAAAGTTCTGCTAGACGACCAGTTTCAGGATTGCGTTTAAAGACGGTTGCATTGTCAGAGTCTTGATGGACAGCAATAAGGAATTCTTGGTCTGGTGTCAAATCAAAATCACGCGGAGTTTTACCATGTGTTGGAACGATTTCTAATAACTCTAGGCTACCGTCCGCAAGAATTGTATATACTGCGATAGAATCATGACCACGGTTAGAAGCGTAGAGGTATTTACCATCTTTAGAGAGACGAATAGCAGCAGTTCCATTAAAGCCTTCATAACCGTCTGGTAGAGTTGAAATGACCTGCATGCGTTCAAATTCACCAACACCATCGTAAATTAGAACCTCGATAGTGCTATTGAGTTCACAAATCAGATAAGCGATTTTATAGTGGTTATGGAAAATGATATGGCGTGAGCCTGCTCCTGGCTGGCTGTGATAGGTATAGAGTTTAGATAATTTTCCTTCTTGATCAAGGTCATAGGTGATGACTTGGTCAGTACCCAAATCACAGGTCACTAGATAGTGGTCAGGTGTTAAATCTGTAAAGTGAACGTGGGGAGAAGCTTGATTCTCATGCGGACCTTGGCCGCTGTGTTGATCTACATCACTAAGTAGAAGACTACCATCTTCCTGTCGTTTATAAACAAGTACCTGTCCTTTATGGTAGTTGGCAGCATATACCAAATCACGCTTTTCATCAACAGCAACATAACAGTGGGGAGCTCCTTCTTCAACGACATGATTTAATAAAGTCCCATCAGTTTGATAGGCTGCAATTCCTCCTTTATCGTCTTGACTACCAACAGTGTATAAATGTTGGTGCTGGTCAAAAGCAAGATAGGTTGGACTTGGTTCAGCTGCAAAAAGTTCTAGATTTGAAAGCTGACCAGTTTCTGTATCAAAGTCCGCCTTGTAAATCCCTTGGGAAGTACGACGTGTATAAGTTCCAAAGTAAACAGTTTCTTTCATAACTTTACCTCTAAAATAAAGATATGACTATTATATCACAAAAATGCTAGTATGAAGAAATCAACCTTGGCAAGAGCTTTACTCAATTTTTTATGATAATATTAAGAATGTTTTCATTGATTTCCTTTTGAAAAGTGCTATAATAATCCTATACAAATTGCAAAGGAGTTTGTTTATGAAAAAACGTGTTTTCTTAGCAGCAGGAGTTGCTGTACTCTCGGCAGCGGTTCTAGCCGCGTGTTCATCTGCTAATGCTAATAAAGAAGCAAATAAACCAGTTACTTATGCCTATGTATTTTCATCAGATCCTTCGACTCTGGATTATACAGTTTCTGGAAATGTCAGCACTAAACAGGTCACAGGTAACGTTATTGACGGTTTGCTTGAAAATGACCAATATGGCAATCTTGTTCCATCAGTTGCAGAAGATTGGACTGTTTCCAAAGATGGTTTGACCTATACCTATAAAATCCGTCAGGGTGTCAAATGGTATACCAATGAGGGGGAAGAGTATGGTGAAGTCAAGGCTCAAGACTTTGTGACTGGTCTGAAACATGCAGCAGATAAGAAATCACAGGCTCTTTATCTCGTACAGGATTCTATCAAAGGATTGGATGACTATGTAAATGGGAAAACAACAGATTTTTCTAGTGTTGGGGTAAAAGCAACTGACGATTATACTGTAGTCTATACTTTGAATCATCCAGAATCTTTCTGGAATTCAAAAACAACAATGGGAGTCCTTGCACCAGTTAATGAAGACTTTTTAGCTTCTAAAGGAGAGGACTTTGGTAAACCAACGGATGTAACGAGCATTCTATACAATGGGCCTTATCTCCTCAAGGGTCTTACATCTAAGTCTTCTATCGAAATGACCAAAAATCAAAACTACTGGGATAAACAAAATGTCTTTATTGATGATATCAAGTTATCCTTCTTTGATGGTCAAGATGCAGACTCTCTAGGACGCGGTTTTGATGAGGGACACTATCCAGCTGCACCACTCTTTAAAAACTCTGCTAACTATGAACGTCTAAAAGAAAAATACAAGGATAATATTGTGTATGGTCAACAGCGTGGAGGAGTTTTTTATATCTCAACCAATATCGACCGTGTAAATTACAATCACACTGCTAAAACAAGTGATGCAGAAAAAACTTCTACTAAGAAAGCCTTGTTAAACAAAGATTTCCGTCAAGCCTTGGCTTTTGCGGTAGATCGTAAAGCAGGGATTTCTCAAGTATTTGGTGATGAAGTAGGACCTCGTAAGTTACGGACAAGTTTCACTCCTCCAACATTTGTTCAAGTAGGAGATCAAACATTTGGTCAAGTTACTAAGACAGAATTGGATAAATTGGATAATATCTGGAAAGATGTCAGTCTTGATGATGCCCAAGATTCACTTCATAATGTAGACAAGGCTAAAGCTAAGTTTGAAGTTGCTAAGAAAACCCTTCAAGCTGATGGAGTACAGTTCCCAATTCATTTAGATTTGCCAATTTCTTCATCAAATCCAGATTTTATTCGTCAGGTTCAGTCTTATAAACAATCTATTGAGGAAGCATTAGGCTCTGACAATGTAGTTGTTGATATTCAACAAGTTTCTAATGACGAATTGGGCGGTATGACTGTTCTAGCTACTTCCAATGCCAATACCGACTGGGATATTAATGCAGTCAGTGGTTGGAGTCCAGACTTTGCTGATCCATCGACTTATCTAGATGTATTTGATCCAACTTCAGGTCCAAGTCTCCTAAGTGCTCTTGGTGTAGCACCAGGAACAGATAATCCAGTTATTAAAACAGTTGGATTGGATAAATACAAAGAATTGATTGATGATGCAAACAGTGAGAAAACGGACCTTCAAAAACGTTATTCTAAATATGCTACGGCTCAAGCTTGGTTGTCAGATAGTTCACTTGTTATTCCAGTATACTCTGATGGTGCTCAAATGCTAGTGACGAAAAATGTTCCTGGCAGTGGTGCAGGTGGCTGGGTAGGTGATAAGACCAGTGAAAATAGCTACAAGTATCTGAAAATTCAAGATAAGATAGTCACTACTAAAGAAATGGATGAGTTCCGCAAGAAATTTGCTGATGAAAAAGCCAAATCCAATGCTGATTATCAGAAGAACTTAGACCGTCATATTCAAGACTAATCGAATCTCCTCTTTTGAGGAGATTTTTTACGGCTCTTTGTCAACTGTAGTGGGTTGAAGAAAAGCTAAGATCGAGAAAGGACACATTTCGTCCTTTCTTTTTTGATATTGAGAGCGATAAAAATCCGTTTTTTGAAGTTTTCAAAGTTCCGAAAACCAAAGGCATTTCGCTTGATAAGTTTGATGAGATTATTGGTCGCTTCCAATTTGGCGTTGGAATAGGGTAGTTGAAGGGCGTTGACAATCTTTTCTTTATCCTTGAGGAAGGTTTTAAAGACAGTCTGAAAAAGAGGATGAACCTGCTTTAGATTGTCCTCAATAAGTCCGAAGAATTTGTCAGGTTCCTTGTTCTGAAAGTGAAAAAGCAAGAGTTGATAGAGATTGTAGTGGTGTTTCAAGTCTTCTGAATAGCTCAAAAGCTTGTCTAGAATTTCTTTATTTGTTAAGTGCATGCGAAAAGTAGGGCGATAAAAACGTTTATCACTGAGTTTACGACTATCCTGCTGGATGTGCTTCCAGTAGCGCTTGATGGCCTTGTATTCATGGGATTTTCGCTCAAATTGATTCATGATTTGGACACGAACACGACTCATAGCACGGCTTAAGTGTTGTACAATGTGAAATCGATCTAGAACGATTTTAGCACATGGAAA
>CAJNCA010000006.1 GCA_905221145.1 bacterium
TATCAAAAAAGAAAGGACGAAATGTGTCCTTTCTCGATCTTAGCTTTTCTTCAACCCACTACAGTTGACAAAGAGCCCCTTTTTGCCCCTTCTTGAACAAAAAGAAAAACCGCTACTCCCAAGAATAGCGGTTTAATCATGCTTTTAAGCTACTAATGTAGTTGCTCTATTATTTAAGAGTAATTGGAACACCCTATTTAAATAAGCACGCATGAACCAGAAAAGGCTTAAAATAAGGGTTTATAAGAGGTAACTTACACTGATTTTTGACCATGAAAACACAAGAAAATACACTTTATGCCCCCTTTTTGCCCCCCAGTGCCCCCTAAAAATTCCTCTCAATCTGATACATAAGAGTAGAATGATTTACCAAATCCCTGTACTTCCAGCTCATGATCAGATAGTCAAGTAGCTCTTTATCAGTCACTGCAAAATCCAGCAAGAGCAAAAGCTTTACCGTGTACTCACTTTTCAAAAAAGGTAAAGAGTAAGTCACGCGCACCCAATGCTCAATACCAAAAGTCGTTTTATCCATGCTGTCCAATTCAATCTTCAAAATTTTCATTTGTTTTATCCTCCTACTTATCTATTCGTAAAAAAAATAAAAAGTGATGAAAAATCACCACTTTTTTTATTTGATTGGCCCGTCTTGCTTTTGTCCGTTGGCTTTCCGTTCATTTAGCCATTCGCTGATTAAATTCAAGTCATCATCTTTTGAGCACAAGATGAATGATTTAGCTTTAGATTTGTATTGTCTATACTTAGTGGCTTCTGGGTTTGCTTTATCCCATTTATCGTTTGCTTTTCTTTTTGCTACTGATACTTTTTTCTCTGTCATTATAAAACTCCTTTTTAAAATTTTTGTATCAAATGATACATCCCGTTTTTGAAGCGACATACTGCCCACCCGTCAACTGGCTCAGCAGTTGGGCAATGTTCCCCTTCTTCACCAAAATTCCAATGATCAGATACTCTAATACTTCCTTCTGGTTTATATCCCCAATCAATATCTTTAGAATCATAAAAGCTCATTGAGTAAGGGGAACGGCTCCATTCGTCTGTTTCATTTTGAATGACATATTTCATAGCTTCATACTTTGAAGAGGTAATTGTGGTCGCATTTGTTTTTAAAATGATTTTCCAATCAAAATCGACATCATTTGAAAGGCCGTTATACTCTTCCAATCTTTTTGTTTCTTGAATCAATTCGTAGTCTTCACCTTCATAGTAGTATTTACGCAATTCATAAGAGTCATTATAGAAGTCGTGTTCGCAATTGAAGCTTTGGCCTAATCTGCGTTCTCTAATTTGATAACCTTTTTCTTTATTCCATGCAATCTCTTTTACCATAATGCCTTTGTTGAAAATTTCTTTTAATTGTTCATGGCTTGGTTCTTCCATCTTTCTGTCCTCGTTTCTTTATCTTTAATTATATTATACACGTTGCAACGTGTAATGTCAACAATAAACACAAAGAAATTTAAACTTTTTTTATTTTAGAAAGTACTTTCAGGAAAAATGCTAAAAGGCTTTTTATTTTACGCATTTGAAATCCGTAAAATACTTGGATTTAAAATCCAAGCTTTTTAGACAACAAAAAAAACCGCAAGCTAATGCCTGCGGTGTAAATTTTTTTCAACTTTCTTCCTATTATATAGGAAGTTTTTTTGTCATTTTACGGTTACAAGTCCTTCTGGCTCTACCGTAAACTCTGGCTTGTCTGCCAGTGTTCCATCTTCCTTGAGATAGAACCAGCCTGTCTTGTCGGCTGACTGGATAAAGGCATTTGATACCATAGCGCCTTCTTTACCGTCTAGGTAGTACCAAGTATCTTTATACTTAACCCAACCTGTCTTCATAGCACCTTCTACATCAAAGTAGTACCATTTATCAGCAATCTTTTTCCAGCCTGTCGCCATAGCACCCGACTTGTCGAACCAGTACCAGTTGCCGTCAGTGTGCTTCTTCCAGCGGTCTGCAAGCATGTAGCCCGAACCGTCGAAGTAGTACCAAGTATCATTGACTTTTTCAAACTTCTCTTTTGGATAAGAGCCATCTGAATGTACGTACCAGTAGCCCGTGCCATTCTTCTTCCAGCCTGCTTCAATCGTCAAACCGTTCTCAATGTCGTGTTTAAACTGCTCACGGCTGATACCCCATTTAGCTAAATAGGGATAAGGGTCAACGTGGTCTGAATGGTTGTCGGGTTGATTATTCGTACAGTATTCATGCGTCTTGATACCTTCCAAGTCGTCTGTATCAAGTGTTTTAGGCAAGCCTGCTTCATCTGCTAGGTTGCGCAAGAGTTCGATATAAAGGCGGTAGTCTGTCATGAACTCTTCTTCAGTATCATGGCTCTCAATCAGCTCAACCGCTGCATACGTTTCAGCATTCCAACCGCCCCCAACGTCGTAACTCCCGTTGTTTGTCGGGCCTACTTGCATAACTCTGCCATTACCAACGACATGAGAAAAGAATCCCAAATCAGGATCCTTTCTGTAATGATAATCAGCTTCATTTTGCACCGTTGAATTGCGGTTTCCAGTAGAATGCGCGTGTACTTGTCGGTATGGCGCATAGCCTACTTGTGGCAAGTCTTCTCTATATCTGCTTGTATCAATATCCATGCTACTCACCTTTCCATGCGTCGTTCATCTGCTTCACTGCGGATTCAACAAACATTTCAAGCTCTTTATCTGACATAGTGACATTGTATTTTTTAAGTTCTGAAATCATATGTACTTTTGCTTGCTCAAGCTTTTCATCCCCTTTGTAGCCAGTCTCTTGAGCTACCTGCTCTACTGCGTGTACTGCGTTTTTGGCTAAGATTTCAGCGATTTTTACCGCTTTCTCTCCGCCTTTTTGCAAAAGATAATCTTTCACTGCTTTTACAATACTTCCTACTGCTACTGCTAAAAATCCTGTAGCAAAAGCAATAATCAATTCATTAAATTGTGACATGTTACATTTCCTTTCTGTTATGGTAATCTTGTTGGCCAAGGCTCATCTGTCAAGTATGAGATGGCACTTACACGGATATCTCCGATATCTTTGTTTGTTGGAATGTCTTCGTTAAATGTGAATTGGATGAAATTTAAGTCAGATTTACCGCCTAAATACCAAATTCCATACGGTCTACCCTTATCATCATAAGTTGGCCCTACGATCGAATTTTCGCTTCTAAACCCTTCGGGAATTCCGTTAGGAGGAATAACTTTAGCTCCTTTATCTCCACTACTGTTATGTCTTACAAATCCAGGTCCATTCCGTCTGCCTACTCCAAACCAACCCCATTGCAATCCCCCAAATTGGTAAGTAACTAAGTTGTTAACTCTTCGGATTTTGATGAATGATGTTCTCCCATTTGTTTCCAATTTAGAGACTGAACTCAACGTCCTCCAACCTGTATCACCAATCAACACGCGCCAACCCGTGTTACCGCTCCCTTTTTCTTTAATCCATTTAAGAGCGCCATTCGTGACATTGTTATCTACGTAAGTAGTACCAATGTCCGCTACAACACGGCCTTCTGGTGAGCCTGTGCCACGGATTTCATGGCCTACGTTTTCGGGTAGTGGTAAGGTGACATTATTACCCCCGACAATGCCGAGGGTATTTCCTGTTAATGTCAACTGAGGATTTGGAATTTCTGATTTTTTGGCATAGTCAGCAAGCGACTGATGAGCCGTGAGGTAATGCTTGCCTTCAAGCTCTTCGTGCGTGACTACTTGTGAGTAGTCAATTTCAGTCGCTTCCTGCATTTCCTGCTTCGTTGCAAAACGTGATCTGATATCCTTGATATCCTTACCGATTTCAGTTGCTAGACTTTCAAGGTTATTCATATCAATCACGCTTTCGCTGCATTATATACTGTGACTAAATCAAGATTGGCAAAAGCATCAATGCGTGTGCCAAGGTCTGAGATTTTTTGTACAACTGCTCCTTGCGTGTCTCCGCTCATGCTTGCGATTTTATCCGCAATTTCTTTCAGCGTGTTCAAGTCTTCTGATACGCCTTCACCCAAAATCTCATTTTTGACTGCGGTTTTAGCTTGCTCAATCAGTTGCGTTACTGTTGCGTTGTCAATCTTTCCATTTAGTAGTTGCTTGAGTTCCTTGATATCAACCCCAACCGCCTGTGCGAATGCAATTAATTTACTTGTGTCCATAATGTATTAAACCTTTCCTAAGTTGTAATAAAAAAGCAAGTCTGGAAAATCTTCTTGACTTGCGTGAGTTCCTGCGTTGTCTGTAGATGGCGTAAGGTGCTTTTCAGCTACCACCTTTTCCACCACCTTTTCAATTTCAAGCTCTTTCAGCTTGAGTGCGTCTTCTGTGACAAGCTCTTTATCTGAGCCTTCCACATGTATCATAGTAGCGTGATTGCTAGGGAATACATACCCTCCTACGGATATCTCTAAGCGATACTTTCCGCTAGGCAAGATACTATCCAAGTGAAAAGATACGGCACTACCAACCACTTCTGCCTGCGTCTTCCACTTGTGAGCGCCTTTTGTTAAAGTGATTGTTGCCATTTCTCCGCTTAAGCCTGGCACTACCTGATAATTTTCATCTAGCAACTCGAATCCAAAAGAGGAAGAGAGGTCGCCTTGTTTAACGACCAAGCCCCCGTCAATTCTAGCTAAATTTGTTGAGTTACTTCTATTTGCGCATAGCATTGTAACCTCCTTTTTTTAGTCGTCCAAAATCTCCGCTCTGATATCCAACTTCTCAAAATCGCTGAAAAGGCGGTCGATATATCCATTTCCACCTAAAGCTTTATAGCTTTTGTGCATACTTTCTACCAATGAAAATTCATCACGGGAAGTGTACTTTCTACGGATAGCCCGTCGCATATCACGATCTAGGCGCAAGCGCATAGTGCTTAAGTGCGCTTCATCATGCACTTTAAGCTTTTCTTGTACTTCGTCGATTTTGGCGTTGCTATCTTTTGCGGTCTTGTGCGCTTCATTGATTTGTTTTTTCACGTCTTCAAGCTCTGAGACGATTTTATCTGTCTCTTCTTTCGCTTTTTTGGGTAGCCTATAGCTTATCCATGCGATTATGGTAGGCGTGAGCACTGGCATGACACTTGTAAAAAAATGCTCAATTTTATCAAAAATTTCCATAAGCCCCCTTTTCTACACGCTCTAAGCTTTAGGCTCGTACTTCCACGCTGCGCCTGTTCCGTCTAGCTCAAGTCGGCCGTTTCGTGCAAAATCGCTGACTGGCTCTCCGTTATACGTAAATTCCTTGTTAAACTGAACCAAGATACGCTTACCTTCTCCGTCCACTTCAATGTGATTAGGGTCTTCGATAGCTACCAAGTCGTGCGCGTGATAGGTCTTGCCTGTCTCTGCTAGAGGGATAAGCTCTACCAACTCTTTATAGCTTGTACCGTAAGCGATTGACTTACTTGCTACAGCGTTCAAAACTACTGCGTGAATGATTTTTCCATAGCGGTCAGTTTCTTCACGGTTGTGCTGTACTGCTTGATCAGTTACTGTGGTTTTAGCTTCTACTTGCTCCAACTTCGCCTGCGCTTGCTCAAGCTTCGCTTGTGTTTGTACGATAGCGCTACCTGGGTCTAGCTCTGTGCGTACTAGGTCAAGCACTGCTTGAATGATACTTCCTTCACTATCTTGCGTGCGGTCGCCTTGAAGCTCACACTCTTCATAAGAGTAGCGTCCTGCTGACTTGGCTTTAATCGCCACCACTGTTACATTTTCCCCGCCTTTAAGATAAGGTTTAATCGCTAGTTCATAAGTGTTTGTCATTGTTGTTTTCCTTCTTTCAATTTAGCTTGTACTTCTTCAAAAAGCTCTTTTAGTGAGCTATCATAGGCTAGTACGGCCTTTAGAGCTTCAAGCTCTGTAGCTAGTAGAAAATTGTTTACTTCTAAAAAAGCAAGCTCATGCTCTTTTTCAGCAAGTTTACTAGCTAGCTTTTGCTGTAAAAGTGTTTCAAAAGTTGAATTTTCATTCATGTTTTGTCCTCCAAACTGTATACTTTATCCGTGAGTTCCTGCACGGCTTTCAGCAAGTACGGCACAAATTTTGAGTAGTTGATAGATAAGTAGCTTGTCTCATCATCTACCTCAATCGCTTCTGGTACTACTTTCTGTACTTCCTGCGCGATAAGTCCAATCTCTTCATGCTTTTTATCCTTGATAAAGTCAAAAGAGACCAAGTCCAAAGCCTTGATTTTATCAAGTCCTTTTACTTTAGTCTCTTCGATATTTTCTTTAAGTCGCTTGTCTGAGCTTGAGGTAATACCTGCATATCCACGCCATTTTGCGGTAGTGATTTGATTCCACCAACAAACTGCGTTATTTCCGCCTGCGGGGTTGCTTCCGTCTCCGTGAATGTCTCCGTTACCTGTCCAAATGCCACCTGTTGTATTAATTTTTGAATAAAAAGTCACTGTAGCTGTATTGGAAAAGTCTACGGTGTCGTAAAAACTCACGTCATTAAAGCAGTACATTTTGCCTTGCGTCGTCACGAACCACGCGTCTGGCCCGTGATGATGCCAGCTGTCTCCCCAGTTTGCCCAAAATGCGGTGCGGTTCTCACCAAAATCACCGCCATTTCCCATGCCTACCGTGAATTTGTTGATACCTGAGATCCAGCGTCCGTTTCCGTTTGGATAGCGTCCGATGGTGAAACCTCCAATTTCACCTTGATAAGCCTGTAGGAATGTAGAGCTAGATACGATTGATTCAATTTTAGTCGCAAAAATTTCCTTGGAAGCAATCTTATCCGCAAGGATATCCCTTGCTACAATTTTATTGATAAGCGCGTCGCTGATTTCAATCTTGTCAGCCGTGATAGCGCCTGAGCTGATATGCTCTGCACGGATTGAGCCTGCCGCCATTTTCCTTGCGGTTACCGCACCATCTACTAGCATGTCCGACTGTACGCGAACATGTGGCGCAATGATATCTACACCTCTTGGGCTTGTTGATATGGTTGTGGCTAACTGCTCACCTGTCAAAGTAGTAGATCCGATAGTAACGCCTTCTGGTGTCACTTGTACTCGTGCACTGTTTGCAGCGTTACGCACTTCCTGCCTGATTTCACTAGCGGTCTGAGCGATAGCACTCTTTACGTCTTTATCAAAAAACTGGGTTAGCGCTCCTTGGTTGTTCTGCTGAATTTTACCCCAAAGAGTGCTGTTAGGGTCTCGTAGCTCCAATTCAATTGAACGCATATCCTTGAAGATACCTGCAAGCGCACGCTGTGTTACTGTCGGCTCTACAAAGCTTGTAGGAAAATCCCCTTGCTCAAGCTGGATATCCGTAAGCACTGTATCTCCTACGCACCCCATATGATGAAGTTTTAGTAGTTCGTTTGCTGTCCTAGGCTGAAAAACCTTGTAATATCTGCCATTATGCTCAAGCGCTGGCGAACGCACGTTTTGAATGGTAATATCCATGTCTTATCTATCCTTTCTATTCAATTTCATTCCCTAGAATTTGAATCCATGTATTGTCATAATACCCCTCTGGGAGCGCCTGTTTCACTATATGTAAATCAACTTCGTTGTTGAAACCGACTATAAGCTTGTCTTTTAACTCCAAAGTGTTGTAATAGCGAATTTTGCCCCTTCCGACTAGATAGAACCATCTCCCATTTTTGATATTTAGATTCGCAGGAATGCCTCCGTAATTGGTCAGATGAACTTCTAAACCTACATATCTCACGCTCATGGCACCCTTTAGATCTGCTAAAATCGGATATTGAACTGGTCTTTCCCATACTAGCTTATCGCCAATATAACGCCACTTTATGCTTGCACCACCAACAAAAATTCTATGTCTATCCATAGCAACCTCCTACGTGTATACGTCGTAGATAGTGTTGCTATCCTTGTTAGAGATAGCGTCATACTGAGCTTTTGAACCGCGCCAATATTTGAGCGCTTGTCCAGTGTTTTGGTCAAGTATTGTATTCCCTGGCGCACCGTCTCGCCCTCTTAGTCCGTCAGCTCCCCTAGGCCCTGCGGGTCCCGCTGGGCCTGTTGGTCCTTGAGGCCCTTGATAGCCTCTGAGCCTATTCTTTTGGGTTTCCGTCAAAGAGTCAAAGTTAAAGACTGGCCTTGCTTCAAGTGCTGTGATACGGCGCTTAACGTCTGTGTCATTATAAGAAATCACAAATGTTCTCTTACCGATTTTTTGAACAGTAATATTAGTACCGCTAACAGCCGTTACCTTCCAAAATTCATAATCTACAGTACTGTCATTCGTCCAAAGGTCTTCAACAATATCCCCTACCTTGATACCGTCTGGGTTCATGAGATCGGTTGTTTTTATTGTTGCGACTGAGCCAACATTTGCACCATAGATATCCTTATTCGCGATACGGTATACTGGCGTTTCAGACTTTTTGGCATACTCTGATAAAGCACGTTCAGCCGCTGAGCCTTCAAACCGCACAACACCATCCGCTCCTTTCGGCCCTGCGGGTCCTGTTTCTCCACGGTCTCCTTTCGGCCCTGTTAGGTACTGCAAGGCGGAAAATCTGTCACGGCCATTTCCAACCTTAACTTTACCCGTATCGCTTTCTACTCCTAACTCTCCATCAAGCAAGACTAAAGGGCTACTTGCCCACGCGCTGGCTGTCATGCGCTTATGCTGTACCCGTACTGGGATTGTTTCTGTCATGTTCTTCCTCCGTCAAAAATTAGATCTGGATTGTCGCTCCAACTAGCGCTGTATGTAGCATTCTGAGCGTCTGCCACGCTTTTGTATGTAAGCGGTACTCTAAACTCAGTAGACGTATCATTTACAAGCACGCGCGTAGCTGTCGGTAGATACCAATCACTTGAGTAAGTCAATGAATACCACCCATGGTATACTGCCAAAACTTTTGTTTGTCTTGCACTCACGGATTGCGTAGCTCTAGGCATTACCGTATTGTCTGGCGCAAGCGCAACGCTACCATTCCCATATATTGTGCTTTTGTCAAAAGTGATAGTGATATCATTTTTCCCATACGGATTACATAGTGCTGACCAACTGATAACGTAGGTCTTTCCGACTTCAAAGCCGTCACCGTTATGCCCAACTTCCACAAAGTCCGTACCATACGTAATCTTTTTAGCTGTTCCACCGTTAAGCCTGTTTTTGTTGTAGTAAGTGCTGTTGTTACCACCGATTAAGTTCGCATTGATACGTGCCGTCTCACTGACTTGCTCAAGTTTCTTACTGAGTTCTGCTATAGAGTCTTCGCCACTCATCAGCTCTTTCCGAATTTTTTTTACAAGCTCTGGGCGTTCCTTTTCCATTTCTTCATGGATTTTCGCACCCATTTCTTCGGCTTTTTTCTTAGTTACTTCTATAGCGTCATCAATCTCTTTTTTACGCTTCTTAAACTCTGCGTCAAAAGCCGCGTCTGCCGCTTCTATCTGCGCTTGTAGTTTAGCTTCAAAAGTGTCGTTCTGTTTAATCTGCTTGGTAATCGTACCTTCATAAGAGTATTGCGTATCATTTCCTGCTTTACTATCTGCACTGATACGCCCTCTTAAACCGCCTTTAAACAAAAAGCTCTGGCTTAGTACGGGTACTTTAAAGGTCTCATTCTTGTTTGTCCGAATAGTTACCCACTGCCCAACTTCAAGTAGTAAATGCCCTTGATAGTTCAGATTGTACGGATAGTAAGTAATATCTTTTAACTTGTAGTACAAATCATCCAAAGCTGGCTGAGTCATGAAGAGATTATCAAGCTCTAAAGACCTTCCCGTCCGCATACCTACGGTAAGAGACTTCTTATCCGCCTTACAAGTGATACCTGCTATCTGATACTTAATCTCACTCTTAGTCAATCCATGCAAAAAGTAGCTATCCGCTGTAATCGTGATATTAGACTCTACTAAATCACGGATTTCCATTTTGCCTTCACGATTGAAGAAGCAAGACATACCGATCATCTGCGTCATAGAACTCAAAACGTCCCGAAAAGATAGCTTTTTGCCTTCTGGCATTCTCTCTACATGGTAGCGCATGGCACTGATACCAAAGTAATCATTGGCTAGCTCAATGCCTGTCTTCAAGCAAATTTCCTGAATAACTTCACGCACCTCTGCTGGATAAGTTAGGTTTGTTACGTACTCACGATTAAGCTTAAACATACCGTCCATAAGCTCAAGTGTTGTCGTATTGCGGTTACGGTCAATCTCAATATCATTTACAAAAAACTCACCCATCTTGACCCACTGGTATGTATTCCCAACCAGTAGACCAATTTCGGGGTGAATTTTATCCAACTTATTAAAGGTTGTAATGATACTTGTAAAGGTAATCTTACCGCTACCTGCACACGTTCCGCCTGGCTTGAATGTATCGCCTTTAATGTAGCCATACTCAAAGCTAGCTTCCTTGATATCATTCGGGCCATAGCGTTCCATTCTGATTGATAGCTTCCGCTCTTTTGCAAGCATAGCCTGCTCAAACTGTCTTCTGGTCAAAGCGTCCATATTCTTTACCTCTCAATCAAGTTAAATTTAGCGCCTGACCATGGCTTAAACTTGTCCGTAAACGTATACCTAGGTGCTGTCCTATCGCCTACGTAAAAAGTTCCCGTAGATGGCCCATTTATAGGGTCTGGATATGATACCTCAAAAAAGAGGGAAGAGACGGAATTTAATAATTGTGCCATCTCTTCTTGGGTCATTGCACCCCATTCACAACTGAGCTTACGCTTAACTGTGATACGGTCACGCACCATTTCCCCATTGGCATTACGCCCCGTCTCTCCATCAATATCTTGTATTCCTACTTCAAAAGATTTAGGGGGCTTTACTGCAACCCCATTGATTCTTAGTACTGCCATATTTCCCCCTTACTTCTAAATCTTGAGCAAGGTTTGCCCTGCTCGTTCCTGCTCCTTGTTAATTTCTTCGATTGCTACACGTCCAAACTCATGCCCTCCAATTTGGATAACGATATCCCCTGAAGGCATTGAGTAGCCACCGCCTGAAACGCCTGCTGGCATTCTGTCCGCTACCTTTTGGGCAAGCGTAGTAATCCAACCTGTGTTACGTTCAAGAGGCATAACCGCTTCCTGACCTGCTTCACCGACCCCGATAATGCTTGGAGAGTCAAAGACCCCACCTTTTGCATACCATGATAGGCCAAAGCTTGGTACTTGAGGCGGATTCAAACTAAAGTGACCTGATACACTGATTCTAGGGAGCTTGAGCTCTGGCAAGTGCCAATCAAAGTTAAAGATTTCTTTCAGCTTGTCAACCCCTGTCTGTACAGCGGATTTAGCATTTTCCATCGCATCATTAAACAGATTTTTAAACCAGTTTGGGATTTCCTTTAAGGCGTTTTGTATGTCAGTCCAGCGTTCACTGAACCATGAGCCAATATCCTTGAAGTGGCTTTCAGTATTTTCTCTTGCGCTCTGGAACTTCTCACCAAACCATGTATTGGCTTCCTGCATGTTGCTCTTAATGTCTGACCAACGCTCACCGAACCATGACCCAACTTTTTCAAAAGCTGAATTGATATTGTCTCTTCCTTCTTGGAACTTGTTGCCTAGCCATGTACCAACCTCTGAGAGGTTACTTTTCACGTCGTCCCAACGCTCACCAAACCACTTGCCTAAATCTTTAAACACGTTGTTGATTCCGTCCCAACCCTCTTGGAACTTGTCGCCAAACCACGTGCCAACTTCTGATAAGGTGCTGGTTACGTCGTCCCAACGCTCACCAAACCATTTACCTAGGTCGTTAAAGATATTAGCGATACCGTCCCAACCTTCTTGGAATTTCTCACTAAACCATGTACCAACTTCTGCAAGCGCACCAGTTAAGTCATTCCAACGTTCACCGAACCATGCACCGATACCACCAAAGATACCTACAATGCCATCCCACGCTTCTTGGAATTTCTCACCAAACCACGCGCCAACGCCACCAAAGATACCTACGATTGCATCCCATAGGGTCTTAAAGATTGCCACGGCTTCATCCCATAGAAGCTTCAATGCCCCTATAGCAAGATCATAAATCCCTTTAAAGACAGCAACCACGATATCTTTTAAGCCTTCAAAAATAGTCTTGAAGCCTTCCTTGATTTTAGAGCCGTCTCCTTTCAAAAGACCTGTGATAACATCAAACACTCCTTTAAGAATGTCTGCAATTCCACCGATTACGTCTGATATGGTATCGAAAAGCGTAGTCCAAACGCCCATGATATATTCAAGCACTGGTGCAAGAATACCCATTATGTGTTCAACGATAAAGGTTATCGTAGGCCCGAAAACTTCGTTTAAAGCTTTAGAAAAATCAGAAAAACTTCCGATAAGTTTAAAGATTTTCTTCAAGGCGGGCGCGATGTGTTCTTTAAACGTAGAAGCAATTGCCTTACCAATTTTTTCCAAAACTGGCTGGATATGATTGTTCCAACCTCTCACAAAAGCACCAACTGTATCAGACATTAATGATGAACTAGATTCAAGCAATGGCTTAACGTGTTCATCGTATACCTGATTAACAGTCTCAAACATCTCTTTTGTAGTGCTTGCTATAGCTTCTGCTACTGGCTCTAAATCTTTAAAGAGACCTGTAAGCAATTCTGTTATGCCTGCTTGATTTTCGGTGATTGTCTCTTCAATCGCACCGATGTAATCTCTTATATATTTAGCGGTGATTTCTTTAACGCTCATAAAGGCGTATGTAAAGGCGGTGATTAATCCTGCGCCCATGTTTGTTGCGGGTTCGCTTGTGATTGAGTCGTAGAAGATTTGTCCAATGCTCTGAGCAATGTTCCCTACGCTTTCAGCAATTTCCCCACCGATATCAAACATACGGATAAGCCATGCTTTGATATCTAATTTTGTTTCATTAAGTGATTTATTCAGACTTTCAGCGATAAAGACTGCGATACCCATGATTACGTTAGCGATAGCGCCTGTTGTTTGTCCTAAAGCAAAAGCTAGCTTTTCCCCGAACCTTGCGGCCGCTGCTAATACCGTACCGTCTTCAAAAATGTCTTTAATGGATTGCCATATCCCTTTCAACGCATTTTTAAGCCTTTCAATACTATCCCATCTAAAGGATAGAGAAAACCCTTTTCCGAATAGGTCTGCAAGCTTCTTAAAGTAGTCAAACAACCCTTTAAGCTTGTCTCCTAGCCCGTCAAAAATGCTCTTGAATTGGTTATCCATATCGGTCAAGGCAACTTCTGGTAGGATATCTTTAAAGGGGCCACCGCCACCTTTTCCTTTTCCACCCTTACCGCCTTTGCCTCCGCCTCCACCGCCTCCGCCTGAGCCACCACCTCCGTCACCGTCGTCTTTTGGTTTTTGTAAGATATTAATCTCATCAAATCCCATAAGACCTAGCAACTCTTTAGCGGCCTTCTTAGCGTTCTTGGCTGAGTCTCCTAGGTTATCAGCAAGTCCCCCTGCTGAGTCTCCTGCGTCACCGATTGCGTCTCCTAAATCATCTGCACCGCCTGCCGCGTCTTGCATGGCGTTTCCGACATTACTGATTGCTCCTGCGGCTCCATCTTTTACCGTAGCCTTTTTGTTAAACATTAAAGCGATAAACTCTGCAAGTTTAGCTGTAACGTTCTTCAATACCATAGCAAAAGAGTTCAAAACAGGCATAATGGCATTGATAATCGGTAACATAGCATTCCCTAAATTCAATGCACTATCTTTCATCAGTGATTTAAATAGGCTGATACGCCCATTTACTGAATTAGATAAGGTGTCGCCATACTTGGCTGTAGCCTGCTCTAAAATTGCCATAAGGCGGATTTGTTGCTGAGTCTGATAGTCCAACTGTTGCCAACTTTGCCCATTCGCAAAGCGTTTAAAAGCTTCAGTTGATTCAATCATGGCCACATTAACGTTGATCCCTAAATCTTCTATTGCTTCGGTGTTACCTAGTAACCCTGAGCGAATACGTTCCATAACGTCTGTAATGCTACGGCCTGACCCTTCGGCAACTACTGCTGAAGTCTGCAACATTTTAGCTGTATAAGCACTTAGCTTATCCGTATCTTTGATAAATCCTGAGAATAAGTTAGAGTAAACAGCACCATAGTTGGTTGCTTCACCTACCCCCATATTCATCGCATTTGCGTTATCGCCAACCCATTTAAGGAATGATTGGGAACTTTCTCCCATTTGGCGTTTAATCTGGTTCATAGACGCTGACACTTCAAGAGCTGTCTGCGCTGAATACATTCCAACGTCAAGTAATTTCTTACCAATGATTGCAAAACCTGCAAACTTGGCTAGCTTCCCAAAAGCGTTACCGATTAAGCTTGATTGGTCTCTTACTTTAGCAGTAGCGTTTCTTACTTGATCAGATGTTCCTTTGACTTGATTTTCTACGTCGCGCATTTTCTTTTTAAAAGGCGCTATCTCTGCGTCAATCATGACTTTTAATTCATCAAGCGTTGCCATTTAATTCCTCCTTTCTCTTGCGGTTATGTCTTTCTGCAAACTCTCTCATACGCTCTTTGTGTAACAGTAGCGCGTGATTTTGTTTTTGCTGTTCGATTGCGTTTTTTTCTTCTTCGAAAAGTTCAGGCGCATACTCCCAAAACTCTGCAACTTTCGCTTCTTTGGATAGTAGTAGTGAGATATGATTTACTATCATCTGTGATAGTCTATAATTTTCTACAATCTTATCTTTTTTAGCTTGTAGCTTGACACGGTTATGGCTTTCTATCATGTCCCGTATCTCGCCTATCGTCAAATCCCAAAAATCAAGAGGCTTACCGCCAATGTCCAAAAACATAGGGTAAAGCCTCTCAATGATTTCTGCGACTGATAGAACTACTCTACTACCGTCAAGGTGCTCTTGTTGGCTTTGGTTTTCTTCGCTTTCTTTTCGCGCGGTGTAAAACCCGACACTTCAAAAAGCGGAATGAGTACATCCGTCATAAAGGTCGTTTGGTCTCCCCCATTATCTACGTACTCATCAAAAAGATCATACACGTCTTCAATAGAGTAGCCGTTTTCATACTTCTGTAAGCTTGCTTGCGTAAGCAAAAGCATTACTTTTAATGGCGGTAGTACAAAATCACTATCACCGTCTGGCATGAATACTTTAAGCAAGTTCATGCCAATTTTTTCTTCAACTTTTGAAGCTTGCTGAGAGTTCAAGCGCAAGCGCAACTCTTTTCCTTCACTGACTTTCCATAAAGAATAAGGTAGTGCCATTTAATTAACCTCCAATACCGTCTACAAATTCCAACTCTGACTGCAAAGCAATTTTAAGGGTGAACTCAATAACGGCATTGACACCGCCACCGCCAAGCTTAACAGATACTTGACCTTCAAAATGAACTTTAGTGTTGTCTGGGTAAGTTTGCTCAAAGAAGAGTTTTGTCTTGTTATCTGCCGCGTTACGCAATACACGATAAGGTGCGGTTGCTCCGTCGTTCTTGTAAGAGAATTTGTACTCCAATTCCCCTGCGTCCCCAATACCAAACTCATACTTCTTGACTTTATCTTCAAGAGTAGTGTTCTCTACTTTTTCAGGCTCAATACCAAACTCTGGTACTTCCTTAAGTCCTGCAAGTTTAGTGTAAGTTCCTTTAGCTGTACCATAAGCTAACGTAATTCCATTTGCTAACATGTTTTAGTTCTCCATTCTATATTCAAAAACAAGATCTGAGTGAATGTCTACAATCCCCTCAAAACGCATAACCTTATGCTTCAAGTGAGATGGGTCTGGTACGTCCTGACTTTCAGAACGCCTTAACCCTAAAGAAGAAAAGATTTTATCAATCTTGACAGCTGTATCGCTAGTGCTGGTATCATCAAAAATATCAACCTTGTAGCGGATAGAAGCTTTTTGCTCTTCTTCGTCAAACCATTCCCCTGGCTTGTTTTGCTCTTCTAAAAAAATAATAATTGGGAAGGTTTCCCAATTACTAGGGTAGGTATCAGTTACGTTATCCGTAACTTTTTGCAATTCTTTGTATATAACAGGCTTAATATTAATCATTCTATTTGCTCTCTAATCTTTCTAATGACATAGTTTGAAATGTTCTTGGTCACGCGCTCCTTATTGTTCTTAAGAGCTGGATAAAGAAAAGGCTGTGCGGGTTGACCATACATTTTATAAAACTCTCCCCTTTTTTGAAAATGGTAGTGTCCTATATCTATCTGGTCTTCATGCACATACCACGGGCTAGACCTGTAAGACACGCTGACCTCTGGCGATATACCCGAATGGCTAGCTTGTCCTTTTGGCCCTGTACCAAACTCAACGTATGGCGCATAGTGTAGATTTGTAAAAACCTCCCCTATTGCTTTCCCGTTTTCTACCTTCACCCTTGTCTTAATACTGTTCCTGAGTTCTCCATTGTTGACTGGCGCAAGCTTTTTAGCGTCCGCCTGAATCACTCTCTTAGAGGCGTTCCGAACTGCTTTCAAAACAATATCATCTACTTGTTTACTGGATAGCTTCCTGCACTTGGCTATAAGCCTATCTGCCCCTAGTAGCTCTGACACGTTCCAACTCCAATACTTGATGATATGTATAAACTTTTTTAGAGATAACTCTGTGAGTTACTTCTGTTTTGCTGTCAATACATACCCCGTCCTTTACCCTGATTGTGTCGTTTTTATCCGCATTTGCGTTTAAGATATCATTGACACGCTCTCCGTAAAGCTCTGATTGTAACTTGCTAGTAGCTGGCCACAACTCAAGGCGCGTGCTTTCAACTTCCTTGGCGTATCCTTCTTTTACGTGACCTTCATCTGTAACGGTCTTTTCAAACCGTCTTAATGGATAAGGTTTCAGTCTACTCCGCTTCAAAAACACGGCCCGCCACCCTTGCTAACCTGTATGCTCTGATACGCTTTAAAAGTCCGCTTGAGATACTATCTCCACCGTAAACAACTTCTATCCCGCCTTCTTTCCTTGAGATTGAGCCTTCACTACCTAAACGGTTGTTCAGCTCTAGCGCTACTTCAAGTGCTAGACCTTCAAGGATAGGGGTCATACAAGTCCGATTAGTTTCAGATAGAATGATACTTTCAGCTCTCGCTTCTAAAACGGCTAAAAGTTGCGGATCATCTTCGCCTGTCATTTTCTTCAGCAACTCTATAGACATTTTAAACTCCTTCTTGACTCAAGGCCGTAGGCTCTCCCGATACATACACTTGAGGGGTTTGTACGGTACTGACTGAGCTATAACTTGTTGGATTATAGCTTTCAGTACCGCCTACTTCCTCAAGGATATCTGATACCGCTACGCCATTGCTTGCAAAATTATCTACAAGTTCGGCATAGCGTGTATCAGTAAGTTCAAGCTCTTGGCCTACAAGTCGTTTTACGTTGGCTTCCCAATCGTAAAAATCTTGCTTGACTTTAACTTTCACTCTTTAGTTCCTCCAATACCTCTACAGCTTCGGCTTTTGTCAACTTATAAGCGCCTGCCACGCCTGCTTCTCTTGCTAGAGCTTTCAACTCTTCTAGAGTTTTATTCTCTAAATCAGAATACTGGCTGACCTGCTCTTCTTGGATGTAATGTCGTCGTAGCAATAAGCTCATATTGCCACCCCTTTCTTACGCTCCACCGAATTTTACAACTCGTCTAGGGTCGTAAAGGTAAACGCCATAGTGTTCATCTCCTGTGATCACGGTAGTCTTCTTCAAGATATCGCGGTCTGTTTCGATAGCCACGTCGCGTTTAAGCAAGATTACAAAAGCTCCATACTTGTTAGCGTCGTCCGTGTCTGTTTGACTTGGTGACACTTTAACAAGGAAGCCTTTACCTTCTTCAACTTTCTTAGAACGCACGATTTGTACACCGCCTGCTTCACCAAAAGTACCTGAGATAACAACGTCTGCGCCAATGTCTGAGCCTTTGACCCATTCTTTAGCTACGTTTGTTTTCAACTTGGTAGCGTCTTTTGGATTGATGATAGCTACATACTGAGCGTCTTCTTCATCTTCGAAAACGTCAAGCGCTTTATCAAGAGCTTCAAGAGTAGTAGGGGCATCATCTACGTGCTGAGTAGCTGTTTTAGCAACGTCTACAAGGTCGTTATCAATCTTGTTAGCGATTGCCAAACCTAGCTGGTAAGTTGCTTGACCTACTGGGTCTCCTAGACCTGACAAAAGAGACTCATCGGTAATTTCATAACCTTTACCCGCTTTTTTGATGGTCATAGTAGTCTTTTTAGTAGTCAATTGGTCTGGCGTAATTGCTTGACCTTCCGCGATTTCAGTAGCGTCTCCTGCATACTCCCATGCTGGCACTGTTAAAGTGCTACCTGGTTGCCCTTCAAGCTCTGTCTCTACATATGCAAGTGGTGTAAATTTAATCAATTTAGGTAATTTAGCGGCTACCATATCCGCCATTACTTCTGGATTAACCATAGTGGCTAATTTAGTTTGTCCTGCTGTCATTTTCTAATTATCCTTTCAATTTCTGATAAAGCTCTGGGTTCTTTTGGTAAAGCTCATTACGGCTCTTGTATCCCATGGCTCTAAACTCTTCAACTGTCAACTCATTGTTGACTGTTGGCGCGTGACTGATAGGGGCTTTCCCTTTCAGCTTGTCTTGTACGCCTTTTTGCACGGCTTGCTCCCATGATTTCTGTAAAGCACCGATAGAGGCTGATACAGTTTCTGCGTTTGTCAAATCAACTACAGCTACTAGCTCTACTGGTAAGTCACGCTCACTTAGCATAGCTCTAGCTTCTGCGGTCAATTCCTTGCGGGCAATAGCCTTTTCACGGTTAGCTAGTTCTTGCTCACGCTGATCCAACTGATATTTCTGTTTCTCATCAGCGTTCATCTTCGCAAGCTTCTTGGCTTCGTTCTCTTTGGCTTCTTGCTCTGATTTCCACTTAGCAAACTTGCGGTCAATAATCGCATTTACGTCTGCGTCTGTGTACTTCTTTTCGTCTTGCGGTTGTTCTGTAGGTTCTGCAGGTACCTTTTGCTCTTCAACCGTTTCGACTGTTTGTGTTTCTTCGTTCATTGCGAACCTCCTATTTTTAAAGTCATCCCTGACTGTATTCTCCATAGCTTTTAGTGTCGTCAATGCTTGGACAGTAAAAAAACCGCACGGGCCTCCATACGGTTAAGTTATTTATTTTTCAATTGTTTCAGTTTCTTTCTGAATGCAACTCCGACTTTTAGAGCTGAGATTATTGTTGAGATTACCTCAAATAATTTAACTATTACGAACAACATTAATGCTAAAAATATAATCCAACCCAATAGAATTGATACCCAATCCCAAATAAACATGATTTAATCCTCTACCTTTTCATATGTTTCTTTAAAGATGTCTGGCTTGCACGGGTAGTACTCGCCTTTCACTCCTTTAATGATGTAATCCCCTTCTGTCGCAATCATCAACCCTTCAAGCGTTTCGATTTTCAAAAGAGGATTATTTAAATCAGCATAGTCAATCCGTACTGGATCTAGTCCAAAATCACATAGCTCATCTATGGCTTCTTCTGTATCTAAAAACTGTACGGCTTCAACTACAACTGGCTTTTTACGATATTTCATCTGCTTTATCCTTTCTGTAAAAATGAATACCATTCATGAATAAAATTAAATTAAATGAATATTATTCATTTCCTTCAACATACTTGCTGTACCACTCTTTATAAGACATGCTTGATGGTACTAGCTCGGTCTTACCTGTAACTGGATTCCTTGCCCTACGCTTCAACTTGTCGTAGTCTGCTTCATCGTCGTGCGCTACGGTAGTAGATCTACACCACGGGTGCATAGGCGGACAGTTAAAGCCTGCAACGGCTTCATCTACACGGTAAACCTTATTGTCGTGCTTTTGGCATATGGTAGAAGTACGGTTATCTAGCGTTGCTACGAATGTGTACTTATCTATCTCCGCTTCCTCATAGCTGAGTAGTTCCATTTGATTATGAAAAAAGGCGGATTCAGTACGAACTAACCTGCGCGTGTCTGTCTGACTTGCTTCAAACCTTTCAGCGATAGCGTCTACCATACCTTGAGCATCTCTTCCTGTCATAAGAGAGATAAGCAACTCATCTTTGATACTTTCGGTAAGCTTGCCCGTATTGCCCCATATCCTGCTTGAGTACGTTCCTCCGTCGCCTGTCCAACTAAAAGCCTGCATACGCTTGATGTCTTCGTCTGGAAGCGTTGAGAAGCTGTATGCAAGGCCTGTCTTCTTCTGTAGCTCATAGGTAGTCTTGTAGTAGCTATCCTTCATTAAATCGCTGTAGAAGGCATCTGAGCCTTTCTTTTGGCTATCGTAAAGACTTTCACGCATATAGCTTAAGTCTTGGCTTAAACGCTCTAGGCGCTTTATACGAAAAGAATAAGCGGGGCTATCTAAATCAGCTAGCAACCTCTGGATATTGGGGTCATTCGGTCTTGCTTCAAGTACCTTACGCAAAGACTTTAAGTCCTTGTCGGTCTTCATAGTCTTTAGAACTTGTTTAGCTTCTGTGTAAGATAGCCCGTAATCCCGTTGGAACTTGTCAAAGACCTTATCTACTTCCTTGTTTAGATAAGTCTTGGCTTCCTGATACACCTTGTCGAACTGGTCTGCCTGCTTTTCGGCTTTCTCCATTTGTTCGTAGATCAGATTGGCTTTCCGCCTCGCCCAATACTCCCGATTGTTCATCCTTTACCTCATCTTCAGGTTTTGTGTTCAAAGTGAAAAAGCTAGGCGTGTTTGCCTTTTCTTTTTCAGCTTCTTCATCAAGTGCTTCAAGCTCTGCGTCTGGGTCTTCTACGAACGGCAAGAGTGAGATAAGCTGCCTATTCGTTACTTTACCTTCAAGGTTGTTGATGATTTGAGACAACTCTAACAAGTTCTTAGGCAAGCCACGGCTAAACTGCGGTACGATTGAGTGCGCTTCTAGTGCAACTTGCTTAAGTCCTAGATAGTGCGCAAAAATCGCAATACGCTGGCGTAATCCCCGCTTATAGTTCGCTTCCTTGGTCTTCGTGATCATCTCAAGACCCATCAGCTTAAACTCCATGGCAACGCCTGAAGTATTCCCTGCAAAGTTCTTATCCGTCAAGTTAGGAACATGGCTGAACGTGTAGATGTCCTCTTTCAAAGCCGTGTGTAAAGCTTCCGTCGCATTTTCATCTAGTGTATTCTTCAAAAACTCTGCACGCGCGCCTTCTTCATGTAACTCCAAAAGGCCTTCTTCAGATAAAATCTTCATGGCTTCTTTTGCGTCTTCTGGCGTGTCTGCTAGCTGAGTACCATATAATACAAGGATAGACTCTACCGCCTGCTCCTTATCATTAACACGGTTCCCCATTAAAGAGTTGTAAGCATCAATCAAGCTGATTTGTTGCTCATAATCTCCAATAGCAAAGTGATTGTTGCGATACTCAATGATAGGGATTTGCCCTAGGTTGTGCGCTTCTACATGCTCATTCTGTGTAGTACCTATAGAGGTACTTCTTAGAATTAAATGGTAGTGCAAGTTCTGCGTGAATACTTCTGCTTGGAAAGTGATAGAGTTTTTTGTATCATCCTTTATTTGGTAGTAGTAGACCGCAAACAAAGGCTTCCGCTCAATGCTATCATCATAAACGATAAACGTATTCTCTGGGTCAATACTTACTGAGTCTAGTTCAGTAACTCCCTCTTTAGCGTAGATATATTCATAAGCACGCCCATAGATAGCCATATTTAAAGCGTTCTGAGCGTCTACTTGGTCAATCTCTGCACCGTCAAAAGCTTTTAATAGCTCTTCAATATCGCTTTCTCCTGTGTTGTTATACTTGATAGGATTACCCATGAAGTAGCCTGAAGCAGTATCTGCGATATCTTTTGCGTGATTTGCTATTGTCTTGTAGTTTGGCGCATTTGGATTGCGTCTTTCATGCTTCAAAATAGCGTGCTCGCCTAGGTAGTAGCTTTTCAGCTTTTTAAGGCGCGTGCTTTCGTTGCTGTGCTCTGTAATCAACTTATATATCAAGTCCTTTTTCAAAGAGCTTTCATCATAGCTAGCTCTTGGATAAGTAAAATACTTGTACATGTCTCCCCCTTTCTATAAACCAAAGTCTGAGCGTCTACGTACAATCGCTTTGCCACCCTCAATACACTGAAGGCTATAACGTAGTGCGTCCATTAAGTGGTTATTCTTATCTTCTGGCTTATTCAACCAATTACCTTCTTTGTCACGTTGATAGCAGTAACTATAAAATTCATCCATGATATGTTCACAATTCGGATGCACATAAATAGCGTATCCTTGTAACTTGGATACGCCTGCCATGATACTATCCTTACCTTTCCGACTCTCTTTAATTCGTGTTATGCCGTGCTCTGACCTTAATTCCTCAATCAGTCTTAATTCAGCGCTATCAGCAATAATCCGTGAGCGATGATACCCCTTGTCTTTTATCATCTTCGCAACTTCTTTAGTTATCAATCCGACTTTATACGCTTCATCAAAGACATAAATCTCTTTTGTTGTATCATTTATCAACGAACAACACAAAGCGGTTGGGTCGTGAGTAAAACCAAAGTCAAGACCGATACATAACTTGTAAGCTGGATCTTGTAGTAATTCATCTTTATCAAAATCCTTGACAGTTACGTTCTCGTAAATTAAACCTTCAGCAACTCCCCACTCGCCATCACAAACGATTCTAGCACGTCTTGGGTTCGTGTGATATAAATCCTCATAGCGCTTGATATCGACTTCATCAAGCCACTCATTACATTTATAAGTAGTTGTAGTAGCGAATGTATCAGCTCGTCTCGTATCTTCATCAAAGAAGACGCGCTTGAGCCAGTGCCTTTCATTCCACGGGTTAAACGTAACCGTAATCTGTTTAAAGAAATCAGGTACGTCTAAACTACCACGGATTGACTCAACAACCGTACTGAACTTGTCTTCAGTCTCAATTTGGTACGCTTCCTCAAACCAGGCCCAACAAAGACTACCAACGTCAACTGTAATAGATGTGATTTTTAGTTCATCATCCAAACCACGGAACAGAATCTTTTGACCAGTCGCTTTTATAGTTATTTCAGGCAAAGACTCGTTGAACTTGAATAAGTGAGTTACACCCAACACATTACACGCCCATTTAAAATCTGTATAGGTAGATTGCTTGTTCGTATTAGAATATCTACGAATGACAAGCAAGTTAGCCCATGGATATTTCAAAAGACGGACAACATAATTTAAAGCGGTTGTCTTGGACTTCTTCGAACCACGGGAACCTTTTACAACACGATAAAGATTTCTTGAGCGCCAAAACTGGCCGTATCCCCCGCCTACTGTCTTAGGTAGGTCAACAACAATATCATTCTGTTTAATCTGGTATTTCTGACTCATTTGCAAAAACCACCGTTCCAGAAATGTCAGCTTCTACCTTATCAGTCCAAAGTCTATGCCGTTTTCCTAAAAGTTCAGCGGCCTTGATTCTATCTTTTGCTCCTACGTCAATATCAATAACTTGTTGCCCTAGCTCTCCGATACTGCATAGAGTTTGCTCTTGTGTCTCCCCTCGCATTACTGAAGTTAGATAACTGAGTACTTCTTTCTGATCTGCAATTTTTTCAGAATCAAGCTGTTTCAGTCGCTCATCTATATAGTTCTTTATCTTAGGATTCTTTAATAATTTATGTCCTTCAACACCTGCCACCCCATCGCTAGAAGCACGATAGCCTGCTTTCTTATAAGCTTCCGTCGCATTACCTGAGATGATGTACTCATCTGCAAACCTCTTTTGTTTTATTCTCAATTCACTCAATTTTCCATCACCTCCTTTTCTAATCCAAAAGAAAAGCACTACGCTTAAACGTAATGCTTCCGACCTCTCACCGTCATTCTTCCTTTTTCTTCTGATAGTACCATTATATCACGCAAAACTTTCCAAAAATTCCCAACTTTTTCCCCAATTTTTCCCAAGTTTTTCCCAAAAAATTCCCAAAAATTCAGCGATAAACCAGTAAATCCTTACCTTGATAGCACTCTGCAAACTCTAGAAGAGCTTGATTTAGCATACGGTAGTATTCACTAGCTGAGTAGCCAAAATCTTCATACAGCAGTTGAGTAGGCTTTCTGTGCGGTGTACAGTACTTTTCTACTAGAATCCGTGTATAGTCAAGACTAGATAGGCTGTTAATGGCTTTAGCAATCACTTCCATATCTTGCTGTGCTGATACACGTCTGATTACCATATCTTCTACCTGCTTGCTAACGTGCCCTGTACCCCCTCTAGGCTCAAGTGTGTATGATATGGTAATCTTTGGGGCGTACTCTTCCCCCGCAATTCTCTTGAGCTGAAAGTACCTCTTTAAGACTCTCTCTGCGGCCTTGCGTGTTCTCTTCTCATCAATCTTTTCCAGTAATTCGATTTGCATAAAAGACCCCTCCATGATATACTAGGTTTGTAAAGTATTTAAGTATAAATGTTAGGTCAGTGCATCAATCGTACTGGCTTTTTTTGTTTATCAGTGGGTTAGTTTAGGCAGGATTTCTTTCACTAAAAAGATATAGTTGGGTGCTAAGATAGTCTTTAGTACAGTTACTGCTACAAATCCTACACCTCCAACAAAAAGTGCCGTGTAGCCACCAATTAAGAATGGCTTCAACTTTTTGCGATGTTTTTCAACTTGCTTATCAAAAACCTCCAAAACTTCCTCTTTTTTCAAATGCCAATAGCCCAAATCCGTTCCATGATACTCAAGGTAGAAGACAGTGCTGAAAACTGATACAACAATGCCTGCAAACGTGATGAATAGAAAAACAAATGATAAAAAGTGAAAGCTATCGTACAAAACCTTTTCTTTCAAAAGCATTTCATAGATCTGCGGCGCATTACCTTTAAAAGTGTCAAGTAGTGAGCTAACTTCATCTACAGTCATATTCAGCATTTTAGCTAATGCTTGTAAAATTTCATTCATCTTTAATCTTCCTCATCTTCTAATTCAAACACGAAATGTTGTGGTATTAATTTAGAAACGTTTACCATATCTTGTGTCAAAACAGCTTTCTTGTATTTTCCGTTGTCATCTTTTTCCTCAAAAAAGGTTAGATAAAAGCCGATGCCATCAAACTCTTGATAAGCTCCATAGCTAGTATGCTCAAATTCGTATTCTCCAAAATTCACGCTGGCGACAAAATCGAAAATCTTGATAGTGTCCCCTTCGTAAATCTCTTCCCCGTTCCTATCATAGCAACCTGTAGAGCGTGTAAAGAGGTAGCGGGGATTTTCCAAGTCTTCAAAAGTAAGATTTTTTTTGATATCTTCAAAATCTAAAAAGCGTTTTTCTTCTCTGTCGTATGCTCTTAATCTCATCATCATCATTTCAACCCTCCGATTGGTAAGCGTGCGCAACCTGCGTCTGTAATACTCGTCAAAATATCTCCAAAGGTATTCGCCCATGCGTAATTCCCCTTTTCTTTAAATTCATATACAGTCATTCCCAAGATTTCTTCAATCACTTTTACTTTAAAGTGCAACATGGTATCTTTATCAAAATCAACACTTTGTAGAATAAGCTTCGAATGGAAAACTTTTCCAAACCCTGCCAACTCTACATATACCCTTGTCCAAGTCATCAAGCGATCATACTCCCAGCCAAAACTCAATTTAAAATCAGGTAGATTTACCTTCTTAAACATGTTTGCAATCTTCTTGATTTCATCTTCTTTTTTCGCTCCTGCAAAAGGATATCTTTGTGGCTTCATAGCATTACTTCCTCTCCGATTTTAATTTTATTAAACTGTTCTTCTGTTACAACAAACACGCCATAATCTCTGATAGTGATAGTGTATAGCTTGCCGTATCTGCCCTTTTCAATCACTTTGCCATGGATTTCAGCTCCTGCATTATCAACTTTATAGACTAGCATAGGCTTTTGACTTTCCAAGCTCTTTAGCTTATCAATCTTCCATACTTCGATAACGGCTGATGATAAGATCCATGCTAAGATAATGAATTTCAAAAGTTTTTTATCAATCATCAAAATCCTCCCCCGTCATATATCCATCAAGCCATGCGCGTGCAAAAGCTTCCTGCCCTTCCTTATCGAAAAATCCAACTAAATCAAGATGACAACAGACCATGGTATCTACTAGTGACATACCGTCCTTTTTTGCTTCTTCAAGCATTTCTGCGATTTCTGTTGGTAGAATTGGAATCCTCAAGATTTTTTCTTTTTCTTTGATTTCTTCTTGTTTTTTGAGGTATTTTAAAAGATTCACTGCTTTGATGTCTCCAGCGGTAATTTTACTTGTGTCCATTTTTCCTGTTGTTGCTGTCATTTACTCTACCTCCGTTACTTCAAAAAGTCTGCTAGTGAATACTTCGCCAAATCCTGCTTCTTCAAGTTCTTTGCGTGTATGTTTGGTGCGGAAGTCTCCTACTTCGTGTTTGCTCATGAAAAGCCATTCGTCTTGCTTTTTTTTGTGATTCAAGTAGTTATATCCGTCTTTCAATTTTTCCAAACCTTTAAAACGAACTTGATAAAGCTTTTCACTCTCAATGTGAAATCCATTAACCCAAGCACTTAAAAACTTATCTTCATTATCATCTTTCATAATCCACATTAAGATTCCAAGCTCATACTGTAGACTTTCTAATGATGTAAAAAAGTTCTTTCCTTGCTCTTTTTGGCGCGTGATAAACTCTGCTACTTCTTTTGGAATGGTTACTAATTCTGTTTTATTCATTTTCTAGCTCCTTTAATTTCTTTTCTAATGTTGCTCTTTTCTTGCGTAAGTAATCGCGTTCCTCTGCTTTTGCATGAGCAATCTTTGCATATGCACTTTGCGATAGTCCTTTGTCGCACGGCACACCGATATCTTCCAGCTTTTGGTCTATGATGTCGATTGAGCGCGTGTAGGCGTCAATCATCTCTTGCTTTAGCTTCTCATTCATCCATTTACTTCCTCAATTTCTAGCGTGATACGGGGTGTAGGGCTGTAAATCTTCCGTGTCGTATGCTCTACAATGATACTGTCGTCTGTCCAAACTTTTTTCGCGTTGGATATACTGTCATATACTGACTTCTCAAGGTTATCCAAGTCTGGCTTCTTTGGCACATAGAGCTTTTCAGCCGTAAAGTCTGCATACCTCTTCTTTGTCTCTTCTTTTGCTCTAGCTCCTGGTACTTTGGCAACTTCTTTGGGCGCTTTCATGTAAAAAGTAGTAGTGACTTTGATAGCTTTGGTGAAAAGAGGGCCATGGTAGGTAGCACGTACTAGAGCCGTGCACCTACTGCGCCATGCTACCATATCTTTCTTTTCGTACACTCCCGCATGCTTGCCCTTAATGGTCGCCTTTGGTCGGGATTGGGGTTTAGGCTCAATTTCAAGTACTAATGTCTCTTTCATTAATACCCCTCAAGTGTCGCTTCAATTAGATTCATACACGCTTCACGGATAGCCATACAGTCTTCATGATCTGGGTGTTCACTTTGTACACGCAAGATAGCATTATGTACTTCTTCCGTGATACTTCTTTGCAAAACACCCTCTTGAGCGTATCCTAGCAAGTAAGATACGTCTACCCCGAAAATATCCGCAAGAGCTTTAGCTTTGTCTGGTTTGATTTGGCTGAGTCCGCTCTCCCAATTCCCTACAGTTCGTTGAGATACACCTAGCTTTTGTGCTAGGGCCTTTTGTTTAAGGTGTTTAAGTTTGCGCAACTGCTTAATCTTATTCATGTTCAAATACCTCGTTTAAATCTTCTACAATTTCATTGCCATTAAAAGGCTCATCTGCAATCCTAGCAAATCCATGCTTATCTGTACCTAGTCTTGTCTTGGTAGTCCATTTTAGATAAATTGACATTCTACAAAAACGGCATAGTAGTGATTTTGCTGTAGGGCCTACTTTTCTTACGTAGCACTCTCCGCAAAAAGGGCAATGTACTTCTGCTTTTAGACTAATCATACTCATTTAATTTTCCTCTTTCTTTTAATTTTAAAAATATTGTGTTCGCTTGTTAGATAAATCATCAAAACTCATACAGTGATATTCGTCAGCGCCTTTCATCAGGCGTGTGAAAAAAGGCATGCCGTAACGCTTACTGATTCCATAACTTGTAAGGTTTGTTGTAATGATGGTGTTGGCACGCTTGTTCAGGATATTGTACAAGATACTAAAAGACCACTCACTTTCCTTTTCCATTCCTAGGTCATCTAGTACAAGATACTTGGCGGAAGCAATCTTGTTCACTAGGTGCTCTTCCTGTCCAAAATCCGCTTTAATCTTCATAAGCAAATCTGTGACATTGATAAAAATGGCAACTTCTTTAGTCTTCTCTGACAAGGCCTTTACCATAGCGTAGGCAAGATGGCTCTTACCAGTGCCAGGTGCTCCTTGGAAAACAACATTATTCCTTGCACCCTGCTCCCACTCTTTACAAATCCGCTTGGCAAAAGCAAGCTTTTCTGCTTCGTTTGCCGTTGGGGTGTCAAAATTCTCTAGTGTCGCATTCAGCAAAACTTCATCATATAAAGAGAATTTCTCTAGGTAGAACTTGCGTTCACGCTCTTTCTCTTCTTCTGCAATCTGATCAATGACAATCTGGTTCTCTTCATGAATACGTTCTGATTCACATAATCTGCATACTACCTTATCTGTCCGCAAGAGCTTAATCAATTTGATATCATGCTTATCACACTTGGCATTAAGCTCCTCTACTGAATTGCGGTAGCTTAAAGCAAGCCTTTCTAAAGCATCTACTTCCATACTACTTTCCCTCCATATGCTGACCAGCTTGCCATGTCAGATAGCACTTGTAGTACTACCTCAAGGCTTTGCTTTTCAAGTAAGGCTTTTTTTGATTCACTGATAGGGTAGAACTCATGCTCAAACTCCTTGATAAGGCTATTTACTGTTAGAATCCCCATTTTTCCCTCATTCTCCTTTCTTCCTCTTCCTCCCTGCTAGCCCTAGACAGTCTAGGTCTTTTCACTGTATTGACTTGTTGAGTCTCTTTCTCTGCTAGACGGTCCCCAAGGGTTGTGATTTTACTTAAGCTCCAATTTTTCAAGATTCCAGTGATATATCCTAAAGTAGCCTTTCCTCTTAAGACAGATTCATCAAGAGCCTTTTCAACCACGTCTTTTCCATATTGGAAGACTAGCCTATCAACACTTTTCATTTCAGATGGAGTGAGTTTCTTTTGGAACTCTTCTTCAAACCTTTCATAAATGTCCTTTTCACTGCTTGCTATACTACTACTATTACTACAAGTTTCTTCTTCTTGTTCTGTTTCTTGTTCTGGTGCGTTACAAGGCGTTACATTTGGCGTTACATCAGGCGTTACTGTAACGTTACTTTCACCCTCATTTGCCTGCTCCTGAGCAAGTAGCTTTTGCTTCTCACGGTGCTTGGCTACGCGTTTTCGAGCCTGTTCACGAATTTTTTCCAAGCCATCAATATTTTGATTTTTTTCCCATTTTTTTACGACCAAAATTCCATTAATTTCCTCTAACAAATCGATTTTTTTTAGAATTTCAATCGATTTTTTTACGACTTTTTCTGACTTTTTAAAAGATTTTGCAAGCATTTTTGTATCATACGCAACATGATCATTGAGTGCAAGTAACCCTCCATTGTTCAACTTCCCTGCAAGCGTCAAAATTTTCATCCAAATGACTAGGATAACTTCTCCGCCTTTCATGCTGTCAATCCACTCAATCTTTTCATCTTCAAACATATCTGTGGCGATTCTAATCCATTTCACTTCTGCCATGTTTTTTAGCTTCCTTTCAATTTAGCAAGCAACATATCCGCATCTTCAATCTGTGACTGCTTAATCATCTTATAGTCAACCACTCCAAGATGATTTAAAAACCATTTAACGATAGAGCCGTCTTCTTTACCCTTTTCAGCAGAAATAGTCGCAATCTCTTTCAAGTAGTAGTTTGCTTTTTCAACTGAGATAACTGGGAAATCAGCTTTTCTAGATTGTTGCTTTTTTGCTTGTGTAGCCTCATTCCCGTCATCATCTTGGTCACTTGTTATCCCAAAAATAGCAGATAATGCGTAGCGTTTAGCATAAGTGATTGCTGACCCGATTGATTGAGGGTCGTTTTTGACTGGCTTCATTTTGATTGGGTCGTATTCAATCCATTCGCCTGAACTATGCATCACTAGCGTCCCAACCGTTACATTCCCATTTTCATCGCTTGACGGGAACTGTGTAAATGATAAGCCATTCTTGCTTGCTGACTCTGTGATAGCTTCTACCACATTTTCAAGCGGTACATACTTGCTTTTAAAAAATGGATTGCTAGCATCTTTTAAAGGTTGTTTCATTTCTTGTTGAGTTTTCGCAAAAGCCTTGCTGAACTCTGTTAATGTTTCTGATTTTTTCATATCCTAATTCCTATCTGATCCTAACACCTTCTGTTTGGGTTTGAGAAACTCCTGGGATTTCAACTTCATTCTTCAACGCCTTCTTGATAGCGTCTTTATCCAGTTCACGAACCATCTTGAAATATTCATCTGGAATTGCTTGTTCATCATATTCAATTTTTACTGGATTCTTTTGCACCCAAAAGCTGTATTCTTCAGTTTTCAGCTTGTAATCTTTCAATCTGCTTAACACTTTAAAAGCAATCTCGTTCCGTCGTTCAATTCGCTTTTCTGCTGACCTAATCTTGTCCGTCAACTTATCTTTCTGCGCCTTTGCGGCATCCTTCAAGGCCTTATCATTGTTATTAGCCCATGCCACGTTATTCATCAACCGCTTGATATCTGCTTCCTCTACAACTGACTCAATAGTATCGCGTAGTGTTTCTTCATCTAACTCCATGTTTTCAAGCCAGTCTACTGTTTTATCTAAATCGTAAATATTCATTTCTTTCTTCCTTTCTTCTTCAAATTCCAATCTTAGGTGCTGGCAATGCTAACGGCTCTGGGCGCAATCCCTCTGGGCGTTCATTGTCAAACGTAAAGCCTTGGAATTTTCTGCGGATATTCTTGCGAATGGCTTGACGTTCATCATATCTGCCTTGCTCATAAAGCTCTTCTGATAGCTCAAGTACCTTGGCTTCAAACTCTGCTTTTTTCTTCTTTGCTTCAGCTTCTAATTTATCTTGACGCAATACATACAAGTAAGCAATAAAGATAAAGATGATAATTGTAGCTACACCTAGTAGCTGACTCATAATTGATGGTTCTTGTAACATGGTATTTATTTCCTTTCTAAATTAGGCGGTCATAAGCTTGTCAAGCTCAAGCTCCGCTACTTCCTCAACGATAGCTTTTTCAGCTTTTAAATCTGCTAGTAAGTCTTTTAAACTTTCTTTTTTAGTTTTGTACCGATTGCGTGATTTCCACATACAATATAAGGCAAAACCTTTATAGTTAATAAGTACAGTTTTGTGAGTAGGGTGCATTACGAAAAACTTAAACTCTTCATGAGCTCTCATCTCATTCGCCCATTGTTTCAACGTTGTCGTTGATAGGTCATTGAACTTCTCTTTCAAGCTCTCATATCCACCCCATTCAGCTTTCTCATGCTGGGCAACGGGGCGGAAATTAACATTATCAATTACTGGCATTTCTCTGCCTCCTGTGATATAATAAACATAGATAAATTTTAGGGAAGGGACGACTGCAATCGCCCTTTTTTTTGTGTCTTCTTTTCTATAGATAAATGGTATTTAAACGCTCAATCTTAAGCATCACATTCATGCTTGGTTGCCATGTATTCCAATACTTAAGTGCATCCTGCGCGTACTTTTTAGGAAGTAAGTCGTATCGGCTCACGCAAAAGTATTCTTTAAAGTCTGCTTCTGCTTGCTTAAAGACTGACTTTGCAAAACTCTTGTTGGCATATGCTGGACTGTCAAACCCTCCCAAGCACTCAACCACACGCGCTTTGCGTTTCTTAAGAAGTACTTGAGCAAATCCTGGGTGAATTGGCTGTTCCTTCTTCAAGTAGTCAATATCTTCAATCATAGTAGCTTGCTGTTCACGCAACTTCTTCTGAGTAGTGAATAGAGCAATGAATGCTTCTTCATCAAGATTTTCCCTAATAAATCCACCATCTTTTCTGATTGCTGGTAGAACTTCTGATGTCACCCAACGCTTGAACTCTTTGGCTTGAGGTAACTTGCTGGATAAGATAAGAGAGTAGAGACCAGATTCATTGATGATAACGATATTTTGTTTTCCACCAGGGGTGTCCATTTCGGTCACCCCTTTGTCATCTTCATCAACGTGATTTCTGATGGCTTTAGCGGTTCCCGTATATCCTAGGATATCTGCAACGTCTTTCCCGACAAACCAAGGCTCCTTGCCGATTAGAACTGTTCTAACTAACTGACCTTTAAAAGTGAAAATTTCATTCATGATGTTACTCCTTTAACTGATTTCTTCTAATTTTTCCCAAGATTCGGATAGCTTCAACTTCTTATGTACAAGCAATTTCAAATCATCACTTCCCTTCCCCTTTTTAAAGAGTTGTGTGATAGCTGATGGCGTAACTCCTGCTACTATAGCTAAGTCTGTCTTGCTCCACCCTTTTTCCTTTAAGCTAGCTTCTGCTAACTTCGCCCACCTTTTTTGTTGGTCTTTCATGTGACCACCTCCTTTTTTAAATTTAAGTTACTATTAGTTAAAGAAAAAGTGAAAAAAATTTTTATTTTTTTAAAAATAATGTTGACAATAAAAATTAATTCTTATATAATAGGAGTGTAGAAAAAAGCTATAAAAAACTATAAAAAGTTTTAGAAAGCTGATAAGAATAGTCTTTTTTAAAGGTACAACAAAAAATAAAGAAAAATAAAGTACATTAAAGGTACACAAAAAAACGGGAATTTTTTTGATTTTGTTTTTAACTATATCTTTAACTCTGAGATAATAATACCACTTTAGAAAGAGCTTGTCAACAGTTTTTCATCTTTTTTTTACATTTTTTTGGATTATATTTAATCTTTTTATAGATTATATTTAATCTTATGTATATAAAGTATCAAATATAATCTTAAAACGCTAATATTTGGATAAAAAGGGGGTGCATTTTATATGTTACCTGTGTATGAAGCTGTCAAAAAGCTTTGTAAAAGTAGAGGATTGTCTTTTAATGATGTTGAAGAAGGGATTGGCGTTGGCAAAAATACCTTATATGGCCTAAAAAGAAATCACCCTTCTATGGAGAGAGTCATGCAACTTGCAGACTTTTTTGACGTGTCCGTGGATTTTTTGCTAGGTCGTACAGATCAAGAAAATCCTAGAGAAACCATAAGAGAGAATCTTGAAAACGAAAATTTGAAAGAGATGGACTATGAGAAGTTTTTCTCTATGGATATACAAAAAGACGGGCAGAAGATTACTGACCGTGATAAGCGCATTATAAAAGCTATGATAGACTCATATCTAAAAGAGTCTACAATATAGTAGAAAACAAAAAAGCCCCATGCTCTCAAAGTTTGGAGACTCTGAGCACGGGGCATAGCTGTATAGTAGAAAGCTTTAAAAAGCGCTTTTTACTATACCCATTTTATCAAAAAAGTGAGGTAAAAGCAAATGTGGATGGAAGAAAGAGAAAACGGAAAGTTCAAGTTTCACGAAAGATACAAGGATCCGTACACGGAAAAATGGAAAAAAATATCTATAACGCTTGACAGCAAATCCCCTCGTGCAAAAAAAGAAGCACAAAAGATACTTGATGAAAAGATAGCTGAAAAGCTACAAAGCTTGACTACTACTGATATGCTTTTCACGGACGTGCTAAACGACTGGTGGGAGCTTCATAAAAAGTCTATCAAACCTTCTACTATCAAGACTATGGTCTATGCTGTAGATGAAATTAAAGAGACCTTTGCGCCTGACGTAAAAATAAAAAATATCACGGCCAAGTATACCCAACAATTCTTCACGGATTCGGAAGAAAATCATATCAAGCTCAAAAAACAGAAATCTGTACTGAGCATGGTCTTCAAGTACGCACTAGACATGGAGCTGATAGATAGCAACCCCGTCCAGCGTGTGCGACTTCCTAAAAAGGTTGTCACATATGAGACCATGGAGAGGATTGAGGATAAGTTCCTTGAGCAAAGTGAACTAAAAAGACTTCTGAAAGCCATGAAAAAGTACAATCGGGGCTATCATGTGGCACGTATGGCGGAATTTATGGCGCTGAACGGTTGCCGTGTCGGGGAAGCTGGGGCGCTGAAATTTGAGAACTACGATAGAGAAAATCGCACTATCACAATCAATGGTACTTTAGATCCCACGCGCAAAGGTTCTGAAGGTATCAAGACCACACCTAAAACTCTATCATCTATACGTGTAGTTGACTTAACTAAAAAAGAAATTGAGATTATAGAAGAGTTTATTGAGTTGCACGAAATCAGAAAAAGCACCAATCCGAATTATAAAGACATGGGCTTTATCTTTGTATCAGCCAATGGCATTCCGATTCATAAATCATCTATCGGAAAGCTTATGAAAAATGCCAATGCTACTTTAAAGCATCCAATCAACAAACCACTGCACCCGCATATCTTACGCCATACACTGATCAGCACACTTGCTGAAAATAATATTCCACTAAAAGCAATCACGCAAAGAGTTGGCCACAAAGACAATGGAAAGACGACAATGGAGATTTACACGCACGTTACCAAAAATATTAAGTCACGAGTTGTGGACGTGCTAGACAAAATTTATAAATAGTTTTGCCCCCTTTTTGCCCCCTGGCACACAAAAAAGAAAACCGCTACTCTCAAGAATAGCGGTTTAATCATGTTTTTAAGCTACTAATGTAGTCGCTCTATTATTTAAGAGTAACTGAAGCTCCAGCTTCTTCCAATTTAGCTTTAAGTTCTTCAGCTTCTGCAGCTGCAACACCTTCTTTGATGACACCTGGTGCACCATCAACAAGTTCTTTAGCTTCTTTAAGACCAAGACCAGTGATTTCACGTACAACTTTGATAACGCCAACTTTTTTGTCGCCTGCAGATGTCAATTCAACGTCGAATGAATCTTTAGCAGCACCAGCGTCAGCAGCACCAGCTGCAGCAACAGCTACAGGAGCAGCTGCAGTTACACCAAATTCTTCTTCGATAGCTTTTACAAGGTCGTTCAATTCAAGGATTGAAGCTTCTTTAATTTCAGCAATAATGTTTTCAATGTTCAATGCCATTGTTATTTCCTCCAAATAAGTTTTTAAATTTATAATATTTTTTTGTAGCTAGGCTACGCTGCGTAGCTTAAGATTAAGCTGCGTCTTCTTTGTTGTCTGCAACCGCTTTGACTGCAAGAGCAACGTTGCGCACTGGCGCTTGAAGTACAGAAAGGAGCATAGAAAGAAGTCCTTCGCGGTTTGGAAGAGTTGCAAGTGCAAGAATCTCTTCTTTAGATGCGACAGCGCCTTCGATTGCACCACCTTTGATTTCAAGTGCTTCAGCGTCTTTAGCAAAATCGTTCAAGATTTTCGCTGGTGCGATAACATCTTCGTTAGAAAATGCTACTGCAGATGGTCCAACAAATACTGATGCAAGTTCTTCAAGACCAGCTTTTTCAGCTGCACGACGCAAGATTGAGTTTTTAATAACTTTATACTCAACTTCGCTTCCACGAAGCTCACGACGAAGAACTGTATCTTGCTCAACTGTCAAACCACGAGCGTCAACAACGACGATAGATGCAGCAGCTTTCATTTTTTCAGCTACTACGTCAACTAGTTCCGCTTTTTTAGCAATAATTGCTTCACTCATTAGTGTGTTCACCTCCGTAATTATTTTGCTTGGGGAATTTTTCCAAAAGAAAAACGCGCCCAAACCTAGACACGAAAGTACAATACGCTTCTTTTTACATGATACGTTTTGTCCTCGGTAGGATACTTATGAGTCTAGCTCCCCTACTGTCTTAGGCAGTTTTTTCAAACCGTATATAAGTATAGCATAGTTAAAAAAAGAATGCAAGATTTTTGCAAACTTTTTTTAAAAATTTTTCGTGATTTTTCTATTAAAGTTCAACTGTCAGGACTTGACCTTGCTTAACAACCTGCTCTCCAGCAATATAAACGTCATCTACATCACTAGATTTGACAGCATAAACCAGGTGAGAGAGCATATTTTTCTGAGGTTGGAGATGGATTTTTCCTTGTGGTTGGATGACGAGAAAATCTGCTTGCTTACCAACTTCCAGACTTCCTATCTGATTTTCCATTCCAAGGACCTTAGCTCCTTCGATTGTCAGTGCCTTGAGAGCTGTTTCGATAGGAAATTGGCTAGCGTCTCCACTTTTCATCTTCTGAAGAAGCGCTGCTGTCCGTCCTTCCTCAAACATATCTAGGTTGTTATTGGAAGCAACCGAGTCTGTAGCAATTCCGACTGCTACTCCTGCTTTTTGGAGTTGGATGATGGGAGCAATACCTGATGCCAGTTTGAGGTTACTGATAGGATTATGCGCAATTGCCACTTGAGATATTGCCAAGCGTTCAATTTCTCGCTCGTTTAATTCTACCCCATGAGCAAAGACAGACGGATGATCTAAGTAACCCAGTCCTTCTAGAAAGGCGAGGGGACGTTTGCCGTAGCGTTTCAGGATAATTCCTGACTCTTCCTTGGTCTCCGCCACATGGATATGGATGGGAATATTCAGCTCTTTTGCCATATCTAGACTCTCTTCCAGCAAGTCTCTACTACAGCTGTAGGGAGAATGTGGTGCCACCATCACCTTGAAATTTGGATCTTCATATCCTATGATTGTTTCGATAATAGCTCGTGTTCTGCTTATAGTCTCAGCAGTTGTTTCTGTCTCTGAAGAAAAGAGGGTCGGTGAGAAATAACAACGCATCTTGGATGCCTTGACTGCCTGATAAATCTGCTCAATATCTACACCATTGGGATTATACATATCGTTGAAGGTTGTTGTTCCTGACTGGAGCATTTCTGTCAGCACTTCTTTGACTGCCTTGGTAGTCATGTCTGAAGTAAACTCAGCTTCTGCTGGCCAGATATAGTCATTGAGCCATTCATGGAGATTACTGTCATCCCGAATTCCTCGCAAACCTGTCATGGCAGAATGGGTGTGGCAATTGACCAAGCCAGGCATAATCCAGGCTCCTTGATAGTCTATAATCTGCTCAGCTTGCTCTAAAACTTCTGGCTTCTCTTGACCGACATAGACAATTTGATAATCCTTAACTGCTAAGATTCCATCCAAATAAACATGGAAATCTTGGTCACAAGTCACGATATTTACATGCTGATAGACTTTCATTATAGGCTCCTTTTCTAAAAAACAATTTACAGTGAATAATTTTTCTAGCTATTGTAACAAAAAAGTCACCCGAAGGCAACTTTTTTCGTCTATAAAATTTCAAAAGAGAAAGGATTATTCTGAGCTAAAAGCTGCAGCTTGCTGCATTTGGTAATACTTGCCTTTTCTAGCCATGAGGTCATGATGGTTACCATATTCCACGATGTCGCCATCCACCAAGACAAGAATCAAATCCGCATCTTGAATGGTTGACAAGCGGTGGGCAATGATAAAACTTGTGCGCCCCTTCATGAGTTTAGCAAAGGCATCCTGTACTAGCACCTCTGTCCGCGTATCGATGGAGGATGTCGCCTCGTCTAAGATAAGAATCTTAGGGATAGCTAGAAAGACTCGGGCAATGGTCAAGAGCTGGGCTTGACCAACAGAGAGAGATTCTCCTGCATTTTCTAACTTGGTATCGTATCCCTGTGGCAACTGTTGGATGAAAAAGTCCGCATTGGCTGCCTTTGCAGCAGCAATCACTTGCTCCCGACTGGCATCAGGATTGCCAAAGGCAATATTGTCATGAATAGTTCCTTGCTTGAGCCAGGTTTCTTGGAGCACCATCCCAAACTGCTGTCTCAATGACGCTCGGGTATAATCATAAATGGATTGCCCATCCAGCAAGATATCTCCTGAGTTAATAGGGTAAAAACGCATGAGGAGATTGATCAGAGTTGATTTCCCAGCACCTGTCGGACCAACGATGGCCACCTTGCTACCAGCTGGGATATCGATAGACAAATTCTTAATCAAGATTTTTTCTGGATGGTAGCCAAAAGAAACATGCTTAAAGGAAATAGCTCCCTTAACTTGGTCACTTGTCAAGACTTCCTTGCCTGTTTCAGCCACCTCAGGACTTTCTAAGACAGCATAGACACGCTCTGCACAAGCTAAAGCACTTTGTAACTCAGCTAGAACTGAAGAAATATCGTTAAAGGGCTTGGTGTACTGTTGGACGTAATTCAAAAAGGTAACTAAACGCCCAATGGTCAAGGTTGACCCCATCATGATACGATAAGCTCCTACTCCAGCAAGCAGAGCGTAAATGAGCGCGTTGACAAAGCGAGTTGAAGGATTAACCGTTGATGAATAAAAGATGGCTGACTGAGAATAGCCTGCGTAATTGTTATTAGCCTCATGCAGCCTTTGGATAAACTCTGTTTGAGCATTGAAGGACTGGATAATGGTCTGCTGGCTAAGCGATTCTTCAATCAACTGAGTCTGAATGCCCCTCGTCTCTGTTTGCTTCTGGAATAGATGATAAGAGCGTTTGGCAATAAAGCGTGAAATTACCATGGACAGTGGTGTCAACAGCAAGACCAAGAGAGTCATGAGGAGATGAATTTGAAGCATAGCTAGAATACTAACCAAAATCATTAAGACACCAATGAAAAATTGGTTAAAAATCATGGTCAAGCCGGCTGCCAACTGTTCTATGTCTGTGGTCACACGACTGACTATCTCTCCACTGCCTTGCCGATCCACAAAAGCAATCGGTAAACGATGGAGCTTATGGATGATTCGCTCTCGCAAGTCTCTGGTATAAGAGAAGATTAGGCGATTATAAAGAAGAGGATTGACCCATTGTACTAGAGTATTTCCTATGACCACCAAAATCATCTGGATGAAAATCTGCCAAAAAACTGGTGAAGAACCAGCCACTAGGACCTGGTCGATGACCTGCCCAATCAAGATAGGTAGGTAAATCGATAATCCAACTTGGGCAATGGTTCCTAGAAAGGCTAGGAAAAGGAGGAAGGGATGGCTGGCTAAATCTATGGCCAAACGTTTGAGCGTCTGGTTTGCAGTTTGTCGTCTCATATTAGTCCTCCTTTCCATGTTGGGATGCATCGATTTCACGATAGACTTGACTGATCTTCATCAAGTCCTCGTGCTTGCCGATAGCTAGGAGTTCCCCTTTTTCCAAGAGGAGAATCTGGTCAGCCATCTGGAGTGTCGAAGTCCGTTGAGAGATCAAGATTAAGCTCGTATTTGGCAGATTTTCTCGAATAGCTTTCAAGAGCTTGGACTCGGTGATGGTGTCGAGGGCCGAGGTCGCATCATCTAGGATGAGGAACGGAGCTTGGCGCAAGACTGCACGTGCAATAGATAGCCTTTGTTTTTGTCCTCCTGAGAAATTTCGCCCTCCTGCCTCAACTACAGCATCCAAGAGTCCTTCTTTTTCACTGACAAAATCCTTAGCTTGCGCAATCTCCAAGGCCTGCCAGAGTTCTTGGTCAGTCACTTCTTGATTTAAGCCTAGAATCAAGTTGGAACGAATAGTTCCCTTAAAGAGTTCGACCTTTTGTGGCACATAAGAAATCCAAGACCGCCATTGCTCAAGATTAAGAGGACTACGTCCATCTCGATAAAGGTCAATGCTTCCCTTGTCTGTTGGATAAAGTCCAAGTAAGACTTGCACCAAGCTTGATTTACCAGAACCCGTCCCCCCAATGATACCAAGGATTTGCCCTTGCTTCATATCAAAGGAAATGTTTCTCAGAGAAGGCTGGGCCGCATCAGGATAGGTAAAAGTCAATTCTTGCACTTGTAAAACCTGATCGTTGATAGCTTGCTTTTGTTCTAACTCTGAATGGATATCTTCTGGCTCTTCATCAAAGACTTCCTCGATTCGCTTGGCTGAGATATAGGATTGATTGAGGGAATTAATCAGCATGGCGAGCTTGACCAATTCCACTAAAATCTGCAAGAGGTAGTTGATAAGGGCAATTAGGGCACCTTGACTGAGCAAACCTCCTTGAATTGAAATATAACCCTGCCAGATGATAACGAGGAGAGTTCCATTGACAATCAGATAAGTCAGAGGGGTTAATAAACTAGACCAGAAACCCGTCTTTTCTTGCAATCTAACATAGACTTGGTTAAGGGTTTGAAAAATATGTAATTCTCGTTTTTCTTGTCCAAAAGCACGAATAACCCGCATGCCTTGTAATTGCTGGCGCGTTTCCTGAACCAACTGGTCCGTTTTCTTTCTCAGACTACTGTAGATAGGATTGACCAGTCGAGAGAGCCCTACAATGACAATCGTCAAAATCACAACCATAACCAAGAACCAGAAAGTCAGCTCAGACGAGATTCGATAGGCCATAAAAATGGCCCCAAAAACAATAATAGGCGCTCGCAAAAAGAGGCGCAGGAATTGATTGATACCAGTCTGAATCTGATAGGTGTCCGAAGTCAAGCGTGTCACCAAGCTAGAAGTTGTCAAACGGTCTCTGCTATCCTTGGGCAAGGAAAGAATATGACGATAAAGGTCGTTTGTCAGTTCTTTGGCAAATCCAACCGCAGCCTTGGCTGAATAAAACTGAGCTACCAAGGCCACTAAAACGCCAATGACTGCAAAGATAAGGAGCAGGCCAATCTGCATCCAGAGATGCCCTTGATCTCTCTGGGGCAAGGACTGGTCAACAATCCCTGCAATCACCATGGGAACAAGAAGCTCAAACACAGCTTCTAATAGCTTGAACAAGGGTGCTAAAATCGATTCCTTGATGTAGGGTTTAAAGTAAGATAGTAAGTGTTTCATAAATCCCTTCTATTCTTATTCTGGAAATGAAGAAAGTGGGAAGCCCCACCCTCTCAATTTTATTTATTTAAGTATGGCAATAGATAGCTATATCCTGCTTTTTCCATCTCATCCTTGGCCACAAAGCGTAAGGAAGCAGAATTGATACAGTAACGGAGGCCACCTAACTCCCTAGGTCCATCTGTGAAAACATGACCCAAGTGAGCATTACCTGACCGAGAACGAACTTCGATTCGCTCCATTCCATGACTCAGGTCTTTGTAGTAGTGAATCAATTCCTTGGAAATTGGACGACTAAAGCTTGGCCAGCCACAACCTGAAGCAAACTTATCCTTGGCAAAAAAGAGTGGCTCACCTGTCGTAATATCTACATAAATCCCTTCTTCAAAGGTTTGGTCATAGGCATTGGTAAAAGGAGCCTCTGTAGTAGCTTCTTGGGTAACACGATAAGACTCTTCAGTTAAGCTTTTCTTCAACACTTCTTGACTAGGCTTTTCATAATTTGAGGCGTCAATCAATGGCTTCTCAGCATCGGTCACATCGATATGACAGTAACCGGAAGGATTATTCTTGAGATAGTCTTGGTGGTAATCTTCAGCCAGAATGTAGTGGCGAAGTTTCTCCACCTCTACTGCAATCTTTCGCCCAAGCATGCGCTCCTGCTCCTGAACCACAGTGTAGATAGTTGGCAAGTCTGCTTCATCCTGATAATAGATTCCCGTTCGATATTGGCGACCACGGTCATTCCCTTGTTGATTAATCGATAAAGGATCGATGACTCGGAAATAATAAAGCAAAATTTCTCTGAGTGACACTGTCTTCTCATCATAAATCACTTGAACCGTTTCTGCATGGTCTGTTTCTTTGATTAGTTGATAATTGGTCGTTTCAACTTTCCCATTAGCGTAGCCAACACTGGTTGCTAGCACTCCAGAAATTCGTGAAAAATACTCCTCTAGGCCCCAAAAACAACCACCTGCTAGATAAATTTCTGACATCTTCGTTTCTCCTTTATCAAGTTTTTAACTAATACTCTTAGAAAATCTCTTCAAACCACGTCAGCTTACATCTGCAACCTCAAAACAGTATTTTGAGCTAACTTCGTCAGTTCTATCCACAACCTCAAAACACTGTTTTGAGCAGCCTGCGGCTAGCTTCGTAGTTTGCTCTTTGATTTTCATTGAGTATAAACTTCTTTTCAAAAAAAGGATAGGAAGCCCTCTGGTCGAGAGTTTCCCCATCCTATCTTCTATTCTTTATTTTGCTTCAACACGGACACCTTGGGTATCAACCTTCAAATCATGTAGTTTACCTTTGAAGGATTGCTTTCCCAATTCTGCCTTAATGGCCGGCATCTTGTCATGAGAGGCCAAGACCATAACTGTTGGTCCAGCACCAGAGAGGTAGGTCGCATAGGCCCCATTCTCTTTGGCTACTTGCTTGATCGTAGCAAATTCTCTCACCAAGTCCTGACGGTAACGTTCGTGGAAGAGGTCTCCCTCGATTGCTTGCCCAGCTGTCACCATATCTCCTGCTAACAAGGCTGCGACAGCTACATTGGCGATAGAACTGGCAGCGACAGCTTCCTTGTAGGATAATTTCTTAGGCAAGACACCACGGCTATCACGAGTGCGTAATTCATAGTTAGGAATGTAAGCTAGAAAATCACACTCTGGGAAGTCTGCCACAATCGCAGAGACTTGCCCTTCAACTGAACTTGCAATAACGAGATTACCATAAATAGCTGGAGCCACATTGTCTGGATGTCCTTCAATCTTGGTCGCCAACTGCAATTTTTCATGGTCTGACAAGTTGAGATTCCCCAGCTGGTTAGCTAGTTCAATCCCAGCAACGATTACCGAGCTAGAAGAACCCAAACCACGCGCCAAGGGAACATTACTGGTCATTTTCAAACGTCTTGGTTGCAAGTCTGGTACAATTTGCAAAGCAATCTTGAGCAAGAGATTACGCTCGTCATGGGGAATCCATTTGCCAATCTGGTGTTCAATCAGCCACTCATCTCGTTCTTCGCAGACCTCGATTTGAAGATACTTGGTTACAGCTACACCGACCGAGTCAAAACCTGGCCCGATATTGGCACTGGTTGCAGGTACAATAATCTTCATCTTATTCTCCTAGCACCTTGAAGGTATTCAAGAGGTCGAATTCTGAAACCTTCTTCAATTCAGCTGAGACATTTTCAAGCTGGGCTTTATTAATCTTATGTGTGATGATCACAACACGCGCCTTGTCATCTTCTTTGCCATCTTGGAGGATTTGCTTGAAGGAAATATCTTGAGCGTTGAAAATCTCAGCCAATTTCAAGACCTGACCTTTTGAGTCTGGAGCCAAGATTGAGAAGTAGTAATTTGCTTTGACATCTTCTGGATTTGCCAAGACCAAGTCACGGCTATATTCATTGAAATCTTTACCGATAGTTCCATCATTCAAACGACGAACGATACGGACAATATCCGCCACAACACTTGTTGCAGTTGGTTTTTGACCCGCACCTGGTCCGTAGTACATAGACTCACCAATACCGATAGATTCTACAAAGACAGCGTTCATTACGCCATTCACACTAGCAAGTGGATGCGCTTTAGGAAGGAAGGTTGGAGTTACTTCTGCAGCAATACCTGAAGGAGTTTCCTCAATAGAACCAACCAATTTCACTACATAGCCAAGGTCTTGAGCCACAGCTACATCTTCTGGTGTGATGTTACGGATCCCCTTATGGGCTACATCGTCAAAGGCAACCTTCATACCAAAAGCAAATTGGCTCAAAATCACCATCTTGTAGGCTGCGTCAATCCCATCAACATCATTTGTCGGGTCACTTTCTGCAAATCCAAGTCTTTGTGCTTCCGCAAGAGCATCATCGTAAGACCATCCTTCTTCCACCATTTTGGTCATCATGAAGTTAGAAGTTCCGTTGACTACACCCAATACGCGAGTGATTTTATCAGAAGCCAATGAATTTGCTAAAGTACGAAGAATTGGAATCCCACCAGCTACTGCTGCTTCGTAGTAAAGTGCTACCTTGTTAGCTTTAGCGATTTCTAACAACTCTGCGCCATGGACAGCCAAAAGGTCCTTGTTGGCAGTAACAACGTGTTTCCCAGCCTCCAAGGCACGAGTGATAAAAGTTTTAGCAGGCTCGATACGCCCCATCAATTCCACTACGATCGTAATGTCTTGGTCTGACAAAATATCATCCACATTGGTTACAAAGTTAAAGTCATTTCCTGCTGTAAGCAAGCGATTCTTTTCATGTTCATCCTTGACCAATACTTTAGCAACTTCAATCTCTGAATGTGCTGATTGATTGATTTTTTCTCCATTTTCCTTTAGGAGGAAAGGCACACCACTTGCAACGGTACCAAATCCTAGTAAAGCAATTTTAACTGTCATGTTTGTCTCCTCGAAATTTTCTAATATAGCCATTATAACAGAATTTTGTGAAAATTCCTATTATAGTAATTCACTATTTCAGTATAAAAAGAAAAAACGAATCCCATGATTCGTCTTTCTTGATAGATGAAAATTGATTTTTAAAATTATGAACCAATCTTTTGCAAATTAAGCACTGCATCGTGATTCATCAAGACTTGACCATACTCTTGCAAAACTGAGCGACTGATGTCACTATCGTCTGCAAACTCGCGCATACGGGCCAACAGCCAAGCTGGATATGGACTTGGATGATTTTCAATATCCACTAAAATAGTCAAATAATAGCGCTCGTTCATTTTGTAGAGTTCAGAAGTTTCCATCTCAAAAGTCACTGTCTTGGCAAAAGCCACCAAGTCAGCCAACTTAGCAAAAGAAAGGATGTAGTAGATGTAAGGCTCTTTCTTGCTTTCAACTTCTTGTTCAGCCTGCTCCTGCTCTTCTTCCCTGGCTTCAACTTGCTCAAGAGATTGAATTGCTTCGATGTCATCCTTAGTTTTGTCCGCGATGCTTTTTTCTAAGGTTTTGATAAATTCATCTGGCGACATTTGGGCTAATTCTTCCATGTCTGGTAAATCCGATAAATCTTCAAAATCTAGATTTTGGTCAATTTTTGACTTGGTCACAAAGACATCTACCTTATCAGGTTTTGGAGTCACACGGAAGCTCAACATGCCTGTATCCAGAAAGCTCTCAGGCATCTCTAACTCATCCAAGATGGCATAAAAGAACTCTTCTGTTTTTTCTTGAGGAACAAGAAAGTCAGCGATCTCCATCCCTCGATCCATCAAATCTTCTAAAGACATCGTGATTTTTAAAGTAGTATCACTAATTTGTTTCATTTTCATTGCTAGTAACCTCGTACTTTCAGTTCTATCTATTATACTAGATTTTTACGATTTTATCAAAAGAAGGCTCCTCTATCAAGCTAGATTTTCCCCAGGGTCTTTCTGTAGAAGACTCTAAAAGAAAATTTCTGCAGACAGATAGAAAAAGCCTTCAAAATCGACTCTTAGCCAACTTTGAAGACCTGATACATCAGAATGCTTATAATTTAAAGGTTGCTACACCGAGGATAGAACGATTTAAGTTTCTAAGAATTTGAAGACTTTGTTCAAATTTCTTATAACGAGTCACTCCATACTCTTCAACAAGAAGGACTGTATCTCTTTCCAAAAGAGATGGTACATCTTGTAAATCCACAAAATGCATTCCTTTTAAGGCCTCTTGATTTTGTTTCAATTTATCTAGGATAGCTTTGTTTGAGCTAACGATTGTTAATTCTTGTCCAGCATTTTTGTATGATAGGATATCTGCTAGGTTGGCAATTGTTGTAATCTCTGTTACAAAATCAATTTGATACTGAGAAAAATCACCTGCTCTATTGATGGTTGGATTAAAGAGATAAACCAATACATTTCCCATCACAACCAAAATCACACAAACTACTCCAATAACAGCTAAACGGAGAATCAAGTTCTTCACATTCAATCCAAGCGCTGTCTCACCGTTTGCATTCAATTCTTTAGAGTTGATGGTTTCCAATTTTTCAATTTTTACATTTGCATAAGTGTGTTTAAATTTCTCAATCAATCCATCAATTTTTCGCTCCAACAAGTCATTAGCATCTTTACTTGGTGTCAAAATTTTCACACCAACCCCTGCATCGTCAATCATATAGTAGACAGTTAATTTTTTCCACCAATAATCATTCGTAGAATTTTTCAAGGTTGTTTCTGTCGTATCTAATTCACTAGCAATTTTTTTCAACTCACTAGACTCTACATCATTGAAAAGATAAGCTCCATTCAAATTCCCATCAATCAATTTCCCGTAGAAATCACTATAGCCACCAATTTGATGATTCAAAATCGTTTTGGCTGAATCTTCTGGAGGAGTGATTTTATAGCTGATATAAGTTGAATAACTTGTTGTGTCTTTGACAGTATTTTTATTCTTAACTGCTTTAATTGTAAATGGTACAGCAATGAGAGCAAATAAAGCGATGAGAGCTAGAATATTTGCTTTTCGTTTTTTGTAAAGATTTGCAAACAAATCAGCTACTGAATAATGTTCAAACATGATTTTTTTCTCCTTTGTTTAGTAGATACTGGTTCTCTTTTGTAAGCATTTTTGCTACAAATATAATCACAAGAACAATTCCCCAGAATTGCATTGTAAATAGATTGAAGAAACTTTCTGAAAAGCTACTTCTTGGCATAAAGAATAGATTATTCAAGATGAGTAGGGACAAGGCAAATAGGATTGTTCTAGAGCGATAGGCTACTTGCAACATGGCTATAAATAGCATACCGAGTAAGAGACTAAGTAGAAAGACTCCTATCATACCATAGTCTGTATACAACTCCATGATATAACTACTTCCGATACCATGTCCTTTCAAGTATTCCTTGTTCAAAACAAGATAGGATAGATTGTGGGCATAACTATTACTATCAATAGCTAGCTCCACACTATTGGTTGTATGTTCAAAGGCTTTTCCTCCGAAAATAGCCCCCAAACTTCCTCTTGCAAAATAATCAATGACAGGACCAAAAGTAAAATTGCGTAAATCTCGGTAAGGAAGGCTACTGTTAAATAGAAAACCTCGAGCCAGAACACCAAAACTAGTCCCTTGTTTATAGATAAAGTCAAGTAAGATATCCCAGAAACCTGTATGGGAAACCTGGACATTATCCCGTACATAATTGAGCACTCCCATCGCTAACATAAGAATAGGAGAACCGACAAAAATCGCTAACTTTTCTTTAAACCCAATCCATTTTCCCTTTTCAGTTTGCTCCCGCATAAAGTAATAAACAAAAGCAAATAAAATACTTAAAATAAAGGGATTTCGTGTCCCGATTGCCAAATGAATGGTATTGGCTACAATGAAGGATACCAACACTGCTGTCGCCTGCAATTTCTTTGGCTTGGTTGCCAGATACATACACATTGCATAGACCGTAAAGGTAGACAAAATGTAGGTAAAATAAGGAAGTTTACTTTCAAAATTTGCATAGTAGGCATAGTAGGAAGTCTGCAGACGATACAGGAGCCGTTCAAATAAGCGAATAAAATAGAAAGGATAGGTTAGAAGAAAAACTCCTAGTGATACAAAGCGTAACCGCTTGATATAAATCTCTTTTATAGAATTTCCTATCTTTGGTACTTTTATGTTCTTCCTAGCTATGAAGTAACGAGCCAGTACGCCTCCTGTGGTCAAGCCCAGAATCGAAACCATGACGACTATAAAGGCAAAGCGATAGGCTATCGGATGATAGGTATCCAGAGCGCCATCCCTAAAATAATCAATGGTCGGTCTTGATACCAGAAATACAAAAATAGTTAAATAGAAAATAAAATGGATTAAGTAATACTTGATATCATTCCAGCAGGCAATTAAGCTACTAACCAGTAAGAACAATAAAGTAGAAAGCAAGCTAACATTATTATTATTAAACAGATACACAATTCCACTTACTAGCGTCAAGGCATAGCTGACTATGGTCAAACTAAATAATAATCGTTTTCCATCAATCACTTGCTCACCCCCGTTCTAATGTAATTTTTTAGATTTTTCAATATTTTTCAGTAATAAGAATCGGTATAAGGAAATGTTTATGAATAGAGCCAAAGCACTAATTCTTCTCCCCTTACGGAAAATTGGATTCCTAGCAATAGCAAAGGCATGGCCTTTTAAAAATCGGTGAATCTGAGAATAGGCTTCAAATTGTTTATACTGATCATCTAGTAACATCTTATCCATAATGAAGAAGTGGGCATAGGCCAATCTGAAGAACGCAACCTCTTTCAAGTCAGGATAGTTTTTCACAACTTCATTGTAAAACTTTTGGTAGATATCAATATAGGCTAAATCCTTCTCTGCATACGGTTTGGTCGTAATGCTATCCCCTCTATGGAAATAGTAGTAATAGGGTTTGGTATTAACAACGTACTTCTTAGCTAACTTGATTAAATCAAAATGATAATAAGCGTCTTCGTAAATCAATCCCTTGGGAAAGGATAGGACCGTTGCAATCTCTCTCTTGATTAGCTTATTGCAGATCGTTCCAGGTATTTTTTCACCTATGAGGTATTCCTTTAGAAATGTTTGAGAATCACAGACAAAATAATCATCCTGATTAGCTGACTGTGGGCTTTCATCATTAGCATAGACATTCATGACACCACAGCTCGAAACATCCGCATCTTCTTGAATTAATTGCTCATATAAACTCTGAATCATTTCCGGATGGATATAATCATCTGAGTCAATAAAAATCAGATAATCCCCATGAGCCTGCTTCATTCCATCGTTTCGCGCTTGTGACAAGCCTTCATTCTTTTTATGAAGCACTGACACCCTATCATCTTGTTCAGCGATTAAATCACACAAGCGACCACTTTCATCTGTTGCTCCATCATCGACAAGAATAATTTCCAGATTTTGATGGGTCTGCTTCTGAATGGAAGCTATCGATTTTTCTAGGTACTGCGCCACATTATAGACTGGCACAATCACACTAATTAATGCAGTTTCCATGCTACTCCTCTAATAGTTTTTCTACTTGTTCGATTTGTTTGGCAATTGTAAATTGTTGAATAAATTGACTAGCCTCATTGACATCGAAGTTTGAGGCAGATGTCATGTAGTTCGTAATTGCCTGAGCTGCCTCTTGATTGCTCTCAATGATTTGTCCAAATCGACCTTCTTGGGATAATTCCTCAGCCCCTCCAACATCTGTAGAGACAAAAGGAAGTCCCAGACTCAAAGCTTCCACATACACTCCAGGAAAACCTTCTTGCTTAGACATAGACAAGAGAACTTTCGTCTGAGATAAATACTGATAAGGATTTTTTTGATAACCAAGGAAATGAACATAGTCCTCAAGCCCATACTCTTTGGCTCGTTTTTTCAGTTCCTCTTCCATGTCACCAGCACCTATAAAGTAAAGGTGATAATGTTTTCCCTCTTGGTGTAATAGTCGTATCACTTCCACTACACGGTCAGAACCCTTATTTTCCTCAATTCGTCCAATGGTACAGATACTTTGAGGAGCAATCTCGATATCGCTCTTCTCTTGAGATTTTTCTAGAATAGTCTTAAAATCATAACCATTATAGACCGTCTGTAATTTTGAAGCATAATCTGGATAGACTTCCTTGATAGAATGACTGGTCTTTTTAGAAATTCCTACAATAGTATCCGCATCATCCAACTGGCGTCTATGTGATTCCCTTTTTGAGCTATCCTTAAGAAATTCTTCAATACTTCCATGAATCCAAGATATCTTCTTGACTTCTTTTCTTTTAGAGAACAAAAGTGGTGGATTCATAATGGTAAAGGAAACTTCAACATCATAGTCATCTTTCACCAGCAAGCGACGAGTCAATCTTGGAAAATAAATTCTCATTCTCCACAAAAGAGCTCGTAACCATCTGGCTTGGCGATAATCCTGAAGGGATTTTAAAATTAGTACATGTTTCGGAACAGATTCATATCCTTTGTCAAAATGCTCCATTTCAAGAATATCAATATCATACTTTTCTGGATCTAAATTTGAAACAATGGTAGATAGAATCTTCTCTGCTCCGCCTCCGAGAGAAAAAGACCACATAAAAAATAAGATTTTTTTCTTAGCCACCATATTCTCCCTTGTATTCTGTATAAGACTTATCCATATCAGCGATGACAGCATCATGATGCGGTACCTGCTTGTCTGCTGGCGGAGGAGTCATATAATCCCCAAACGCAGTGCTGAGATAAGCATCATAGCCAACTGGAATAGGCATCTCTGTTCCTTCAAACGGCAAGAAAAGATTGTCTTCAAAAGATTCGATTGGGTACTTGTTTCTCATGTAGCCCGGACCTGAGCATAATTCTGTAATACCATCGCTCTCAGCCAAACCATATTTGGTCATTTCTTTCTCAGCTTTTTTCCAAATGCGATAACGGAGAGATTTTGGAGTCACACCCAGTAAAATACGGCTTCCCCATTTCATGATAGCTCCATGCTTTTCTGGAACAGTTTGGGCACAAAAAAGGGAATAAATCAGGGCCCAGCGAACCTGTTTCTTCCGCTCAGCTGGATTTTTTGGATAATAATCCAAAGGCAACACGTCCAAGGCCAAACCATGTGGTAAATCCAAATCCTGCTGATAAGGCTTGATACATGTGGTTTCCTTGTCACGAATGGTAATAAAAAGATTGCGATCGACAAAATCCTTGTGACTCTTTGACAAGAAATAACGCTCATCTGCATAGCGAGGCCATAATTCTGCTAATTTTTCATAATCTTTGCGGGGCATAAAAAAGTCTAGGTCGTCATCCCAAGGAATAAAACCCTTGTTTCGAAGGGCACCAATAGCACCTCCACCACAAAGATAACAAAGCAAATCATGTTCTTTACAAAAGGCCACAAAATATTCAGCCATCTCCAGACTACGAGCCTGAATTGCTTTTAAATCAGTCATATTGTTCATTATTCTTTCTATCGTATCGTTCCATTATACCACAAATAAGGGATGAAAATCTATTGCAGACTGTAAAAAATCAAAGCTTGACTGCTGGATAAATAGCCTTCAAACTTTGATTTTTCTGTCTTAACTTATCTCATTCCCATTTGAGCTAGCTTGGTTTGATATTTATTTTGATCGACTTGGAGAGCTATACCTCCATAGACATCATAGGCATCTACCCAATCACCCAGTTCTGGAACTGTTAATCTCTCAATGCCGTTTTGTGCTCCATTTAGGAAGGATAAACCATTGGTCAATAAGAAACTATAGGGAACGTTCGTAGAGGTCATCCCAAAGACCTTACCAAGTGCTTCTGAACCAGTAAAGAGTTTGGTTGGATCCTTGAGTTGCTGCAGAACAGCTGTCAACACTTGCTGTTGTCTCTTGGTACGACCGTAATCACCTTCATCATCATCACGGAAGCGTGCATAATTGAGCAAGGTTGAACCGTTCATCTGCTGTTTCCCAACTTTGATAGTCTGGGTTGGAGACTCCGTTTCCGTAGCATGCAAATCATCTCCCACCGTAGCTTCGGTTAAAAGTTGACCTTCCAAGGTTGAGAATTTGGCATCAATTGTCACCCCATCTGGGAACAGAGTGTCAATAGCGGTTGCGAAGGCCTGGAAGTCTACCAAGGCATAGTACTTAATGTCCAAGTCAAAATTGTCTTTTAGGACTTTTCGAACCATTTCTGCCCCTTTTTGTCCCTCTTGTTCCCCTAGTTCATAGGCCACATTCAACTTATTATCGGACTGCTTTCTACCATTAATGACTTGGCTGTAACCGTCTATATAAACCAAATTGTCACGCATGAAGCTGACCAGCTTGATTTTCTTATCTGAGCCACCAACGTTTAGAACCATAATAGAGTCCGTTCTCGTTTCTGCACTGTTTTGGCCAATCCGTCCATCCGTCCCCATAATCAAAATATTGACTCCATCCTTGGTATCTTGACCATGAAAAATTTCTACTTGAGCTGCTTTTGCATTGGCAGGTTTGGTTGGATCAGCATTTGAATAGCCTTTTAGGAACATAAAAATCATGCCAAAACCGACACAGGCTAAAAGGGCAAGCAGTCCAACAAAAATACGACCCCAACGAATTTTACGTTTTTTAGATTTAACCTTTGGTTGAGAATGACTTTTCTGATATTTTTTTGCACGACTACGGTTACCATAGGATGGAAGAGGAGACTGATTGATTGGTTCCATGAAAGACTCTTCCATATCATAATTTTCATTATGAATTTCTGGTGAAGCTTCACTACCGCCAGCCATATTTAACTTACCTTGCAAGTAAGCAAACTCTTTTTTCTCTCGCTCATTGAGGTAATGAATGTTCTTAAAGAGATAGTCGTAACGTAACTGCTCGTGATGGCTTAAGGGATTTTCTTTACTCATCTTCTCTCCTTTCCATGGTCTGATATTGGATAAATAGGATAGGCACCCAGAACTTTATACTGGATTCCAATCGCTTCTAATTCTTTTTGGGCAAAGTGGACCAGGTCCTTATCAGCATAGTCCACATCAATAATGAAAAAGTATTCTCCCAGTGCTGTCTTGAGTGGCCGACTTTCAATTTTTGTCAGGTCAATTCCTCGCCAAGCAAAAGTTGAAAGAGCCTTGTAAAGTGCGCCGGGAAGATTGTCCGGTAAGGTCAAGGCTAAACTCATTTTTTCAGTTTGTGCTTGCAAAGGAATAGCTGTACCTTCAGCTCCCAGAACCCAGAAACGTGTGAAATTGGCTTCCATTTCCTGAATATCCTCAGCAATCAGTTCCAAGCCATATTCCTCGGCAGAACTTCTAGGAGCAATTGCAGCAAAAGGCTGGTCTGGATGTTCGGAAATAAAGCGGGCCGCATAGGCTGTACTAGCAGTCACCTCAATTTGAGCATCTGGATACTCTTCATCGATGAATTTCTTTCCTTGAGCCAAGGCCTGTGGATGAGAAAAAATCTTTTCAATCTTAGTGTGACCTGGCACCACCATCAACTGCTGGTGAATGGGCTGAACGATTTCTGCTACTGCTTGGATGCGAGCCTGATGAAAAAGGTAGTCCAAAGTTTCATGAACACTACCCTCGATAGAATTTTCTACTGGTACCACAGAATATGCCACCAGGCCTTGCTCATAGGCCTTGATAACATCTGTAATATTGGCAAAGGCCTGCAATTCCTCATGAGGAAAAGCTGTCTGCACAACGTGGTGTGAAAATGATCCCTTGGGACCTAGATAAGCAATTTTCATCTCAGTTCCTCTATAATTTCCTCTGGGCTTAGCTTGGTCACATCCAAAATCCGACTAGCCACTTCCTCATACCAAGCCTGTCTTTCTTGGAAAATAGTTGCTAATTCTTCCTTGCTATTATTTAGAAAAAGCGGACGCTGATTGTCCTTATCAGCTGATATGCGTTGGTAGAGGGTTTCAAAATCGGCTTTCAGATAGATGTTATCAGAATTGGTCTTTAGTAAGTTACGATTTCGTTGAGAAATGACCACTCCTCCACCAGTTGACACAACTTGGTCTCTTTGTAGTAACTCAGCTAGGACTTCTGATTCTAGCTGACGAAAGGCCACTTCTCCCTTTTCAGCGAAAAAATCCGCAATGGACATTCCTAAACGCTTCTCTATCAGAGCATCCATATCAAGGTAATTAGGGTCCAAGCCTCTTGCAATAGTCGATTTACCAGCCCCCATAAAGCCTAATAACACCTTAGCCATGAATCAAGCTCTCCAAATCATCAAAGAAGCTAGGGTAGCTGGTATTGATGGCTTCTGCACGGTCAAGCTCCACTTCTCCATCTGCTACCAAGAGGGCTGCGATAGCTGTCATCATGCCAATTCGGTGATCTCCAAAAGTATTGACTCTAGCACCGTGGAGGGCTGATTTCCCTTTGATAATCATCCCATCAGCTGTAGAAGTGATATCCGCCCCCATACTATTCAAGGCATCTGCTACCACCTGAATGCGGTCTGTTTCCTTGACCTTGAGCTCCTCAGCATCCTTAATAACCGTTACACCTTGAGCTTGGGTCGCTAGCAGGGCAATAATGGGCAATTCATCAATCAAGCGTGGAATCAAGGCACCACCAATCTCTGTTCCTTTGAGGTCTGAAGACTCAACAGTTAAGGTAGCAGATTTAGCGACTGGGTCAATATCGGTCATTTCCAATTTTCCACCCATGGCGCGAATGACATCAATAATACCAGTACGCGTTTCATTAATACCCACATTCTGCAGCACTACACGAGAGTTTGGAACAATCAAACCTGCGACCAACCAAAAGGCTGCACTGGAAATATCTCCTGGCACGACCACCTTTTGTCCTGTCAATTTTTGTGGCCCTTGGACTGTGATTTTCTTGCCGTCCACACTTAAATGACCACCAAATTGTTGCAACATATCTTCAGTATGGTTACGGGTGCACTCTTTTTCGATAATGACGGACTCCCCCTGAGCCTGCAAGGCTGCAAACATCAAGGCTGACTTGACTTGAGCAGAAGCTATTGGCAACTCATAATGAATAGGTGTTAGGATTTTCGTCCCTTTTAAGTGAAGGGGAGGCAGGTCTCGCTCAGTTTGCCCTGAAATGCTGACGCCCATTTTTTTCAGAGGAATCGTCACACGGTCCATAGGACGTTTGGAAAGACTATCGTCTCCGAACATTTCTACTTCGAAGTCTGCGCCAGCAAGGACACCTGAAATCAGGCGAATCGAGGTTCCAGAATTTCCCATATCCAGGGCATTTTGCGGAGCTTTTAGTCCATCCATGCCCACACCTTGAATGGTAATAACCCCATCTTTATCCTCGATTTCAACACCAAGGTCACGAAAAACCTGCATGGTCGAAAGAACGTCCTCACCTCGCAGAATATCATAAACCTTGGTCTCACCCTCAGCCAAACTTCCAAAAATAATGGAACGGTGGCTGATAGACTTGTCACCTGGAACGCGGATACTGCCATGTAAGTGGCGAATGTTTGTTTTTAGTTTCATACTGGACCTCATACTTGCAATACTTTTACCTATTTTATCATAAAAAGCCAGAAATTCCTTAAAAATTCCTGACTTTATGATAGTTATTTTCTTATTTTAGCAATTCTGAAACTGGTTCGAAAACGATTTTTTCAATGTCAGAAAGGTAAATGGCCAATTGTTGTTGCTTGGTAAAGAATTCTGACAAGAGACTATTTCCTTGAATCTGTTTACCAAAGCCTTCCATTTTCGCTTGGAAGGAAGCATCAGGCATTTGACCTGTCTGTGCTAGTCTTTGAATTTCCTCTTGGAAGGCAACATATTCTGTAAAGATTTTACTTGCCTCAGCATCTGCTGCAATCGCATCTTTAGCTACCTTAACAGCCTTGTATTCTGGTAATTCGCGTAGACCGCGACTGAGTTCATTTGCACTATCGTAAATATTTGACATGATTTTCTCCTTATTTGACAACGACTGTGTAGTCGGTGTTTTCTGTTATGAGGTGCTCGGCTCGTTCCAAATCTTGAGCATTTTTAAATGAAATTTGTAAAATCCCGTGAATATCCTCACGGTTTTCCTCGTTGATGTGGATGTTAACCAAGGAAGTTCCACGTAGCAGTTCCAAAATTCGCAAGATGACATCTTCTTCATCGGGAACGTCAACATAGAGATCGTAAGAACTGTCCACACCACCACGCTTATGGATTTCCATAGCCTGCCGTTGTTCACGCGCCTGATTGAAAAAGTTCCAAATCTGCTCCTCATCTCCCTTGCTGATGGCTTGTCCAACCTCATCTAAACGCTCCTTGAAATCCTCAATTCGATCCAAAATGGTCTCACGATTGGACAAGAGAATAGAAGTCCACATACCTGGCTCGCTTTCCGCAATTCGGGTCATATCTCGAAAACCACCGGCCGCAAAGCGCCTTGCCATCTCATGTTCCTGAGCATAGACCGCAGTCTGCTCCATGAGACTAGAAGCCAGAATATGTGGAAAATGGCTAATCTGAGAAGTCACTCGATCATGCTCCTTGGCATCAATCTCGATAAATCGGGCATGAAGACCTGAAAGCAGATCCTTCATTTCCTCAAGCGTATCCTGACTTGTCAGTCTCGAAGGTGTGAAGATATAGTAGGCATTTTCAAAGAGATTGACATCCGCAGAAGCTGCCCCTGTCTTATGACTACCAGCCATAGGATGGGCCCCGACAAAGCGAACAGGCTTGCCAGCCAAATACTGCTCCGCCGCATCCACAATAGCTGACTTGGTCGAACCGGCATCTGAAATAATCACACCTTCTTTCAAGTCCAAGTCAGCCAATTCCTTAATAAAGGAAATGGTTTGTTTGATTGGCAAACTGAGGATGATGATATCTGCCAAAGGAGCAAAACTAGCAAAATCATCCGTTGCACGGTCAATCATGCCTTCTTTCAAGGCGATATCTCTCGAAGCTTGACTGCGATTATAACCTAAAATTTCATAATCTGGATGATCGCGTTTGATACCGAGTGCCATAGAGGCACCAATCAAACCAAGACCTGCGATATAGATTGTTTTTGCCATAGGAACTCCTTAATAGTTCTTTGTATAGTCTCGGTGTTGGGCTACCGCTTCTTTTAATTCCTCAAGATTATCTGATGAGAATTTTTCAAGGATTTCTTGTGCCAGAACCGTAGCCACAACGGCTTCCATGACCACTCCTGCAGCTGGAAGAGCGGTCGGATCACTTCTCTCCACGGTTGCCTTATAGGGTTCGTGGGTTTCGATATCTACACTCATAAGTGGTTTATAAAGAGTAGGAATGGGTTTCATAACACCACGAACAACGATGGGTTGTCCATTAGTCATGCCACCTTCAAAGCCACCCAGATTGTTGGTACGGCGAGTATAGCCGTCTTCTTTAGACCAGAGAATTTCATCCATAACTTGGCTTCCTTTGCGGTAACCAGCTTTAAATCCAAGACCAAATTCCACCCCTTTAAAGGCATTGATAGAAACCACTGCTTGGGCCAATCGTGCATCCAATTTTCTATCCCATTGAACATAAGAGCCGAGGCCGACTGGAACACCTCCAACGACTGTCTCGACAACTCCACCGATGGTATCACCATCACGTTTGATTTGGTCAATATAATCCTTGATTTCCTGCTCTCGTTCTTGATTGACAATAGAAACTTCAGACTGGGCAGCTCGCTCCTTAATCTCAGCCACTGTCAGATTTTCAGGTACATCGATTTCCTTGCCGCCAAAGACCACGACATGATTGGCGATTTCCATATCCAGTTCAGCCAAGAGGCGTTTGGCTACTGCTCCAACTGCTACCCGCATGGTTGTTTCACGAGCTGATGAACGTTCCAAAGAATTTCGCAAATCATCAAAACGGTACTTGATACCTCCAACCAAGTCAGCATGACCTGGACGTGGATGAGTGATTTTTCGTTTGCTTTTAAGGCGGTCTTCAATGTCCTCCGCAGACATGATGTCCAGCCATTTTTGGTGGTCCTTATTGATGACATCCATAGTAATGGGAGCCCCTGTCGTTTTCCCATGGCGAACGCCCGATGTAAAGACAACCTGGTCACTCTCAATCTTCATACGACCACCACGACCGTAGCCACCCTGACGGCGTTTAAGGTCTCCATTAATATCCTCAGCTGTCAAAGGAAGTCCAGCTGGAATTCCCTCAATAATAGCTGTCAGACGAGGGCCGTGTGATTCTCCTGCAGTTAAATATCTCATACACTCTCCTTATTTTACCAAGTAGTCTTTCATCTCTTCCAGAGAAACTGGGTGAATGGTTGCAGAACCAAGCTCTGGCACCAAGACCAATTTCAAGGTGTTGCCACGCGCTTTCTTGTCATGAGTAAGAGCCTGATGAAGCTTATCAACATCCCAGTTTTCATAGTCAACAGGTAGTCCAAATTTCTGACATATCTCTGTGATAGATTGGGTAATGCCAGCTGGCATGAGGCCTTTTTCCTCAGCAACCTTGGAAATCTGCACCATGCCCATGGCCACAGCTTCACCATGCATGACCTTGCCATAACCGGCAGTCGCTTCAATAGCATGGCCAATGGTATGGCCAAAATTGAGGTAAAGGCGAACACCATTATCCAACTCATCCTCAACTACCATCTTGCACTTGACCTGACAAGAATGTTCAATCAAAATCTCTGCATGTTCCAGAATGCTCTCCACAGAACCATCTAGCTCCGTCAAGAGAGCCCACAGTTCTGGATCCTCAATCAAGCCATACTTGATGACCTCACCCATCCCTTCAATCAACTCTCTTTTTCCGAGGGTTTCAAGAACAAGTGGGTCAATCAAAACCCCATCTGGTTGGGTAAAAGTTCCTACCATATTCTTAGCAAATGGAGTATTGACGCCTGTCTTTCCACCGATAGAAGAATCAACCTGAGCTGTCAAGCTGGTCGGTATCTGAACAAAATGAATGCCCCGCATATAGGTAGAGGCCACAAAACCAGCCAGGTCTCCAACGACACCACCACCAAGAGCCACAATTCCATCGCTACGAGTCAGCCCCTGCTTAACTAGAAATTCATAGACTTTCTGAACAGTGGTTAAATTTTTTCTTTCTTCGCCTTCTAAAAAGTCAAAAACAGCTACCTGAAAACCAGCATCTTCTAGGCTGAGCTTGACCTTCTCTGCATAAAGAGAAGCTACATGGTTGTCTGTTACAATGACCACTTTTTGCGGTTGCCAGAGTTCTCGCAACCATTGACCAGCTTGAGCCAGACAACCTTTTTCAATCTGAATATCATAAGGATGATGAGGAATATCGATTCTGATTTTCATAGGAGAATCTCCCTTTCTTTATTGGTATTTTTCTGTTAAAGACTGCCAAATCTCTTCTGTCGGCATTTCCTTGCCTGTCCACAGTTGAAAGGCTTCTGCAGCTTGATAGAGCAACATTCCCAGACCATTGACGGCGGGATTTCCCTGACTTCTAGCCCATTTCAAAAATGGGGTTTCAAAGGGTTGGTAAATAATATCTGCTACTAAGAGAGTTTCTGGTAAGACTATGCTTTCAGAAACTGGAGACGACTGGCCATCCATCCCTACACTTGTCGCATTGACAAGTAAATCCGACTCGGCAATCCTTGCTTGCAGTTCAGAAACATCTTCTAAAGCATACAAGTCCACTTTAAAGCCTGTTTGCTCCTGTAACTTGTCTAGGTAAGGTCTTGTTTTTTCCATAGAAACTGAACGAACAAAGACTGAAATCTGACTGACGCCATCCAAAATAGCCTGTGCCAAGATTGATTTAGCCGCACCACCTGCACCCAGCAAGGTCATCTTCTTACCTGTAATTGTAAAAGAAGGCAAGCTCTTAAAAAATCCCTTGCCATCTGTATTATATCCAATTAAATTGCCATTATCATTGACAACCGTATTGACCGCACCAATCAAGTGCGCTTCGTCACTCAGCTCATCCAAATATGGAATCACTTGCTCCTTATAGGGCATGGACAGGTTGATGCCAAACATCTGGTAGCGACGAATATTAGCCACTGTTTCTGCCAAATCAGCTGCATCAATCTCCCAAGCCACATAAGCACCATTGGTAGCCGTCGCCTCAAAGGCCCTATTGTGAATAAAGGGGGAAATAGAATGCTTAATAGGATTGGCAACAACTGCTGCTAAACGTGTATAGCCATCAAGCTTCATCCAAAATCTCCCTGATTTTTTTCATGTTAGCTAGGGAAATCTGACCAGGGGCACTGGCCTCATCTAGACTAGCAAAGGACCAGCTAGAACCTGTCACATCCGCAGTGATACGAGAAACCTTACCCACCTTACCCATAGAAATAGTTACATATTCCTGCTCGGGATTGAGGGTTTTAAAGCCTCGTGTATAGTTCATCAAGTCTAAGACATCTTGCTCCGTGTGAGCCATCACCGCAACCTTAACAAGTTTTGGATTTAGGCTCGTCAACTCTGACAAGATTTCCATCATATTTTCAGGTGTTTCTTGGAAATTGTGGTAACTCAAAACGAGATTTGGGAAGTCCAGCATTTCCTCAAAAACATCCTTGTAGCTGTAGTACTCAAAATCAATATAGTCTGGTTGATAGAGTTGCGCCACTTCCTTGATTAGATGGATATATTCTTCTGAAGAAAGGTCAATTTCTCCCCCTTCAGCGCGAGTTCGCAGAGTGAAAACCAACTCACGACCTGCGAATTTTTCAAAAATAGCTGGAGCCACCTGCAAAATCGCTTCCTTAGGCAGATAGTCGGCGCGCCATTCAATGATATCAGCATCCTGATACCTCGTGGCATCCAGAGCCTGGGCCTCCTCTAAACTTCTTGGCATTACTGAAACGATTAATTTCATTTACTAACCTTCATACTAATCACCTTGAGGTAATTACTACTTTCATCTTTTTTATTATAGGCGAAATCTGCTGGAAGACCGTATTTATTTAAAATCTGGTAACTTCTTCCTGCAAAGCCTTTATCAATTTGTTCTGTAAATTTCTGGCGGGAAACATTGGCAGCATTGGTACTGGCAATGATAATCCCTCCAGGATTTAAAATCTCAAGACTCTGGGAAATCAACTTGTGATAATCCTTGGCCACAGAGAAAGTTTGTTTTTTGTTCCGAGCAAAGCTAGGCGGATCTAGGACAATCACATCGTAGGTCAGGCCTTTGCGTTTGGCATACTTGAAATATTCAAAGACATCCATAACCACAAAACGGTGGGCGTCCGTGCTGATTCCATTTGCCTGAAAATGCGCTTGAGACAATTCTCGTGAACGTTTGGCTAGGTCAACAGAAGTTGTCTGACTTGCTCCTCCCATGGCCGCAGCTACTGAAAAGGCTGCTGTGTAGGAAAACATATTGAGCAAGGATTTACCCATGGCCAAACCGTCAACCAGACTACCACGAACCTCATGCTGGTCTAGGAAAATCCCTGTCATCAAGCCATCATTCATAAAGACTTGATACAGAACACCATTTTCCAAAACAGTGAAAAAGTCAGGTGCTTCTTGACCATAAACGTGTGCAGATTCATAGTCCAAACCCTTAAAACGAATCTTCTCATAGGCCCCTAAAACCTCAGGAAAAATCTGTCTAAAGGCTTCTGAGATAACCTTGCGAATCTGATAAACATAAGAGTTATACCAAGAAAAGACAGCATAGTCGCCATAAAGGTCCACTGTCAGACCCCCAAAGCCATCTCCCTCTTGGTTAAAGAGACGAAAGGCAGTTGTCAAATCATCTTGATAGTAGGCGCTTCTCTTTTCTTTAGCTTGTCTAAACAGCGTTTCAAAGAAAGCTTGATTAAAGATCACCTTGTCTTTGCTAACAAACCAGCCCAAGCCCTTGTTTTGCTGAGAAAGATAGGCAGTACCAAGAAAGTTTCCTTCCTGACTCTGCACTTCTACTTCCTGATCCTTAAGATTGACATTCTCAAGATCACTGGCTTCTAGTAAAACCTGACCTTTGGCGAGCTTCTTTTCAACCCTTTTGCTAACTCTTATTCTATTCATAACTACCATTATATCAAACTTTTAGCCAATTCTCAAAAAAGAAACTACCCTTGCTTTTTTACTCTTCTTTTAAAAAATGGTATACTAATACTAATAAAAAATTAGGAAGTAAATGTGTGAGAATTAATTTTAACAAAATCCAAAAAGCCATCGGTACCAGACTGGGTTTTGTCCTAACCCTTTTAATCCTCTATTGGCTCAAAACCTTATTAGCCTATACCGTTGACTTCAATTTAGATATTCAAGTGGGCAAGTTGCAGGGAAATTACCTTGCCTTCATCGCCTTTTTCAATCCCCTTCCCTTGGGGCTACTCCTGCTGGCTCTAGCCCTATACGCTCGGTCAACCAAGGTCTTTTATGGCCTGAGTATAGCTATTTATAGCCTTTTATTCATTTGGCTTTATTCTAATGTCTTTTACTATCGAGAATTTAGTGACTTTATCACAGCTAATACCATGAAGGTGGTTAGCAAGGTATCTGTCGGTACTGCAGAACTAGAGTTACTGCGTCCTTGGGATTTCATCTATTTTATGGATTTCCCACTGCTGGCTTTCCTTTTCTTTAAAAAATTCATCCAGCTGGATAGGAGACCCTTCAAATTCCGCTCCAGTGTTGCTATCACTGCACTCTCAGCTCTGCTCTTTTCTGCTAATCTTTTCTTGGCTGAAATTGAGCGTCCCGATCTCCTGTCACGAGGATTTTCGAATTATTATGTTGTTCGTGCCCTCAGTTTGCCAGCCTTTCTAGGTTATAGTGCCAACCAATCCTATAGCGCCAACAAAGAACGTGCTAAGGCCTCTGAGACTGACCTTCAACCTATTACAGATTATATTCAAGAACATTCGGCTAAGCCCAATCCAGACTATTTTGGCTTGGCTAAAGGGAAAAATGTGATTTATCTCCACTTGGAGAGTTTCCAACAATTCCTGCTTGACTATAAACTCAACATAGATGGAACTGAGCATGAAGTCACTCCCTTCCTTAATTCCCTCTACCATTCGCAATCTACACTAGCCTTTTCGAATATCTTTAACCAAGTCAAGGCTGGTAAGACCTCCGATGCGGAAACCATGCTGGAGACCGGTTTATTTGGTCTTAACCAAGGTTCTTTCATGGTCAACTACGGTGGCACCAATACCCAGCAGGCCGCACCTTTTATCCTATCAAAAAATGGCTACCAATCAAGTGCTGTCTTTCACGGTAATATCGGGACCTTCTGGAACCGAAATACGACCTACAAACAATGGGGCTACCAATACTTCTTTGATGCTTCCTATTTTACCAAGCAAGACAGTAGCAATTCTTTCCAATATGGTTTAAATGATAAAATCATGATGAAAGATTCTATCCAGTATCTGGAGCATTTGCAGCAGCCTTTTTATGCTAAGTATATCACAGTGTCTAATCACTATCCTTATGCTAGCAATCTGACAGGCGATGAGCTTGGTTTCCCCTTGGCCAAAACCAAAGATGAAACTATCAATGGCTATTTCCAAACTGCCAACTATCTGGACAGTGCCATCAAGGCCTTCTTTGACTATCTCAAAGAAAGTGGCCTCTATGAAAATTCCATCATCGTCATTTACGGAGACCATTATGGCATTTCCAATTCCCGCAATCCTGACCTGGCACCATTGATCGGAAAGACATCTGAGAATTGGTCTAATTACGACAATGCCATGTTGCAACGAGTGCCTTTTATGGTGGTCATGCCTGGTTATGAAAAGGGAAAAATCATCAATACATACGGCGGACAAATCGATATCTTACCGACTCTCGAACACCTCCTTGGTATTGAGTCCAATTCCTTCCTTCAAGTTGGACAAGATCTCCTATCACCAGATCATCAAGAAATCGTTGCCTTTCGAACTGCCAATTCTTTCGTCACGCCAAAATATACCAGCTACGACGGACGAACCTACTATACTGAAAGCGGTCTTGAAACCAGTAATCTTGATGAACAAGCTCAGACTGAACTAGAAAATGTTCGTCAAACAACCAGTCAACAGCTGAAAATTAGCGATCAGATTCAAACTGGCGATTTGATCCGTTTCTACCAAGCAGATCATCTTGGAAAAGTTGATACAGAAAGTATTTCTTACCTCAATTCTTTACCAATTCTGCAAAAGATTGAGCAAGAAAAAGGAAGTCAGTCAACGAGCCTCTTTAGCCAACGACAAGGCAAAACCAGTACTGACCTTTTCAAGGCACCAAGTTACCAAGAACTCCATCCGGAGTCGGCAGAAACCGAATCAAAATCACAATAAAAAATGCTCTTCCGTCTTGGAGGAGCATTTCTTTTTATCAACGAAAATCAAAGAGCAAACTAGGAAACTAGCCTCAGTTTAACTTTGAGATTGTAGCGAGAGAGGGTGTATCAGCAATATATGTCTATCAAATTTGGTGACGAAGATAGATGAGAAGATAAATCAGCTTCAGCGGATACATGGAAAATTTAATTATATAAAAGCCTTTTGTTACAAACTCAATATACTATCAATAAATAATATTATAGAAGCAACAATAATCATCATTTCACCTATTTGAATAATTCTATTTCGAACTCTAAATATATTTTCTATTGAAAACACTTGGATCACACACATTATAGGAATTAACGTTTTTGAAATTAAAAAATATCCAAATAAATAAACTATAAACAACAATAATAGAACTATATTATATTTGTTATTCAAAACATTCCTCCCTATATTTTTTGATTACCAATCGTAATAATTTATAATTACGTTATAAATTATTAAAGCGATTTGTCAAATGAAATTTATCAAGATAGTAACCATCTATCTCATCTTTTTTCTATTTCTGCCAATATGCGTGACAGGTAGTAATGATAGCCAAAAATAGCAAGAGCAAGCAAGAGGATAAGAGCTCCTACTCCCAAGCTAATGGCAAGGACAGGGGAGAGAGACTGAACCAAGAACGAACTCACAATGACTGAAATCAACAAGACCAAACCATAAATTAAGAGTAAAACCATTGCTACTATACGATTTGAACGGTTCACCAAGTCCGTAATGCTACTCCAATTGGTTGACAGATTTTTCACATCCTTAAAGTAGTGGTGGCAAGAAAGGATGACACTGGCAAGAGTCCAGACTACAAGAAGGTAAATCATCGAAAGGATGGGCAAGCCTAGATATAGAGAAAGACCAAGTAAAATCAAAACTGGTAAAAAGGACTGGACAGCAAATATAATCCAAAATTTCACTTTCACATAACGAGCGAAGTCAAAGGGTAAACTCTTAAGAAAATCAACATTTTCCCTCTCTAAGGACAAGGCAATTGCAGGCAGGCTGGTAATATTGTTATTGACAACTGCTATAAACATTCCTACAAAAAACAAGGGTAACCAGTATGGAGGATGAATATCTGGAACTATCTGATAATCTCGGAGGTTGGAAATCAGACCGATCATCATGAGATAAGGAAGAAAAGCACTTGTAAAAAGCACAGTAATCACGCCAGTCCCCTGTCCCAAGAGAGAGAGGTTATAGCGCAAAACCATACGGAAAAAGCCCTTTTTAGTAGTTGAAATCCTCTCCTTACTGCGACGTTCTTTTATGACCTTCTCCTCACTGTTAAGTAGGATCACGTCATAAAAATGAGGAAGAACTTTCTTTTTGGTCAGGTAAAGCAAGAAAACAGTTAGAATTATCCAAGCGAGCAGACCCAGGATGGCTTCTGTTGAAAAAGGCTCCACTGCTATTTTGTAAAAGAGATGAATAGGATAAAGAAGAGGTGGAATTTCTTTAGTCTGATTACCTATACCTCTAGAAGTAGACTGGACAAAGAAGACAAATAATAAAGGTATGAGAACCCCTATCCCAATCATCACATTCGCAAAAATAGACTGATACTTTCTAAAAAGCGCAGTTTGAGCCAAGAAATGCACTGCCACTACCATCACTTGAGCCACAGAAACAAATAATAAGGTCAAGGACAGCAGCATCAAAGGCAAGCCAATCCAAAGAGAAGGTGCTAGCCTAATGTAGAGGACTAGAAAATAAGCTAGGATTGGTACAATTCCAGGCAGAGCTGGCAAGAGGACAGACAGTCCTTTAGCAATTATAATCTCTGATTCTTTAAAGGCATAAGGCCTATACGATACCAAGTCCTTACTCTCATAAAAGACATTGTAAAAAGCTGTTAAAGAAGTTGAAAAGACAAGCAGCAGTAAAAAAGAAACCATTCCACTAAAATAAATAGACCTTTCCTCAAAAGGAAAATGAATAGCTATATTTATAAACATGATGAGTATCAAGAGACTGGAAAAAATGTAAGAACTGAGGACTCTAGCGGAAACATTTACTTTTTTCCCAGGATTTTTAGCTTGCTTCTTTCGTAGGTTAGCCAAATTAGCTTCTTGAGATGAATAGAGGATATTGATATCAACTAATTTTTTAATGACCTTGAGACGCATCTGAAACCTCCTCTTTTCTACCAGCAAGGCTAAGGTAGATACTTTCCAAAGACTGGTCTGGGTGGTCTTTTCTCAAGTCCTCTACACTACCACAATAAATCAAATGCCCCTTTTTTAAAATGGCAATCCGATCACAGACTTGCTCGGCCACCTCTAGAACATGGGTTGAAAACAAGACCGTCTTGCCTTTTTGTGCATGTTCCTTCATCATCTGCTTCAAATCAAAGGCAGCCTGGGGATCCAAACCAGTCAAGGGTTCGTCCAATACCCAAATATCAGGATCAGACAAGAGTGCCCCGATGACAAAGACTTTCTGACGCATTCCGTGAGAAAAAGTTTCAATGACCTGATAGCGGTTTTCAGCAAAATCAAAAACGTTCAATAGCCTAGCTAGACTAGCTTCCAAGTCAGAGCTAGTCAGATCATAAGAGGAGGCGATTAACTCCCAAAATTCATTGGCTGTTAAACGCAAAAATAAGTCAGGCGAGTCTGCTACGTAGCCAATCTTTCGTTTAATAGCCAAGCGATTTTCCGATAAATCCTGACCATCTACCAAAATACGACCACTGCTGGGCGAAATGATACTGACTAAGGATTTTATAGTGGTCGATTTTCCAGCCCCATTATGGCCAATCAAGCCCATAATCTCCCCATTTTCAATCTGCAAATTGAGATTACTCAAGGCCTCTTTATCACCATACAACTTACTAATATTTTGAAATTCAATCATGAGAAATCTCCTCTCTTTATCTATGTAATTTACTATAATTATAGCGCTTTCATTTTAAAAATCAACATTTTATATAAAATAGTCAAAAACTTATTATTCAGTTTTACGCAAACGTTTGAGCTAACCAATACTTTATGATAGAATAAAGAACAAGATTGACAAGTAAGAGGAAACATCATGCAAAATCAAACACTCATGCAATACTTTGAATGGTATCTGCCCCACGACGGTCAGCACTGGACGCATCTAGCTGAAGATGCTCCACACCTAGCTGATCTGGGAATTAGTCACGTCTGGATGCCACCAGCTTTTAAAGCTACCAATGAAAAAGACGTAGGCTATGGAGTCTATGACCTATTTGACCTTGGAGAGTTTAACCAGAAAGGGACTGTCCGCACCAAGTATGGTTTCAAAGAAGACTATCTTCAAGCCATTCAAGCCCTAAAAGCACAGGGAATTCAACCAATGGCCGATGTGGTTCTCAACCACAAGGCTGCTGCCGATCACATGGAAGCCTTTCAGGTCATCGAAGTTGATCCTGTAGACCGTACAGTGGAACTTGGAGAACCCTTCACTATCAATGGATGGACTAGCTTTACCTTCGATGGTCGCCAAGATACCTACAATGACTTCCACTGGCACTGGTACCACTTCACCGGTACAGACTATGATGCCAAACGTCGTAAATCTGGGATTTATCTCATTCAAGGAGACAACAAGGGTTGGGCCAACGAGGAATTGGTCGATAATGAAAATGGTAACTATGACTACCTCATGTATGCCGACCTAGACTTTAAACATCCTGAAGTCATCCAAAATATCTATGACTGGGCTGAGTGGTTCATGGAAACGACTGGTGTCGCTGGTTTCCGCTTGGATGCCGTTAAGCATATTGACTCTTTCTTCATGCGCAATTTCATCCGTGATATGAAGGAAAAATACGGTGATGATTTCTATGTTTTTGGGGAATTTTGGAATCCCGACAAGGAAGCTAACCTAGACTATCTTGAAAAAACGGAAGAACGCTTTGACCTTGTCGATGTTCGTCTTCACCAGAATCTCTTTGATGCTAGCCGAGCTGGTTCTAACTACGACCTTCGTGGCATTTTCACGGATAGCTTAGTTGAACTCAAGCCCGACAAGGCTGTAACCTTTGTCGACAACCACGATACCCAACGAGGACAAGCCCTTGAATCAACTGTTGAAGAATGGTTCAAGCCAGCAGCCTATGCCCTCATTCTATTACGTCAAAATGGACTGCCATGTGTCTTTTACGGAGACTACTATGGGATTTCAGGAAAATACGCTCAACAAGATTTCAAAGAAGTCCTTGACCGCCTCCTAGCCATCCGAAAAGATTTGGCCTATGGAGAACAAACAGACTACTTTGATGACGCAAACTGTATCGGTTGGGTACGTTCAGGTGCTGAAAATCAATCCCCAATCGCAGTCTTGATTTCAAATGACCAAGAAAACAGCAAGTCAATGTTTGTCGGCCAAGAATGGGCTAACCAAACCTTTGTAGACTTACTTAGCAACCACCAAGATCAAGTTACAATTGATGAAGAAGGTTATGGACAATTCCCAGTCTCAGAAAGATCTGTAAGTGTTTGGGCAGCCAATACAATCTAATATCCAATGATAATTAAGCCAGGTCCAATCGGATTTGGCTTTTTTGTAGTCAAAAAAGACCTACCCAAATGGATAGATCTTTGTTTGATTACAATTTACCTGCTACTGCATCCAACAATTCTTGGATTTTAGCTTGGTTGCTTCCTCCTGCCATAGCCATGTCGGGTTTACCACCACCACGTCCATCGACGATTGGTGCCAATTCTTTGACAAGGTTTCCTGCATGAAGGTCTTTTGTCTTGCTTGCTACAAGGACATTGACTTTATCACCGATAGCAGCAACTAGAACAAGCAAATCAGAGTAGTCTTTTTGTTTCCAATTGTCCGCAAAGGTACGAAGGGCACCGGCATCTGATACAGACACTTGACTAGCAATGTAACGATGACCGTTGACTTCCTTCACATCCTTAAAGATGTCGCCTGCGGCTGCAGCTGCGGCTTTTTCTTTCAACTCAGCATTTTCTTTTTGCAGTTGACGAAGTTGTTCTTGAAGTCCTTCTACCTTGTGAGGAACTTCTTTAAGTTGAGGTGCTTTCAGGGTTGCCGCAACAGCTTTAAGAGCGTCTTCTTGTTCACGGTAGGCTTCAAAGGCTTCCTTACCAGTCACTGCCAAGATACGGCGAGTTCCTGATCCGATACCTTCTTCTTTGACAATCTTGAAGAGACCAATTTCAGAAGTATTACCAACGTGGGTACCACCACAAAGCTCGATAGAGTAGTCACCGATAGTAACAACACGGACTTCCTTACCATATTTCTCACCAAAGAGGGCCATAGCTCCCATTTCTTTAGCAGTGTCAATATCTGTTTCAACTGTCTTCACTTCAAGAGCTTCCCAGATTTTCTCGTTGACTTGCTGTTCAATCGCACGCAATTCTTCAGCAGTTACTGCTTGGAAGTGGGTAAAGTCAAAACGAAGGAACTCAACTTCGTTAAGAGATCCTGCTTGTGTCGCATGGTTTCCAAGGATATTGTGAAGGGCAGCGTGAAGCAAGTGAGTCGCAGTGTGGTTTTTCATGACACGGTGACGACGATTTGTATCAATTGCTAAGGTATATTCTTGGTTCAAGGCAAGCGGTGCAAGGACTTCAACAGTGTGAAGAGCTTGTCCGTTTGGTGCTTTTTGAACATTTGTCACAGTAGCCACGACCTTACCTGACTCGTCCAAGATTTGTCCATGGTCAGCCACCTGTCCACCCATCTCAGCGTAAAATGGAGTTTCCGCAAAGATAAGAGAGGCAGTTCCTTCAGATACAGCTTCTACTTCTGCATTGTCAGCCACGATAGCTACCAATTTAGAAGACAATTGTGATGCTTCATAGTTAAAGTGGCTCTCCACTGTGATATTTTGGAGGGTTTCGTTTTGCATACCCATTGAGCCACCTTTAACAGCTGATGCACGCGCACGTTCTTGCTGTTCTTTCATGGCTGCTTCAAATCCTTCACGGTCCACAGTCATACCAGCTTCTTCAGCGATTTCTTCAGTCAGTTCAACTGGGAATCCATAAGTGTCGTAAAGTTTGAAGACATCTGAACCAGCGATGACAGATTGACCTTTTTCTTTCAAGTCTGCTACGATACCTTGGGCAAAATGTTGACCTGAGTGAAGAGTACGAGCAAATGACTCTTCTTCGCTCTTAACGATTTTTTCGATAAAGTCACGTTTTTCAAGCACTTCTGGGTAGTAACTTTCCATGATTTTTCCAACAGTTGGAACGAGTTTGTAAAGGAAAGGCTCGTTGATCCCCAATTTTTGACCGTGCATAGAAGCACGACGGAGCAAACGACGAAGAACATAACCACGACCTTCATTTCCTGGAAGGGCACCATCACCGATGGCAAATGAAAGAGAACGGATGTGGTCAGCGATGACCTTGAAGCTCATGTTGTCGCCATCTTGGTCATAAACCTTACCAGACAATTTCTCAACTTCACGGATAATCGGCATAAAGAGGTCAGTTTCAAAGTTTGTCTTAGCCCCTTGGATAACCGCCACCAAACGCTCCAAACCTGCGCCCGTATCAATATTTTTGTGTGGTAATTCCTTGTATTCGCTACGAGGAACAGCAGGATCCGCGTTAAATTGTGACAAAACGATGTTCCAGATTTCGATGTAACGATCGTTTTCGATATCTTCTGCAAGAAGGCGAATACCGATATTTTCTGGGTCAAATGCTTCTCCACGGTCAAAGAAGATTTCTGTATCTGGCCCAGAAGGTCCGGCACCGATTTCCCAGAAGTTGTCCTCAATAGGAATCAAGTGACTTGGGTCCACTCCCACTTCAATCCAGCGGTTGTAAGAATCTTTATCGTCTGGATAGTAGGTCATGTAAAGTTTCTCAGCTGGGAAATCAAACCATTCAGGACTTGTCAAAAGCTCATAAGCCCAAGTGATGGCTTCGTCACGGAAGTAATCACCGATAGAGAAGTTCCCCAACATTTCAAACATGGTATGGTGACGTGCAGTCTTCCCTACGTTTTCGATGTCGTTGGTACGGATGGCCTTTTGGGCATTGGTAATACGTGGATTTTCAGGGATAATAGTCCCATCAAAGTATTTCTTAAGGGTTGCTACCCCAGAGTTGATCCACAAAAGAGTTGGATCATTTACAGGAACCAAGCTCACTGATGGTTCTACAGAGTGACCTTTGGTCGCCCAGAAATCAAGCCACATTTGGCGTACTTGTGCACTAGATAGTTGTTTCATATTGTCTCCTTATTTACTTCTTTAATGTGATTGGCTTTCCAGCATTTCCACATAGTCAATGGCGACACAGAGGGAAATGACTAGGTCTGCATAAGCGTCTTCAAGAACCGTTACAGTGTAGGTAGAAGTCAGATGGAAGAGTTCCTTCTTAATTTCCGCAATCAGCTGATCGCGATCATCCAGCAATTTGAAATCCAAATCCCAGATATTGCCCTCAATACGAAGACCTAGATTATCAAACTCATACTTATCTCGCCAAAAGGTCAACTTCTTACGAATGACAAAACTCGATCCGTCCTGAAGCTGAATCTCAAAACGAGGAAGTAGGGTCCAAATCTCTTTACTAATCTCACTGACTTGGTTACCAAATGCATCATAGATAGTAAAGGTTTTGGGAATTTTAAAAAATGATCCCTCTACCTGATAGGCGATTTCTCCCCTGTCATCCTTGATAGCAAAGCGCTCGCCTCCAAGACGAAACTTTTGTTTGACAAGAAATGTTTTCATCAACACCTCCAAAAAATCAAAAGACAAGTTCATATCACGAAGGGCGAAAAACCGCGGTACCACCTTCATTCAATGAACTTGTCATTCTCTTATTCTTATGCAATTGTATGATTGAGTAGCATGACTTCCTAGCTTAGATGGCTCGCAGCACCGCCATTTCTCTGGACTAAGACAACTGAAAATCAATTCTCAACTTTCTTATTATATCGTTTTTTTAAGTCTGCGTCAACTGGAAATGATCTCCATTGAATCAGACCAATTCCCTACATCTCCGATTACTTTTTCAGGATATATTTTTTCTTACTGCCATTTTTCTTTTTATCCCAACTTTTATCCCACATTTTCGAATTGCTAAAAATAGCTACGAAAATATTCCAAAATATAAAGTTTCCTATCACCAAATATATAGACTCAGTTGTTAGGTATTTTCGATCCAAACCATCCTTTAGATAGAATAGTATATATGTTTCGTTAACAATCAAAAAGGTTGGCCAATAACTTTTTTTGAAAAAAGTAGACATTTTCATGATTTGTTACCGCTTTCTGTAAGCTTAAGCTTAGTATACTACTAGGCAAGAAAATAAGCAACTAGAATAGAAAAAGATATGGCTATAAAAGCTGACTTCTATTAAAAAACGAACCAGCTGACTGATTCGTTTTCATCCGTTTAGCTCCTACTTCCGATACATTTTAAACTGTAGGAAGAGATCGCTATATTTTCCTGTCCATTTATGGTCAAATTTCTCATAAACTTCTAGGTGTTTCATGGTTTCAGCATCAGGATAGAAGGCTTTATCTTCTTTTTTCTCCTCTGGGAGCAGTTCCTTAGCTGGTAGATTTGGTGTTGAATAGCCGACATACTCTGCATTTTTGAGAGCATTTTCGGGTTTCAACATAAAGTTGATAAATGCATAGGCTGCGTCCTGGTTTTTGACTGTTTTGGGAATGACCATATTGTCAAACCAAAGGTTGCTGGCCTCTGTCGGTACCACATAGCGTAGATTTTCATTTTTTTCTAGCATTTGGCTGGCTTCACCAGAGAAGGTCACACCGATAGCAGCGTTGTTCTGAATCATGTAGCCCTTCATCTCGTCGGCAACGATGGCCTTGATATTTGGAGTCAATTTGTAGAGTTTGTCTACTGTCTCTTCCAACTGCTGTGGATCCTTTGAGTTGAGGCTGTAACCAAGCGAGTTAAGCCCGAGTCCCAATACCTCACGCGCCCCATCAAAGAGCATGATAGAGTTCTTATACTCTGGTTTCCAAAGGTCATCCCAATGCTCAGGCACCTCATCTACCATGGTTTCATTGTAGATAATTCCCAAGGTACCCCAGAAGTAAGGGATGGAGAATTTATTACCTGGGTCAAAGGACTGGTTGAGAAACTCAGGTCCGATATTTTCAAGACCTTCAAGTTTTGAATAATCAAGCGGTACCAAGAGGTCTTCGTCCTTCATCTTGTTGATCATGTATTCACTTGGGATGGCAATATCGTAGGTCGTTCCACCCTGCTTGATCTTGGTATACATGGCTTCATTGGAGTCAAAAGTCTCATACTGGACTTGAATTCCTGTTTCTTCAGTGAATTGTTCCAAGAGTTCTGGATCGATATAGTCACCCCAGTTGTAAATGACCAGTTTTTGACTGTCTCGGCTATTGATTTTACTGTCTAGATGAGTCGCAATTCCCCACAAGACCAGGATAATCGCAGCAATTCCTGCTAAAAATGAATAGAGTTTTTTCATGCTTGCTCCTCCTTCTCACGTGAGATAAAGTAATATCCAACAACCAGGATAATACTAAAGAGAAAGACAAGGGCAGACAGGGCATTGATTTCTAGCGAAATCCCCTTACGAGCACGAGAGTAAATCTCGACTGACAGGGTTGAAAAGCCATTTCCCGTTACGAAGAAGGTCACAGCAAAGTCATCTAACGAATAGGTGAAGGCCATGAAATAACCTGCAATGATAGACGGAGTCAGGTAAGGAAGCATGATTTCCTTGAACATCTGAAATTGACTGGCACCAAGGTCATAGGCCGCATGAATCATGTCACCGTTCATTTCCTTGAGTCGAGGCAAGACCATCAAGACCACGATAGGAATCGAGAAAGCCACGTGACTAGATAGAACAGTCAAAAAGCCAAGTGAAAACTTGAGTTGGGTAAAGAGAATCAAGAAGCTGGCACCAATCATAACATCAGGCGCAACCATGAGGATATTATTGAGTGAAAGAAAGGCTTCTTGGTATTTCTTACGAGACTGGTAAATATAAATGGCACCAAAAGTCCCGATAATGGTCGCAATCAAGGCAGATAGAAAGGCCAAGAAAAAGGTCTGAGTCACAATCAACATGAGGCGACCATCGCCAAACATGGTTTTAAAATGACTCAAGCTAAAGCCTGTAAAGCTATTCATGTCGTTGCCTGCGTTAAAGGCGTAGCCAATCAGGTAAAAAATCGGCAGGTAGAGGACAAGAAACACCAGTCCCAGATAAAGGTTAGCAAATTTTTTCATCGTTCTCTCCTTTCCTTGGTCACCCACATGGTGATGAACATGGTCAAGATGAGAATTACACCGATGGTTGAACCCATACCGTAGTTGTCATTGGTTAGGAAATTCTGTTCAATAGCCGTTCCCAGCGTAATAACACGGTTCCCGCCAATCAAACGGGTCAGCATGAAGAGACTCAAGCTGGGGATAAAAACGGATTGAACCCCACTTCGCACGCCGTTCATAGACAGAGGAAAGATGACATGACGGAAAGTCTCCCACTTGGTCGCACCTAGGTCATAGCTGGCATTGATGAGATTGTTATCCATATCATCCAAGACATTAAAAATCGGCAAAATCATAAAGGGAAGCTCGATGTAGCTTGCGACAAAGATAAAGGAGAAATCGGTAAAGAGCAACTGCTGCGAACCGATTCCGATAAATTCCAAAAATTGGTTAATAGAGCCATTTTGGCCAAAAATCCCAATAAAGGCATAGGCCTTAAGGAGCAAATTGATCCAGGTTGGCAGAATAATCAGCATGAGCCAGAGTTGACGGTGTTTGAGACGGGTCAAAAAGAGGGCTGTCGGATAGCTGATAAGCAAGGTCACAAAGGTCACAATCCCTGCATAAAGTACTGAGTTGAAACTCATTTTGAGATAGGTCAAGTTTTGTGACGCAAAGTAGGATTTGTAATTTTCTAAACTGAACTGGCCTTCAATGTTGAAAAAGGATTGACCGAAAATCAAGACCAAGGGTGCCAATACAAAGAGGGCAATCCAAAGCATGTAGGGCACTACAAAGAGTTTAGAGCTTGTTTTCTTCATCTCTTTCCTCCTCGATTGCATTGATCAGACCTGCTTCTTGCTCTTCGATTTCCACGTACTCTTCGATACGAGCATCGAACTCTTCTTCGGTTTCGTTTAGACGCATGATGTGGATGTCTTCTGGTTCAAAGTCTAGACCGATTTCCTCACCCACGATGGCCTTACGAGTTGAGTGGATCATCCATTCATTTCCGAGTTCGTCATAGGCGATAATTTCATAGTGAACCCCACGGAAGAGCTGGGTATCGACCTTAACTTGGAGCTTGCCTTCTTCAGGAAGGGTAATGCGCAAATCCTCTGGACGAATGACAACCTCAACAGGCTCATTTGGCTTCATCCCCCCATCAACTGCTTCAAAGCGTTTGCCGTTAAACTCAACCAAGTAGTCCTCAATCATGGTTCCTGGCAAGATATTTGACTCACCGATAAAGGTGGCAACAAAGTGGTTAATCGGCTCATCGTAGATATCCACAGGTGTTCCTGATTGGACAATCTCGCCATCGTTCATAACGAAAATCCAGTCACTCATGGCAAGGGCTTCTTCCTGATCGTGGGTGACAAAGACGAAGGTAATGCCCAATCGTTGTTGCAGTTCACGCAGTTCGTACTGCATATCTGTTCTTAATTTCAAGTCCAGCGCTGACAGAGGCTCGTCCAACAAAACCACACGGGGTTGGTTGATGATGGCACGGGCAATGGCTACACGCTGACGTTGTCCTCCAGAGAGTTTACGGATGGAACGTTTTTCATAACCTTCCAACTGAACCATCTTAAGAACTTCTGCTACACGCTGCTCGATTTCTTTCTTGTCAATTTTACGCAAGCGGAGCGGAAAGGCAACATTTTCAAACACATTCATATGTGGAAACAAGGCATAGGATTGGAAGACCGTATGGACATCTCGCTTGTTGGTTGGGATATCATTGATACGGACACCGTCCAGCAAAATATCTCCTGTCGTCGCATCCAGTAAACCTGCAATGATGTTAAGGATAGTTGATTTCCCTGAACCAGATGCGCCTAGAAGGGTGTAAAATTTTCCTTCTTCCAACTCAAAGTTGATGTCTTTGAGAACCTTGGTGTTGCTGTCTTCAAAAACTTTAGAGACGTTTTTGAATTCGATAATTGGTTTTTTCAATTGGCATAAATTCCTTCTTTTTCATAGATTAACAGATCAGGGCTCTGTCAGGCCGCCACTACCTCTTGCAGGGTGTAAAACCACCTGCATACATCTTCGCTAACGATAGGCTTTCACCCCCTTTCCATGACATAGCAGCAGCTTTTCAACTACAGCTTCCTACTTGCTTTCACCCAAGATACGGACTTCTCTCTCAAGTGTAACACCTGAGTGCTCCTTAACTTTTTCAATCACAGACTCAATCAAGTCCTCGTAGTCTTTGGCCGTTCCGTCTGCGACATTGATCATAAATCCTGCATGCTTTTCAGACACTTCTACACCACCGATACGATAGCCTTTCAAGCCAGCTTCTGAAATTAATTGACCTGCAAAATGCCCTACTGGACGTTTAAAGACCGAACCACAAGATGGGTATTCTAAAGGTTGTTTAAGTTCACGTAGATGTGTCAAGCGTTCCATTTCTTGCTTGATGACCTGATGGGTTCCTGGAGCTAGGGCAAATTTAGCTGACAAGACAACTGCACCAGACTCCTGAATAGCTGAATGGCGGTAACCAAAAGCCAAGTCCTTGGCAGAAAGAGTTTCGATTTCTCCATCCTTGGTCAAGACCTTACAAGACAGCAAGATGTGGGCAATCTCGCCACCATAGGCACCCGCATTCATAAAGACAGCACCACCGACACTTCCAGGAATGCCACAAGCAAACTCAAAGCCAGTCAAACTATGACGAAGGGCGATACGAGTTGTCTCAATCAAATTAGCTCCTGCTTCTGCTTCAATGGTATAACCATCAACGGAAACGTTATTGAGCTTATCACACAAGATGACAAATCCACGAATTCCACCATCACGAACGATGATATTGCTGGCATTCCCAAGAACCATCCAAGGGATATTTTCTTGATTGGCAAATTTCACAACGCGCGCCAACTCAAAACGATTTCGTGGAAAGACCAGATAATCAGCCTCTCCACCTACTTTTGTATAACTATAGCTATGCAAGGGTTCCTTAAAACGGATATCAATCCCTTCTAAGATTTCAAGCATTTTTTCTCTTACAGACATGTCACTCTTCCTTTTTCAAAATTCATTCCATTATACCATTTTTAAGACCATTTGACGACCTGAAACTTCCTATTATTAGTAGTAATCTTATTTTTTGAATGAGGACGTAAACGTGAATGAACAATCATAGAAAAACACCCCAAAAGTTAGATCTGTGATATCTAACTTTCGAGATGCTGCTTAAAATGGACTTTCTACATCATGAGTGTATCTGGATGTAAGACCAGTAATAAGACTATTCCAGATACTGAAATAGATGCTAGTTGGATGGAGGATTTTTCCAGCCTTGACGGTAAAATTTAGGACTCACAGAGAAAAAATTCTTAAAGGCTTTTGAAAAGACTAGCTGGTCCTGATAACCGACTTCTAAGGTAATTTCTTTTATAGATAGATTGGTGTCGGTTAAGAGTGTTCTTGCCTTTAGCAGGCGTGTTTCAAGGAGAAATTGTTGAGGAGATTTATGGTAAATTTTCTTAAACTGACGAAACAAGGTGCTACGACTGAGTCCTACCTTGGATGCCAAGTCTTGAATGGAGATGTCTTGTTGATACTGTTGTAGCAAAATTTGCGCAGCTTTTTCGACAGGGAGTTGAGCGACATTCAGCGGTATTTCTGCTGGAAATTCTTCCTGCAAATAGTAAAGGAAGGTATAAATCTGCATCTGGTACCAGCTTTCTTTTTGTCTATTTTCTGCAGTTTTGTGACAGATGTCTTGAATGATTTCTCTGCTTTGAAAAAGACTATCGAAATGGCAAACAGACTCATAAAAAACTTGTGTGTTTTGGAGATAGTCGTTTAGTTTTTCTCCAGAAAATCCCAGCCAGTAGGTTGTCCAAGGATCTTCTTGGTTTGCCCAATAGCGTACTTTTTGTCCTTTCCTTAGGATAAAACCATCATTTTTCTCCAAAGAATAGGTTTTCCCATCAACTTGCAGGTATCCTTTCCCCTCACAAATCCAGTGGATGACAAAATCCTGAAAAACAGTATAGTCATAAAACGGAAAGCTAGAATAATCATCAATCCCACATTCTTCTATATATAATTCCTTAGATGTTTCTTTAAAATAATTCCATAGTTTCATAAATGCTTTCTCCTTGCAACATAAGTACATATTTCTTCATCATGAACTCCTAGAAAAGGGACAAACTCTGGTTTATAATGGGGCAAGAAAGGAGAACAAATGAAAAAATCGTACCAATCTAGTATGGTAGGGCTCAACCTCAGTAATCAAATTGTTTCCATCACGATCACCGGTGACTTCATGATTCTTTTTATGAGTCAGATTTTAGGTTTTAGTGATTTGCAAAATAGTTGGCTTATCACAATGCTACCGATTATAGCCCTTGTCCGCATTCCCTTGTCTTATCTGATGCGGAGGAAAAATCTCCTTGACCTGATGCGGTGGAGTATACTGTCTAAGCTGTGTTTGCTAGGGATATTAGTGCTGATTCCCTACGAAAGTGTGACTTTTTCTATCTATGCTCTTTTTCTGGTTCTATATCAGATAGCCGTGGAGCTGGGCTTTGGTCTGGCTTGGAACCCCTTAATATTATTAGTTACAGAAGAGAAAGCCCGCGCAAAATTTCTCAGTCACTTAGGTTTGTTTCAGCTGGTCACGAGCTTTTATACCCTTCTTATTTCCTTTTTCATCGGAAAAGAGCTGACTGCACTTCATTATCGTTGGTTACTTGTGATCGCTATTGCTAGCCTATTCTTGCAGGCTATCCTTTTGAAACAGTTACAGACAGACTATCATTTATTTCAAAATCATCAAGAAACAGGTCGGATGGACTGGCAGGTTTTAAAAAAACAAGTCTGGCACCATGTCCGTATCCTACTTTTGGATAGTTTGATTTTATATGTGACCTTAACGATGAATGTCCTCTATATGGTACAGGTATTGCACCTTTCTGCCAAACTTGTGTCTCTGTATTCGAGCATGAGCTTACTGGGAAATGTCCTAGCCCTTTCTCTTGCAGGTCCTTGTTTTGAGAAAAGACGTTCTACGTTTTTCACAATCTTACTGGTAGTAACGGGATGTGAGATTCTTTTGATCTTCTTTCTTCCCCATGATGCTGCGACCTATACAATCTTTTGGAGCATAGGTTGGGGGTTATTAAATGGGGCTGTGGGAGCTCTATGGGGACTCTACATTTCTCTAGTTAAACACCAGGCGGCAAGTCCTAGCCCCTTTACAATTTGGAATATTTATCAGGGGATTGCCTATCTTGTTAGCGTACTTGTCTTTAATCTCTCTGGTAACTTGGTGCACCTAGCTAGTTCTAGCTCAGGACTGGATCCGTATCGTCTGGTCTTAATTGCCTGCTTAAGCATCTGCATCCTGGTTTGTTTACGGATGCTGTATAAAAGAAAAACAGGTCTCAAGTGACGGTTGTCGCTTGAGCCTATTTTATCATCGTATGATAAACTCCGATTGTAGGATAATGGTCCGTTTTTCGTCAGAGAGTGCTTGTTTGAAACTTTCCTGACCGAGTTGGTAGGATTTGTTATCAATTGTAGGAATCCCCAGTACCTCTCCTGTCAGTTGCTTTTCTTGGCCAATCAGCAAGGGTAATTCAAGATTTTTCTCCTGATAATAGCGAACCACACCAGTTGCCACATCATCTCCATTGCTGAAAATACAGTCTAAATCTTGCTCTAGTAGCCTATCCCCTTGCTCATAAGCATCCTCTCCCGTAGAAATACCATCCAAAATCAGAGGGGCCTTTTTCTCACCAAAAACTTCCTTATAGGCTTCCATAGTGAGACGGTAGGTCGAACTTTTTAGGTCTTTTCGGGTAAATAGCAGAGCAATTCTGCTTTTTCCTTGGTCTTTAATCCAATTAAAAGCTGTCTTGCAAGCATGGGTGCGACTCACATAAACGCTACTCAGATTAGGGTCCTGCACTTCTTCACAGCAGACAATATTGCCATACTTAGCGTAGGAAGCAATGGTTTCTAAGTCCACACTACGAGAGGTGAAAATAAGGCTATCGAAAGCCCGCCCCCGAAGTTGCTCCAGATAATATTTTTCCAAGTCTATATCATAACGAGAAGGTAGAATGAGCAAGGTATAGTTATGATCCATAGCCGCATCCAAAAGCCCGTTCAGCAACTGACTGAAATAAGGGTGCAGGGTCGTGTTGGGAATAACTACACCGACCCGACGAGTCGAACCTGAACTTAACTCCTGAGCTAGAATGTTAGGCCGGTAGTCCAGTTCCTCCATGACTTGCAGGATTTTCTGACGAGCCTCATCGGATACATGAGGATGGTTGTTGATGACGCGTGACACGCTAGAAACTGAGTAGCCACTCAGTTTGGCAATTTTTCGAATATTTGTCATTGCTTGCTTTCTATAGGAGGACTGACTCCTCCAGATACATGATTAATGAATTTTTTTGAGATATTTACGGATGCCGTAGCCGACACCATGTTCATCATTGCTGCGTGTTACCTTATAAGCCAGCTCTTTGATGTCAGGAAAGGCATTGCCCATCACAATTGGATAGCCCACCATCTCAAGCATTGGGATGTCGTTGTGACCATCACCAAAGGCAGCAGTCTGGCTCTTGTCTAAACCTTCTTTTTTGAGAATATAGGCAATACCCTTTGATTTTTTAGCAGTTTTACTGGTAATTTCTAGATGATATTGACCAGATCGGAGAATACTGACCTCGCCTAAATCTAGGGATTGTAAGTATTTCTCCAGTGCTAATAGTTCGTCATTATCTAGGGCAATCATCATTATCTTGAAGGTATTGTCCTTGGCAGCTAGAAAATCAGCCTCATTTGTAAGTGTTGGTGCCTGGCGCGTGATGTTGAACTCTAGGCGAATCCCTTCATCTATTCTATCACAATACCAGTTCGTCATATCATAATAGCTGACACTAATTTGTGGAAAATGCTGGCGCACTGCCTGTAAGATAGTCTGTGCTGTCTTTCTAGAAAGAATATCTATATGAAGGGGTTTGACTTTTCCATCCACAATTTGATAAATCAATCCACCGTTAAAACCTACCTGAGGCCCAGTTAACTGGAGTGTCTCAATAGCCTCTCTCATTTCCATCGGAGCTCGAGCAGAAACCAGAGTCAGCGGAATCTGAGCATCGCGGATAGCCTTGCTATTCTCGCTAGAAACGCGGCCCTCAGAATTGAGAAGGGTGCCGTCCATATCAGAAAAAATACGTTTGATGGTCATAGTGTTGTCCTCTTTTCTTCTTTGTCCGCTAGCGTATGATAGGTTGGTTTAAATGCGCATTCCCAACCCTTGAAACCATTGTATCTTCTGAAACGCGTTCCATGTCAAGAGGAAAATAAAAAATTTTTAAAAATTTTTTACGAACTTAGACAGAGTGTTGTGGTATTGTTGAAAATCAGTATCTTGTCGACACGGGTAGAACTTGACAAACAAGTCTTTCATTTCTAGTTTATAATAGATTTGCACTATTACTCTAGCTTGTTTGTAAATCTGACTTTTGGGCTGATAAAAGTGAAAATCTAGGATTTCTTGTGTTTTATGAAGAACATTACAGAACATTATTTTATTCCCCCCTATTGAGAAAATACAGCACAAAAAAAGAGGTTTCCCTCTTTTTCTTATGATTTCTTGCAAAAGATTGCCTTGGTTCCATAAGAAACCAGAACAAGCTCTAGTGCCAGGATTACTTCCACCAAGACTGGATTGGTCAACCAGCCGACTTGGGCTAAAGATGGAGCTAAATCAAAGAAGGCATGGAGGCCATAGGCTGCTAGGAGATAAGTCCATTTCTTCTGGCGAACAGCTTGGTAAACCCAAACTGTCAACAGCAATTGGAATCCTAGAGCCAAAATCCGTTCAAAACCAAGCAAATAAATCTGCCAGACAGACAGCGACTGGATGGTTTTCAACATATTTTCAGACAGCAATTGCATGACCTGTGGATTCTGAGTTTGAACTGCTGAGAGAACAATGTAGAGATTAATCAAACTAGTAAGGCCCAGGAAAATCAATTCCAAACCACCATGACCTAACCCATAAGCCAAGGCGTCGGCCTTGTCCAAACTTCTCTTTTTCTCCAACCATTTGAAGAAAACAAGACGAGCAGTTTCCTCAAAAAATGCTGCCATGGCTAGACCATAGATGATATAGACAAGCGGATTGTCTTGCAAGAGGGCAATACTACCGTCTTTTTGAGGATGCAAAACCAAGATATGCACCAGTTTTTCTAAAATCTGTGAAGAGACAAAGAAGGCGACAGCCCCCAAGCCCAAAACAGCTAGATTAATCTGGTATTTCTTTTTGGCATACCAAATGCTTCCTAGCAAGAAAGCCAGTAACAGCACTATAGTAATGATAATATGAATGGTCATTTTCTTCTCCTATTCTGCCTTTTCAATATCTTTTTTCATCTCATCAACATTGAACTTAGCAAACAAGTATTGACGATCTTGGACTGGAAAACGTTGATCCAACTGGTCAACCGCTCCCACCTCGATAATCCCTTCCTTGATGACAAAGTCCATGACATGTCCACCGAAGGTCAAATCATCTGAGATGAAGTGCAGATGGTAGCCTGCCACACTGACCCCATGGAAAATTTCTGGCGTCCAGAAACCAACGATGGTTCCTGCCACATTGTCGCGACTATACTCAGGCTGATGGGTCGCGACCTCAGCAAACTTGGTATCTGGTGTCGACTTGGGAATCATGCGCACATGCATATGTGAAAATTCCCCACGAATCTTGATGGAGCGGAAAAGATTTTCCCCATCATAATAAGACTCGATTCGTTCTTCCAATTCCTTGTCTGTCATCTCAAAGCGCTGGCGGAAAATAACCTCGGCCTGATGCGGTACCACTGCTGCGTAAGGAATAAGGGCATCGGGTGATACTTCTACAATTTCTGGTTGCTCTCCTGAGCCTTTGGCCTGATAAGCCTTACCATCCAAAACAATCAATTCCCCATCAATAGAATCCAAGGTTCCCAAGCCAAGGTCACCATGCTCTAGCAATTCTCCTACTGTCATGGTACCACCATAAAGGCCAGCCATCAAGGCTCCAAGGGTATTGTATTGAAATAATTTCACTGGTTCCTGCACGTTCTTATCCATTCTCTTTCTTGTCTGTTATACTCAATGAAAATCAAAGAGCAAACTAGGAAGCGAGCCGCAGGTTGCTCAAAGCACTGCTTTGAGGTTGTAGATAAGACTGACGAAGTCAGTTACATATATCTACGGCAAGGCGAAGCTGACGTGGTTTGAAGAGATTTTCGAAGAGTATTATTCTATAAATGTTACTCCTAAGTATACCACATTTACCCCTAGATGTGAACGAGAGAAACACTCTAGACATTGCCAAGAAGGAAAAAAAAGGGTACAATGTAACAAAATCAAGGGAGGTCTGGAATGAAGAAACAAAGCAAATACCAAGAGGTTGTTTCCTATCTAAAAAACGGTATCGAGTCTGGACGTTTTCCGACGGGAAGCCGCCTGCCTTCTATCCGTCAACTGAGCCTTGACTTTCACTGTAGCAAGGACACTATTCAGAGAGCCCTGTTGGAATTACGGCACGAGCAATACCTCTATGCCAAGCCCCAGAGTGGCTACTATGTCCTAGAACAAGGGCAACACCAGGACCTAGAAATTGAGGTTACCGACGAACATGCCAGCGCATATGACGATTTCCGACTCTGTGTCAATGAAACATTGATTGGACGGGAAAACTACCTCTTCAACTACTATGACAACCAAGAAGGATTAGAAGACTTAAGACAGTCCATTCACAAACTGCTCTTTGACCAAGCCCTCTACTGCAAGGCTGACCAACTGGTACTGACTTCTGGGACCCAACAAGCCCTTTTCATCCTCTCTCAAATTTCCTTCCCTAGCCAAGCTAAGGAAATCTTGGTGGAACAACCGACCTACCATCGAATGAATCGCCTCTTGATTGCCCAGGGATTAAACTATCAAACGATTGAACGAGGCATTGCTGGGATTGACTTGGAGGAGCTGGAGCGCCATTTCAAGACAGGGAAGATTAAGTTTTTCTACACCATTCCTCGCTTTCACTATCCCCTAGGCCATTCCTATTCTGAGCAGGAAAAACGAGCTATTCTTGACTTAGCTGCCAAGTATGGTGTCTATATCGTAGAGGACGATTATCTGGGTGATTTGGATTCCAAGAAGGGCCAGACCTTCCACTATCTGGATACAGAGGAGCGGGTCATTTACATCAAATCCTTCTCAACCAGCCTCTTTCCAGCCCTGCGGATAACAGCACTCATTCTGCCAAATGCTATCAAAGAAGCCTTTGTGGCCTACAAAAATATCCTAGACTACGACAGTAACCTCATCATGCAAAAGGCCCTGTCACTCTATATCGATAGTCAATTATTTGAAAAAAATCGTTTAGCTCGCTTGGCCAATCAGGAAGCTTACCAAAAACAAATTGAGGAAAGGCTAGCTAAATATCCTTGTCCCCTTCCTCACTTTCCGCTTCACGATGGTGTATTGCTAGACCTACGACAGTATCCTAAAATTGCCAGTCTCAAACACAGTCAACTGGGCTTGGACTTCTTTGAAAAGGCCTATTTGAGCGCCTGCCCTTATCAATTTGCCAAGGTCTCCTTAGAAAATCTGGAAAATGTTTTAGACTATTTAAAAGCAGAATTGGAATGACTTCCAACTCTGCCTTTTCTTATTCTTCAACTTCTGTTAAGCTTGCTGCTTTTTCAAGATAGCTTTGGTAAGTTCCTTCATCCTTGAGTTTTTGGATGACCTTGTCCACCACTTCTTTTAAATCAGCACTATTTTTTCTAAGGGCAACTGCATTGGCTTCGCCGTCCTTCATCTTCAAGCTGACAGTTGCGACAGCTAGGTCTGCATTTTTAGCAGCATAGCTAAGGGCAACAGGCTCATCCATGTGAACAGCATCTACTTTTCCAGCCTGTAATTCATTGACAGCTTCACCCATATTAGTTAGGGAAGTCAATTGAGCTTTTGGCAATTGTTCCTTGACCATTGATTCTGGAACAGTTCCTTTTTGGGCTGCAATATTAGCACTTTCCAGGCTAGTTACATCCTTGTATTTTTCTACATCAGCCTTACGAACCAAGAAACTAATCTTGTTTTCATAGTAAGGGATTGAAAAATCAAAGACTTCTTTTCTCTCGTCAGTAGCGCTAATTCCTGCAACCGCTAGGTCGGCCTTACCAGTTTGAAGACTAGTCAAGACATTATCAAAACTCATGCTTGAGATTTCCAACTTAACCCCAAGTTCATCAGCAATAGCCTGAGCCATGTCAATATCCGCACCGACTACCTGATTTTTCCCATCAACTAAAGATTGAAATTCAAAAGGTGCATAGTCAGGACTGGTCGCTACTACCAATTTCCCCTTTTGCTTAATGGCTTCAACAGCTGACTGAGAACCATTCGAACCTGACTGGCAAGCTACTAAGAAGAAACTTGCAAGAAAACTACATAAAACAAATATCCATTTTTTTGATTTCATAAATAAACAACCTCTCTGTTAATTTTGTATAATTATAACGCTATCCAAGGTGCTTGTCAAGTGTTTTTTGAATTTTTATCTTAAAAAATTTTTTTTAATTCAATAAAAGGAGCTATCAGTTGATTTCAAGCTCCTTTTTATACAGAATAAACCTATTTATAGTTCAACAATCTTACCTGTTTCAAAGTAAACAACCCATTCACAGATATTTTTGGCATAGTCTCCAATCCGTTCCAAGAAGGCAATCACTTGGAAATAATCACGACCTGTAACAATGGCATCAGGATTTTTCTTGATTTCTTCTGTAGCCAAGTCACGAATGCTATCAAAATAATGATTGATTTTTTCGTCCATGGCTGCTACTTCATAGGCCTGGTCTACTGACGCATTGAGATAGAGGTCAAGGGCTGCTTCGACGAAGTTCTTGACATCGCGGCCCATTCTCTTGATTTCTTCTTCAACAGCTAGGATGCGTTGTTCTCCCTTCATCCGAATAGTTGCTTTTGCGATTGACACCGCATGGTCACCCATACGTTCCAAGTCAGACACGGCCTTCAAGACTGTCAAAACGGTACGCAAGTCCTGAGAAACCGGTTGTTGGAGGGCAATCATTTCAAATGATTTCTTCTCCAATTTCACTTCGTATTCATTTACTTCTGCATCGTCTTCGATGACTTCCTTAGCCAAATCACGGTCATGCGTAACAAAGGCACGCACTGTACGATTGATTTGGGATAGCACTTCTTGTCCCATAGCGTAGAACTGGTTATGCAATTTCTCTAAATCTTCTTCAAATTGAGAACGTAACATCATTTATCTCCTTATCCAAATTTTCCTGAAATATAATCTTCTGTTTCCTTGTGTTGTGGGTTGAGGAACATCTTCTTGGTATCGTTAAACTCAATCAAATCCCCATCAAGGAAAAATCCTGTCTTGTCAGAGATACGAGAGGCTTGTTGCATGGAACGCGTAACCAAGAGCATGGTGTATTTATCTTTTAGCCCATACAAGGTTTCCTCAATCTTACCAGCAGAGATAGGATCCAAGGCTGAAGTCGGTTCATCCAAGAGAATGATTTTAGGACTGGTTGCCAAGACACGGGCAACACAGACACGTTGCTGTTGTCCACCTGAAAGCCCGATAGCTGAATCATGCAGGCGGTCCTTGACCTCATCCCAGATAGAAGCACGTTGCAAGGCTTTTTCCACCGCTTCATCCAGAACCTGTTTGTCCTTCACTCCATTGATACGAAGCCCATAGACAACATTTTCGTAGATGGACATAGGGAAAGGATTCGGCTGTTGGAAGACCATTCCAATTTCCTTACGCAATTCAACTGTATCTGTACGCGGGCTGTAGATATTGTGGCCGTTGTAAACCACCGAACCAGTTGTGGTCACCTCTGGATTGAGATCCCCCATGCGGTTGATAGCTTTGAGGAGGGTTGATTTCCCTGATCCAGATGGGCCAATCAAGGCTGTAATTTCCTTAGGTTGGAAAGATAGGGAAACACTATTCAAGGCCTTCTTTTGATTGTAGTAAACGGACAGGTCTGACACCTGTAAAATCACTTCTGTCATACTGTTTCCTTTCTATCCAAAGTGGCCTGTTACGTAGTCATTGGTTGACTGTAGTTTGGCATTTTGGAAAATATTAGACGTCTTATCATACTCAATCAAGTCACCCAAGTAGAAAAATCCTGTGTAGTCACTAGCACGCGCAGCCTGCTGCATACTGTGGGTCACGATGATGATGGTAAAGTCCTTCTTCAATTCCAGCATGGTTTCTTCAAGCTGAGCTGTCGCAATCGGGTCTAAGGCTGACGCTGGCTCATCCATCAAGAGGATATCTGGTTTAACAGAGATAGCACGAGCGATACAGAGACGTTGCTGCTGACCACCTGATAAAGTCAAGGCCGACTTGTGCAAATCGTCTTTGACCTGATCCCAAAGGGCAGCCTGACGAAGAGAAGTTTCCACAATTTCATCCAAGACTTGCTTATCCTTAACTCCTGCACGTTCATGAGCAAAAGTGATATTGCGGTAGATAGACTTGGCAAATGGATTTGGTCGTTGGAAGACCATTCCAATGTGCTTACGCATCTCATAAACATTGATTTCTGGACGGTTAACATCAATTCCTTGGTAGAGGATTTGACCTGTTACCTTGGCAATATCAATGGTATCATTCATGCGATTGAGACTGCGCAGGTAGGTTGATTTTCCTGATCCAGATGGGCCAATTAAGGCTGTGATCTTATTTTTTTCAAATTGCATATCGATGCCCTTGATGGATTCTTTTTTACCGTAGTAAACATGTAAATCCTTAGTAGAGAGGGCCACTTTCTCTTCAGGAAAGGTGATGATATGCTTTTCATCCCAATTATATTTTGACATGGCTTCTCCTTTAGGCAGCGGTTAATTTCTTATGTAGGTAGCTTCCGAGTTTACGGGCTCCAAAGTTAAAGATGAGGATAAAGATGAGGAGCACGGCAGCAGAACCTGCTGATACGATGGTACCATCTGGAATGGTTCCTTCACTATTGACTTTCCAGATGTGGACAGCCAAGGTTTCTGCTTGACGGAAGATAGAGATTGGGCTAGTCACACTGAGAATATTCCAGTTAGACCAGTCAAGGGCTGGAGCGGATTGTCCTGCTGTATAGATAAGAGCAGCTGCTTCACCAAAGATACGACCAGAGGCCAAGACAACCCCAGTCACAATACCTGGAAGGGCTTCTGGAATGACCACATGGACCACAGTCTCCCAACGAGAAATCCCAAGGGCCAGACCAGCCTCACGTTGCGTATGGTGAACGTGTTTCAAACTGTCCTCAACATTACGAGTCATCTGAGGCAGGTTAAAGACTGTCAAAGCCAAGGCTCCTGAGATGATTGAAAATCCATACTCAAACTGGACTACAAAGATCAAGTAACCAAAGAGACCTACAACCACTGATGGCAGTGAGGACAAGATTTCAATACAGGTTCTGACAAAGTTGGTCACAGGACCTTTTTTGGCATATTCAGCTAGGAAAATCCCAGCCCCCATAGACAAGGGCACAGAAATAATCAAGGTAATGACCAAGAGGAAGAAGGAATTATAAAGCTGAATTCCAATCCCTCCACCTGCTTGGTAAGAAGATGATTTGCCAGTCAAGAAAGACCAAGAGATGTGGGGCAAACCACGAACCAAGATATAGAGAATCAAGGATGCCAAGATGGCAACGATAATTCCTGCAATCGAGTAGAGGACAGCTGTTGCAATTTTATCTAATTTCTTAGCGTGCATAGTTTTTCTTTCCTCTTTCTTTCGTAATCAATTTAATCACACTGTTGAAGGCCAAACTCATCAAAAGCAAGACTAAGGCCAGCGACCAGAGAACGTTGTTGTCAACTGTTCCCATAACGGTATTTCCTATACCCATGGTCAACACAGAGGTCAAGGTCGCAGCAGGTGTTGTTAGTGAAGTTGGGACAACGGCTGAGTTTCCGACCACCATCTGAATGGCCAAGGCCTCACCAAAGGCACGCGCCATCCCAAAGACCACTGCTGTGAAAATCCCTGAACGCGCCGCTTTCAAGGTCACGCGCCAGATGGTTTGCCAACGAGTGGCTCCCATGGCCAAACTAGCTTCGCGGTAGTGACGAGGCACCGCACGCAAGCTATCCGTTGTCATAAAGGTTACCGTCGGTAAAATCATGACAAAGAGAACGAAGATCCCTGACAAGATCCCAAAACCAGTTCCACCAAAGACACTACGGACAAAAGGAACTACGACCTGCAAACCAATAAATCCATACACAACTGAAGGAATCCCGACTAGCAATTCAATGGCTGGTTGCAAGATTCTAGCACCTTTTGGTGAGACCTCGGTCATAAAGACTGCCGCACCAATGGCAAAAGGAGTTGCGATAAGGGCTGATAGGATTGTGACAATAAAGGAACCCAAAATCATAGGAAGGGCACCAAATTGTTTACCTGAAGGATTCCAAGTTTGTCCAAAGAGGAAATCAAAGATATTGACCCCATTGACAAAGAAGGTCGACAAACCCTTTTGGGCTACAAAAATCAAAATCATAGCAACGATGATAACAATCAAAGACAGACAGGCAAAGGTCAAGCCTTTTCCTAGTTTCTCTAGACGAGAGTTCTTTGAGGGAGAAAGTAATTTTTTAGCTAATTCTTCTTGATTCATTAGTGACTCCCTTCTAGTGCTGTCACCGTTCCAACAGCGTCTTTTTCAACCTTCATTTCCTTGACAGAAATATAGCCCATTCCCTTAACGATTCCGCTTTGCGCTTCATCTGAGAGGACAAAGTTAAGAAATTCTGCCACTAATTCATTCGGATGACCTAGAGTATACATGTGTTCATAAGACCACAAAGGCCAGTTATTGGTTGTTACATTTTCTGCAATCGGCTCATAGCCGTTCAACTTCATGCGTTTAACCGAGTCATCCACATAGGCAAAGGCTAGGTAAGAAATGGCTCCTGGTGTCTGGGAAACAATGTTTTTGACCATCCCATTTGAATCCTGTTCTTGACTCTGCACGGCAGATTGGCCATCCATGACAACACTATCAAAGGTTGCACGCGAACCAGAACTTGCTGCACGGTTGATAATCGAAATGGCTAGGTCCTTCCCACCGACCTCTTTCCAGTTGGTTACTTGGCCTGTGAAGATGCTACGGAGTTGTTCAGTTGTCAGATTTTCAACATCAACTTCCTTGTTTACAATCACCGCTAAGCCCGCTACAGCTACCTTGTGGTCCACTAGAGCGGATGCGTTGATACCGTCTTTTTCCTCGGCAAATACGTCTGAATTTCCTACATCAACAGCTCCAGACTGAACCTGAGACAGACCTGTACCAGATCCTCCACCTTGGACGTTGACTGTTTTTCCAACGTGTAAAGAGCCGAATTCATCTGCTGCTGCTTCGACCAAGGGTTGAAGAGCTGTTGAACCAACAGCTGTCATGGATTCTCCACGATCAATCCAGCTAGCACATCCCGCCAAAGAACCTGCCAGCAAAAGAGCCGTAAGGGATAGAGCGAGTTTTTTCCTTTTTTTCACTGTTTTTCTCCTTGAAAATAATGGTGAATGCTGTGAATTTTTTCAACTATTTATTTATGTTTTTCTTTTTTTAAATCAGGAGTCTACTGAAGTTCTGAGATTGATTTTACTTGAAATTTGCTCAGTTACCGTTTCCACCAATTTTGACTTAAAATGAAAGACAATTTGAAAAAAATCCATACCTCCACTATAACATAGACAAGCTACTTTGACTAGCATTTTCACTTGAATCTGAGGCCTTTTGGAAAATAATTTTTCAAAACATTTCCAGTCACCTTTCCAAAGCCCAAACCATTGCCCTGAACCAAAACTTGGTACCAACCATTTGGCAGACTTTCCGCCAGCTGAACGGTTTCTCCAGCCGCATACTTTACAAACGCTTCTTGGTCAATTTCAACCGACTGCTTGACCTGACTCGGTTTCAAGGCTAAGCCAAGAGCGAAACTGGGCTCAAAGCGTTTCTTCTTAAAGGTACCCAGATGCAGGCCATTGCGAGCAATCTTGAGTTTCCCTAAATCTGGCAAAAGTTCTGGCAATAAATAAAGCTGATTTCCAAAAGTCTGCAAGATACCCGGTAAATTAACCTTCAAGTGATTTTGGGCAAATTCCTGCCATAAGGCAACTTGCTCACGGCTGAGATTGCTCTTGCTTGCCTTAAATTTAGGGGCTGGATTTTCACCTTTAAACTGTAGATGGGCTACAAACTGGCCCTCTCCCTTAAAATGATGAGGGTACATCCGAGCTGTTTCTGGCAGGTCAATCCCAGCTACCATTCCATTGATATGTTCAACTGACAACAAGTCAAAATCATACTCTTCCAGTAGCCAATTGACTATTTCTTCATTTTCCTCAGGTGCCCAGGTACAAGTCGAATAAACCAGACGACCACCTTCAGCTAACATGGTCACCGCATCTGCCAGAATTTCTCTTTGTAAGCTAGCACATTGGCTCGGATAATCGAGACTCCAATAATCCATAGCGTCTGGTTGCTTACGGAACATTCCTTCACCAGAGCAAGGGGCATCAAGGACAATGAGGTCAAAATAACCTTTAAAGACCTTGGCCAAGCGGTCAGCAGATTCATTGGTCACTACGACATTTGTCGCTCCAAAGCGCTCCATGTTTTCAACCAAAATCTTAGCCCTTTTGCTTGAGATTTCGTTGGAAACAAGGAGACCCTCTCCTGCTAGATAGGCTGCCAGTTGAGTTGATTTACCACCAGGCGCAGCAGCCAGATCCAAGACCTTCATTCCAGGACTGGGTTGGGCTACCTGAGCTACCATTTGAGCAGCGGGTTCTTGCGAATAAACTAAACCAGTAGCATGCTCAGGCGATTTTCCTGAAACCTTCCCATAATGTCCCCAAGGGGTTTGAGGAATAGGATCAGAAAATGAAGCTTGAGCTTCTTTTAAAGGATTGACCCGAAAAGCCGAAACCGCTTCCTCCTCAAAAGAGGCAAGAAAATCTCTTGCCTCATCTCCTAGTATCCCTTCATATTTTTCAACAAATCCTTCTGGAAATTGCATTTAAGTTCTTTTCCTTTCGTAAATATAGGACTGAATTTCCTCCTGCATCTCAAGAGGCACCATCATGACTGGCTGTCTGGTTTGAAAATCAAGAGCTTCACCAGAAAGAGTCACCACCCGATAGCCCAGACTTTCCCCTAAAATACTAGCCGCAGCATAATCCCATGGTTGCAGATAGGTAACATAGGTCAACAAACGCCCTGACAAAATCTTGGCAAAACTAATGGCCGCACTTCCATAGACACGAACACCAAGAACCGCTCGGCTCAAATCAGCCAGCCCCCATTCATTGGTTTCCAGCATACCACTATTTCCTGCAATGAGAAAATCTCCAAGTGGTTTGGCTTTAAAGGGAGCTAGGGGTTTATCATTTCGACAAACCGGAAACTTACCACCACCGTGATAACAATCCCCCTTGACCACATCATAAATCAAACCAAATTGCCCTTGACCATTCTCAAAATAAGCCATCATGACAGCAAAATCTTCCTGCTGGGCTACAAAATTATTGGTCCCATCAATCGGATCAATGACCCAAACCTTGCCCTCTTGAACTGAAGCTCGCAAACAGCCCTCTTCAGCACAAATCTTATCCTCAGGATAACGAGACAAAATCTCACTAACCAAGAATTCCTGAACTTCCTTGTCCAGTCGGGTCACCAAGTCTGTCGGAGAGGACTTGGTCTCAACACGTAAGTCTTCCTGCATGTGGTCAAGGATATACTGGCCTGCTTTCTTAATTAGCTCTTTAGCAAATTCAAATTTACTTTCCAAGAGAAATCTTTCCTTCCCCTTTTTCCTTGGCCGCCTGAACCGCTCGATAAAGCGAATAGCCACTAACCGTTTCAAATTCTCGTCCCAAACGTTTTTCTTCGCTCTTGCCTGGCACGACTGCTTTGAATCCCTTATAAGAATCCAGTAGCTTTTTAGCCTCTACCTTGCTTTCATAGGCAGCTTCAACATCATTAAAAAAAGAAAGCACTGAAGCAAGTTCTTCAGTGCTCCACGACAAATCTAGTGGGTAACTATACTGTTTGTTCATTAACTAATACCAGCTCTCATTCTTGCTTCTTTTAGTTCTTGCTTACGATAACTACGAGGGAGAAAAGCACGAATCTCATCTTCATTAAAACCGATTTGCATGCGCTTGGCATCGATAATAATTGGGCGACGCAAAAGACTAGGATACTGCTCAATCAAATGAAGCAATTCCGATACCGAAATACTTTCTACATCAATATCTAATTTTTGAAAAATTTTTGAACGAGTTGAAATGATGTCATCAGTACCATTTTCGGTCAAGGAAAGAATGTGTTGCAATTCCTTTCTTGTTAAGGGACTGGTCATAATATTGTGCTCCTCGAAGGGCACCTTGTGTTTTTCTAACCAGGCCTTCGCCTTACGACATGAAGTACAGCTCGGTGATAGAAATAGTGTTATCATGCTTTTCTCTTCTTATCTATACTTTGCTACTTCTATTATACAAAAAAATAAAGCGCTTGACTAGGGATTTTTAGAAAAAAAGCCTATTTTTTCAAGAAAAATAGACTGTTTGCGAACGATTGGCTCTGTTTGGATTTGATTAATTCATTCTTTTAGAGCTATATAGTGAAGTATGAGACAAACAAAAAAGAACGCCACAATCTTGCGACATTCTTTTGCTTTTAAATATATCTACTAATCTCGGTAGTAATAATCTTCAGCTCTATCTGATTTCCCAAATTCTTCATAAAATAGGCGGTCTTTGGATGAATCTGACGCACCGTGAGGCGTTCCTGCTGGTATAAAGAGTACAGGCGTTGTTGCCCGAATTCCAATCTCAAATCGCTTTCCAACGGCTCCTTCCTGGTTCTTGGACAAAAAGATTCGTTCATATTTATTGACCAAGCCAGAATCGTGAATAATCAAGTTTTTAGGTTTTGAACCAGTTGTCGACCAACTACCTGCTACTAGAGACATTTCATCCTTTTGAGGATGTTGAACATATGGATTTCCCACTACAGGTTCGCGACTTGAACTCTGACTTGTTTCCTGATCAGTACTATTCTGAGAGCTTGTATTATCAAAAGTTGTTACGCCATCTGATTTTCTGTAGAAAAACTTATCTGTTGGAACAAATGGACTATTTGAGAAGGCTATCCGATCCTTACTGCTATCTGATCGGCCACCTTGAGGATGGCTCGGTGAATTAGCCGGATAAACAAGGACACCCTCTTCTGTTCTTCCAACAATCAAAACAGGTATATCAACGTTCTCAGATCCTATTTGCAAGCGATCTCCGTTACTCATACTACCATCTGGTTTGATAGTGATTTCTTCACCCGCAGCATTAACCCAGGTATCTGCTATTAGATGCAGATTGCCATTCAAGATTTCCGGTTCCTTAAATGGCCGTCTCGTAGCTATCCTGTTGATAGGGTAATGATTTGTTTTAGGGTCAATAATATCAGCTTGCAGTATAAAACCAGTTTTACCTTCTACATCAATTTGGTACCAAATATGGCCTCGATCTTTTCTCTCCCCAGCGACTGAATTGGAAGCAGTTATTCTCTGATCCTTGCTGAGTTCAGTAATCACTTCTGAATCATAGAGTGGTTCCTTACGTACCGCAGCCTTTTCAGCAGTGACTTTCAATTCCATAGGTTGCTCCAACTTGTAAAGATAAACTGTTGGTTTGTCTTCTTTTCCATCTGTCAAAATCAGATAGCCATTAGGATCCTTGTAGCCATAAAAAGTATAAGACTGATCTTTATAGTCGGTTTCAATGCGGTCAATCTCTTCCTGAGATATAGACAGCGATACCTCAACTTCTGGTAAGACTGTTGTTTTAGAATAAGTCTTTCCAACGACATAAGTCTTGTCGAGCTCGTAATCGATGGTCGTGACCTTGGTGTCCCCAGCATACTTTTTGATCGTAAATTGACCTTTCATCATTCCACCACGATCACGGCCATGCAACATCTCTTTCCCATCTCTCACAATAATGGCCTGACCATTATAGCCAAAATCGATTGTTCCAAACAAGGGCATCTCACCAGACAAATGCTCAATCGTTCCAAAAGAACGATACCACTCATCAAAATTGTCTTTTTCAAGAGAATTCGCAATATCAATCTGATCCATTACCTCTGAAGAAGTGTCTTCCTTCTTTCCACAAGCTCCTAAAAAAAGCAGGGCAACTAGGAAAACGATACTATATCGTAAATACTTTTTCATCTTTTTCAAATCTTCTCAATGATTCCTTTCTGCTTGTATCCATTTTTTATCTACCAAATAATAGCTAAATAAAACCCATCCAAAAATGTAGACAATATAACCTAAACCGGGACGACCATGTTGAAAAATGTATATTGGATTATAGACAACAAAGGTTACTAACAAGCTAATGATATAGGTATCCAATCTTTTTTCTTCTCCCCTTGCAATAGAGGATACAACTAAAATGGCTAAAACAAGAATAATGAGAGCCAAAATAGCATGGTAGGTAAAGGGGGATACTGTTTTATTAATTGTACCAGGTAAGCTATAAAAATACAAGAATTGCGATAAGGATATGCTGATGGAAGCAACTGTTAAGAGTTTGTTTTTAGCATAGGATTTCTTAATATCCTCTACTGATAAAAATGAAAGATGAAATTCAAAGGTTAGTTTTTCCTTTTTTATATACTTGAAGTAACAATAGACTAAAAGAAGAATTAAGCTAAAAAATGTTGAATACAAAACTAGATAATATCCATTCAACATGTCGGCTGAGTTGGCCCTTTCCATGGTCGGAGACCAACCTGACAAAAATCCAGATGTAAACTGAACAATCCCAGCAAAAACATTATAACTTGTAGCAGCCATTCGACTTTGGACAACTCCTTTTACAACGTCTAGAAGCAACTTAAACAACCATAGACTATTTAAAATCCTAATGAAAATCAAGGTTTTCTCTTTTCTTTTCAATACAAAAACAAGTTCTAATAAGGAGACTGCTAAAAAGAGATTTGCGTTTAAAATTCCCCTAATCCAACCATAAATATTTAAAGAATTATTTACTTCATCAACCATTACTCCCATAAAGCTAAACAAAATAATCAATCCCAAACTAATAGCATAAGCTAAATAAATAAAATCTAATCGAGATTTTATTGTAACCAATGGAGACTTTTTCATTTTCTCTATCTCACTTCTCATTTTATTTTCAATAATAAATACAGAGAAACCCTTTTAAGAAAATTTCCTAAAAGGATTCCTTTTATCATACAGATTACACTATTTTTGCCTCTAGCATACTAGCGAATCCATTTACCCGAGCCATCTACACGGTAACCATCAGGCGTCCATTCGTTAACAGCCATCTTGCCGTTAGCTTTAAGATAGTAATCTCCTACCCATGTATTGCGGGCATAACTACCTTCACTCGTTAAGTAGTAATAAGACTGATAGTATGTATCATAGATCCACTCGTTCTGGGCCATTTTACCATCAGCTTTGAGGTAGTAATTGCCGATCCAACCATTTTTTACATATCCTGATTGAGCTAATATATAGTACCAAGCCCCATAATTCTTATCGTAAATCCACTCTTGCTGTGCCATTAAACCACCAGGTTTAAAGTAGAAGTTCCCACGCCATCTGTTTTCAACCAAGTTACCATCCGCATCTACATAATATACTCCTCTTCTATCAGAACTGAGAATATATTCGTTTCTTGCCTTAATGCCATTCTTGTAGTATGAATTACCGAACCATCCATTTTTAGTATGATTGATATGACTTCCTGTTCCAACCATTTTATGATCTTGGATGGTCACAATATCAGTGTGGCCATAATAACGATAGTAATCATACGGAGGTTGTTTCCAAGCTCTCAAAACAATTCGGTATTCTCCATCCGCAAAGGCATTCAAATTCGCCTGATTCATATCGTATTCCCTTGTCACGCTTGGTTGACTAGGTGTAAAGACGGCATCAGCTAATCCAGGGAACTTTTCAGTCACTTGAGTTTTCACATTGAACAAGAAAAATGGAATAGAAACCTCATTCATTCCTTCTGGAAAGGTATCAATACTAGCTGTAATCTTTAATTTTCCAGAACTTGAATCTTGACTCAAACTCATCTGTACTTTTAAATACTTAGCTTTAGCAGGATCATAGTCAGATTTAGCAATATTAGGAGTGTCAGCCATTACTCCTTGAACGTTAACAAGAGCTGCAGTGCCTAGGGCGAAAACAGACAAGGCCGAGACTAACATTGTTTTCATTTTCAACATAACTTCCCCTCATCTCCTACTAACGAATCCATTTACCAAACATATTTACTCGGTAGCCATCTGGTGTCCGTTCACTAACGGCCATCTTACCATTGGATTTAAGGTAATAGTCACCAATCCAAGTATTGCGGGCATAGCTGCCTTCACCTGTCAGGTAATAGTAGGCTCTATAATTTCTGTCATAAATCCATTCGCTCTTAGCCATTTTACCATTAGCCTTGAGGTAATAGTTACCAACCCAAGAACTACTAGCATAGCTTCCTTCACCTGTTAAATAGTAATAAGCTCCGTAGTTGTTATCATAAACCCACTCATTTTGTGCCATGTAACCGCCAGATTTGAGGTAGTAATTGCCCACCCAAGCATTTTGGACATAGTTCCCCGCAGCATCGATATAGAAGTAAGATTTATATTGATAATCATAAACCCACTTGCTATAGACCTTGTTACCATTTTGGTAGTAAGAGTTGCCTGACCAGCCATTCTTACCAGAAGCTGAGCTGCTAGATGTAGCAGGTGTTTGAGCTTGAGAACTTTGTGGCTGGGCTGCAGCTTGTCCTCGTCCACCGATACTAACGATTTTATGATCTTTAATCGTTACAATTTCAGACTGTCCGTAGTAACGGTGTTCATAGCGAGGAGCACCTTCTGTATCCTCTAATGTATCAGAATACACAATCCAATAATCTCCATCTGCTAAAGATATCAAATTATCATTATTCCAATAAAACTCTCTTGAAACTGACAATTCATAAGAAGTGAACGACATATTTGGTAGAATATATTGATGAAGTTCACCAGTGTTAACATTTTTAAAAAAACCAAAAACACTACTAATAGAATTACTGTATACTCCTCTAGGTAAACTATCAATCGTAGCCGTGATATCTAATTTCTCTAATGTAGGATGCTGTTTTAGTGTAATTTTCACATCATGGTTTTTAATCCCTACGATATCACTCGAATCTGCATGAACAATTTGTGGTGAGAAGGGCAAGCTTCCTTCTGTATCAAGAACTGTCGCAGCTCCTAGCGCTGCTACTGCTAAACTAGCAAACAAAACTGGTTTGAATTTCATAGACAAACTCCTTTAAATCTTATTCCCCTAGAGTATAGCAGATTTTTCCCACTCGTGAAGAAAAACGACGAAAAAAATAGATTTTCACCGAAATCCCTTACAAATCTTCTCAATATCGTATTTTTTTGTAGTTTTTTCTCTTATCTTTGTGAAATAGTGTATAATAAAGTAAAATCACAAGGAGATTAGTAAAATGAAAGTAAACTTTGGTGCAATTATCAAACAAATCCGGGAGGAGAGAGGCTTTACTTTAAAAGAAGCAGCTGGTACTGCCATTAGTCCCAACAACCTCAGTAAATTTGAAAAAGGCATCACGACCATCAAAGTGAATACCTTCTTTGAGATTTTAAACAACCTCAAAATCTTTGATCCCTATGATGCTACAATGTTGATTATACGTTATCAAATTCAGAATACTTCGTATTCCGAATTTGAAAAAACTAGGTCCACAACACCAACAAAGACTGTAGAATCTCTTAAAACACTTGATTTCGACACCTATTTCACTGATTTTTTCTATATCCAATCTTTATTAATGAATAAGGAGAAAGAGAATTTGTCGAAAGAAGATTGGACTATCCTCAATCGGGCTAAGACTGCCTTATTTCATCTAAACTACTGGCTTCCACAGGAGTATAGTATATTTTATCTTTTAATTAATTATTTTGACTTTCCTACAGAAACACTTCAACAAATTGTAAAAACAACTCTTACTTTACTAAAAGAACCATTTCTTGATACTAGGCAACAACGAGAGCTTCTAAATACACTCTCATTAATCATTCGAACCTATTCACGTAATGGACATTACCAACTTGCTCAAGATTTAGTGGACAAAATTGAATTATACATAATGAAGAAATTTTATGGGGTAAAAGAAGTATTGGTAGATTTATTTATAACTATTAAAATGCAAGAATGTTATAATCTGCTTAGACAAGATAAGAAGGAGGGAATAGAACTGGCGTCTCAGATTTTATCCTATCTAGACAGTCGGAATTGTCTTTTCCTGGATCAAGCTTATTTTAATATTAGAGACACCTTCTATCAACAAGTCAAAATGCTCAATAAAACTGGAATTGATTGGCCATAGACTAGGGGAGAGGTGCAGGCCAACTCGATAAACAGGGAATGGAATTAGAAAACAGCCGAGATAGCCACAGTTAGGAAACAACTGTAGCCATCTCGGCTGTTTTTATTGATGAAGCTTCATCCAAAATTTCACTTCCTACGACTTTTGGCTCTTTGTCAACTGTAGTGGGTTGAAGAAAAGCTAAGATCTAGAAAGGACAAATTTTGTCCTTTCTTTTTTGATATTTAGAGCGATGAAAATCCGTTTTTTGAAGTTTTCAAAGTTCCGAAAACCAAAGGCATTTCGCTTGATAAGTTTGATGAGATTATTGGT
>CAJNCA010000007.1 GCA_905221145.1 bacterium
CCTGGGAAGTTGGCTCTATCCAAATAAGAAGCTGGGACGTCTACTGTGTCTTTGGTGTTTTCGGCTACGCCTTTTTGTACTTCAGCTGGAGTAGTCAAGCCGTTCAAGTTAACATCCAAACCTTTAGTCGCTACGAGATTGCTCAAATCAGCCTTGCCATCCTTAGCACCGTACACTTTAATGGTTGCCTTGTAGCTTTGAGTACCGTTTTGTTTCAAGAGGTCAAGAAGGTCTTTGTCAGATTTACCTTGAGTGCCAGCCAAATCTACTTCATAGAAATAGAGTCCTTTGCCTAATTTCTCTACTGGTGGGAGAGCTGGGTTTTTAGCCGAACCGTTGTCTGACCATGGGGCCTTGTCAGATGCTTTCAAAATCAAACGAGTCAACATACCATCTCCGGCGAAGAATTCATATGGAATGACTTGGTTAACACCGGCTGTAAATGGACCAGGGAAGTTAGCTTTGTCCAAGTAAGAAGCTGGGACATCCACTGTGTCTTTAGTATTGTCGGCTACGCCTTTTTGAACTTCGGCTGGAGTGGTTGCTGGTTGAGCTTCATTTGCTTCACGGTCTTGTCCAGTAACTGCAGGAGCAGGATTTGTCGCAGGTTTAACCGCATCTTCTGTTTCTTTCTTAGACTCTGGTTTTGCTTGCACTTCTTCTTTAGGTGCTACTACTTGGTCTTTAGCAGCTACATCCGTTTTTTCTGGAGAGCTTGTAGTATCCAAGCTTGCTTTGGGTGCTGACTCTGCCTGTTCTGAAGGAAGAGCTGTATCGACTGCTTCTTTGAGAAGTTCTGCTGGTAAGTCGCTCTTTTCACTCACCGAAGCAGCGTCTGGCACGACTTGAGCAGGGGTCGGATTGACTACATCGGCACGTACCGAACTTGGTTGCCCAACTAGAACAAAGAAGCCACTGGCCACAACAACTGAGGCAACACCGACACTAAGACGGCGAATGGACCAACGAGTATATCTTTGATTTGGATTGAATTTCATAGGATTCTCCTTAGAGTTTTTCTTTATTTGATGACTCTAGTATAATCTCCTAAAATTAAAAAGGATTAAGAAAAAGTTAAAATTTTTCTTAAATCCCTCTTATAAAATACTTATATTAATTAAATCCATAAACAGATTTGGTGATTTGATAGACGACATTGGAAAGTTTGCGAGCTGGCAAGACGGAGTGTTTGGTCAAACGGCTGAGCATGGTCTTACGGATAGCTTGAAAGACCTCTGGATTTTCCTGTTGAATATAGGTCCACAGCTCCCGTTTTTTGTCCAGATGCTCTGCTGTTCCAGCTCGATTGAGCAAGGCGCTAGAAATAACCGTCGTAATCTCAATGTGATTCAGCAGGTATTCTCGCATTTTGGGATGGCTTACTTTGGACAAATCAAGCTGGTCTACCAAGAGTCGATTAACCTTGAGTTGCTGGTCGATACGTTTAATCATCACCTGCTCATTGACAGACTGATCCTCACGCCCAATCAAATAACGATAGAAATCGACAGGCAGATAGTACATGGTCTTGACCTGCTGAAGGGGTGTAAAGACAAAGAGATTGTCGACATAAAAAGTATGCTCAGGCAGTTGGAACTGGCTGGCTCGCAACAAATCTGTCCGGTAAATCAGCGAGTGCATCATGATATACTGACCTTTTGAGAAATTTCCGACCTGGTCCCAGCCAAAAATCTGCTGGACAGGCAAAACTGACTCATAACTCATACTCTTCTTACGAGACTGACCTTCCTTTTCATAGACAAAATTGGTCACAAAGGCATCTACCTCTTGACCCTCACTCTCTAGTTCTTGCAAGGTTTCCAAAATTTTCAGGTAAGCGCGAGGATCCACCCAGTCATCACTATCAACTACTTTAAAATAGCGCCCAGAAGCCTCTGCCAAGCCACGATTGACAGCTCCACCATGGCCCTTATTTTCCTGATAAATAGCTCTAACAATGTTAGGATACTTGCTAGCTAAACGCTCAGCTATTTCCTGAGTCTGGTCCTGAGACCCATCATTGATAATCAAAATCTCAACTTGCTCACCACCAATCACTAGCGACTCCACGCAGTAATGAAGATAGGCTGCGGCATTGTAGCTAGGAATGGCGATAGACAATAACTTCATAATCTACTCCTTTAGGGGACTGATTTTTTCTTATACTCTTCGAAAATCTCTTCAAACCACGTCAGCCCTATCTGCAACCCCAAAACAGTGTTTTGAGCAGCTTGCGGCTAGTTTCCTAGTTTGCTCTTTGATGTTCATTGAGTATTACTCTCTCTTGTCACTTCTTTTTATTTTACCATAAAGTCCAGCTTCTGAAGGACTTTTACTAGAATACAAGGGTTTCTGACTCTATTTGCTATCTTGGACATCAAAAAAGAAGGGATTCCCCTCCTTAGGAATTTAACTCTGCCAAGTCATCTAGATACTGGTTGTTAATCACCGCCAAGATATAGGCATCTGCTTTCAAGAGATCATTAGGCCCAAACTGGACGTCCAGTGGTGAATTTTCTTGCTCACGAAATCCTAGGACATTGAGGTTGTATTTGCCACGTAGATCCAGCTGGCTCAGGCTTTGACCTGCCCAAACACTAGGAATTTTCATCTCTACGATAGACACATTTTTGTCCAGCTGAAAGACATCAACATTGTTATGAAAGAGAATGGTCTGCGCTAGAGACTGGCCCATTTCATACTCAGGTGAAATCACCGAGTCAGCACCGATTTTTTCTAGCACCTTCTTAGCTGTCTGGCTTTTGACCTTGGCAATAACCCTTGGTACCCCTAGACTCTTACAATGCATAACTGCAAGCACACTCGACTCTAGATTTTCCCCTGTTGCGACGACAACCGTATCACAGGTATCAATTCCAGCGGTTCTGAGGAGTTCCTCATCTGTAATATCGCCCACAACTCCACGCGCCAAAACAGGCTCAAATTGATTGATGCGCTCGGCGTGGTCGTCAATGGCAATGATATTCATATCTTGCTTGGCTAGAGCCGTCAGGACACTACTCCCAAAAATCCCCAAGCCTAAAATTCCAATCGTACGATCTGACATCGTTCTTCCTTTCTTATCCAATACTAATATCTGCTTTCATATACTGAATCAAATCTTTCTTATCCGGCTGGTAATCCGCTAGACTAACCAGCAAGGTCAAGGGACCGATACGGCCGATAAACATAAGCAACATGACAATGCTGAGGGCTAGCTTGCCCAATTCTGGTGTCAAATTTGCCGTTACCCCAACTGTCGCAAGGGCTGAAATGGTCTCAAACATGAGGTAGATAAATCGCGGGGTTCCTTCTGCCGTAATTCCCAGCAACATCAAGCCCAACAAGAAGGTCATCAAAAAGATAATGAAGACACTAAAGGATTTTTGGACTGTTCGGGTTTCAATGGTTCTCTGCGCAACATTGGCATGAGGCAAGCCCAGCAACTCACTACGAGCAAAGACCAACAAGACAAAGAAGGTCGTAATCTTGAGCCCCCCAGCCGTCCCTCCAGGCGCACCGCCGAGAAACATCTGTAGGATATAGATAAATAAAGTCACAGGCCGAGCTTGGGTGTAGTCAATAGAGGCAAAGCCAGCTGTTCTCATGCTGACGGTTTGGAAAAAGCTAACCAGCACTTTCTCTGGGACACTGAGATTGCCAATGGTCCCAGGATTGTGCCACTCTGTAAAGAGTGTGAATACTGTCCCAAACAGCAAGATTCCTGCAGTTAAGAAGAGGACCAGCTTGGTATGGAAACGCAGACGACGTTTTTTCTTCTTGCCTAGCTGGGTTGCTAAGTCAAACCAGACCATAAAGCCCAGACCACCCGTGATAATCAAACCAGCAATGACCAGATTGATCAATGGATCTGTCTGGAAATTCACTAAACTGCTACTGCCGAAATTATCAAAACCAGCATTACAAAAGGCTGAAATGGCTAAAAAGATAGAGGTAAAAATGCCCCGTCCCCAGCCGAACTCAGGAATAAAACGGAAACTAAGTAGAAAGGCACCCAAGCCCTCTACAAGAAAAGTCGTCAAAAAGATGGACCGCATAAAGGCCTTCAGTGACCGAGTCTCTCCGTAACTAAAGCTCTCCTGAATAGTTTCACGACTGCGAAGACTGAGCTTTTGCTTCCCCTGAATATAAAAGACCCCGATAAAGGTCATGAGCCCCAGACCACCAATCTGTATCAAGAGCATACAAATCAACTGGCCCCAAACATTATAGGTAGTAGCCACCGGTTGCGTAAAAAGTCCCGTCACACAGACCATAGAAACCGTCGTAAAAAGATGGTCAAAATAAGTAGCCTGCGAACCACTTGCCTGGACAAGAGGCAGACTCAAAAGGAGAGAACCTATAAAAATAACTCCAGCGAAACTCAAAAAAATCCGACGAGCTGGCGAAAGTCCGCCAAAGACCCTTTCAAGTTTTTTCACAAATAATTTGAATAACATACATCCATTGTACCATAAAAAGAAGGAGAGTAGCTAGATCTGAGAGGCTATCTCAAGGCATAGTTCCAAGGCCTTTTCAAAAGCCTCTGAACCCCAGTCACGACTATCGTACTGGTCCAAGTCTGCTAGAGAATCCGCTGTAAACAACAACTCTCCCCAGAAGACACCACGCAGTTGAGCTACTGCCGCAAGTGTAGCACACTCCATCTCCACAACAGCACAGCCTTCCTCCTTGCGATAAGCTACCTTTTCAGCCGTTTCTCGGTAAAAGCCATCTGTAGACCAGGTCATGACTTCTTCATAGGGAATCCCTCTGGCTTCCAAAACTTGCTCAATGGCAACAATAGCCTCTGGCTGAATTTCCATATAACGAGAAGGTGCTACATAATGGTAGCTAGCTCCCTCATCTCGTAGAGCCCGAACAGGAACTAGAAAGGCATTCTCCTCTATATCAGCCAGCACACCACAGGTTCCGGTTGAAATAATCTGCTCCACACCATAGCCAATCAACCAATCCATAAACTGGGCTGCTGGAGCGGAACCGACAGGAGCCTGGGCCATACAAATTTCCTCGCCCTTGTAGTTGATGACATAGACTGGATAGGTCTTGGTGGCAGAAACGAATTCGCCGACACAGTCCGCCCCTACTTCCCTCGCATAACGGTCAATCTCCTCACCTAAAAATGCATAGACACACTTCTTGGGCAAGTGCAAGTCCAGCCCCTCGTGATTAGGCATGATGACCGCCTGAGGATTATCATCAAACTCTAAAATGGGAATCGCATGTTTCTGAATCATAGCCCACCTCCTCTAATTTTGTACTATTGTATCAAAAGCTGACGGAGTGTCAAGGAGGAGACTGATGAACTGAGGAACTTTTGGTCTCTTTTTGCATATTGCTAACAGGCTAGCTTCATGATATGATAGAAGCATTTTATACTCTTCGAAAATCTCTTCAAACCGCGTCAACTCTATCTGCAACCTCAAAACAGTGTTTTGAGCAGCCTGTGGCTAGTTTCCTAGTTTGCTCTTTGATTTTCATTGAGTATAAGTAAACGAAAACGGGTGACTGAACAATTTAGCTTTGAAAGCCACAATTACAAAATCACTTGTAAAATATGAATCTTTCACCCATATAAAAAGATAGCAATTCTAATCGAATGCTATCCTTTTTTGTTTATCCTCGTTTATATGGGGCTGGACCGTCAGGACCACCATTTCCTTGAGGTCCCACACCAGGTCCACCTCCTCCAGGCATAGAATTCACAATATCAGTTTGTTTTTCGCCATTGAGATAGATGTCTCCACCTGTATAGGTCGCAGTTCCATCAAAGTCAAAGCCTGATTGACCAATCATTTTAATGGTTCCACCTGTGACCGTGATATTCCCGTTTGAGTCAATCGGATCTGTGTCCCCTTGACCGACTTCTACAGTTAGATTACCACCTGTCATGGTAAAGTAAATATCGCTTTGCTGAGCATTTTTATTAGCTGCATTGACCCCATCATCTGTCGCATAGACATTGATATCACCACCATTAATCGTAATGCCTTTCCCTTCAATTCCTTCTGTGGAATTCTTGACGGTGTAAGTACCGCTATCAATCACTAGGTTACCAGAAGCGTGAATACCGTCATCTCCTGCTGTGACTGTTATGGTATTGTTAGACAAATACATATTGCCGACAGTCATATCGTCATCATTGTCAACTTTGACACCATCTTCCTTGGCATCGATGGTCATGGTCGTACCAGTGATATTGAGTTCATCATTGACATTAAAGGCATCGCCAACTGCTGTGATGTTATAGGTTCCACCCGTGATGTGGAGGGTGTCGTTGGCCTTGATTCCGTTGTTCTTCTTGCCATCGACAGTAAGGGTACCTGAGCCATTGATGGTCAAATCCACCTTAGAAAAGAGAGCTGCATTTGCCTTGTCATCACTATTAGAGCTTGAGTCAGAGAGACTGTTGGTAGTTCCCTCCACCAGAGTCAGGTAGACATGACCGGCTGATGTCGCTGAAATTGCTGCATTGGTATTGGTCATGGTCGCACCTTTTAGGACTAGGTGAACATCTGCAGACTTATCTGCCTCGACCTTGATCTGCACTCCGTCAGACTGACCTGAAATCACATAAGTTCCGGATTTTGTAATGGTCACTGTTGAGCCAGAGACTGTCACCCCATCTCCAGAGACCTTCGCAGACGAGTCAGATAGCTCAATCTTAGAAGCTGTACTTTCATCATAAGAAGTGTCGTAGTCCTTTTCTGTAAAATAAGAAGATTGACTGTTTTTAGTTGAAGTTGTGATAGCAGTGGTATCTGCCGCTGCAGTTGTTCTTGACTTGGTCGTTGACTGCCCACAAGCTGCCAACAAGGTCAGAGCTGTTAAACTGGTTAAGATTAGAGTCCATTTTTTTGATTTCATAGCTTTTTCCCCTCCTTCATTTAGCTTAACCTTATCTTACAGGGGAAGTCTGAAAGAAATCTGAACTTTTTCTGAAAGTTTTCTTAAGCTCAGTTTCAGTTAAGCTTGGCTTAATCATTTGATAAAGAACTACTGGAAATAATTTTTAACTAGTATCCACTAGTGTGATACCTCCATAATCAAGAGGCTACAGAAAAGAGAGCTTCTGAGATGAAACTTACAAAAAAGAAACAACCTCCGCTGTTCCTTTTTACTTCTATTTCACAGGTATCTCCTTAATCACGCGCGCAGGATTGCCAGCTAGGACAACATTGTCGCCAAAGGACTTGGTAATCACGGACCCTGCTCCTGCAACGACATTATTTCCCAGTGTCACTCCAGGAAGGACAATGACGCCACCACCAGCCCAGAAATTATCTCCGATAGTGATAGGCTTTCCGTACTCAATACCTGAATTTCGCTCCTGCGGATCTAGTGGATGGAGGGGAGTCAAGAACTGACAGTTGGGACCGATCATAGCATTGTCCCCGATACGAATGGGGCAGATGTCCAGCATGGTCAAGTTCCAGTTAGAGTAAAAATTTTCCCCTAGATGGATATTGACACCGTAGTCCACCATCAAGCGTGTGTTGATATAAAGATTTTTTCCGGTTGAGCCAAACCAAGTCTTGATGATTTCGGCTCCTTTTAAGGGATCTTCTTCCTTGTTAAAGGCAGCCTGTTTTTGGCGAGAAGCTTGAGCTAAGGCTCTCAGTTCTGGGTCTGATGGACGGTAAAACTCGCCTGCTATCATTTTCTGGTATTCGCTAGTCATAGTATTTTTCTCCTTATTCCCTACTATCATATCAATTTTCGACATATCTGACTAGGATAAGGAGCACTTTCCACAATTGATGCTCTGATTGTCATCATATCCTGTCTAAGCGAACACGAGTCACAATTCCATCTGGGTCTGTAATTTCCAGCTGGCTAGATGTCAACCACTTGATTGGTGCATCAACTTCTTGTGCTCGCTGCGCAATCGTTAATAGTTCTTCTTTACTTGCAACTTCGATGACATAGTAGGCCAAACCTGGCAAGCCTTGCTTACGCGGAGCCAGACCTTTTCCTCCCCATTCGTTGACTGCCAAATGATGATGGTAGTCCCCAGCTGCAATCCAACTAGCACTAGGTACACTGAATTTATCCTCTAGCCCTAACACATTTTGATAAAACTGGCTGGACTTTCGACTATCCTTGACGGACAGGTGGATATGCCCCATTCTCGTACCTTCTGCTAGGATAAAAGGCTCTACTCTTTCCCCCAACTCATAGATATCCTGCGCCGCAAGGGCCTCTGTCACCCCGATAATACGTCCATCTTCTCGAATATCCCATGTTGCAACGGGCTTGTCTCGATAGAGTTCAATGCCATTCCCCTCCAAATCTTCCAAGTAAAGGGCCTCACTGTAACCGTGATCTGCACCGCCGACAAGAGGAATCTGTAAATCTGTCAGATGTTTTAAGACATCCGCCAAAGCTTTGCGTGTCGGCAAGAGAATAGCCAGATGGTAAAGGCCATAATGTTCCCTTACTTCACCGCTCTCTTGTGCTTGAATCAAGTGTACCAAGGCTTTTCCACCAAGTCCCAGAATAGCCTCTGTCTCAGTCTGAGATAAGATTTCTAAACCAATAATCTGCTGATAAAAGGTTATTTGACTTGCCAAGTCCTTCACATTTAAAACTGCCTCGGCTAAATAAATGTGGCTCTGGTATTCATAGGTCATAAACGATCCTCCTTTTGTTGTAATTATAATAATTACAACTATTATATAACTTCCATTAAGAAAGTCAAGCCAGACAAATTGAAGCATCCCACTCAGCAAAAAACAATCCCAGAAAAAATCTTCTAGGATTGTGTTGTAGTTATTTAACAAGACTAGCAAATTTATTTCTCAAATCAACGTTTTCTGTAGGATTAAGTGACAGCACATCACTACTTGCAGTTGGCGAGTGGAAAACAATTCCTTCGCCAGTGTCTGTAATGGCAAAGAAGTAATTGTGAACGGTTGGATAGTTATCCCAATTACTGTAAGTTTCTACAATGCGGTATTTGGCAGTACCACTACCTGTTTTTGAAAATTCCGCATCTAGTTTGCTACCATCTTTCCAGTAAAGCATGTCGGCACTGATATTCCCCCATCCGATTCCTTTTTTATAGTTAGGCTGACCCATTTCATCACCCCAACTCTTCATAAAGTCAGCTAAAGCAGCAGATTTATCAGCTGTCCAAGGGCCGGTTTCTTCTGCTTTGGAAGGAGTCATTTCCTTGACCTCTTTCTTGCTTTCACTCGATGAACTGATAGATTCGGATTTAGCAGTAGATGAGGAGTTTTCTCCCTGACCTTCCTTAGCAGCAGTATAGCTGAACTCCTCCCAAGAAGACTGGTCTGGTACAAGCTCATCAACATCAGATTTACCGAAACTCTCAAGCAACTTCTTATCTGTAATCTTGATAGACTTGCTATCTACTTTTGTAGCACTCTTAGCACCTTCTAGTTTATAAAGAGTTCCTTCCCCTTCACCTGTTCCAGAAGACCAAGTCAAAACTAAGACCTCACCTGTCTTAAATAATTTCATCGAGCTACGAGCACCACCATGTCCTGCCACATATCCTTCTGCTAGTAGGGTTGGTTGACCTTCTTTCAGATAATACAAACCTGTAAAGAAGTAATTTTTCCCTGCTGTTTGGCTACCTACTAACATTTCAGACTGGCCATCTCCATCTAAATCCAAGAAAGTATAGCGTTGTTTTGAAGGATCCGCTGCAGCTGCTTCGATAACCCATGAGTTTATCATATGGTCAGATTTGTGAAGCTTGGCTTCGATATCTGGAGCCTGTTTCTTGCCAGAAGATAAGATAACCTCATAATCCTCAAAAATGCTCTTATAAAGGTCTTCTGCCTTTGTCTCAGCCTGCTCCTTAGATCCACCAAAAAAATTTTTCAAAGGCTCTGGCAAACCAATTGAACCACAAGCAGTCAAGCAGGTTACTGAAAGGGCCATAACCAAACCCAATATCCATTTCTTTTTCATCATACTCTTTTTCCTTTTTCTCCTTTTTTATTCATTATACAAGAAAGACTGGAGAAAATTCAATTAAAATCCTTAAAAAGTCTTTGTAAACTGTAATAAAATCAGATTTATTTATAGACCAACAGAAAAAGGAGCGGATATAATATCCTACTCCTTATTCATATCAGAAAATCTAATTCAAATTAGTCTTCTTTTTTCTTGCGAGCAAGAAATCCAAATCCACTCAAGACACCTAAAAGTCCAAGCGCTGCTAGGCTAGCGTTAGCTTCTGTACCTGTGTTTGGAAGTTCAGCTTGTCCTGTTTGAGGTACCTCTTCCCCATATTCTGAGTGTTCTCCATGAGATGACTTGTCCTCTTTTTGGGCAACCGCTTCATCTTGATGAGAACCTTCTTGTTTTGTAGGTTCATCAATCTTAACAGAATTTGACTGAAGGTATTCTTGATCCTGTGGTTTCGTTACGTCATCACCTATTAACTCAGTATATAAATGAGTAACAATACCATCTTTTTCATGGGTCATTGTATATCGATATTTCTTACCATTTTTCGATATGATATCAGATTTAGGAGCCGATTTACCAATTTGAATTGGAATGAGTTCTTCATTTGATCCAATAATAATATGGCGAGTAATCAATAATGGAGCTACAGAATGAACCGCTGGGTCACCTTTTTCACTAATGATACCTTCTGGTAATGCTGGCTGTACTTCTGGCTCACCTTTCTCACTTACAACTCCTTCTGGTAATACCGGCTGTACTTCTGGTTCGCCTTTTTCACTTACAACTCCTTCTGGCAACGCTGGTTGTATTTCTGGTTCGCCCTTTTCGCTCACAACTCCTTCTGGCAACGTTGGCTGTACTTCTGGTTCACCCTTCTCGCTTACAACTCCTTCCGGTAATGCTGGTCGTACTTCCGGTTCACCTTTTTCACTAAAATATTCTACAAAGTCATAAATAACCGCTTTTTCATTTTCATCAACTGTACCCATTTCTGGCGATGAAGTAGCACGATGTCCTTTGTAAAAATAAGACTTACCATCTTTTTGAAGTATTGTTCCCACATTAGGAGCAGTAGACGTATATTCATCTCCGATAGAAGCATCTTGTGTTAGTAGTTTTCCTGCTGCTATTTCGGTACTTGTGCCTTCTATCATGTATTTTTCAAATACATTTCCAGCAGTTGCTAACTTATAGACATAGGTAATTACAGTGGTTCCTGCTATTACGTTTCCTGACTCTGCAGGGGAACCATCTTTCAATCCTACTAGTTTATATTTTTTACCGTCTTTTGTGATTTCTGGTAGTTTTACCGTTGTAGCATCATATGAATTTGCATTATTTGTTGATGTTGGTGTTCCTACTACTACTTTGTTATTGTCCTTATTTAAGTAATATTTAGTTTCAGTAGATGATACAACTACATCGTTAACAACAGTTGCATTTTCTTTAATAGAAGTTCCATCTGCTAGTTGGTATTTAACAATGACACTACCTTTACTTTCAGTTGTCTCTGTTTCTTCTTTAGCGTAGATGTTTTTGATATTTGTTAATTTATCACTAATATGATAGGCACGGGTTGGTTGGTATAAGTCGTAATAATGAATTTCACTATAAATAGGCTCAGATACTGACGCATGTTGTTCATATTTAGTAGGTGCGGCAATTCTATATCGAACTCCATCTTTTTCATATTCTTTATATAATTTACCTAATCCATATTGGTATCTAGTATCTTCACTATAATATTTCGTACCAAAATAACCAAAGCTATAAGCTAAATAAGTTTTTTCTGGTTGATTAGAATCATCATCTTCACTAGGATAATAATAATCTGTATTCTTATCTCCTAGTTTAAAATCCACATTTACTTCAAACACATTTTTTATAAAAGTTGCATTTGTTGGAACTTGGTCGACATACTGAATTGCTTTATGAGCCTCTTTAAACTTCGTGACATTTGCTTTTTCACTCTCGTAGTTAGCAGTCTCTTTAAAGTCTTCAATATTTCCAACAAATTTTGGTTCTACTTTATCTCGAGAATTTTTCCATCCTACTGTAATTTCATTTTCACCAAATTTTTCTTTTAGCTTAGTTATATATTCTGTCACATCGTGATACTCGACAAATTTCCCATTTTCTCTTATATAACCATTAAACTCCTGATGTACAGAATAAGTAGGACGATTCTTATTATCTACTGCATCTTTATTTGTTAATGTAATCTTATAGATTTCTTCCCAGGTCTTCTCTTTTTCAGGATGAATAACATCTTCGTCTTTTAAATCTCTTAACCTCTCATCTAAAAGATTGTTTAAGCCTTCCTCTAATGCTTTCTCATTAAAAAATGCTCCAGCTGTATAAGCTGCTTGTTCCGTTGCTGTAGAAACAGATTCTTTTAATGCTACCTCATTTTTTTCAACAACTAAGATAGTATCTCCTTCCTTAATTCCACCATCAGTTGTTATATTTTCTTTTGTAAACTCTTTAGCATCATTTTCACCTTGTTTAAATGTTTCAACAGCCCAAGAATCATTAGCTGTAGTTGGTTTTGTAGCTAAAACATACTTTCCGTATTTTCCTTCATCTATTTCCGATACTAACCAAACTCGACTACCTTCTTTAATTTTGTTATAGCGAATACTTCCATCTTCATTATGCAAGTTTCCAGGATTTGCATGTACTGTAATATCATTGAAAGTTGTTTCCTTAGCAGTTCCCTCATGTTTATCTACTTCTGTATCAATCTTATGATATTTTTCTCCGTTCTTTTCTAAAACTTTATCAGCTTCTTTGATTTTACTTAAACCATCATCATTTAAATTCGTTACATTACCTTCATAACGTTTGCCAAAAAGTCCACGAATTTTATATTCCATAGTGGTACTAGAAAGTTTTTTATCACCAACAGGAATTTCTACATCAGATTCTTCTTTGACTACTTCTCCTTCTGTTGTGACATAAGAAATTTTTGAATCCTTAAAGCTATCTTCACCTTGTTTTTTTATAGTTTCCTTTTCAACTCTGTCTAAATTATTTTTGGCATTACCTTCATTCTCACGATGATTTCTTCCATATCCATCTTCTGTACTCGTTGCATGGTAATTCCAACTACCGAACACATGCATTTTTGGCATTGTATAGCTACCAGCACCATTACTCAATGTTTCCATTTCCACATTATCTTTTGCAGGTGTTACTGTAGTTTCATTAGCTGTATTTGCAGTTTCTTCAGCCAATACCGGACTAGCTCCAACAACCATCATCCCTAATAAGACAGACGCTGCACCAATCCCTTTATATTTACGTAATGAATATTTTTGAATTGTATCTTTTTTCATAAGATATTTTCCCTTTTATTTCTTCCTACTTATTATAAAAAATCATACTAACTATTTTAGTATATCACTCTCAGTTTCCTTTATCAAACAATTATACATAAAGGAAATTAAAAAAATAGATAATAAGATATCCAATAAAATCTCATTATCTATTTCATTTTTAGGCGTTCATGAGTGATAAATATCTCTTAGAAACTTGTTCTTTTGAATATCGATTCACAAACTTACTTGTATTTTCTAGCTCGATTTCTTTATCGGTCTCATATAAACACTTGATAAGATGCGCTAACTCCTCTGGTGTATCATATAAGCAAATATCTGAGTTCTTAGACGCATAATATTGATGAGCAATTTCAACATTAGAAAGCAAGGAAATCAATCCAAAACTCATAGCTTCAACACAGGCATTGGCAAATAATTCCTTTTGGGAAGTTGAAATATAGCCATCATGTTCCCAATAAGGTACCTCATCTACATATCCAACAACATGAATGGTAGATGGCAAAGTCGGATACTCTTTCTTCAATTTTTCAATATCTCCACCATATAAGAACACCTCTACAGGTAGGCCTTCTTGTTCTAACTTCCTAAAGGCTTCTATAATCCATTCTACCCTTTTTACCTTACTCATATTCCCTACGTAACAATAAGAACTTGGATTTATTCTTTTTGTGACTACTGAGGAATTTTGAGAAACAAAAATCGGCGGCATAAATTGTGCGTGATACCCTAAATCTTGCAAGATTGATGTTAATACTTCTGAAGCTACTAAATATCTAGTTTTTCTTCTTAGATTATGAGCTGGATTTAGCAATACATTGTCATGGATATATTCCCAATAGAGACGGTTTGTATTTTCTACAAAGCGCCATAATTTGGGAGTCACCACGTTATGTTGATCTCGAATTAAGATGTCTTTCTTATCTGTAAGACTGATTAATACCTGAATTAATAAGTCTTCATACGTTAACCATTCTCCATCTTTATAATATAAATAATTTTCCTCCATCATATAAATCGGACTTGGTTCTTCCCTTGGCTTATAATACCGCGCCCGCATCGCTGTCGATCCATCACGATTGAACCATTCCAGTTCTTCTTTTTTATTTTTCTTTAAATATAATCCTGAAGTAAAATATAGAGTTTCTTCTTCTAATTCAATACTAGCCACAAATCCATTAATCACAGTCATTTTTCCATTAGGATACCTATCAATGATATCGGAAGGACGAATACTTAATTCATCATGACCAATATCTGATTGATAATGGCTTACACTCACTAATTCATCCCTTTCAAAACCTATTTGTTCATAGCCTGCCTTCCAATCTGGTCGAACTTGAGGATGGGTTAAAATATATAGATGTTCCAAACCTAAATAATCTGCAATTTTCTTTCTAGACAATTGGGATGATTCAAAGCCATATTTTCTAACCTCTCTTTGCCAGAGCCCTGGATGTATTGTAACCATTTTAGTCATAACAATCTCCTATCATATACGGTAACCTTCGCTACTCATTTATCTGTACTTGTTTGTCAGAAAGATTTACTAATCTGAATTATATCATATGAATCATACTTTTGCTAGATTCTATCAATATACCTAACATCTACTTAATACCCCCAATACAAAAAGGAGCGGATATAATATCCTACTCCTTATTCATATCAGAAAATCTAATTCAAATTAGTCTTCTTTTTTCTTGCGAGCAACAAGTCCAAATCCACTCAAGACACCTAAAAGTCCAAGTGCTGCTAGGCTAGCATTGTCTTCTGTACCAGTGTTTGGAAGTTCAGCTTGTCCTTTAGCTTCTGATGAAGCTGCTGGAACTTGTGGTGCTTCACCATTTACTGGTGTTGATGGCATCGTTGGAGTTGTTGGAGCAGCTGGGTTAGCCGGATTAGCCGGTGTTGCTGGGTTAGCTGGTGTTGCTGGCTGACTTGGGTCTACAGGAACTACTGGAGTTTCTGGTTGACTTGAGTCTGTCGGTCTCACCGGATTTGTTGGATTTGTTGAAGGTGTTGCTGGAGAACCTGGTTGATATGGAGTGAATGAGCCTCCATTTGTAGAATCTTCTTTTTGAGGTCTGCCATTTGTTGTACGTTTAAATACATGGATGACATTATCAGTTCCTTCAACTCTGATTGTTTCTACCAATGCATATCCTGGAATTGATCCAGCTGGGTTATCTCCTTCAGCTAATGGTTTAACTGGTTTACCATTGACATCAACCCAGACCGTTACTGGGTTCTTAGTTACTGGTTTGAAGATGTGAAGTACTTTTCCAGTTTCTGGATCTTTCACTGTTCCAACTAGTTCATAGTTTGGCACTTTTCCTGCTGGTTGTGAACCATCTTCTTTCGTACGGATAACGTTACCGTCTACATCAACCCACTCAGTTACGTTGTTGACAACAGGTGTAGGAGTAAATACGTGGATTACATCACCAGTTTCTGGATTTGTAACTGTTCTTACGAGTTTGTACTTAGGTACAGTTCCAGCTTCTTCAGTTCCTGGTGCAGTTGGTTTCAATGGTTTACCATTTACGTCTACCCAGACTGTAGAAGGTTGGTCAGATGTTGTTGGTTTGAAGATGTGTGTTACTTTTCCTGTTTCTGGGTTTGTAACTGTTCCTACTAGTTTGTAGTTTGGTACAGTTCCTGGGTCCTTAACGCCTTCTTCTTTAGGATTTAAGACTTTACCTTCTGTGTCAACCCACTCAGTTATGTTGTTAACAACTGGTGCAGGAGTAAACACGTGGATTACATTTCCAGTTGTTGGATCTACAGTTGTACCTACAAGTTTATAGTTCGGTACTTTACCTGCTTCTTCTGTTCCTGGTGCAGCTGGTTTCAATGGTTTACCATTAACATCAACCCAGACTGTAGTTTTACCTTCTTTTGTTACTGGTTTGAAGATATGAGTTTCCTTACCTGTTTCTGGGTTTTTAACTGTTCCTACTAGTTCATAGTTAGGAGTAGTTCCTGGTGGGTATGTTCCCGGTGTTACAGGTTTGATTGGGTTTCCTTTTTCGTCTACCCATTCAGTTGTCTTACCTTCTTCGATTGATTTCTTAACTTTCTCAGCTTCTTTCTTAGCCTCTTCCTTAGCTTTTTCTTTTTGCTCAGGAGTCAAGCTTGGATCTTTATCAATGTTTTTGATTTTTTCTTCCAAGTCTTTATCGACAGCTTCTTTAGCTTTAGCTTTTTCTTCTGGAGAAGGTGTAGTTGGCTTATCTTTATCATCTTCTGACGGCGTTGATGGTTTGTCTGGAGTTGGAGTATCTTTCTCTACTTCTTTCTGACCATTCTCTTTAGCTTTCTCTACTTCTTCTTTAGAAGGTGCTTTGTCGATAGCTTTCTTAGCTTCTTCTGCGTCTTTCTTAGCTTCTTCTTTAGCTTTTTCTTTTTGCTCTGGAGTTAAGTCTTTGTTTTCATCAATTTTCTTAACTTTTTCTTCTAGAGCTTTATCAATCGCTTCTTTTGCTTTTGGCTTGTCTTCTGGAGTAACAGGAGATTTTTCTACATCCTCTTTAGCTTTTGTAGTAGATTTTTCTACATCTTCAGGAGTTTTCGCTTCTTTCAATGCCTTCTTAGCTTCTTCTGCTGTTTTCTTAGCTTCTTCAAGAGCTTTTTCTTTCTCTTCGTTTGTTAACTCAGGATTTTCTTTGATCTTGCTTTCTTTGTCAGATAAAGCCTTGTCGATTGCTTTAGAAGCTTCTTCTTTGACATCTTTGTAAACGTAAGTTACTTCTGTTGTGCCTTCTGTTACTTTACCAGATTCTTCACCCTTAGTTGAAGTTGGTACAAGTACGTATACTTTACCATCTTTAGTAGTGATAGTTGCTGGTTTGTTGTCACTTGTGTCATAGGCTGAGCTTACAGATCCGTCAGTCGTATCTTTAACGTCTTCTGCAATTGTGTTACCTGCTTCATCAGTATAGTGAACGACTACATTTCCCTTCACTTCTTTGTAAACATAAGTCACTTCTGTTGTGCCTTCTTTTACCTTACCAGTTTCATCACCCTTAGTTGATGCTGGGACGAGTTCGTAAACCTTGCCTTCTGCAGTTGTGATACGGTTTGGTTTGTTGTCAGTTGTATCGTATTTATCACTTAGTGATCCATTTTCAACATCTTTCGTATCCTCAGCTAATGTATTTCCTTCTGTATCAACGTAGTGAACGACTACATTACCAGTGATTTCTTTGTAGACATAGGTTACTTCTGTAGTCTGACCTGCTTCGACACTTCCGTTTTCATTACCCTTAGTTGATCCTGGGATGAGTTCGTATACTTTACCTTCTGGAGTTGTGATACGAGTTGGTTTCATATCGTTATCAGCAGTGTTGTAAGCAACACCTGGTTTACCATCTTTGGTATCAACAGCGTCCACTTGAATAGTGTTGCCTTTCTCATCAGTGTAGTGAACGACTACTTGTCCTGCTTTTTCGTAAACGTAAGTTACTTCCGTTTTACCTTCAACTACGTCTCCGTTTTCTGGTTTAGAACCATCTTTAAGAGCTTTTTCTGTTAAGTAGTAAACAGTTTCGCCTTTTTCAATTTTTTCTGGTTTATTGTCAGTTGTATCGTATTTAACGTTTAGAGAAGCACCTTTCGTATCTTCTTTATCTTCCGCAATGACGTTACCTTCTGTATCAACGTAGTGAACGACTACATCACCAGTTACTTCTTTATAAACGTAAGTTACTTCTGTAGTTCCTTCTGTTACTTTACCGTTTTCAGCACCTTTAGTTGATGCTGGGACTAATTGGTAAACTTTGCCTTCTGCAGTTGTGATACGTTCTGGTTTCATTCCGTTGTCAGAAGTGTTATATGGTGTGCTAATTGATCCATCTGTTGTATCTTTAGCATCTTCAGCAATTTTGTTTCCTGCTTCATCTGTATAGTGAACAACAACATTACCTTTAACTTCTTTATAAACGTAGGTTACTTCTTTCGTTTGTCCAGCTTCTACCGTACCTTCTTCTTTACCTTGAGTTGATGCTGGGACTAATTCGTATACTTTGCCTTCTGCTGTTGTGATACGGTTTGGTTTCATTCCGTTATCTGCAGTGTTGTACTCAGAACCTGGTTTTCCATTGTCAGTGTCTTTTGCACCTGAAGCAATGTCTTTACCATCTGCAGTTCCTGTTAATGGAGTTCCATCTTCTGTTTGGTAATTAACGATTACTGATCCAGCTTTTTCATAAACGTAAGTTACATCAGTTTTACCTTCTACTACGTTTCCAGTTTCTGGTTTAGAACCTTCTTTAAGACCAGCTTTTGTAATGTAGTAAACAGTTCCGTCTTCTGCAGTGATTTTTTCTGGTTTGTTGTCAACAGCAGTGTCATATTTTTCGCTTAGAGATGCACCTTTAAGATCATCTTTATCAACTGCGATAGTGTTACCTTCTGTGTCAACATAGTGAACTACTACGTCACCAGTAACTTCTTTGTAAACGTAGGTTACTTCTTTAGTTTCTCCAGCTACTACTGTACCTGTTTCGTCGCCTTTAGTTGCTGTTGGTAAAAGTTCGTATACTTTGCCTTCTGCTGTTGTGATACGGTTTGGTTTCATTCCGTTATCAGTAGCGTCATAGGCTGATCCTGGACGTCCGTCTACAGTGTCTTTAGCACCTGAAGCTACGTTAGCACCATCTGCATCTACACCTACTAATGGAGTTCCGTCTTCTGTTTGATAGTTAACTACTACTTGTCCTGCTTTTTCGTAAACATAAGTTACTTCTGTAGTACCTTCTACTACATCTCCAGTTTCTTTAGAACCGTCTTTAAGAGCTTTAGCTGTTAGGTAGTATTTAACACCATCTTTCGTGATTTCGTCTTTTTTGTGGTCTATTGTATCGTATTTAACGTTTAGAGAAGCATCTGTTTCATCTTTTTCGTCTTCAGCAATTACGTTACCTGCAGTATCTTCATACTTAACGACAACGTTACCTTTAACTTCTTTATAAACGTATGTTACTTCTACAGTATCTCCAGCTACTACTTTACCTTCTTCTTTACCAATAGTTGAATCTGGTACTAGTTGGTAGACTTTGCCTTCTGCAGTTTTAATACGATTTGGCTTCATTCCGTTGTCTGCAGTGTTGTATGAATTTCCTGGTTTTCCATCAGTTGTATCGTTATTAGTTTCAGGTACATTATTCCCTTCTAGATCTGTTCCAGATATTGGGTTACCTTCTTGATCTGTATAGTGAACGATTACTGATCCAGCTTTTTCGTAAACGTAAGTTACTTCAGTAGTACCTTCAACTACATCTCCTGTTGCTGGTTTAGAACCATCTTTAAGTTCTTTAGCTGTTAAGTAGTATTTAACACCAGCTTTTTCGATAGATTCTTTTTTATGGTCAGTTGTGTCGTATTTAACATTTAGAGAAGCATCTGTTTCATCTTGTTCGTCATCAGCAAGTGTGTTCCCTTCAGTATCTACATACTTAACAACAACATTACCTTTAACTTCATTATAAACGTAGGTTACTTCTTTCGTTTCTCCAGCTACTACTTCACCTGTTTCATCACCTTCAGTTGATTCTAGTTGGTAAACTTTTCCGTCTGCAGTTTTAATACGTTCTGGTTTCATTCCGTTATCTGCAGTGTTATAGGCTGTACCTGGTTTACCGTTATCAACATTTTTCGTACCTGAAGCTACAGTTTTGCTTTCGTCTCCAACTACTGTACCTGTAAGAGCGTCTCCATCTTTGATTTTGTAGTTAACGATAACTGATCCAGCTTTTTCATAAACGTAAGTTACTTTTGTAACACCTTCTACTACTGTACCTTCTTCAGCTGGAGCGTCTTTTTCTTCATCATTTACAGCTGTTTTTGTAGCATCTGCTTTTAGGTAGTAAACATTACCATTTGCATCTGTTAGTTTTTCTGGTTTTTCATCTGCGTTTTCTTTAGTATTGTACGCTATGTTTTTAGGTGCTTTAGTACTGCTTACGATTACTTCTTCACCATCAGCATTTACATAGTACTTCTCAGTTACTACTTCCGCTACTGTTTCAGGAGTATCAGTGTAAGGAGCTTTTAATTCTACTCCGTCTTCTGTTTGGTAGTTAACGACTACAGAACCTTTTTTCTCGACTTCACGAGTTTTTTCTTCTGCATAAGTATAAGTGATTGTAGTAGTACCACTTGCTAAACGATATGCACGAAGTGGAGTGATTTCATCACGGTAAGTGTATGTTTCAACTTCCGCATCAGGAGAACTAAGATTAAGAGTAAAATCACCCTTTCCACCATCTATAGCAGTTGTTCCTGACTCAGAAACCCCTGAATAATCCACAGTTACATCTGATGTCGGTCTTCCTTTAGCATCAACTTGATCTCCATTATCAACTGCTATTGCGGATTCTACACCAGTTTTTGCTTCTAGCCCCACAACAAAATATCGTTTAAAGTTAAGCATGTTATCTTCTAATCCTTTTTCTTGAAGATAAGCAAGATACCCTTTTACAACAGTTTTGTTGTTTTCACCTGTTAAAGTATCTGGCGCCGCTTTAAATTTTTGAACCATTGCATATGTTCTATCTAGACTTGCACCAGTCCCCTCTCCATGAGGGTCATCGGCGTCATCAGCTACATTGTCCTTAGGCGATAAAGGTATCATAGCAGTTAATTGAGGACTATCGTTGCTAACAGTTACATAAGTGTTTTTCTCAAGAACGAAAACATAGTCTCCTTCTTTGATTCCACCATCAGCAGTTACATTCGCTGCAGTGAAGTTCTTTGCTGCAGCTTCTCCAGCTGTGAAAGCTTCTTTCAATTTATCATCAGAAGTGATTGCACCTGAATCGGCTTGTACATATTTACCATATGTACCTTTTCCAGTTTGTTCAACAATCCAAGCTTTTCCACCAGCTTTTACAGTATCATAAGTGATTTTACCTTCTGCATTACTTAATCCTTCTGGAGTCAATTTCGCAGTGACATCACCTAGAGTTGTATCAGAGTAAACTCCTCCACCATCTCCAGTAGTTTCAACTTTAGGTTCTCCGATTAGGTGGTAAGTTTTTCCATCTTTTTCGATCGTTTCTTTCTTACCATTTTCTTTAGCGTCATTTAAGTCACTATCTTGTGCATCAGCACCTGTAGTTTCTTTGAAAACTTCACCTGATTTACCGTACACATCGTATTCTGTAGATATTGTTTTATTAGCACCAGAATCTTGATTTTTATTTTCTTCTAGTACAGTATTATCTGTCGTTACATACTTGTAATCAACTTTTCCAGTTTTAGTGATTTCATTAGTTCCAGAAGAAGTTGGATCAGTTGAAAATTGCCTACCTGCATCTGGGTTCTCAATATTAGCTGTCTCAACAATTACTGACCCCTTATCATTTGAGATCGTTGTTGTGTTGTCACTGTTTGCTGTCATCTCAGCCTCAACTGTCTGCGTTCCAGCTGCCATTGCAAGGGCTGCACCGACAATCAGACCAACTGTACCGATCTTGACTGAGTCCGAACGGCCGTCTTTAAACTTACGAATGGAAAATTTTTCTTTTTTATTTATAAACATCCTTAGTATCCTTTACTGTTATTTTTACGGAATCTATGAGTTATCATATTATATATAAATAACTGTCACTCATAAAAACCTAACGTTCTTATTTTAACAATTTTCATCTTCCAAAACAAGCATATTGCTCAATTTTTTTGATGACTCAAACCACTTATTTATAGTATATTGAAATATAAAAAATCCATACAGACGTATGGAATCACATGTTTAAAAATATACATTTATACTACCAACCAATTGAAACCCTTTCAAACTGACATCCTAAACGGCGCAATTCTTTTTGACGATCCTCGTAGTAAGGGAGGGAAATGCCTGTAATGGTCACATGAGGCAGGTCTTGCAAATGGAGGCTGACAGACGAGGTGAAGTGATAGACCTGAACGAACTCATATTCTTGAAAGAGTTGGGCTAGTACATCTTCAAAGATTAGCTCCGTCTCCAAGTAAGTCACATCTGGTATAGTGAAAGTCTCCTTGGGATGGGGCAGATAGAGGTCAATGGCCAAGGCCTTGGCATAGGTACTGATAAAGCGGATGGAAATCTGGTCGTCTTCTTCCGAGAACTTTTGTCCCAGTAGGACCTTGACCGTCTTGCCATTTGAAACGGGTGCTTGGGGCAGGTCAAAAAAATGCTCCAGATAGACTAGTTTTTCTCTCGCTACGACATGGTAGCCACTGCGATAAAGGGTAAAATGCTTTTCCGTCCGCTCAATCAAGTCATCTCTGCTCAAGCCCAAGGAGCCAACCTGACTGGGATGGAGAGGCCGGGCATACATGCCCAAGGGGTAAATATCCGCATAACCATCATCGAAACTCATGAGGTGCTGATAGGTCGAACTAGCAATCAAGTCCAGAATCAAGCTATTGTCAAAACTGGCATAAAAGATAGTGTCATAATCTCCAGCCAGCTCCTGACAAATCTGAGCCAAGTCCTCTGCCGTCTGTGGATAGTGAACATGGTCAAATTCCTGAGCATAATATTCATGACGGGCATTTTTGACAGGACTAACATAGAGGCTGACAAAGTTCTGATCAGGATAGAGTCCCTTGATATGTTGGGCAATCTTAGCCTGCAAAGGCGTTGTAGCAATGATGAGGTGTTTCATCTCTTTGATTCTCCTAGGTGGTGATGGTGCAGCAAGGTCTCAACGACTTCAAAATCCAAGGCATCGTCGATATCATAAGAATAGAGTTTGGGCATTTCATAGGCTACTGTCTTGTCTGTGTAAAAGGTCTCATCTCGTAGGTAACGGTCCTTGCGAGAAATCCATATACTACCGTTGGGATAGTAATAGACAGGCTCTTTTTGCCGAGCATAGTGCTTGGACACCTGAGGCGGACGGATAAAAGTCGACTCCTCCAGCTGCAAGAAAAGACTGCGACTCTTGTCCGCCTTCACACAGGAAATCAGATGGTCAGCGCCAGACTGACAGTAGAGTTGATAGGACTCGATGAGATGTTCTACTTCTCTCAGGGGTGAGGTCACCTGCAGATTCACGAAGACCTGCTCTTCATCAAAAGGTTGTAAAAAGTCTCGTAAGGTTTCTAAGCTAGAGGTTGTTGCCAGAGCCAATTCTTTTGATCTGTGGACACAATGAATCTCTGGATAGGCTTGACGACAGAGTTCTAGATAGGCTAGCGAGTCTGAGGAGACCCAGATTTCACTAAATAACTTGGAGGCTAAAGCGACTTCTATGGTGTAGAAAACCAAGGGTTTGCCTGCAAGAGGTTTGATATTTTTATCCACTAAGCCGCGTGAACCTGAACGGATCAAAATGACGGCTATGGGTTTAGATGTTGCTTTCATATAGTCTTCCTAGAATTGAGATAAACAGAGCAGATAGGGTGGTGATGATGCTATTTAACCATGGATTGGGGTTGGCAAAAAGGCCACTGTAATGATAGAGGATCAAGGCCCCTAGACTAAAGACGAGATAGATTTTGGCCAGTTGTAAACTCGGTCTTTTTAGGAGTAAGATCAAAAGGTACAAACCACCAATCACACCTAGTGTCAGACCCATAAAGCCGTTAATCCATTCGTAGATAGAGTAAATTTCTGCATTCATGAGCAAGAGGCAGAGAAGCCAAGACAGGCCTGCTAAGACAAAGGACAGGAGGCTTGGCGACCAGCGAATCTTTGACCAGGCGAAATCCAACTTCAAGCAGGTCACGATTGCATTCATACTGGACGAAACTGTGGATTGGCCTGCTGCCAAGAGAGCCAGCATGATGAAACTGCCAAACCAAGGTGCCAGACCTTCCCGAGCGTAGGCAATGAGAACAGGATTGGTCGAGGTGGTGGCAAAATTTTCCTGACGAATCAATAGGCCAATCAGATACAGTAAACCGGCAATCCCAAAGGACAAAAGGCCCTGTAGCCATAAGATTTTTCCAATCTTCTGACTCCCCATTTCGCTGTTAAAACGTTGGACGATGTCCTGTGAGGAAACGTAGGAAAACAAGCTACTAAAGCCTGCCCCGGTAACTAAGATTAAGACCGTATGCCCATCTAACGTCTCTGCAAAGTGAGATAGCTGCTGACTGCTGTTTAGGACGAGACCTGATTGGGCAATTCTTGGTAGAAAGAGGGCCAATATAGCCAGCAGGACCAAGCCTTGAAAGAAATCTGTCCACAAGACAACCAAGAGACCTCCTCTTGCCAGATAATAAACCGTCAAGAGGAGGAGTAAAGCTGATAAGACCAGCTGATTGATAGGGATAAAGGGCTCTAGGGCCTGTGACAACAAGTAGGTCACAACTGCTATTCGCCCTAACTGGTAGAGGATAAAAAGACCTGAGGCCAGTGAGCGAATGCCAGACGATTGAAACTTGTCTTCTAAAAGATGATAGGCCGTCTCGTAGTTCCCCTTTTGATAGAGGGGCAAAAAGTAGTGGTGGGCGAGGGGAATGGCTAGAAAGATGCCACACTGGGCAAACCAGAGATAGGACCTGCCTGTATAGGCATTTCCCACCAGAGTCAGAAAGGAAATAGGACTGAGCAAGGTTGCAAAGACCGAGAAGGCCAAAACGGTCACAGGAACAGCTTTCTTAACCTGATAGTAGTCCTCTTCGCTCCCTTTTTTCCGATAGGCTATCCAGGAAATCAAGCAGAAATAAAGCGATAGGGTGACTAGAATTCCCAACATCCTAGAATTTCCTATCTAGTAGTTCGCGGTAGCTTTGGACCACTGTCCCTAGTGAATAGTGGGCGGCTAGGGCAATATTTTCTGCATTTGATTGACGATAATCCGCTTGCTCCATCTCTTCTATCATTTGGATCAATTGTGCCTTATTCCGGAAAAGTCTGATAGCATCTGACTGGTCGGCATAGAAACGATGGGCAATCTCCACATCTGATAACAAGGCTAACAAACCTTGATTGAGGGCTTCGACGCAAGCGTTGGCAAATAATTCTGTAAAACTAGCCGACAGGTAGCACTGGTGCAGATGATAAGGAACCTCATCGACAATGCCTTTAAAGTGAATGGTTGGTGGCAGGTCGTAGCGATTGCGTAGTTCTTCCAGACGCTCCTCTGAACCACCATAAAAGGTAATTTGGGCCTTGGAGCCACGTTTGTAGAGTTCGATAAAGGCTTCAATGACAAACTCAACATTCTTGCCTTCTCCCATATGACCCACTAAGCAATAGTCCAAAACAGGTCCCACTTCCTTGATTTGACCGTGATCTTCTGTAAACATAGGGGGCAGGAACCTTGTTTGGTAGCCTTCCTTGGCCAAGCTCTCTGTCAATTTCTCACTGGCAACTAGATATCTGTTTGCCTTGCGTAGATTGGCGAGGCGCAAGTCTCGCATGATATTTTCATGGACGACTTCATAGTAATTTTTGTCCGTGTTTTCCATGTAACGCCAGAGGCTAGGTTTGGGAACGATTTGTTGGTCACGAATAAAGAGATCGGTTTGCTGAGCCCATCTAGCTAGGAACTTGACCAGCAAGTCCTCTTCAGAACAAATTTCTCCCTCAATACGGTAGATATACTCTGGATAAAAGATGGTTACAGGTGAGGGTTCTTTAAAAGGATCGATATAGCGTCCTTCAAGAGCCAGTTCTCCATTTTCATGATACCAACGCAACTCCTTTTCTTTAAAATCTTCAAACAAGAAAGGACCCTTGGTATAGTAATATTTGCCCGAACCATCTCCAAGGGTAACAGAGGTCACAAAGCCATCTTCATTGAGTTCAACCTGATCTCCCTCTGCTAGGGTTAGACTTTCTGGTCTCACTGTCAAGTCAGCATGCCCCATATCTGAAAAGCTATGAGGAACGCAGAGTAATTCCTTTTCTAAAAATCCTAACTTGATCAAGTCTTTCTTCCAGTCAGGACGAAGCTGAGGGCTCGACACTATGTGGACATATTCCAGACCCAAATGTCGGGCTATGCGAGCGCGATAGGCCTGAGTACTCTCAAAACCGTAGCGATGGGTTTCCTTGGCTGGATGAATGGTGACAATTCTCGACATGCTATACACTCTTTCTCTACTATTTTCTGTTTACAAACGAAAAACCACCCCCACAAAAAGGCGAGGGTAGTTAATCCGTTACAATGCTTGGGGATTTCCTAGCAAGTTCCCCCTCAAAAGGACTTTATGCTATTCTATCACAAAGACTGACCATCTGCAAGATAGACTGACTTGGACAGGATAGCATGAGGGAGTTTTCTTATGATTTATAAATCGATTCTCTGAAATCATCTGTGCTACGTAGGTAGGCATTGTAGATTTTTTGTATATAACTTTTAAGAAAATGGAGAAGGCAAACTAGCCTTCCCCATTTTAAGGTTACATCATTTTATAACTTTGTTGTAAAAAGCTGTTGAAACAGACTCTTTGTTCACTAGTTGTCTAGTTTACCCATTCACCATTGCCATTTACTTTATAACCGTCAGGTGTTGTTGTGCTGACTGCCAAGGCTCCTGAACCATTTGCATAGTACCAATGTTCTCCTACTTTAAACCAGCCTGTCTTCATGATACCGGCTTCATCAAGGTAATACCACGTACCATTTTCCTTGTACCAACCTGTTTTCATAGCTCCTGAGCCATCGAAGTAGAACCATCTGCTACCATCTGTACCCCAGCCTGTAAACATAGCACCTGAGCTACTCAAGTAATACCAGCTACCATCCACTTTTACAAATCCTGTCTGCATGACACCTAAATCATCCAAATAATACCATTTACCATCTGATTTTACCCATCCAGTCTTCAAATCACCAGATTCGTAAAAATACCATTTACCATCTGATTTCACCCAACCAGATTGATCTGAGCTAGTATTTCTAAATTCTTTAAGTGGTTTCTCTACAACTGTAGCTTTACTTTTAACTGTGGACAAATTTGACCCAGCTACTTCTACATACTGGATAGCAGGTCCATAACTACCTACTAATTCCTCTGAAGAAGCATCATTTCCTAGAGTCTGGGCAATCGTGATTACTTTATTAACATTACTTGGGTTTTTAAAGGCAGCAAACCCCATATGTGTAATTTTCGGATTAATTAATGCCTCATAATGACCAGATTTCCCTTTGTCTGAACCACTATTCTTTTTCTTGATATAATCTGTTTTTTCAGCACGCCATTGCTCAATAGCTCTTAAGAAACCATCATAATTCCATGCTAAGTTCTCACCCATTATACTATTTCCAGATGGGAAGGCACTCCAGATTTCTTTACCAGAAAGACGAGTATGATCCATAGTTACAGATGCTTCTGCAGCTCTGGCAAAAGCTGCCTTCTCTAGGTCAGTCGACCATTTGATTGGAACATACTTATCTACCAAACCTTCGTCAGCTGCTTCTTTACGGATAGCATTGATGGCATCTAAGATAGCTTGTTGGTTTGGAGTCAAAAATTCTCCCTTTAATCCAACCAAGACATTGCCGCTAGCAGGGTTAAGCACTTCTGGACTCAAAACATTTTCATTTTTACCATCAGCAGATTGTGTTGCCACCAATCTGTCATTGGCAAAAACATCATTTGTCAAAACTGCTCCAGCCAAAGTCAAAGCCAAGGCGCTAGCAAATACAATTTTCTTCATTTTTTTCTCCTTTTATCCTTTAGATAGGACAGGTATTTTCAATATTAAATTATATCATATTTTCCTACTCTTTGCCTGTTTCTACTAGTGTTATAAGGCAAATACTATTCACCCCGCAAAGTGGAAACTCCATTCTTTATTTTACAACAAGCTCGTAGCGAGTTTTGCTGGTGAAAGTTTGACCGGCTTTGAGAATAACTTGATCTTTGAGGTCACTGTGAATGGCATCTGGTAAAGCCTGCGCTTCAAGGGCAATCCCATTGTGCTGTACCATTGGCTGACCTCCGATAATGACACTCTCATCCACAAAGTTTGCTGTGTAGACCACAAAACATGGAGCCTCTGTCTTGAAAAGCAAGAAGCGACCTGAATTTTGGTCATAAAGGAAACCAGCATTGTCATGACCTGCAGGAAGAGCAAATGGGTGATCCAAACCAGAAACCAGCTGGATTTGCTCATCTTCTTCTGCGAAGATATCCTTCAACAAGGCACCATTGTAGATGTGTTTAACCACATCACGATTGGCATCTGGAGTTTTGGCAGGAACACCATCGGGAGCTATTGGGTAAATGCCCTCTGTGTTTAGTTGGAAGACATGGCGGTCAATGGTCTGCGTGAAATCACCAGACAAGTTGAAATAGCTGTGGTTGGTTGGATTGACCAGCGTATCCTGATCTGTCGTTACCTTATAGCTGATTTCGTAGGCACCAGTTTCTTCCAAGTGGTAACTGATCCAGATCTTGAGATTACCAGGAAATCCTCCTGTGCCATCTGTACGCTCTGTGTAGAGGGTCAAACCATGATCGCTCACTTCAACTAGTTCAAACAAGCTTGAATCCCAACCTGTTGAGCCACTGTGGTTACAGTTGCTAGCATTGTTGACTTCAAGATGATAGGTCTGGCCATTGAGTTCAAATGTCGCACCTGCGATACGGCCTGCAACTGGACCTACGCTAGCTCCATGCTTGGGACTATTGCCTACATAACTATCAAAGTCATCAAATCCCAAAATAACATTGGCAAAATTTCCAGCCTTGTCAGGGGTGACATAACGCAAGATAGTCGCACCATAAGTCATGACCTCAAGCTGGTAACCACCGTCAGTCTCAAAGCGATAGGCCAAGACATCCTTGCCCTCAACATTTCCAAATACACTCTCTGTGTATGCTTTCATTCTGTTCTCCTTTTACTATTTCTCTCAAGCAAACAAACCATAGAAAGCCTACTGACAATCTATGGTTTATCTAATAATTTACAAATTCTCTTGTCAAGAATTCATAAACACTGTCTTATACTCAATGAAAATCAAAGAGCAAACTAGGAAGCTAGCCACAGGCTGCTCAAAGCACTGCTTTGAGGTTGTAGATAGAACTGACGAAGTCAATAACATCTATACGGCAAGGCGACACTAGTATGGTTTAAAGAGATTTTCGAAGAGTATTACTTTTGATATTTGTGGATGATAACACCTTGTACCACACGGTTTACTGTTCCTGTAGGAGACGGTGTATCTGGTTTATTTTCTACCTTGAGTGAAGTCAAGAGAGCAAAGAGTTGGGCATAAACGATGTAAGGGAAGACACGGTAAATATCATTCAAGACACCGCCACAACCAAGGGCCACTTCTTTGACATTTTCAAGACCAAAGGCTTGATCACTCAAAAGCACGACACGACGAGCAATCTGATCACCAGCAACTTCACGAACCAAGTCCAAGTCGTACTTACGAGTGTAGTCTGTTGTTGTACCAAAGACCAAAACAACTGTATCTTCGTTGATAAGAGATTTTGGACCGTGACGGAAGCCAACTGGGCTTTCATACATAGTCGCAACTTGACCAGCAGTCAGTTCCAAAATCTTGAGCTGAGCTTCATGAGCAAGTCCAAAGAAAGGACCAGCGCCAAGGTAGATGACACGGTTAAAGTCTAGGTCAACAAGCTCTTTGACATCTTCTACATTGTCTAGAACTTTACGAGCAAGACTAGTCACAACTTCAAAACGTTCAGCTTTCACAGCAAATTCTGTAGGATCAAAGACCAAGAGAGCTGTTAGCATCATAGAGGTAAAGCTAGAAGTCATAGCAAATCCAGCATCATTGGAAGCAGCTGGTTGCAAAAGCAAGAGATTGCGGTCATCTCCATGAGCTTGAAGAGCCAATTTACCATCTGCTGCGCAAGTAATCGTCACTTGATAAAGCTCATCCACCAAGGCTTTGGCCAAATCAACAGTTGCCACACTTTCAGGTGAATTTCCACTACGAGCAAAGGATACAAGGACAGTCACCACATCTTTTTTCAAATAAGTTTCTGGATTGGCAACAATATCTGTGGTCGCAATGGCATTGAAATTCCATTTGCGTTCGTCATAGACTTCCTTAAAGTAAGGCACCAAGGTATCTCCCACATAAGCAGAAGTCCCAGCACCTGTCAAGATAACCTTGATATAGTCATGTTTATCAGCGATCCCTTGTAGGAAGGCTGTAATTTCTTCACGTTTTTCTTGATAAGATTCAAAAGCTTCTTCCCATACATCTGGTTGTTGGTAGATTTCACGTGTAGTGATTTCTGCACCCAATTCGAGCAAATCTTCTTTTGTATAATGTAGCATTGAGTTCCTCTTTTTCTATCAAATATGGGAATGGGAGTAAGCCCCATTCCCATGTATATTCTATATAAGATGCTCTAACGATTTTCACGTTATCACATCGTATACTCAATGAAAATCAAAGAGCAAACTAGGAAACTAGCCGCAGACTGTACTTGAGTACGGCAAGGCGACGTTGACGCGGTTTGAATTTGATTTTCGAAGAGTATTATTCATCTTCGTCATCATCGAAGCCTGCTAACAGGTCATTAACTTTCACAATGCTTTCTGCAGCACGGCTCTTATAGTCCGCATCTGCTCCTGTAAGGCTCGCATTGATAAATTCAATCACCATTGGAAGATTCATCCCTGCGTAAAGGTCAATATCACGACCTTCCATGATCAAACGGCTTACCACGTTACATGGTGTTCCACCGAGAAGATCCGCAAAGACTAGGAAATCATCCAATCCTTCAATAGCAGCTTCAAATTTTGCAGTAAAGTCTTCTGGGCCATCTTCTGGAAGAAGAGCCACTGCATGAATATTGTCTTGTGGACCCATAATCATTTCAGTGCTACCTTTAAGCTCTTCACAGAAACGACCATGGCTCACCAAAATTAATGATTTCGTCATAAATTATGCGCCCATTCCAAGCAAGAATTTACCAATGAATGAAAGACCTAATGCAAGAGCAATGATGATACCAATTGCTTTTGTAGAAGTCATACCTTTCTTACCAAGCAACCAGAAGATAAAGGCAGTAAAGATTGCTGGAAGCAAGCGTGGGAAGATTGAGTTCAAGATGTCCTGGAAGTCAATCATTTTTTCACCGATTGGCAATTTATAAGAAACTTCAAAGTTGATCAATGTTGCTACAAGAGCACCCATCATGAAGACACCAAGTACAGATGCAGCGTCAATCAAAGCTGTCAAAGTACTTTGCATGTTGTTGATAAGGCTAACCCCTTCTTTGTAAGCAAATTCCAATTGTTTCCAACGGAAGATGTCATAAGCTACTGCAACTGCAATCCAAAGGAAGATACCCCAAGGTTGGCCAGCGATAGCCATAGTTGCTGCGACTGACCCCATGATAGCAGGTACAAGTGAACCAAAGATTGTATCTCCAAGAGGAGCGAATGGTCCCATCAAACCTGTCTTGATACCGTTAACTGCGTCTTTTGCACCCACACCATCTTTTTCTTCCATGGCAAGGTCAAAACCAGCGATAATGGTATGGAAGAATGGTGAAGTATTGAAGAATTGAGTATGAACTTTCATCATTTCTTTCAATTCAGGAGTGCCATCCCCATACATTTTACGCAACTGAGGCAGGATCATGTAAAGGTAACCAGAAGCTTGCATACGTTCGTAGTTCCAACCCAATTGGAAAGTAAACAAGCTACGTTTGTTGATTTGATTAAAATCTTCTTTTGTAAGTTTGTAATTAGAATTCGTCATCTTCGATTTCCCCACTTTCTGATGGTGTAGAAGGTGCTGCTACAGCTACTTTTTGGCTATTTTTGAAGTGAAGCACTGCTAGGAAGATACCTACGATAGAGATACCAATCATAGACAATCCTTTGAAGTTGTTCACGAAACCAATTTTTTCAGCAACATCTTTAGGTAGAGTACCGATAATACCTGCAACAGCGCCACCAAGACCTGTTACATATGAGTAAAGAACAGTCAACATAGCTGTCAAACCAAATCCCATAGCAAGGTAGTGAAGGTTACGTTTAACTGGAAGGTAACGAAGCAAGATTGCAAATCCAAGACCTGGAAGCATACGTCCTGCAAGTGTCAAGCCATCTGCAACCCATTTGTAGGCTTCAACGAAGTCTACCACTGATTGTACGAAGGCACCACCAAAAGCAAGGGCAAAGAAGACTGGAAGGGCACGAGATAGAGCCCAAGGAATCGCACCAAGCAAGTAGTTGCGTTCAATACCTTTATAGTCAAAGCGTTCGATTGCAGCATCCACACGGTGAGCGAAGAAAGTAGTTGTCATACGTCCAAGAACGTCGAAGTAAGTCAAGAGAGCTGCTACTGGCACAGCGATTGTTGTAATCGCCAGTGATGCATCAATTCCTTGTGAAACAGAGAAGGCTGTCGCAAGAACCGCACCAGAAGTTGCGTCGATACGAGAAGCACCACCGAAGGTACCGACCCCAAGAACGAACAGTTGCAAGTTACCACCGATAAGCAGACCAGTAGTCACATCTCCCATAATTAAACCAGTAATGAAACCAGCAAATACAGGGGAACCTGCAGATGAAACGATCGTCAACTCATCACAGATTTGATAAGCTGAGTACAAAGTGAGAAGTAAAATTTGCCACCATTGTATCATAACAATGACCTCCTAAAAATTTTTTCCTATTTTAATAAGCTCAAAAAGTCTGAAATTGGATCATTTGGAACCATTTGAGCAGTTAATTTAACACCTTTTTCTGCTAGTTTGCGGAAATCTTCCACATCCTTGTCTACTACGTTAATAGAACGTGTGATAGAACGTGTTTCTGGTGTTTGAGACATATTCCCAACATTAAGGGTTTCAAGTGGTACACCTGCTTCGACCAAACCAAGGAAGCGGTCTGGTTTACGAGCCACGATAAAGAGACGTTGGCTATCATATTTTCCAGCAAGAATATTAGCTGCCGCTTTTTCAATTGGCAAAATACTCAATTTCACACCTGGTGGTGTCGCAAGTTTCAAACCACTCTTTTCAACGTCGTTGTTGACAACTTCGTCATCTACAACCATAATACGTGAAACATTTAGTTTTCCAGCCCATAGATTGGCTACTTGTCCGTGGATCAAACGTCCATCAATACGGCATCCTACAATTGTCATAAATTTTCCCCCTTTATATGTTTTAGTGTAGGTTTACGAGTTAAATGAATCTCTTCTTTATATTGTCCCTCTGTTTCAAAGATAATGATGCGGTTGGCACCTTCCTTGAGATAGCTATGAGGGATATAAAGCGAGAGGGTTGGGCCGACGTTCCAAAAACGTCCTAGATTCTGCCCATTGACAAAGGCAACTCCCTTACCAAACTCAGACAAGTCTAGGTAAGTATCTTTTGGCGCTTCGATTGTAAAATCATAAGCGTAAAAGGCTGGTTGTCCTTCTGTCCATCCTTTTGAAAAATCAATTTTCTCAGGATTATCTAGTGGGAGTGGATAGTGTTTCCAGTTTAGTAAGAAGTGCAAATCCTTACAAACCCCTGTCCGAATTCCCTTACGTTGCGTATCCGCTAAGAACTTGTGTCCATAGTTGACACGCCCCATATTTTCTACCAAGATATCTAATCGAGACAGCGCTTTCTTTTCGCCTTGATAAAAAATATCTTCCCCAATCTCTGTCTGATATTGGGTTTCGACCCACTGACCATCAACATAAAGCTGAGCCCTATCTCGACCGTCAATGATACGAAGTCTTTCTTCTTCTGCATCCCAGTTTGTTTCTGTTCGATAGAGTAGGTAGCCATAACTTTGTCCCAACTCCTCCATCTTTTTAGGATAAAGGCTTTCTACAGGACTAGACAAGCTATCCAAGGTTTCAAACAAGGAAACTTTTTCAACTAGTGGAATATCCTCCAACTCCATACTCTCTTTGTAGAGTGGTTCTAACTGCGGATACTCTGGAAAATGTGTCGCCATCATCTTCTTGACTGCCAGATATTTGGCAGTTGGATTTCCTTCTTCATCCAGAAGGGCATCGTAATCATAAGATGTAACTTGTGGCAGGTCCAAAGTTCCTCTAGCCGAGCAACCATTCATGAAACCAAAGTTTGTACCACCATGGAACATGTAAAGATTGATGGAGCCTTGTTCCAAAACCTCTCGAACTGCATCTGCCAACTCTTTCGGATCCCGTGTGATAATCGGTTCTTTCCAGCGATTGAACCAGCCATCCCAGAACTCCATACACATGAGCGGCCATTTCTTACCATGCTCATCAAAGAATTCCTGCATCTGTGAAAAGTTATATGAAGCCTTAGAACCAAAGTTCCCTGTTACAAAGAGGTCATCTTCTATTAAGGTTCCAGCTTTCAAAGTAGCTCTCCATGGACCATCTGATGTAAAAAGAGGACAGGTTACACCACGCTCTTCCATCAACTGTCGAATGGCTCTCAGATAAGCCTTATCTTCTCCATAAGAACCATACTCATTTTCAACCTGCATCATGAGGATATTGCCACCATTGTCCAACAAATGTGGAACCAACCGTGACAAGAGCTGGTCATAGTAGCGACCGACAGCTTCAATATAGGCTGGATCTGAGGAACGAAGCCTCATATTCTTTGTTAAGAGCCAGGCTGGTAAACCACCGAATTCCCACTCTGCACAGATGAAGGGAGACGGACGAACGATCGCATAGAGACCCAAATCTTGTGCTGTCTGGAGAAATCGCTCCAAATCCAGAGCTCCTTCAAAGTGAAACTCACCCTCACGAGGCTCGTGTAAATTCCAGGCCACATAAGTCTCTACTGTATTAAAACCAAGAGCCTTCAAATTATAGAGCGAATGATACCAATCTTCTGGAGGAATCCTAAAATAATGAATGGCGCCAGATAAAATCTTAAATGATTTTCCATCGAGATAAAAATCATCCCGTATCTCAAATCGTGTCATATTATTACCTTCTGACAACTAAAGTTTACGCTTTCATTTGTTGATATAGTAAATATATCTCAATATCCTGCATTTGTCAATAGGTTTTCACAATTTTTTTCATTTTTCACTAACTTTTACACAAAAAACTTATAAAAATCTTGTAATATATAGTCATAACACCATTTTAGTACCATGTATAAAAATGTATGTTTTTCTATTTATTCCTATGTAAATTAACCTTATAGCCTATTATTCTAATTTTTTTATTCAAAAGGCTACTATTCTTTCCAGTTTTATGGTAAAATTTTTAGTGGAGAAGGAAAATCGAGGTGAAAATATGGCAATTCCAAAGTATCAATATATTAAAGATGAGTTAAAGAACAAAATCATTTCTGGTCAATTTGCCAGTGGAGATAAATTCTACACTGAAGCTGAATTGATTTCAATGTATGATGTTAGTTCTATCACAGTTGTTCGCGCCTTAAACGACCTTGCCAAGGATGGTTATATTGTCCGTCAACAAGGAAAGGGTACATTCGTTTCACGCGCACGCAAACACAAACTCGTAGAGTTTTCAGATGTAGAAGTTTTTGAAACGAAAGATGATAAAGTTACCGTCCTTTCTATTGAGCGTGGAAACAAACTAAGCTACTTAGAAAAACTTGGACTACGTGGTGACCAGTTCTACTACAAGATTGAACGCGTACGCGAAACAGGTGGTGTTGTGTACATCTACCATACATCTTACATCCCAGAACAATACGTCAACGCAAATTATCCAAATCTTGAATATTATAGCTCTATCTATAACCGTTTCAAATTGGATTACCACATTCACATGAATGATGAACATTTTGAAGAAATCAATGAAATAGCATTTCCAACTCCAGAACATGTGGCTTCGGTCCTCGGAGTCGATGAACAATTCCCCACCGTTTTACAAACCAAGACTACTAAACTAGAGTCTACTGGTCAAGTTCTCGCTTACAGCGAAACATATAAACGAGCAGATTACTACAAAATCAAATTCATTTCATGTGACCGTGATCACTAAGAAGAAAGTCTAAGCCTAATCGCTTGGGCTTTTTCTATGCTTATTATATGACATTAAAAATGTATTTTCTATATGTAAGTTAAGATAGATTAAATTTGTTGAAATTTTACTAAAATATAGGTAATTTTTTATTAAAATTACTTTTATAAAAATAAAAATCGAAGTTCTTCTACTCCTGTAAATAGAGTAATAGAACTTCGATTTTTATTCTAATTATTATAAACCTAGACGTTCAAAGATATCATCCACTCGTTTGGTGTAGTAAAGAGGGTTGAAAATTTCATCGATTTCTTCTTGAGTGAGGCGTGATGTCACCTCTGGATCTGCTTCTAGCAGTGGTTTGAAGTCTACTTGATTGTCCCAAGAGTAGGCTGTTTTTGGTTGCACCAAATCATAGGCTTGCTCACGGGTCATCCCTTTTTCAATCAAAGTCAACATAGCACGTTGGCTAAAGATCAGACCAAAAGTCGAGTTCATGTTGCGGATCATGTTTTCTGGGAAGACCGTCAAGTTCTTGACAATATTTCCAAAGCGGTTGAGCATGTAGTCAATCAAAATAGTCGTATCTGGTGTGATGATACGCTCAGCTGATGAGTGAGAAATGTCGCGTTCGTGCCAGAGAGCGACGTTCTCATAGGCCGTAATCATGTGACCACGGATAACACGCGCCAAACCTGTCATGTTTTCAGAACCGATAGGGTTGCGTTTATGAGGCATAGCAGATGACCCTTTTTGCCCTTTGGCAAAGAATTCTTCCACTTCGCGTTGCTCAGATTTTTGCAAACCGCGAATTTCAGTCGCCATACGTTCGATTGAAGTCGCGATACTAGCAAGAACTGCAAAGTACTCAGCGTGAAGGTCACGAGGAAGCACCTGTGTAGAGATTTCTTGGGCACGGATGCCAAGTTTGTCGCATACATATTGCTCAACGAATGGCGGGATATTGGCAAAGTTACCAACCGCACCAGAAATCTTACCAGCTTCTACACCAGCAGCCGCATGCTCGAAACGCTCGATATTGCGCTTCATTTCGCTGTACCAAGTCGCCAATTTAAGACCAAAAGTTGTAGGTTCAGCGTGCACTCCGTGGGTACGACCCATCATGATGGTGAACTTGTGCTCCTTAGCCTTTTCAGCGATGATGTTGGTGAAGTTTTCAAGGTCACGACGAATGATATCGTTGGCCTGCTTGTAGAGGTAACCATAGGCCGTATCCACCACGTCGGTAGAGGTCAAACCATAGTGCACCCACTTGCGTTCTTCACCAAGAGTCTCAGAAACCGCACGCGTGAAAGCCACTACATCATGGCGAGTCTCCTGCTCGATCTCCAAAATACGGTCGATATCAAAGTCCGCCTTCTCGCGAATCAAAGCCACATCTTCCTTAGGGATTTCCCCCAACTCGGCCCATGCCTCATCAGCGAGAATTTCCACCTCAAGCCAAGCACGGTATTTATTTTCTTCACTCCAAATGTTCGCCATCTCAGGGCGAGAATAACGTTCGATCATGTTGTTAATTTTTCCTTTCTTTTTCTACTTCACGATGTGCAAACAAATCATAGAACATTGATTAGCCAAATTATTCAAATTCTTCTTTCCCAATCCATACAGACGGGTAATGTTCCAATGAATTAAGGTCTGTATCCAGTGGCAAGTCATAAATTGCTAAATAATTTTCAGGGTATTGAGCAAGCAGCTCTTCATACTTAGCTTTCACTTTTTCGTGATTGCTACTAGCATACAAAACTTCTACAACTGCTCCAGTCTTATCTTTTTCTACAAAAGCATTAACAATAATTTGTATCATAGGCTTGTCCTAAAAATCAATCCCTTTCCCAAACTCCTCCACCTCATCCGGCACATCACTAAACAAGGTCACATGCCCCATTTTGCGGTTGTGCTTTGCTTCTATTTTACCATACATGTGGAGATGGGCGCTTGGATTTTCTGTGACATATTTTTCAGCAGCCTCGACGTGTTGGCCAAGGACATTGAGCATAACGGCTGGCGCATGTAATTTAATTTCTGGCAATGGTGCTCCGAGAACACCCAAAATATGGGTGTCAAACTGTGAAAAGTCACAAGCTTCGATAGAGTAGTGCCCTGAGTTGTGTGGACGTGGCGCAATCTCGTTGACGATGATGTCATCAGCTGTCGCAAACATTTCCACGCAAAGGGTACCAGATAAGTTAAGCTGTTCAGCAATTCGCACTGCCATTGCTTTGGCTTTGGCCGCTAAACTTTCTGAAATTCGAGCTGGAACGATAGTCTTAGACAAAATGTTGTTGCGATGGATATTTTCCTGAACTGGGAAAACCGTCACATCCTTGCCATTCCCTGACACGATGACAGAAATCTCCAGGTCAAAGTTGACGAATTCTTCCAAAACGCAGTCTGCTGAGTCAGCCAGCACATAGGCTTCTGCTAAATCTTCTGCCGAGCGAATAACCTTCTGACCATGTCCATCGTAGCCACCAGTCGCAGTCTTGAGAACATAGTTTTTCGATAGGTCGATGTCTACCAAGTCTTGGCTAGAAGTCACGATCTTGTAGGGTGCTACAGTGACTTGAGCTTTATTTGAGAGAAAGTCCTTCTCAAAAATGCGATTTTGAGAAATGCGAAGCAGGTCTGTTCCTTGAGGGAGTTGACCATCCTTTATGACAGCATCCAAACCGTCAGCATCGACATTTTCAAACTCATAGGTCAGGACATCGCAACGCTCCGCCAACTGACGAAGGGCATCCACATCGTTATAAGGCGCCACGATGATTTCTGCCACACGAGAGGCCGGACAATCCGCCGCAGGATCCAGCGCGATAACCTTGTGTCCCATGTAGATAGCAGAAATGGCCATCATCTGCCCCAGCTGCCCACCTCCGATAATCCCGATTGTTTTAGATGAGCTCATTGCTAGACTCCTCTGCGATTTTTCCCTGTTCTTCTGTGAAATCTGCCAATGCTGTCGCAATAGCCTGATCTTCTACTGAAAGAAGACGGAGGGCAAAGAGGGCGGCGTTTGTCGCTCCTGCTTCACCGATAGCCATAGTCGCAACAGGCACGCCACCTGGCATCTGTACAATCGAGTAAAGCGAGTCGACGCCACTAAGGGCACGCGATTTGACAGGCACCCCGATGACAGGAAGGGTTGTTTTAGCTGCTACCATACCTGGCAAATGAGCTGCGCCACCAGCACCTGCGATGATGGCCTTGATACCACGGCTACGAGCCTCCTCCGCATGTCTGAACATGAGGTCTGGTGTACGGTGGGCAGAAATAACTTTCTTTTCGTAGGCTACACCGAAGCGGTCTAGGACTTCGGCGGTTTTTTGCATGGTTGTCCAGTCGGATTTTGAGCCCATGATGATGGAAATTACTGGTTTCATTTCTTCTCCTTTTTCTTCCTTTCAACAATCACCTTAGGTTGTGAGGGACGGCAGCAGCCACCAAAGGTGTCTCATGCCTAAATCGGGAGCCCAAGGTCTTCCGATTTCCCTGAACGATTGGCTTATAATCTAATCGTTCTTTCACAACGGCGGTGATTGCTCTATATCAGCTCGCTAATGCTCGCAAATCAAACGACCATTATCGGTTTTGGCGACTTCGTCGCGTTATTCTTATATCTTTACTTAATTGCCTTACTCCCAATATCGGTTCGGTAAAAGAGGCCCTCTGTTTTTTGTTGGGCAAGTTCTTGGTAGATGCTATCTTGGGCTTCTTTGACGGTGTCTGCTGTGGTGACGAGCATATAGACACGTCCGCCGTTGGATAGCAGTGCGCTGCTATTTTCCGCAAACTTAGCCCCTGCATAGTAGGTGATGATATTGCCTTCTGTCTTAGTTGGCAACTCGACACCCTTTGCATAATCTAGCGGGTATCCCTTGGATGCGACAACCACACCCAGTGTCACACCCTTGTCCGTCCAAGTGATGGCTGGCTCTTTGCCATCCAAAATATCAGTGATATTTTGTGCAAAGTCAGATGTCAAACGAGGCAAGATAATCTGTGTTTCAGGATCTCCAAAGCGAGCATTGAACTCGATCACTTTCGGGCCATCTGCTGTTAAGATAAGCCCTGCGTAAAGGACACCCAGATAAGGGCGACCTTCTTTGATCATCCCTTCAAGAATCGGCTTGACAATAGTCTCAACCGCTGTGTCAACCACGCTCTGTGGCAAGTGAGGAACTGGCGCATAGGCACCCATTCCACCAGTGTTAGGTCCCTTGTCGCTATCGTAAGCACGTTTATGGTCCTGAGCCGTTGGCATGATGTAGAACTTGTCGCCATTGACAAAGGCAAAAAGAGAGAACTCTTCTCCGTCAAGGAATTCCTCAATAACCACACGCGCACCTGAGTCCCCGAATTTATTGTCCAAAAGCATCTCGTGAGCAGCTTCGACTGCTTGCTCAACCGTCTCCGCAACGACGACACCCTTCCCAAGCGCCAAACCATCCGCTTTGACTACGATAGGCGCACCCTGCTTTTCGATATAGGCCTTAGCTTCCTCGAAATCTGAGAATGTGCTATAGGCTGCTGTCGGAACGCCGTATTTGACCATGATTTCCTTAGCAAAATCCTTGGACCACTCCAGCTCCGCTGCTAATCTTGTCGGACCAAAAGCCTTGAGCCCAGCCTGGTTAAAATCATCCACGATTCCAGCGGCCAGTGCGTCATCTGGACCGATAAAAGTCCAAGCAATATCGTTGGCCTTTGCAAATTCAATCAACTTAGAATGTTCGGAAATAGAGATATTCACCAATTCCAGACCATCCAGAGTCATCCCGTCATTTCCAGGAGCCACAAAGACTTGTTCAACGTCTTTTGATTCAAGCAACTTCTTAGCAATCGCATGTTCACGACCACCAGAACCGACAACTAACAGTTTCATCTCACAACCTCTTTTGCGAATTATTTAATAACATTATATCACAAACGTTCGTATTAATCTTCTTTCACTTAGCATTTTAAGACAAAAAAGGAAAGAAACTGTTTTCTTCCCTTTACGTTTTTAATGTCTAAAATGTCTCACGCCTGTCAAGACCATAGTCAAGCCGTATTTATCCGCAGCTTCGATAGACTCTTGGTCACGGACGGACCCACCTGGCTGGATGATGGCCTTGATTCCTGCTTTGGCGATTTCTTCCACATTATCCGCAAATGGGAAGAAGGCATCTGAAGCAAGAACAGCGCCGTCAAGGCGGTCTTTAGCTTGTTCGATGGCGATACGGACTGAAGCCACACGGTTAGTCTGACCTGGGCCAACACCAAGTGTCATGTGGTCGTTGGTTACAATGATTCCGTTTGATTTGACATACTTGATAGCCTTCCAAGCGAACTCAAGAGCTGTCGCTTCTGTCTCAGTTGGTTGGCGTTTGGTCACCACTTGCCAATCGGCTGGGCTTTCTTTCACCACATCTTGGTTTTGCACTAGAAGTCCACCAACCACGCCTGTGTATTCGGCTTCCACTTCGCTAGCCTCTTGAGCATCAAATGGCAGGACAAGGATACGCAAGTTTTTCTTTTTGTTGGTTAAAATGGCTAGCGCTTCATCCGTATAGCTCGGTGCGATGATGATTTCAAGGAAAACACCGTGCATCTTCTCAGCTGTCGCAGCGTCCACCTCACGGTTAAGAACGACAATGCCACCAAAAATAGACACTGGGTCAGACTCATAAGCGTAATCCCAAGCAGTCTCGATGTCATCAGCCTGACCGATTCCACATGGGTTCATGTGTTTGAGAGCCACAACGGTTGGACGGTCTTTGAAGTCACGGATGATACGGATGGCTGCATCCGCATCGCGGATATTGTTAAAGGACAATTCCTTCCCATTAAGCTGTTTGGCTGATGCAATTGAGTAGTCTGTCGGCAAGGCTTTTTGGTAGAAGTCCGCATCTTGTTGAGGGTTTTCCCCATAACGCATTGGTTGCTTAAGGTCATAAGTCAAAGTAAGTTTTTCAGGTTTACTTTCTCCGACTTGAGCTGTGAAATACTCTGCGATCAAGGCATCATAAGCCGCTGTGTGACGGAAAACCTTGGCTGCCAAACGTTGACGGGTTTCGTAAGTCGTTTCATCATTGGCTGCCAATTCGTCCAAAATCACAGCATAGTCAGCAGGGTCTACCACAACTGTTACGCTAGCATGGTTTTTGGCTGCTGAACGAAGCATGGATGGCCCACCGATATCGATGTTTTCAACTGCATCAGCATAAGTCACATCTGGTTTGAGAATCGTTTCCTTGAATGGATAGAGGTTGACCACTACAAGGTCAATCAATTCGATATTATTATCCTTAGCTGCTTCCAAGTGACTAGCCAAATCCCGACGAGCGAGAAGACCACCATGGATATTTGGATGGAGGGTCTTGACACGACCATCCATCATCTCTGGAAAACCAGTCACATCATCGATGGCAATGGTGTCTACCCCAGCACTATCAAGGGCAACCTTGGTCCCACCTGTCGAGATGATATCCCAACCAAGTTTTTTGAGTTCTTGGGCAAATTCGACAATGCCCGCTTTGTCTGAGACGCTGATTAAGGCGCGTTTAGTCATGTTACTTCCTTTCATTTTCAAACTCTCTACTTAGGCAATTTTCTTTTCATAAAGTATAGGGAGACGATTACCAAGACTCCTAAAATCACTGTCAGTAAAAATCTCCCCCAATAGGGAAACTCTGGGAAGAAGAAATTTACCAGTAAACGTAGAATGATTGCCAAGATAATCAAGGCAAGTGTTTCCAACCATTTTTTCATTTATTTGTCCAACAATTCTCTAATAACCTCTGGATACAACTTGTACTCTGCCTCATGAATGCGAGCTTCAAAACTTTCAATCGTATCATCAGCCAGCCGTGGCACACGCACTTGTTTGATGACCTTGCCTGTATCCACACCTGAGTCCACCCAGTGAATGGTCACGCCGCTCTCAGCCACACCAGCATTCCAAGCATCCTCAATCCCATGAGCTCCTGGAAATTCTGGCAAGTAGGCTGGATGAATGTTGACAATCCGACCTTCATAAGCCACCAATAAGGTTGGCCCTACGATTTTCATGTAGCCTGCTAGGCAAATCAAGTCAATCTGGTGTTCTTCCAAGAGTTCGACAAGGGCTGCTTCGTAGTCTGCCTTGTTCTCAAACTCTTTAAGTTCGAAGGCATAAGATAAAACCCCTAGCTTTTCTGCACGCTCAAGTACGTAGGCATCACGATGATCTGAAAAAACAAATTCTACCGGAAATTGTTCCGCAATCACCTGAAAGTTTGAGCCGTTGCCAGAGGCAAAAACAGCAATCTTTTTAGCCATTATTTAATCACCACACTTGCGCCATCTTTCTTCACAATACGACCAATTTCATAAACCGGTTCGTCAAGAAGTTCTCTGGCACGTTCCACATTTTCTGGTTTTACTGCAAGCATAAGACCAATCCCCATATTGAAGATTTCAAACATTTCTTCATGCTTGATTTGACCGTATTTCTCAAGGGCTTTGAAAATCGGAAGCACTGGAACTTTGCTTTCCTCAATCTCTGCAGCCAGGTCATCTGCAAACATACGAGGAACATTTTCGATAAAGCCTCCACCAGTGATGTGGGCAATTCCATTGACCAACTCTTCCTTGATGAGTGGCAAGACAGCCTTGACATAGATACGAGTCGGCTCAAGAAGGACTTCCTTGAGTTTCTTGCCTTCCAATTCTGGTAAGACTTCCTCACCTGTGTAGTCGGCAAAAACACGACGCACGAGGGAGTAACCATTTGAGTGAATCCCACTTGAAGCAAGTCCGAGAAGAACATCGCCTTCTGCCACCTTTGAACCGTCAATGATTTGAGATTTTTCAGCCACACCGACAGCAAAACCAGCCAGATCGTAGTCATCTGCGCCATACATACCAGGCATTTCAGCAGTTTCTCCACCGATGAGGGCAGCTCCTGCCTGCACACAACCCTCTGCCACACCAGCAACCACTTGTTCTAGCTTAGCTGGTTCATTCTTACCAGTTGCGACGTAGTCAAGGAAATAGAGGGGCTCCGCACCTGCAGCGATGATATCGTTGACACACATAGCCACACAGTCCTGACCGATGGTATCGTGCTTGTCGTACTTGATAGCCAGCATGAGCTTGGTTCCGACACCATCAGTCCCTGAAATCAAAACCGGCTCTTTGACACCTGTTTTTGAAAGGTCAAACATGCCACCGAAACCACCAAGGGTTCCCATAACACCTGCACGCTCCGTACGAGCCACGTGCTTTTTAATACGTTCAACAACTTCATAACCCGCTTCAACATCCACACCAGATTGAGCGTACGCATTCTTATTTGTCATTTGTTTTTTCCTTTTCTTTAATGGAGAATCTGACGCCTACTTGTAAAAACTAGTCTTTTCTTCCAAACTTCGACGGTAGTCCTCTTCGTAGTCGTAGAGAGGAGTTGGGTAGTCACCGTCAAAGTAAGCGACACAGAGACCACCATTTGGCGCATCTGTTTCAATCCCAATCGAATCAATCAATCCCTCAACAGAAAGATAGGTCAGACTGTCCGCTCCAATGATTTGGCGAGTTTCTTCGACCGTATGATTAGCCGCAATCAGTTCCTGACGGGTCTGGATATCAATCCCGTAGAAGCATGGATAGGCTAGCGCTGGACTGCCAATAGCAACGTGAACCTCAGTCGCACCTGCTTCTTTCAAGAGCTGAACGATACGGCGAGAGGTTGTCCCACGAACAATGGAATCATCCACCATTACCACACGTTTGCCTTTCACAACGCCCGAAACCGCAGACAGTTTCATCCGCACCCCTTGCTCCCGCAATTCTTGAGTCGGTTGAATAAAGGTACGTTGCGTATATTGGTTTTTGATCAGTCCCATTTCATTTGGTAGCCCAGACTCTTCAGCAAATCCCATAGCTGCACTGAGCGAAGAATTTGGCACACCGATCACGATATCTGCCTCATGCTTGAATTCACGCGCTAATTGAGCCCCCATACGTTTGCGAGCTGTATGGACGTTGACACCATGGATATTAGAGTCAGGACGGGCAAAATAGATATACTCCATAGAGCAAATCGCCAACTGGGTATCATCTGTATAGCTGTCATACTGGATGCCCTTATCATCAATGATCACAATCTCACCTGGCTTCAAATCACGAATCCACTCAGCACCAATGACTTCAAAAGCGCAAGTTTCAGAGGACACCACCACCGCTCCGTTGGCCATTTTCCCGATAGAAAGCGGACGAAAACCATTAGGATCAAGAGCAGCAATCAACTTGTCCTCAAACAACAAGATATAAGCAAAGCCACCTTTGACAAGGCTAAGCGCCTCCTTGATTTTACCCATCAAACTAGGATTGTGACTGCGACGAATGAGGTGAGCCAAGATTTCCGAGTCCGAAGTCGCGCTGAAAATCGCTCCTCGTTCTTCCAATTCTCTCTTGAGAGAGGCAGCATTGGTCAGATTCCCATTATGAGCCAAGCCAAACTGCATATCGTGAAAACGGAAAAGGAAGGGCTGGATATTATCTACAGAAGCTTCGCCAGCAGTCGCGTAACGAACATGCCCAATCGCACCAGTTCCTGTCAATTTATCCAAATTAGCAGGATTTCTGAATACTTCTGATAAAAGCCCCATATCCCGATGGCGCTTCAATTGTCCTTGGTCATTAGAGAGGATTCCTGCCCCCTCCTGACCACGGTGCTGAAGACTATGGAGACCAAAATAGGTCAATTTAGCAGCATCTGGATGTCCCCAGATACCGAAAACACCACATTCTTCATTAAGAGATTTTACTTCGTATGTCATTTTTTATACCTTTTATTTCCCTGTGAAATAACGCACTGCTGACGCGAATAGGTGTTGGTCTTTATTTCCTGGGATGTTTTGGAAGAGACCGTCTTCATAACGTTCTGAGTGACCCATCTTCCCGATGATTTGACCGTTCTTGCTGGTAATTCCTTCGATGGCATGGACAGAACCATTCGGATTGTACTTAGAATCCATACTTGGTTTGCCGTCAAAGTCAACGTATTGGCTGAATATTTGTCCATTGTCACGGAGTTCCGCAAATTCCTCAGCAGTCACGACAAACTTCCCTTCACCGTGCGAAACAGGAATAGCGTGGATATCACCCACCTGCACGCCAGCCAACCATGGTGAATTGGTATTGGAAATCCGAGTTTCCACCATCTTGGCCACGTGTTGGTTAGCATCATTGTAGAAGAGGGTAGGGCTCGTACTGCTGGCATCTTCAAAGTTTCCGTATGGAAGAAGACCTGATTTGACAAGAGCCTGGAATCCATTACAGATACCGATAATCAAGCCACTACGAGCGATAAAGCTATCAATAGCCGCACGCACTTTTTCATTAAGCAGGATATTGACAATAAACTTAGCTGATCCATCCGGCTCATCAGCAGCTGAGAAACCACCTGCAAAGAAGAGAATGTTTGCCTTGCCGATGTTGTCAACCATAGTTTCAACTGACTTGACAATGGCTTCTTCATTCAAGGTCACAAATGGCACCAAGTTGACCTCTGCACCTTCTTTTTCAAAGGCCTTAGCTGAATCATATTCTGAGTTGGTTCCTGGAAAGACTGGGATGTAAACCACAGGTTTTTCAACCTTTTCTTTTCCTTTGATGATTACATCAGAAGCTACAGCTGGAACTTCGTCCAGTTCTTTGGCTTGGGCAAATTCTGTTGGGTAAACTTCTTCTAGTTTTCCTTGGAAGGCACTGTCAAGCTTGTGTCCATCTAGCTTCACACCGTTGACAGTCAGTGTAAAGGCTGCTTTCGTTTGGCCAATCTTCTCTACTCCATCGATTTCTTCAGGAGATGTAAAGACAAATCCGCCCAATTGTGCTGTCAAAGCTGTCTCAAGTTCAGGCAAGGTTACCTCTGCACCGATATGGTTCCCAAAGGTAGCAAGGGCCAAGCTTTCAAGCACACCACCATATTTGACAGCTGATGCAGATGTTACTTTGTAATCCTTTTGAATAGCCTCAAGTTGAGCAAAGTTTTTCTTAATCAAGTCAAAATCAATCTCTGCAGAGAGGGCTTTACCTGGAATGTAGTAGATATTTTCGCCAGCAGTCTTGAACTCTGGAGAAAGCACCTTACGGCTATCTGCCGTCGTCACCCCAAAGGCTACCAAAGTTGGTGGCACAGTTAATTCTTCAAAGGTACCAGACATGGAGTCCTTACCACCGATAGATGGCAAACCAAGTTGGATTTGTGCTTCAATAGATCCAAGAAGAGCTGCTACTGGCTGACCAAAACGCTCTGCCTGTTTATCCATCCGCTCGAAATACTCTTGGTAAGAGAAACGAGCCTTAGACCAGTTTGCGCCAGCAGCAACCAAACGAGCAGTTGCTTCGATAACCGCATAGGCAGCACCGTGGTATGGAGACCATTCTGCTACATAAGGATTGAATCCTTGCGCCATGACAGACGCGGTATGAGTTACACCATGCTGAACTGGCAATTTTTGCACAGAAGCCTCAGTTGGTGTGAGTTGGTAGCGACCGCCAAGCGGATGATTGACTGTTGAACGACCGACCGAACAATCAAAGATGGTCTGCAAGCCTTTTTGACTCGCATGGTTCAAATCAGACAGAACCGCAAGGGTATCTGCTTCAAGTGTGTTAGTGCTTGTTGTGCGTTCTTCTGGGAGTTTGACATCCTTATCGACCACCTTGGCATCGACGACCACGCGCACACCATTGGTATCAAGGAAACGACGTTCCAAGTCCACGATTGTTTCGCCATTCCAGTGCATGACTAAATTTGGTTTTTCAGTTACTGTCGCCACCACAACAGCATCAATATTTTCTTTGTTACATTCGGCAACGAAGGCATCCACATCTTCAGGACGAACCACGACTGCCATCCGTTCTTGTGATTCAGAGATAGCGATTTCTGTACCATTCAAGCCCTGGTATTTAAGAGGCACCTTGTTGAGGTCGATTTCAAGACCGTCTGCCAATTCACCGATGGCCACACAGACACCACCAGCACCAAAGTCGTTGGATTTCTTGATGAGACGAGTGACATCACCATTACGGAAGAGGCGCTGAATCTTACGTTCTTCGATGGCATTCCCTTTTTGAACCTCAGCTCCAGCAGTTTCCACAGACTCAACCGTTTGAACCTTAGAAGAGCCCGTCGCACCACCGACACCATCACGGCCTGTCTTACCACCGAGCAATATAATCACATCACCCGCTTCTGGTTTTTCACGAACCACATTTTCCTTAGGAGCCGCTCCGACAACAGCACCTAACTCCATACGCTTAGCAACGAAACCTGGGTGGAAGTACTCACGAACATAAGTCGTCGCCAGACCAATCTGGTTCCCATATGAAGAATAACCATGAGCCGCTGTTTTAGAAATAACCTGTTGTGGTAATTTCCCAGTACGCGTTCCCGAAATCGGTGCGGTAATATCTCCAGCACCTGAGATCCGCATAGCTTGGTAAACATATGAACGACCTGACAACGGGTCACGAATTGCGCCACCGATACAAGTAGCCGCGCCACCAAATGGTTCAATCTCAGTAGGGTGGTTGTGGGTTTCGTTTTTAAACATGAGGAGCCATGGTTCTTTCACACCATCAACGTCCACTTCGATTTCAACCGAGCAAGCATTGATTTCGTCAGACACTTCCATATCGTCCAAACGTCCATTAGCACGCTCATAACGACCGAAAATAGTCGCCATATCCATCAAGGTTTGTGGTTTTTCAGAACGCCCTAACTCCTCACGCATGGCAATATACTTGTCATAAGTCGCTTGCAATTGCTTTTGGAATTTAGAAGCTGAAAAGTCGATGTGTTTCAACTCTGTCTCGAAAGTCGTGTGACGGCAATGGTCAGACCAATAAGTGTCCAAAACCTTGAGCTCTGTTTCCGTCGGCACGCGCCCGATTGACTTGAAGTAGTCTTGGATAAAGAGCAAATCATCCACTTCCATAGCCATCCCTTGCTCGGCCTTGTAGCGGGCAAAGTCTTCTGCCCTATAGCTTTCAAAGAAAGTCAATTTTGGAATGGTCTTGTCTGACTCTGAAAATTCCTGCTTGGCAATCCCTGTCGTGATGTCCTTGAAACGAGAATCAACTGGATTGAGCAAGTAGTTCTTAACCGCTTCTAACTCAGTCGCATCAATGTCTTTATTCACCAAGTAAAGTTGGGCTGTATTGACCGTCACATCACTCGAACTTCCCAGCAAAAGCAAGGCTTCCTGTGAAGAAGCCGCACGTTGATCAAATTGACCAGGCAGGCTTTCAATGGCAAAGAAAGCATAGTTGGCAAGATCTGCTTGCACAACTGATTCGTCCAAGACATGGTCGGTCACCTGCTCAGAGAAAATGTGTTTTTCCGCACGCGCAAACAAATCCTCTGCCAAATCAAAGACATCATAAACTTGCACGATGCGAATACTTTTCAAAGTTGACAATCCCAAATTATGCTGGAGTTCTCTAACTAAACTCTCTGACTTGACCTGAAAATCAGCCTTTTTCTCAACAAAAATACGTTTATCCATCAATCCTTATTCCTTTATTTCAGCTCTTGCTATGTTCCCAAACGACCTTGAGGTTGTTATTTCAACTCCTGCAACTTCTCCCAAACAATCTCATAAACATCTGTTAATTCTCCGAGACCTCTACGGAAAACATCCTTATCCATGTGGTTGCCATCCGCATCCCACAAACGGCAATTATCTGGTGAAAATTCGTCTGCCAAGATAATCTTTCCATCCTTATCGAAACCGAACTCTAGCTTAAAGTCAATCAATTTAAGCCCAATCTCAGCAAACCAGACTTTCAAAAGTTCATTGATACGACGCGTTTCTTCCTTCAAGTAGGCAATCTGCTGATCATCCGCAATCTGTAGGAATTTCACATGCTCGTCATTGATAAAGGGATCATCCAAATCATCATTTTTGTAGTAAAATTCGACAATCGGAGTCTCCAAGGCGATTCCCTCATCCACACCAAAACGTTTTGAAAAAGAACCAGCAGTATAGTTGCGGAGCACGACCTCGAGAGGAATAATCTCAACCTTTTTATTGAGTTGTTCCGTGTCCGAAAGTTTCTCCACAAAGTGAGTCGCCACACCCGCCGCATTTAATTTCTCAAAAATAAAAGATGAAATCTGATTATTCAACACTCCCTTACCCGCAATCTGCTCCTTCTTAACACCGTTGAAAGCAGTCGCCTGGTCCTTGTAAGTTGAAATAATAAGATTTTCATCCTCTGTTGTATAGATATCTTTAGCTTTTCCCGAATAGATCAATTGTTTTGACATTTTAAAGTTCGCCTTTCGTATTACTTGAGCACATTCTACCACAAAAAACCTAAAATTACAAGAATTTAACCGAATAAAAGATGGAGGAAGCTCGAAAATCATAAAGAAAAAACTGCAAGAAGTATCTTTCTCACAGTTTTAAAATCATTTAACTCTAAAAACACGAACATTACTCTTTGTTCAAAAATTGATCCAAATAATAGCGCAGATAACTTTTCTTACCTGTAATCATCTGTAGGCGACCTTCCACCCCGTACCGAAGTTTTTCAGCCTGCTCAGCAGTCAGATTAGTCTCCGCCTCGATCTTAAAGAAATTCCCTTTCTCAGTCTTAGTAGCTGTCGCATCTATGCTGGTAATCGTAGAATCTATGAAAATTTGATTCTTGGCATCATGAGTCGTAGTATAACGAACAGAGTCCCCGACCTTGACTCTTGCTACATCCTTTGAACTAAGATAAGCTGTTAGTTTGGCTTTCCCTTCTTTTTCCAAGGACGGATAGAGTTGGGCTAGTAGGCCACCTTCTGCAACCATGGTAGAATCACTAGTCTCAGGATTAAGGTGAAGCACCCCATCCTCACTGGCCGTAATTTTCCCCTTGTCTAGAAGACTTCCCTGAATCTTCTTGCCTGACTCTGCTTCCAAGATTTTCTGGTCTAGAAGGGTCAATTCCTGACCAACCTTTGCCAAGTGTTGGGATTTAAGAGATTCCAATTGACTGCTTAAACCAGACGCATAGGCATGCTGGGTACCTGAACCTGCATACTGGACGCGGTAAGTCGCAAGACTAGATTCTAACTGAGAAAGCTGCGCTTCAACCTGCGCAACAACCTGGGCCTTAGCTTGCGGATTTTCCTCGCCCTGAGACTTGTAGGACTGATAGAGAGAGTAGGCTAGATTCTGATTGCCCAAGGAAGCGCCTGTTTCAATAGCTGACTTAGCTGTCTGGTAATCGCGAATTTTAGCCTCTGTTTGACTGATGAGGTTGCCGATTTCAGCTTGGGTTTGACTAGCTGCTGCATTCTGGGACGCGATGGTCTCATTTTGTTGCGATATACTAGCCCTAAGACTGCCTGCTTGACTGATGTAGTCGCGAAAGGTGGCTTGGTAGCCAAACTTATCCTCCTCTAGAAAGTAATCTGTCCCTTCTTGCAGGCTCTTTTGCAAATACTCCAATTGCTTTTTTTGATCCTGAAGCATGTCCAACTGACTGGCATAAGACTCCGCTTGAACACCTTCTGCCCCTTCTTGGTATTGAACTAGAAGATCCCCCTTCTTAACCAGCTTATTTTCTTCCAAATGATTGACAAGAATACGATTGTTGCTAGTTGACTGGATATTGGCAAGGATACGACTAGGCTCAACAGTAGCTCTAGTGGACAAACTTATCTCCTTCTCTGCCAAAGTTGCAAATCCAAGCAAAAACACGAGCAGAAGCGACATGGGTACAATCACCCGACTGGAAAAATTATGGTAACGACGATTATAAAACTCCGCACTTTCTAAAAATTCTGGTTTCATCCTCTCCTCTTTCTAGCTATTCACCAAATGGGCGTAAAAACCACCCTGTGCAAGCAAATCAGCATGATTTCCTTCTTCAACAATCTTGCCCTGATCCAAGACAACAACCTTCTCTGTCCGCTCAGCGATAGTCAAGCGGTGGGCAATGAAAATCAAGGTCTTGTCTAAAGCCATGAGATTATCAACAATTCGCTTCTCTGTCAAAATATCTAAACTGCTGGTCGCCTCATCCAAAATCAAGACCGGCGCATCTGTCAAGAGAGCACGCGCCAGAGCGATTCTTTGACGTTGTCCACCTGAAATCCCTGCCCCATCCGAAGTCAATTCTGTCTGATAATTCAATGGCATGCGCTCGATATCCTCTCGAATCTCTGCCAACTCAACCGCCCGTAAGATATCTTCCTGAGTCGTCCCCTCCTTGGCTCCCAAAAGAAGATTGTCCAAAATCGTCCCGTTAAATACATAAGGCTGTTGAGGTAGATAGTTGATATACTGGCGCAGGGCCTTTTTGTCAATCTGATTGAGATTGACACCACCCAGGCTAATCTCTCCCTGACTTGGGTCGTAAAAATTAACCATCATCTTGGCCAAGGTCGTCTTACCTGACCCCGAAATCCCCACAAAAGCCACCTTAGAGCCTTGGGGAATTGTCAAATTGATATCCGACAAGACGTCTCGACCATAACCATACTTGTAGGAAACCTGTTTGAAGGTCATATCTCCCTTCATCAAGCTCAGATCCTCAACTGTTTTCTTCTCCTCAAACTCAGAAGCTACCAGATAAACCTCATTCAGACGGTTATTGGCAACCTGAGCTGTCTGAAGCTTGGTTTGCAGATTGATGATATTTTCCAAAGGATTGGTAAAATAAACAAGCAAGGTATTATAGGTAATCAACTGTCCCAAACTCATCTTGCCATCCATGACCAGAACAGCTCCCATCCAGAGAATACCGACATTGAGCAAGAGATGGGCAACTTTTTTCAGAGCCTTTTGTTGACTCTCTGCCCGACTATAGGTAAAGGATTTTTTCAGATAATCTACAAATTCCTTGTCAATCTTTTGATAACGCTGACTTTCACTGGTCAATGACTTGATAGTCTCAATACCGTTGATGTCCTCGATGATAGAAGAAGACAGAACCGCATTGGCTTCCATGGTATCCCGATTCATCTTTTCAAACGGCTTCATAAAAGCAAAGATAATCACTGTATAGATAGGAAGTGCCAATAAAGTCATGAAAAAGAGATTGGTATTTTGTGAAAATAAAACAAGAGAAATAATAACAACCGTTGACACATCTAGGAAAATCGAAAGGATGGTCGAAGCCAGCGCATCAATGATACTGTTAGCATCTGTAAAACGAGACACGATTTCCCCTGTACGACGTGTCGCAAAAAAGGACATAGGCAGGTGAAAAACATGCTTGATATAGGACAAAATCACATCAATCGACAAGCGTTGCCCCAAAACAAGCAAGAGATACTCCTGAGCATAAGACAAGATCTGCTGGAGGATATAGACGATGACCAAGCCAATAGAAATAATCCCCAACGTCGAACGCATCTGATCTGGCACATAGGTATCAATGATAGACTGCAGATAATAAGAACCCACAATGTTAATCAAGGTTACCAAGAGTGTTGCCAAAACGATATTGGCAATCAAGCCACGCTGCTTCACTAATATAGGGATAAAAGATAGCAGACCATTCTTTTGATCCTTATGAGGCTTGTAATCTGGACTAGGCGCCATAAACAGAGTTACTCCTGTCCATTCTTCCGCAAAACGCTCACGTGGCAGTTTGGTCAATTTCACCCCAGGATCTGGATCAGCAATATGAATGCTGTCCTTATCCTGCCCAGTCACCACATAGTAGTGGAGCAATTTCCCTTCCTTAAGCACATGGGCAACAAAAGGAAAAGTCAAATCAGGCAAGTCAAAGAGCGTCATATCCGCCTTGATCGCTCGCGTCTCAAAGCCAATCTCCTCTGCCACCTTGACCAAGCCCAAAGCCGTCGTCCCATCCATAGTAGTCTTAGCCAATTCTCGCAAGTGAGCTAAAGAGTAGTAACTACCATAGCAGCCAAAAACCATGGCCAATGAAGCTACACCGCAGTCCATCTGATCCACCTGCGGACGATAATGACGTTTCCCAAATTTCATATTCATCTCCTTTTTCCTAATACTCAATGAAAATCAAAGAGCAAACTAGGAAACTAGCCGCAGGTTGCTCAAAGCACGGCTTTGAGGTTGTAGATAGAACTGACGAAGTCAGTAACATCTACACGGCAAGGCGACGTTGACGTGGTTTGAATTTGATTTTTGAAGAGTATCATCTGATAACAACTATCTTACCCCAATCCCCAAACAAAAACTGGACTTCCTCCCCAAATGCGCCTATCTCCCTCCCAACTGCACTTTTGGGATAAAAAATAGGCAGAACAAGCGTCCTACCTACTAAAAATATGGTATGAAAGGAAATTGATTTTTTACTGACACCCTAGGCAAGCTTGGAACAAATAAATCATTGATAGTAACATTTACGACATCCTATTTATTACTTCAATTACTAATGTCCCTGCTATTTCTAAGCCGCCTTTGGTATGATCTATTCCTAGTCAGAATAGATAACACCGTTCTAAATTACGATTCATAGTTACTCCTTTTTTTGATTCGTTACTATAAGACACCTATTTCCCCATAGATTGTCTACTGCTTTAAATTTATCCATTCTTTTTTTCTTTACTTCTGTATAAAAGAATGAAGGCCATCACAAATAATGCAACCGTGGGTATATTAAAATTATCAAACCAAGTAGGTAAAGATACTTTATTTATGTCAGCTACTAATCTGATGATGATATAAGACATTGAACTAAGTAATACCATAATTTCAGGCCAAACTTTCAGTATTGATTTAACAAATTTCATATTAAACTCCAATGTGATGCATTCTTAGATTCTAGCCTAGCTATTTTCAGCGCAGACTAACAAGTCATTCTTAACTGTTTACTCTACTCGCTTTTTATTGACCTTATATCCTAGATAAAAGAGCCCAAATAAAACGGGGTAAATTTCTGGATAAAATAGGGTATTGATTGAATTTCTCAAAATCAAATACGTTGCGATATAGATTATGAGCGATACGGTAAAATAACCCTCAGCAAAGCCTAATAAAAATGTTTTCATAAGAAACTCCTAATTACCTGACAAGAATGGCGGAAAAACTCTGCCATTCACATGCACCAAATTCTTTTGATTCATGTTCGTCATTACTCCTTTGTATTATATTTTATTGCTATGTAAATGATTAAAATGAGTATTGGATAAGTAAATACTTCTGAGATATCCATAAAATTCATACTATACTGTCCAGATAATATTTTATAGTCAATTAAAATTTGAACGATAGTGAAAATAATACGTAGCGATAACAATACCCCTAATAATATCAATTCTTTTTTTAAAAACATAGAAATGCCTCTCTGACTACAATCAGATTATGGTCTATTCGCATAATACCCCAAAGCTGCTTCACCTGCTATTTTATTTTCCTCTTATTTATCTATTCAAAAACGAATTCAAAAATATAATATATATCAATTTTAATAAACTATATTAATAAAACGCATTGTAAACATTTCGACCAAATGCTCTACCAGCATTATAGATACCACCGAAAAATCTTCCCGTACTATCAATCACTTTATGGACATCGATGTTAATATTACCTCTCCATGACACTCGACCGCCCTCTAATGTTGCTAAATCTTTTTCTGTGAGACTTGTAAATCTTTCTTCAATTTTTATCATATTCATTGTATTTGTTCCTCTTTATCTATAATTTTTTATTAAAATAAATAATTGTAAACCATTTCGCCAAACTTCTGTCCCGCCCAATAAACCGGTCCTAAAAGTAATGTCCCTAAAGCATAAACCCCAACTACTCCAACTATGAAAATCAATACTTTTACAGGAATTGACTGCAAACTGTAAAAGGTCTCTACCCTAGTAATCCAACTTTCTATCATGCGTTCCATCAGCGCTCTTCCTTCCCTGTTAACGTCCACGACGCTTAGCATGTGCTCCTGAAGCACCATCTACCGCACCCAATAAAAACGTTCCTGCAATTGCGACTCCTCCAACTACTACCAGACCAATTAGCAAGCCTCCTTCTACATCGGCCATTTCCTCATGACTCATTACATGAAAACTATCTTCCATAATTTTAAATTTTTCCATCTTATTCTCCTTTTTTGATTATTAACAATTGAAAAAGGTAGTTTTTTGTCTTTCCTTTTTCATATATTCTATTCGTTGTTATAGATAACCTTTACTCTCTAAATATTATCTTAGAATCCAAATAATACACTACGTAACAATAGACCTGTAATTAAACCCCGTTGATAACTTTCCTTGCTACCACCCACCAGCAAGGCTAAGTCGCTTTCCTTTAATACTTCAATAGTATACTTATCATTCATTTCATTCATCTCTTATCCTCCTAAAAACCAAAACCTCTACGAAATCCAACGTACCAATCTGCAAGTGTCTTCGTCCAATTTTCTCCACCTTGAATATCGGTCAATTCTTCCGAAGTCAGCTCAACAAATCCATAATAATGTTCTTTCATTATTTTATTCCTTTCTTTTTCCCTCTCACTTATCTATTCGAAAAACAATCCGAAAATGTACAACTAAATTAAATTTTATTTAAAAAATAATTTAATGAACCACGGATACAAGATTGGTAGATACATAAACCAGGCTCCTTCCTTTTCTTCTTACTTATTTATTCGAAAAAAATTTTCAAAAATGTACAACTAAATTAAATTTTATTTGAAAAATAACTTAATGAACCACGGATAAAAAATTGGTAGATACATGAACTAGGCTCCTTTCTTTTTCCTCTTACTTATTTATTCGAAAAAGAATTCGAAAATGTACAACTAAATTAAATTTATTTAAAAAATAACTCAGTGAACCATGGGTAGAACATTGATATAAACATGAACTAGGCTCCTTCCCTTTCCCTCTTACTTATCTATTCGAAAAACAATTCAAAAAAATAAGAATATCAGAAAATTTTCCGACATTCTTATTGATAAATTCATTCAAATCTAACAGATATTAGACATTGAGATGTTTTTTAAGGGTTCTTCTGGCTGTTCGTGATACGGGGAAGTGCAAGCCTTCTAACAGGGTCACTTCTGTCGCAGTCATCTCTTCAATGGCCTGTAAACTGACCAACGTATTGCGATTGGCATAGACAAAGTAATCTTTTTCAGCCTTGGCAGCGATATCCTTGAGACTGCCATAAATTGTCTTGATAGAATGATTGGCATAATAGACCTTGATACGATGGGATTCCACTGAGGTTTCAAAGGCTAAAATCTCATGGTAGGGCAGAGTAAAGCCCCGTCTTCCCTCAAAACTATAGGTAAAGAGACGCATATTTTCCCTCTTATCCACTGCCAGTACATAGTCCAGACAGCGCTCCAGCTGTTGACGGTAATCCTCCTCAGGTTGATCCTTGGAAATAAAATCCAAGGCAGACAAGTGGTAGCGAAAAGCTAGAGGCAAGGCCTCCGAGTGTGTGGACACAAAGACAATGCTTGTAAAAGGATCCCGCTCCCGAACCTGTTGAGCAACCTGAAAGCCCCGTTCACGCTCTCCATCAATCTCTAAATCCAATAAATAGAGCTGGTAATGATCAAAATACTGAGAATACTTTTCAACATCTCCATAGTTTTTGGCAATATCAATTTCTAATCTTAAATTGCGAGAGCGACCAATATCTAGTAAAGTCTGCTCTATCCGTCCCTGCTGGACTCTATCGTCTTCCAAAACTAAAATTCTCATTCCTCTTCCCCTCGTTTCTCATTCTTAAATGGCAATTCTAAATCTTGTCTAAAGGTCGTCTCTCCCAGCTGGGTATCTAAGGTTAAATCATAATGAAAAACCATATCCTCCAAGGTCGCTAAGCCCAGTCCACTGTGGTTTCCCCTAGTCGAATAACCCTTTTGACTGAGAATGCTGGGATTCAGTTCTTCTTTCTTACGAGTGTTTTCAATGATAAAACGGACACTCCTACCATCAGCCAACAAAGCAACCCGAATCTGTGGATTTTCCGCCTCACTGGCTGCCTCTAAGGCATTTGTCGTGAGGATAGAGAGGATACGGATAGCCTCCAACATCGGCAATGCTAGTTCTTCTACGACCCCCACCGTCTCCAAACTAAAATGAATTCCCTGCTTATCAGCCACAATCATGGCTTTTGCCAAGGTATTGCGAATGGCTATGTCATGGATATTGTGAAGATTAAAGGCTGTGTAATCCGCCTTCCTCAGCTTTTCATTGGTCTTTAGAAAGACATCTTGATAAATGGTAGATACCTCAGCCATGTCTCGATTCGCTATGGCAGGCTCCATACTAGCGACAATCCCTGCAAAATCATGACGGAAACCTCGAACCTCATCATAGAGATGACCCAACTTATCCACCATTCCTTGCAAGGAACGATTTTCATCCTCCTGTCTCTGAATGGTTTGTTCATCACGATAAACCTGCTCCAAATGCTTGATGTAAAAGAGCCAAGAGAAAAAGAGAATGAAAATCAGAAGGGAAATGGTCGTATCAAAACGAACGTAGAAAGAACTATTTCTATTAGTCATGAACGAAGAGAATATCCTAAATCCAGTCAGAGGTAGGATAATGAAAAAACTCTTACGATAGTGGGTTTTGAAAGCGTCTGAAAAGAATAAATCCAAATCCAAAGACCAACGTTTCATCATAACTACTGTTAGTACGATAGCTAATAGGGAAAAAGAAGAGTTAACAATCCCATTTCCTACTTCTGATAGCATATCTATATCTAACATCCGAATATAGAACAATACCAATAAATAGCGAATACTCTGATAAAAACTAAAAAGATAGAGTGAAAGAAATAAAGATTCTCCTTTTTTCTTCCTATTCATATAGAAAATAAGGTAAAAAAAGATTAAAACTTCCAAATACATGATTTCAAAAAAAGTTTTACCAGCTATTGCTTGCATCATTAGTAAATAGACTACGTATCTCTTTTTGCGAAATTCCGGTGTAATTTGGTAACCTAGATAGATTGGAGGAATTATAATGGAGACTATCAACAATAAAGCAAATAGAGTTTCCTTAATAAAAGTCAAAATCATACTATCAAATCACGCTCTCTATCAATCTCTAAATCCAATAAATAGAGTTGGTAATGGTCAAAATACTGAGAATACTTTTCAACATCTCCATAGTTTTTAGCAATATCAATTTCCAATCTTAAATTGCGAGAGCGACCGATATCTAGCAAAGTCTGCTCTATCCGTCCTTGTTGGACTCTATCGTCTTCCAAAACTAAAATTCTCATTCCTCTCCCCCTCGTTTCTCATCCTTAAATGGTAATTCTAAATCTTGTCTAAAGGTCGTTTCTCCTAGCTGAGTATCTAAGTTCAAATCATAATGAAAAACCATATCCTCCAAGGTCGCTAAGCCCAGTCCACTGTGGTTTCCCTTGGTAGAGTAACCCTTTTGACTGAGAATGCTGGGGTTCAGTTCTTCTTTCTTACGAGTGTTTTCAATGATAAAACGGACACTCCTATCATCGGCCAACAAAGCAACCCGAATCTGTGGATTTTCAGCCTCACTGGCTGCTTCTAAAGCATTTGTCGTGAGGATAGAGAGGATACGGATAGCCTCCAACATCGGCAAAGCCAGCTCTTCGACGACCCCTACCGTCTCCAAACTAAAATGAATTCCTTGCTTATCAGCCACAATCATGGCTTTGGCCAAGGTATTGCGAATAGCTATGTCATGGATATTGTGAAGATTAAAGGCTGTGTAATCTGCCTTTCTCAGCTTTTCATTTGTCTTTAGAAAGACATCTTGATAAATGGTAGACACCTCAGTCATGTCTTGATTCGCTATGGCAGGCTCCATACTGGCGACAATCCCTGCAAAATCATGACGGAAACCTCGAACCTCATCATAGAGATGTCCCAACTTATCCACCATCCCTTGCAAGGAACAATTTTCTTCTTCCTGTCTCTGAATGGTCTGCTCATCACGATAAACCTGCTCCAAATGCTTGATGTAAAAGAGCCAAGAGAAAAAGAGAATGAAAATCAGAAGGGAAATGGTCGTGTCAAAACGAACGTAGAAAGAACTATTTCTATTGGTCATAAACGAAGAGAAGATCCTAAATACAGTCAGAGGTAGGATAATGAAAAAACTCTTATGATAGTGGGTTTTGAAAGCATCTGAAAAGAATAAATCCAAATCCAAAGACCAACGTTTCATAATTTTACAACATAGAAATATTGATAATAAATCAAATATAGATATATATAGCGTCGAAAACTCATCTAAAAACAACCAACTCTCACCAGATAATATACGAAGCCAGATTGTCAAAAATAAATAGCGAATGCTTTGAAAGAAAATAAAAAGATATAAGGAAAGAAAAAGAGCTTCCACTTTTCTCTTATGCAATACGAATAAAAAAATACAGTAAAAGAAGAGAAGGATTCCTATATGAAATAATTCTCCAAATGTTTGACGAGCAGATAAACTAATTAAAAATACAAGAACCCAATAACGTTTTTTATAAAATTCTGGGGAAATTTGAGCGCCCAAATAAATAGTAGGCACCATGGTTGAAACGACTACCAACAGAATATATAGCACAGAAACTAAGAATTCTAAAATAATCATAGAATAAAACGACTCCTAATTTATTTAAGCGAAATAATATTATCTCCCCGATACAACTCTCTAGTTTTTCATACTTTCTGAAAAACGATACATCTACAAAAGGCCCTAGTTTCTTTTAAAATACAAGAAATCTAAAGCCTCTTGAAAATGATTTGCACGTTTTATTTTTTATATTCGTTGTGAAGATTGCTTATCTATTTATTTTACCACAAGAACCTTGTAATATTCATACTTATTTGGCTGTGTAATCTTAATTTTTTGACCATAGAAACCATCGATTTCTTTGTCAAAATAATCTGAAAATCTTGATGGCAAGCGTTTCATCTTAAGAACCTCACCAGATTGGTCTGCATATACAAGGAAATGATAGTGGGTTGTAGACATACCGTCATCAATCAGTACAAAGTAACCTGTTTTGAGCTTACCTTGTCCATTATCTAAATAGTATAGTTTATTGTTATTGATTGTGAAGCTAGTAGATGGAAGTCTAAGTCGTACACCTGGGTCTTCTAGATAAAGATCATTGCCGACTTTTTTGATTTCTGATCTAGTTGTCATCTCTGGAAGTGGTAATACTCTACGACCATCTGCTCCAAAGTAATATCGACCTGGTAGATTTTGGAAATTACGAATAACAGCTTTAGGATCAATTTCTTGTCCTTCTTCTTTATTATCTACTAAAGCTAAGGTTGTATTTGCAACCTCATCTCCATATTTGTCGGAGAACTTCTTGAACTCAGGTTTGATATACCAAGTGTTTTTATCCACGATAACATCAGTAAAGTTATTTCCGTCAAATTTTGCTGTAATCAGATATTCATATCCATCGCCTAAACGAACAATGTCACCATTTTTATAAGGGCTATTTTGTAAAGTGAACATATGGCCATCCTTGCTGAGAATATAGCCTGTGCCATCACTAGAATTTACAACTCTATCAGAGGCCATTGCACCTGATTGTTCAAAATAATACCAATTATTATCTATGAACTCCCAACCTGTCTGCATAGAACCACTAAAACGAAGATAGTACCATGTAGACCCTTCTTTGTACCAACCTGTACGCATGGCACCACTATCTGCTAGTGAGTACCAGGTATTGCCTTCCTTGTACCATCCAGTACGCATAGCACCACTATCTGCTAGTGAATACCAGGTGTTACCATCTTTGAGCCAGCCTGTCTGCATTTTACCAGAACCATCGAAGTGGTACCAAGAACCAGCATTTTGTACCCATTTATTTTTAGCTAAGCTTCCATCTTGAGAAAGATTCCAGTCATCGCCATTTTTAACCCAAGTATCTGCAGCCTGTGCTTGATTGATTGACAAAAGCAGACCAACACCTGCAAGCAAACCAAGTGTAAGTAGTTTAGATTTTTTCATAGCCATTTCCTCCTTTATTGAATAGTTATAAAAAGATATTTTTCCATCATAAACATTCTACATAACTCCTAATAATCCTTAAGAGTCAACCAACACCTTCTTTCTATCATCATTGCCCACCCCACACCTTTATGATATACTAAATATAAATATTTTCCTAAAACTTCTACTTTTGGAACATTTTTGGAGGCAAAAATATGCGGTGGGATATTGGTTCAGTTTATAAATACATTCGTAAGTCAAAAGGGATCACACAAAATGAGGTCTGTGGTGACTACATTACTCATTCTAACTTATCGAAGTTTGAAAATAATCACTCTACTCCTAGGTATGATACTATGGAGTTACTTTTGAGGCAAATTGATATGAGTTTCGATGAATTTCATTATATTTGTCAACATTACCAAATGGATTCTCGTAAGAAATTATTTTCAGAATATTATCAAGTCATTTCTTCACCTAATCTAGAAGAAATGAAGACACTGCTATCAAAATGTCAAATTTATCTAGATGAAGTGCAGAATGATATCCCAATAGAACATGCTGTGAAAGAACTAACCATTTTTATAGAAGTGATTGAAAATCAGTTTTCCGATAAAGCCCAAGCCTTGGCTGAAGAGTTATGGAAAGAATTGGAAAAAAGAGATCAGTGGTTCCTCTCGGATTTACGGTTATTAGTGATAATCATTTTCCATTTCCCTGTTGATTCACTAGAAATGCTACGTCAAAGACTTGTAAAATCTCTAAATAAATACACAGATTATCGTCCAATTCAAAGTATTCATTACTCCATTTTAGCCAATATGACACGAATGTACCTTGAAGCAAATAAGAAAGATGCCTGTCTATGCTTAATTCAAGAATGTCTTGATTTAGCAAAAATATTGAAAAGATACGATTTATTAGGTGTAGCTCAAGTGCGTCTGGGAATCGTTAATGAAGATCATGCTATGATTAATAAAGGATTATCCTTACTCGAATCAACAGATGAAAGTCGATTACTGCGGGAAATGAAAAGAGAAGTTAGTGATTATTATCAAGCAGATTTTTTTGAAACAGAGGGCTAACAGTAACTATTATTTTATGGATAAAAGCGAACATGACTTCCTAGTAGACAAAGCTGTTCGCTTTTTTCGTTTTACATTGTCAGATAGTTTATTTCACAACAGAAACATTGCCTGTCTTACTATCGATTTTAACAGTTTGACCGTAGAAACCGTCAATTTCTTTATTAAGATAATCTGAAATTCCTGTTGGCAATCGTTTCATTTTAAGAATTTCACCAGATTGGTCTGCATAAACAAGAATATGATAGTGATGATAGCTTGGTCTATCATCAATCAATGCAAAATAACCTGTTTTGAGTTTGCCATTATCACCATCTAAATAGTATAGTTTATTATTATTGATTGTGAAGCTGGTAGCTCCAAGACGAAGTCGTGCACCTGGATTTTCTAGATAGACATCGTTTCCAACTTTTTTAATCTCTGAATAGGTGGTCATTTCTGGTAAATTTGTTACGCGACGACCATCTGCCCCAAAGTAATACCTGTTTGGTAAGTTTTGGAAATTTTTCACGACAGCTTTAGGATTAATTTCTTGTCCTTCTTCCGTATTATCTACTAAAGCTAACATCGTATTGGAAACTTTATCTCCATATTTATCAGAAAACTTCTTAAATTCAGGTTTTATGTACCAAGCATTTTTTTCAACAATGACTCCATCTTTTCCATGAATAAGATGATAATCATACCCATCAGACAAAGTAACAATATTTGTGATAATTGTATCATCCGCTTGAGATTGTTCAACCTGACTTGGGAGTTTGGTTAACATATAACCATCCTTACCAATGACATAACTTTCCCCATCGCTTGCTGGAACAGCTCTATCTGCTACCATAGCACCTGATTTTTCAAAGTAAGACCATTGACCATTTGCAGTCGCCCATCCTGTTGCCATAGCGCCACTGCCTTTGAGGTAGTACCAAGTAGACCCTTCTTTGTACCAACCAGTACGCATAGCCCCACTATTTGCGAGTGAGTACCATGTATTGCCTTCCTTGTACCAGCCAGTGCGCATGGCACCACTATCTGCTAGGGAATACCATGTATTGCCGTCTTTGAGCCAGCCTGTCTGCATTTTACCAGAACCATCGAAGTGATACCAAGAACCAGCATTTTGCACCCATTTATTTTTAGCGAGACTGCCATCTTGAGAAAGATTCCAGTCAGAACCATTTTTAACCCAAGTATCTGCAGCTTGTGCTTGATTGATTGTCAAAAGTAGACCAGCACCTGCAAGCAAACCAAGAGTGAGAAGTTTAGATTTTTTCATAGTTCTTTCCTCCTAAAATAGATAAATCCAAAGCAAGAAAATCCAATAGAAACGAAGTCAAAATAGATGTCAGGTTCATGAGCCTGAACCATAAGACCTCCTAACATTTCCAAGAATATAAGATAGAGACTAGTTTATCAAAAGTACATAGCCATCACCTTCTCCCAACTATAAAATAAATCCTTTTTTATATCTACATTATAGTCCTGGAAAAAAGGAAAGTCAATTAAAATTGTGATTATATTAACATTTTTGTTCTAACAAAAATCAAGCTATCTCTTCTTTTGATCTTCATTTCTTTTCTCCTTTTGGAGATTGATTTTTCTGACTTCATTATATCTCTTATTTGTTCCCATATCTCTCCTGTCCCTAGAAAGACTAAATCTGTTCCTAAACGGTCACTTATACTCAATGAAAATCAAAGAGCAAACTAGGAAGCTAGTCGCAGGTTGTTCAAAACACGGTTTTGAGGTTGTAGATAGAACTGACGTGGTTTGAAGAGATTTTCGAAGAGTATTAAGCCAAATAAAAAATTCCAAAGCAGATGCCTTGGAACTTCTTATCTTTATTTTGCTTGAATAATCTTAACCACATCTCCTACACTTTGCAGTTGATCAATTTCCTCGTCACTGATTTCGATATTAAATTCATCTTCCAGTGTCAAGATAAACTCCATCAAGTCAACTGAATCAGCATCCAAATCGTCTTTCAGACTCAAGGATTCTGTCACGACAAAGTCCTCTCCCTGTCGCTCTTGGATAATGGTCACAATACGGTCAAAAATTTCTTTTTCTGTCATCTCTTTTATTCTCCTGAAAATTCACGCGCAGTCTGGGCAACTACGTCTGTTTCTAGCATGGTACGAATCTGGCGAATCGTACTATACACAGCCTTGGCATCGCTTGAGCCATGAGTCTTGACAACCGGTGCCTTGACACCAAACAAGACCGCTCCACCAACATCTGAATAGTTAAGCTGTTTTTTCAAACCTCTGAGGCTGTCCTTGAGAAGGAGGGCACCTAGTTTCGCTCGAAGACCACCACCTGTAATAGCGGTCTTGAGCAAGCCCATGATTCCCATGGCTGTCCCTTCAATGGATTTGAGCACAGCGTTTCCCGTGAAACCATCTGCCACGACAACATCCGCAACGCCATTCATCAAATCACGCGCTTCCACGTTTCCGATAAAGTTCAAACTCTCATCAGCTGCTAGTAATTCGTAAGTTTCCTTACGAAGCGGGTCACCCTTACTACTTTCTGTTCCATTGTTAAGTAAGCCAACACGTGGTTGCGCAATTCCACGGACATTTTTAGCATAGAAGGATCCTAGAACCGCGTATTGATGGAGGTGCTGGGCTGTATTCTCCGCATTGGCACCAAGGTCCAGCATGTCAAAACCCTTCCCATCTACAGTCGGCAAGGTCGACATAAGCCCAGGACGGTCAATGTTCTTGATACGACCCACGATGAAAAATCCTGCTGCCAACAAAGCACCTGTATTCCCAGCCGAGAGGACAGCGTCTGCTTCACCCTCTTTGACAGCCTTAGCTGCCAATACCATACTGGCATTTTTCTTCTTCCGAATAGCTCTCGTAGGTTCATCGTCTGAATCGATCTTTTCATCCGTATGGATAATGCTGACGCGCTCTGTCGCTGTCAGATATTGCTTGATTTTACTTTCATCTCCGTAGAGTTGAACCTCAATATCTGAAAAGTCAGCCAGGGCTTGATTGACCCCCTCAACGATGGCTTGGGGTGCGTAATCGCCTCCCATGGCATCTACTGCGATTTTTTTCATTTGTCTTCCTCTTTTAGTAATTGACCCCAGTCGGATAGGGAATCAATAAATTTCTTTGATTTTAGGTGAATCCCCACGTACTCTTCATAGAGCTGATCCATAAATTGTCGTAGCTCTTGCTTGATTTCAGGCTTGAGCGAAATGGTCTCCAAGGTTTCAAAATCAATGGCTTGAAACTGATTGAGCAGATAAGGAATGTTAGGATTGAGATGGCAACGTCTCTCATCCTCATGATAATGCTCTGGACAGAGGCAGGCTCCATATTTGAAAGAAAAATCAAAAGCCTGACCAACCCGATGGCAAAAGACACACTCATTAAAATTGAGACTAATCCCAAATCGAGTCAAGATTTGGATTTCAAAAATATTGGTCAAAACCTGATAATCCAAACCCGCTTCCATCAACTCCAAAGTCTTTTGCAAAAAAGCAAACAAGGGAGCATCCTGCTGATTGTCCTGCAAACTCGCATCTGCAAGAGCTGCTACGTAGGTCGCATAGGCCATGACAAAGAGATCACTATTAATCTTAGGAAAGGTCATGACCTCATGATAGTCCTCGATGTAGCTGAGCCCGTCATCATTGATTCGCAAGAGAAATCGTGCCAGTACCAAGGGCTGAATAACAGGAGCTAGTTTGGACTGACCAGCATGTTTGACGAAAAACATCCGCTTACCAGCCTGCTCTGTAAAAATCTTGACTAACTTGTCATCCTCACGAAAGTTACGATTGTAGAGCACCAAGCCTTGACTCGTGATAGACTGAATCATGCTTCTCTCATGTACTCCTCAAGTCGTTTCATGGCTTCTTTGATCGTCTCCATGCTAGCTGCATAAGATAGGCGAACATAACCTTCTCCGTAACGCCCAAAGGCGGCACCAGGGATAAAGGCAACGGCCTTCTTCTGGGCAAAATCCTTCAGAAAGGCAAAAGAATCTTGATTGTAGCCCGCTGGAATCTTAGCAAAGATATAGAAGGCACCGTCTGGTTTGATAATCTCAAAACCAAGAGCAGTCATTTTCTCGATAATATAATCTCGACGCTGGATGTATTCCTTCTTCATAGGCTCCGCATCGTTTTTACCAGCTGTAAGGGCTTCTACCGCAGCATGTTGCGCCATGGTATTTGCGGCAGTCACCAAGTACTGGTGACTCTTGATCAACTGGGCTGTAAAGGCTGCAGGAGCGAAAATCAGACCCAAACGCCAACCCGTCATAGCATGCGACTTCGATAAACCATTGATAATAATTGCCTGATCTCTCAACATAGTTCCCAGAGATACATGGGCTTCCCCTGTATAGGTCAATTCTGAGTAAACCTCATCACAGACAACAAAAATTTCGTACTTGCGTAAAACAGCTGCCAAGTCTTCCAACTGCTCCCGACTATAGGTAATTCCTGTCGGGTTGGCTGGATAGTTGAGAATAACCGCCTTGAGCTTATCTCCCTGCTCCAAAATGGCCTTTTCCAACATCTCTGGAGTCAAGACAAAACCATTTTCAGTCGTATCAATCTCGACAACCTCTGCCCCAACTAGATTGACAATCGGTTCATAACCTGGATAGGCAGGAGCTGGCAAAAGCACCTTGTCGCCCTCTTCCAAAATAGCCGTCAAAGTCGCAGATAAAGCCTCTGTCGCCCCAATTGTAACCAAGATTTCATTTTCAGGAGCATAGTTCAGTTGGTACTTTTCCTTAACAAAATCACTGGCTGCCTGACGTAAAGTCAGCAGACCACTCATCCCTGTATAGTAGGATTGGTTCTGGTCAATCGCCCGCTTAGCCGCCTCCTTGACATGGTCTGGCGTTGTAAAATCAGGTTCCCCCAAGGTCAAACGCAAGACCCCAGGAATCTCCGAAATAGCCTGGTCAAACTGACGAATCAACGAAACTTGAATCTTATCTAACTGTTTATTAAAGCGCTTAGTTAAGTCCATAGATACCTCCTACTTTCAAAACGTATCTCTATTATACTACAAAAGCCCCCCGACCGCAAAAATACATTATAGAATAGCTTTCCACTTTCTATTTTACTTTTCCTGTTTACAGGTCTATAATGGTAACAGATTCTATTTGGAGGTTTTTATGTCATTTCTATCCAAAAATGGAGCAGGCATCTTGGCCTGCCTTCTCATTTCCATCCTATCTTGGTACTTAGGAGGATTCTTCCCTGTGATTGGCGCGCCCGTTTTTGCAATCTTTATGGGAATGCTTCTCCATCCCTTTCTCTCATCCTATAAACAACTGGATGCGGGATTGACCTTTAGTTCCAAGAAATTGCTCCAGTATGCCGTTATCTTGCTTGGTTTTGGTCTCAATATCTCGCAAGTCTTCGCAGTTGGGCAATCTTCGCTCCCTGTCATCCTGTCCACTATCTCAATAGCCTTGATTGTTGCCTACCTTTTCCAGCGTTTCTTTGCACTGGATACAAAACTGGCTACCTTGATTGGGGTGGGGTCTTCCATCTGTGGGGGCTCTGCCATTGCTGCAACAGCGCCCGTTATCCATGCCAAAGAAAAAGAAGTCGCCCAAGCCATTTCCGTTATCTTTTTCTTCAATGTCTTAGCTGCGCTCATCTTTCCAACTCTAGGAACCTGGCTTCACTTATCAAATGAAGGCTTCGCCCTCTTTGCAGGAACTGCAGTCAACGATACTTCCTCTGTAACAGCCACAGCCAGCGCCTGGGACAATCTCTACCAGACTAATACCCTCGAATCCGCAACCATTGTCAAACTTACGCGGACTCTGGCTATCATTCCCATCACTCTCTTTCTCTCCTACTGGCAAAGTCGCCAACAAGAAAATAAGCAAGGATTGCAACTGAAAAAAGTCTTCCCACTTTTTATCCTTTACTTTATCCTTGCCTCTCTCCTAACTACCCTACTGACCTCTCTTGGTGTGTCTAGTAGTTTCTTTACCCCTCTCAAACAACTCTCTAAATTCCTCATTATCATGGCCATGAGCGCTATCGGTCTCAAAACAAATCTGGTCGCCATGGTCAAATCTAGCGGAAAATCCATTGTCCTCGGAGCCATTTGCTGGATAGCCATCATTCTCACCAGTCTCGGTATGCAGACCCTTATCGGTATTTTCTAACACAAAAGGTAGCCCATCGGCTACCTTTTTCTTATGCTTCCTCAATCAAGCGAGTATGTTCTCTCTTGATGCAACGATTCATTACAATGTCATCGCATCCACCAGCACGCAAGATTTCTTCTGCCTCTAGACTTTCAAGTCCTAGTTGTGCCCAAAAAATCTTAGCATCAGCCTTGAGAAAATCACGCGCCACATCTGGCAGAAACTCACTGCGACGGTAAACATTGACAATATCTACAGGAAAAGGAATTTCAGCGAGGCTGGCATAAGCCTTTTCACCCAAAATCTCACCACCTGCAGCCTTAGGATTGACAGGGATGATTTTATAACCCCGAGCCTGCATTTCCTTGGTCACTCGATTGCTGGTTGTTTCCTCACGGTCAGACAGGCCCACCACAGCAAGGGTTTTACTCGTTGCGAGATACTGACGAATCACGCCATCACTTGGATTGATAAATTCTTGACTCATAGAAATCCTCCTTTTTCATCAGTATAGCACATTTTGAAAAGGCTTGCAGAATTCTACTACAAAAAAGGAGGACTAGCCCCCTTTTTATTTAGCCTCATACCAGGTTGCTCCTTCATTCTCATCTGCGATGAGGGGAACACTGAGTTGAATGGCTTCTTCCATGGTTTGTTTGACCAATTTTTTCATCTCTACCAGTTCCGATTTCGGAACTTCAAGGACGATTTCATCGTGCACTTGCAACAGCATCTTAGTCTGATAACCACCTGCAACCAATGCTTTATCCAGCTGAATCATGGCAATCTTGAGAATATCTGCCGCCGAACCCTGAATAGGAGAGTTGATAGCTGTCCGCTCCGCAAAACCACGAATATTAAAGTTACGCGAATTGATATCTAGCAACTCACGACGACGCTTGAAGAGGGTCTCTACATAGCCCTTATCACGCGCCTCACGCACCACTTCATCCATGTAGTTTTTAATGCCCGGGAAGCGTTCAAAGTAGGTATCAATGTAGGCTTTGGCCTCCTTACGGCTGATGCCCAGATTATTAGACAAGCCAAAGTCTGAAATCCCGTAAACCACTCCAAAGTTCACCGCCTTGGCATTACGACGGTCATTTGCAGTCACATCCTCAGGGCGTTCAATGCCAAAGACACGCATGGCTGTAGAAGTATGGATATCCGCCCCCTCTTGGAAGGCCTTGATCAAGTGCTCATCCTTAGAAATATGAGCCAAAACGCGCAATTCAATCTGTGAATAGTCGGAGCTCAGAAGGACACTATCCTCCCACTCAGGCACAAAAGCCTTACGAATGAGACGGCCTTGCTCCAAACGCACAGGAATATTTTGCAAGTTTGGATCCACACTAGACAAACGCCCAGTCTGGGTCAAATCCTGCACATAGCGAGTATGAATCTTGCCATCAACCAAAATCCAGTCCTGCAAGCCAATCACATAAGTAGACTGAATCTTAGCAATCTGACGGTAATCGAGGATTTTCTTAACAATCGGAGCAATAGGAGCCAAACGTTCCAACACATCCACCGCTGTTGAGTAACCCGTTTTAGTTTTCTTAGTGTATTCTAGAGGAAGACCCAACTTTTCAAAAAGAAGCACGCCCAACTGCTTAGGCGAGTTGATATTAAACTCCTCACCAGCCAGTTCATAAATCTCTTGAGTGAGTTTTTCAATGACAAGCTCATTTTCAGCCTGCATCTCAAGCAAGGTCTCTTTCTTGACCGTAATCCCAGCAATTTCCATCTTGGCAAGGACAAAGGCCAGAGGTTGCTCCATATCATAGAGGAGCTCTAATTGCCCATTTTCACTGAGTTTCTCAAGTAAAACAGGCTCTGTCTCAACCAATACAGCAAGCTTACGCGCCAAATGTTCCAAGAATTTCTCGCGTTCAGGAACGGCTTTTTTGACACCCTTACCATAGAAAGTCTCATCATCGACTAAATAAGTCTGACCATAAAGACTAGCGATGGTCGCAATTTCATTGTCCTCCACAGTCGAAAGGAGGTATTTAGCCAAACGGCTATCAAAAGCAGGCGCCTGCAAATCCACACCCAAACGATTCAAGAGAACTTTAGCTTTTTTAAAGTCATACACTTTCAGAGGTGTTTTTTCTAGAAAGTCCTTGAAAATCGGCTCTTGCAAAAGTTCAAGCTTGTCTGTAGCATAAAGCTTATCCCCACAAGACCAGGCAAAACCAACCAAATCATCCGTATGGTAATTCTCACCAAAAAGCTCAAAGTGGAAGATAGAGTCTGCGCTCAGCATGTCTTGACTAACTTGGTCAACGATAGTAAAGTCCAAACTCTCAGCCACATCAGTCGAAGATGCATTTAAAGCCTGCTTAAACTGTTTGAAACCCATCTCATCATAGAATTTACCGAGGTTTTCCACATCTGGACCTCTATAGACCAACTCCTCCAAACCAATCTCAATCGGTGCCTGAGTATCAATGGTCGCCAGTGTTTTAGACAAAAAGGCCTGTTCCTTATCATTGATGAGATTTTCCTTCATCTTAGAAGCCTTCATCCCATCGATATTTTCATAAATCCCCTCAAGCGAGCCATGCTCCAGCAAGAGCTTGATACCCGTCTTTTCACCGATTTTGGTCACCCCAGGAATATTATCCGACTTATCTCCCATAAGCGCCTTGAGATCGATAAACTGCGTCGGTGTGATGCCCATCTTTTCCATAAGATAGTCTGGCGTAAAGGCCTCAAATTCAGCCACACCTTTCTTGGAAATCTCAACCACCGTATGCTCATCCGTCAGCTGAATCAAGTCCTTGTCCCCACTGACAATGGTAACATCAAAACCATCCTGCTCAGCTAGTTTATCCAGCGTCCCGATGATATCATCCGCCTCATACTGAGCCAACTCATAGTGGCGAATCCCCATATGATCCAGCAACTCACGAATGAAAGGAAATTGCTCACGAAACTCATCAGGAGTCTTAGCCCGACCACCCTTATAGTCCGCATACATCTCTGTCCGGAAGGTCGTCTTCCCCGCATCAAAAGCCACCAAAATATGACTAGGCTCAATCCTCTCCAACAAATGGCTCAACATCAACTGAAAACCATAAATCGCATTGGTATGCAAACCAGCCGCATTCTTAAAACGGTCCAACTGCTGATAGAGCGCAAAAAACGCCCGAAAAGCAACAGAAGAGCCATCAATCAATAATAATTTTTTCTTATCCATACACCCATTATAAAGGAAAGCACCAAAAAATACCATTGGGAAGAGCTAGAGCAAGTATTTTTCATACTTTTTCCGAATAAATAGATAGAGCCAGATAATCTAGTAAACCTAGATTTAAAAATGTGCTATAATGAAAGGAGAAGAAGTATGACCGTACGTCATCCGGGCATCAGCCCGACCAATGACTTAGTAGCTAAGAAAATATTTAGTAATCCAGAAATCACTTGTCAATTTATTCGCGATATGCTGGACTTACCAGCCAAAAATGTAACCATTTTGGAGGGGAGTAATATTCATGTACTACCTTCCCTGCCTTATTCAGCCCAAGATTTCTATACAAGTATAGACGTCTTGGCGGAGTTGGATAATGGAACCCAAGTAATCATTGAGATTCAGGTTCATCATCAGAATTTTTTCATCAATCGCCTGTGGGCTTATCTTTGCAGTCAGGTCAATCAAAATCTAGAAAAAATTCGTCAGCGTGAAGGTGATACTCATCAGAGTTACAAGCATATTGCACCAGTATACGCTATTGCAATTGTGGACAGCAATTACTTCTCAGATGATTTGGCCTTCCACAGTTTTAGTATGCGAGAGGATACGACAGGTGAGGTCTTAACCATCACAAACAATGAACAAGAAAACCATCTAGTCAAGATGGCATTCTTGGAATTAAAAAAATATAGAGAAACCAGCAAAGACAAGGTTCGCAAGCCGTGGTTGGAGTTTTTCGGGAACAAACCCTTTACCCAGCAACCCGAGCGAGCCATCAGCCAGGCAGACCAACTGCTGGACTACAAGAGCTGGTCAGAGGAGGACAGGAAGATGTTTAGTCAACTACGTATGCGTGAAGAACAAGCATTGTTAGCACAGGACTATGCCTTGGAAACAGCTAGGGCAGAAGGTATCGAACAAGGTCTAGAGCGTGGGAAAGTTGAAGGAAGAGTCTTTGCTTTCTTAGATATGGTTCGCCAAGGTCTTCTGACTTCCGAGGTTGCTAGTGAACAATTGGGCATGACTGTCGCTGAGTTTGAGGCCTTGTTGTAAGTTTATAAACATAAAAGTGAACAAAACTGAAACATCATTTTGTTCACTTTTTTCTTATTTTCAACAGAACTCTCACTATAGCCCATATCACAAAAAGAGAAGGTCACAAATCCTTCTCTTTTATATCTTTGACTAATTAGTTTTTGCGTTTCACAAATGGAAGGGCACCAAGGAGCAATCCAAGGAATCCTAATGATGCAACTGCAGCATTATCTTTACCACCAGTGTTTGGAAGTTCTTGTTTATCTTCTGCTTTTGCAGCTGGAGCCTGATAAGTATTATCTTGGCTAGTACCTGCTACAGTTGGTGCAACTGCAGGAGTTGCAGGGGTTTCAGCTGTTGGTGCAGATGGAGTATCTGTTCCAGGAGCTGGTGCAGCTGGTGTTGCAGGGGTTTCAGTAGCTGGTGTAGATGGTGTTGTTGCACTTGATGTAGGACGTTTTTCTTGTCTTTGTGTAGCATCACCTTGTTGACCTGGATAACTATGGTCCTCAGGGACACCGTCACCTTTTCTATAATCTTTAATTGGTTGAGTTGGTCCATATGTATTATTAGTTGCTCTTCTGTAGTAGTTAGTAATAATACCATCTTTTTCATTATATGTTACAAAAGTATAACCTGCAATTGGTTTACCTTTGAAATCACCTTCTTCAGCTTCCAGAATATCAGCGTTAGTATCAATATCAATATAGCGTGTGACTTTTAAGGCTTTTTTATCATCATCTGCAGATAGAATTTCAGCTTTATTATTAATTAAAGTATTTAATGCGTCTTCTAAATCTGCTAAACGATCTTTTAGTCCTTCTTTATAGTAGTCTTCAACGCCTTCGTTTTCTTCAGCATCTTTAAGTTGCTCGCTTACTTTAGCAATTTCATCTGAAATTTTCTTGATTTCAGGGTTGTTAGCACCAAATTCTGGAAGTTCTGGTTGTACAAGAGCATCACCATTTGAAGATTCAGGTTTAGCCGGTTCTGCTGGTTTAGTATTATCTTTATTTAATTTTTCATATTCTTTTTCAGCATCATCAGCTAATTTATTTTCAGCATCTCTTCCTTCTTCTCCAGTAGGAGTATCAACTTCTTCGTTTAGTTTTTTGTCCTCTTCTTTAGGTTGTTCAGCTGGTTTTTCAGCTTCCTTAGCCTTAGCAGCTTCTATATCTTTAAGAGTTTGGTTGTACTCATCAGTAAGTGTATCGATGGCATCTTTGTATGCTTTAACAACTTCATCAACTTTGTCGAATTCAGCTTTTGCTTTATCAGCATCAGCTTTTGCTTTATCAGCAGCCGCCTGAAGCTTATTCACAGCATCTTGTAATCCATCTTGGATAGCTGAATCAGCATTATTTTTCTTTGCAGTTTCAAGAGCAGCTTTTGCTTTTTCTAAAGTTTCATTTTGTTTGTTTAATGCAGCAGTTTTTTCTTCTACTGCTTTAGCTTTTTCTTCAGCATCCGCTTTGTCTTTATCAGCTACTTTAGTTAATTTTTCAATCTTTTCAGCTAAATCATCAGCTTTATCTTGCAGTTTTTCTGATTCTGTCTTAGCATCTTCTTTAGCTTTATCGGCTTTATTGATTTCGTCGATTTTCTTAGCTTCTTCAGCGTCTAATTTTTTAGTTTCGTCAACTTTTTCAGGATCTTTATTTCTTGTATTATAGTCATTTTCTAATTCTTTAAGAACATCTCCTGCAGTTAAGTCGCCTTTTTCAACTGCAGCTAAAATATCTTCTTTACCTAATGCTTTTTTAGCTTCTTCTTTATTTGTAATCTTAGCATCAGCATCGATATCTTTTTCTAATTGATCTAAAGCATCTTTAAGAGCAGTTCTAGTTTCAGCTTCTTCTTTTTTAAGTTCTTCAACTTTAGCTTTAGCTTTTGCCGCATCTTCTTTAGCTTTAGCTAATTCAGCTTCTGCGTCAGTTTTAGCTTTATCGGCTTCAGCTTTTTTAGTTTCAGCAGCTGTTACATCTTCAGCTTCTTTAGTAGCTTTAGCTGTAGCTTCATCTGCTTTTGTTTTAGCTTCGTCTGCTTTTTTCTGCAATTCAGCAACTTTAGCATCCGCTTCTGCTTTAGCTTCAGCAGCTTTTTCAGCTTCTGTTTTTTCAGCTGGTTTAGCTGGTTCTTCTTCAGCTGGTTTAGCTGGTTCGTTAGCTTCTTTTTCTTTAGCAGCTTTTACTTCATCAAGAGCTTTGTTATACTCATCAGTCAGTTTATTTAGTTCTTCAGCAACAGCTTGAGTATTTGCAGCAGCTTCATCAAATGCATTTTGTGCAGCTTCACGCTCTTTTTCGATACCTTTTACAGCTTTTTCTAGTGGTGCTGTGATATCTTCTCCAAATCCATTATCTGTAGCAGATTTAAGAGCTTCTTTAGCTTCTTTTAATGTATCTTCTTGTTTTTTAAGAGCTTCAGCTTTTTTAGCTTCTTCAGCTTTTAATGCTTCAGCATCTTTTGTAAGAGCTTCAACATTTTCACCTAAATCATCAGCTTTGTCTTGAGCTTTTTCTGATGCAGGACGAGCAGCATCAGCTTTTTCAGCTTCATCGATTTTAGCTTTTAAATCTTCTGGAAGAGCTGATGTTTTTCCTTCTGTTGCTGGAGTTGTAGCAGTGTTACTTGCAGTATTGTTGTCGTTTGCTAACTCAGCAAGAATATCAGATGCTTTTAAGTCACCTGACTCAACAGCCTTTAATAATTCTTCTTTTGCTTTTTTGTCAAGCAATTCGTTATCAGGAAGTTGTTTCAAAGCTTCAGTTAAAGCTTCTTTAGTATCAGCTTCTTCTTTTTTAGCGTCTTCTTCTTTTTTAGCTTCTTCTTTTGCTTTAGCGTCAGCTTCAGCAGCTTTTTCTTTAGCAGTAGCTAATTCAGCATCAGCAGCTTTTTTAGCTTCTTCAGCTTCAGTTTTTGCAGTTTTAGCATCAGCAGCTTCTTTTTTCTCTGCTTCCAGTTTAGTATCTGCTTCTTTAGCAGTTGCAGTTGTTGTATCTACTTTTGCTTGAGCTTCAGTAACTTTAGCTTCTTTAGCTTTAGCGTCAGCTTCAGCTTCTTTAATTTCTGGACTTGTAACTTCTGATTTAGAAGTGTCAGTAGCTCCAGTTTCGGCAGGCTGAGTAGCTGCTGGTTGTTCTGTAGTCTCAGCATTTTCAGCAGGTTTAGTTGTGCTATCTGAATTTGTTGCTGACGTATCAGTTGTTTCAGCTGGTTTAGCTGGAGTGGTAGCAGTATTAGTAGCTGTATTAGTATCATCAGCTTTCACGACTGACGGCTGAGATGCAGCTAAAGCCGCTCCCAAAACAGCAACACTAGCTAAGCTAGTTAAAATCATTTTCTTTTTATCCATTTTAAAAGCCCCTTTTTTTGGAATTATATTCAGTTCTATTATATCCTTTCCTAGTCGTATAAGCAAGCAATATGAATAGAAAATATTCTTTTTTTACGAGAAAAAGAGAAGGCGATAAATCCTTCTCTTTTATATGTTCTACTAATTAGTTTTTGCGTTTCGCAAATGGAAGAGCTCCAAGAAGCAATCCAAGGAATCCTAGTGCAGCAACTGCAGTATTATCTTTACCACCAGTGTTTGGAAGTTCTTGTTTATCTTCTGATTTCGCAGCTGGTGCTTGGTAAGTATTGTCTTGGCTAGTCCCTGCTACAGTTTGTGCAACTGCAGGAGTTGCTGGTGTTTCAGCTGTTGGTGCAGATGGAGCATCTGTTCCAGGAGCTGGTGTAGATGGGGCAGCAGGGGTAGATGGTGTTGCAGGAGTTTCATGAGCTGGCGTAGATGGTGTTGTTGCACCTGGTGTAGGACGACTGCCTTGTCTTGATTCGCCATCACCTTGGTGACCTGGATAGCTATTATCAGCAGGAACACCATTGAAACCAGTTCCATAATTTGAATTACCTTTGTTTACAGAGTTACCTGAATTAGAACCTTTCTTTCTATAAACATGTTTCAAAATACTATCTTCTGTGTAAGAAGTAACATATGTGTATCCTTGAGACTCAAGTTCTTCATTAAAGTTCTTATAGCTCTTATCGAAGTTACCTTCTTCATCTGCAGAGCGAAGAAGATTTTCACCTTCAGGCTTATCTCCATCAATCCAAGCTGTTGCTTTACGAGCTTTAATATCAAGCGTTTCAGCTTTAAGGGCATCTTCAAATCCTTCAGCTTTAGCTAGCTCTTCTCTAGCTGCTTTTCTAGCTTTAACTCTTTCGTTTTCTGCGTTTAAGTCTGCTTCACGGTCTTTAATATCTGCTTTAGCTACTTCTGCACTTGTTTTAGCATTATCAAGTTCTTTATTAGCTTTTTCAAGATTAGCTTCTAATGCTTTTGCTGCATTTTCACTTTCTTCTAACTCTTTAGTTGCTTTGTCAAGATCTGCCTGTGCCGCTGCTTTATATTGTTCAGCTTGTTCACCATCAGCATCTTCATAACTTGCTAATTCTTTTTCAAATTTTTCTTTAGCTGCTTTTGCTTCTGCAACTTTCTTCTTAGCAGCCTCTAAATCTGAGTTTGCTTTATCTGCAGCTTCTTGAGCTTTAGCAACAGATTTATCAGCTTCCTTAGCAACTGCTTTTGCAGTTTCTAAATCATCTTTAGCTGCATTTCTTCTCTCTTCAGCATCAATAACGTCTGTTTTTTCTTCGTCTAAACGTTTGTTAATTTTATCTTGAGCATCAGCATCAATTTCACTTCTACCCTTGATTGGTTCAGCTTCTGTAACTTCACCAGATTCGTTACGTTTTAATTGAGCACCTGGAGCTGGTGTCACTGGTTTAGCTTCTAAGAATTTTTCAGCATCAGCTACAGTAGCACCATTTCGGAAAGCTTCTTCGATTTCAGCTTTATTAGCTTCAGCTTCTTCTTTTAACTTTTTAATTACTTCTTGTTTTTGTTTCTCTAATTCTTGATCACCTTGAGTATCAGCTTTTTCTAATTCTTTAACCGTATCTTCTAAAGCTTGATCAAAATTAGCAAAAAATTCTTTCTTTTCAGCTTCTGTTGCTGTAGCAGGCTGAGTAGCTGATGGTTGTTCTGTAGTCTCAGCATTTTCAGCAGGTTTAGTTGTGCTATCTGAATTTGTTGCTGACGTATCAGTTGTTCCAGCCGGTTGAGCTGGAGTAGCAGCTGCATTAGCATCTTCTGCAGCTTTCACAACTGATGGGTTTGAAGCAAGGAAACCTGCTCCCAAAACGGCAACACTAGCCAAGCTAGCAGTGAGAAGTTTTTTCTTATCCATAAAGTATTTACCACCTTTAATATCTTTTTGCTGTAATTTTATCATTTTCTTTCGGAAAAATCAAACGTTAACCTATTTTCTAATAAAAAATAAGAGGAAATTCCTCTTATTTCTTCATAATTCATATTAAACCCATTCACCATTAGCATTGACAGTATAACCATTGATAGTTGTACTTACTGCTAAGGCTCCTGATGAGTATGAGTAATACCATTTGCCACCTACTTGATACCAGCCAGTCTTCATGGCACCAGAAGCATCAAGATAATACCATGTACCGTCTTGGTTTAGCCAACCTGTTTTCATAGCGCCTGAACTATTGAGGTAATACCAAGTTCCACCTTGGTTCAACCAACCTGTTTGCATAGCACCTGAACCGTCTAGATAGTACCACACTCCATCAACTTTTTTCCAACCTGTTTGCATGACACCAGACGCATCTAGGTAGTACCAAGAACCATCTTTGACCCAACCAGTCTTCATTTGGTCTTTAGCATCATAATAGTACCATTTCCCATCAATTTTATTCCATCCTGGCTTGCTACTTGCACGTTCTGCTAGTTGATAAGTCACACCATCAATCGTAACAGAGCCTGTCTTTCGTCCGCCATCTTCAGTAAGAAAATGATAAGCACCATCACTATCTTTTACGAGACCAGTCTTACGTTCCCCATCATTTGTAATGTAATACCATTTATTGTTGACATCTTGGATAAGACCTGTTTTACGACTACCATCTGCTAATAAAAAGTACCATTTTTTATCAATCTGTTGAAGACCTGTTTGTAAAACCCCATCTTTAACATAAGAAATTTTTTCACCTTTTGTGATAATAGTTGTTGGTTTAGAGCCATCTTTCGTGATATAGTAATCTTTTCCTTCAAAATTGACCCATCCAAATGCTTGAACACCATTTTCATCTAGATAATAACGCTTATCTTTAATTTCGAGGATTCCAGTTTTCATAGAACCATCTTCCTCTAAATAATAGGTCTTCTCACCAATAGTTTGCCAACCCTTAGCTAAATTGTTATTAATGTAAAGATGGTATTTGCCGTCGACTAGTAACCATTTATACTCGTCTTTAATGACATCAGCTCCATTTTTAAGACCTGCGTTGTTATTCCCAGCATTGGCATCCGTACCATTCTTGTTACCTGTGTTAGTGTCTTTATCATTCTTGTTGCCACCACTAGTATCTGTCGTACTATTTGATGACGATTTTTTTTCATAAAAATGCACCCAAACTCTTCCGCCGCTATCAGGTTCACTACCAATATACCTATAACCTGGTATATCTTTAGGATCATTATACTTGTTATCACTATTAATTCCAGTGATAGAAGTTGCTCCATAAGCACCACCTGAAACTTTATAGTCTGTACGAGTAACAACTGATGGATCTGCTGGTCTTGCTTTAGGTTCGACAGCATACACTGCATCTTGATTAGAAAGTGCTGCAGTCAAAGTACTGACACCAAGTAATGACACCCCTGCAGCTCCAACTGCTAAAATCTGTTTCGCTTTCATCATTTACCTCTTTCTACTTAAACTTTTAATGGATGTTAAACCCACTCACCATTTGCATTTACAGTATAGCCATTAATTGTTGTATTTACTGCAAGAGCTCCTGAATTATAGGCATAATACCATTTACCACCTGTCTGGAACCAACCAGTCACCATTGCTCCAGAGCTATTTAGATAGTACCATTTACCATCTACTTTTGCCCATCCTGTAGCCATAGCCCCATCAGGATAGAGGTAGTACCACTTACCACCTTGGTTCAACCAGCCCGTCTGCATAGAACCAGCACTATTGAGATAATACCATTTACCAGAGACCAGTTTCCAGCCAGTTTGCATACTTCCATCTTCTGCTAAATAATACCAGCTACCATCATTGACCCATCCAGTTTTCTTCACACTATCTTTATCAAAGAAATACCACTTACCAGAGATGTATTGCCAACCTGTATGTTTCTCTTCAACTTTTTCTTCATCTTTCACACCATTGCTTTTTTCAAACCAATGTTTTCGAACATCTTGGTCAATTTTTGTTTCGATAAAACGATAGCCTTCAAATTCTCCATGTTCAACATCTTCAGCTTTTTGCGCAGCAATAGCGGGGCTAAACGGCTTCAATTCACGAACAGTACCATCCGCTTCCATTACCAACCATGAAGTACCTTTAACTGTATCTTTGAAAGGTTTTACAACATCAGGTTTTACAGTAATCCCATCCACTTTATCACCTGTAACTGTCTCTGTTGGCTTAAAGAAATGTTTTAGAACTGTACCCTCAATTTTAGATCCATCTCTTTTATAACCTGGGAAACTTCCTGGAGATGATGTTTCAGGTTTCGATGGATCGTAAGTTTGGGCATCTTTTAAAATTTTCTCCTTCCCATCTTCCTGTTTTGTGACCCAAACAACAGTCTTATAAACACCTGTTTCCGAAGCCTTCACCTCAACGGTTCTTGCACTAACCAGAGCAGCACTTGCCAAGGTCGCACCTAATAAAACATTCAATACTTTTGATTTCATTGAAAACCTCCTATTATTTTTAACCATTATAATACTTATACAACATTAATGCAAGAAAAAACAGGGAGAAATCTCCCTGTCTTATATTTCATTTAATAGGTTTATACCCATTCACCGTTTCCGTTAACAGTGTATCCGTCAACAGTTGTGTTCACTGAAAGGGCACCTGAACCATCAACATGGTACCATTTACCACCAACTTGGAACCATTGGCTAGCTTTCATAGCACCTGAGTTGTCAAGGTAGTACCATTTACCACCGTCTTGCAACCAACCAGTTTGCATTTCACCTGAACCATTTAGGTAGTACCAAGTGTTACCATCTTTAACCCACCATTTTTGCATTACGCCTTCAGCGTTAAAGAAGTACCATTTACCGTCAACTTGTTTCCAACCTGTTACAGCTGTAGCGTTTTCGAAGAATTTCCATCCTTCAGCTGTTTGAGCCCAACCGTGGTCAGCAACTGTTGTTGGTGTAGCTGAGTCACCAGCTTTTACAGAACGGGCTTTATCTTCTTTATATGGCAATGTGATAGAACCGTTTGAGTACATATCTTTACCAATTACAAGTTTACCTTCAACTGTAGTTGCTTCTTGGTGGTTTGATGCTGTTTTTGCAACACGGTATTTAAGGATTTCACCTTCTTTAAACATTACTGAACCACTTGCAAGCAAAGCTTCAGATTCGTTATCTGTAGTTACAGGTTCTTGTACGTAGTTACCAGCAACATAACCTTTTGCTGGGTCAACAAGTTGGTTAGTGTCTTTTGTAGCAGCGTAACCAAGTTTTTTACCAGAAGCATCTACTGCTTCTTTAACCATTTTACCACCGTAAGTGTAGTAGTCGTTTACTGAGAAGTCTGCATCACCGTTAACGTCTGTTTTAACTGTGAATACTTCATATTGTTTAGACTCAGCAGCACGAGTTGTTTGTGTTCCTTGTCCATAGATGTTTGTTCCACCAGGGATGATTTGGATATCGATTGTAGCACCTTGAACTGGTTTACCACCACCGTCTACAACAGTGATACGAGCACGTTTTGTAAATCCGTGTGCTTCATCACGTGCATACATAAGGTATGGGTATTTTTTAAGACCAAATGCATAACCAAAACGGTTGTTAGGGTTGCTCTCAGTTCCAACATTAGCTGGTAAATTAGCCCCGTTGTTACCTGATTTGTTGTAGTTACCAAATTGTGAACCAAAACGGCTGTTTGTAGTATCTTCAGCTGAAACTGCTGAAACTGCTGAGAATGCTGCAAGAGCAACTGCGCTTGTCAATAAAACTTTTTTCATCGTTTTATCTCCTTTGTTTTTCTTTAAAATATTTTTTCGTAAGACTATCTTACTACCATACAGTATATAAATATTTGCAGGATTTGTCAAGGGTTTTCTTCAAGTTTTTAAAGTTTTTACAATTTTTCAACAAAAAAGATGAAAAAAACATCTCTGTGAGATTGAATACGCTTCAAACATCCTATTTTTAAGTGAAAATCTCACAAATTTACCATCCTTGAGTCAAATCATTCATATCTAAGCAACATAGACAGTTGGATAGAACTCACTTCTGTAGTATTATCCTATAACCCCTTCCAAATGTCAAGCAAAAATGACAAGTTTTTTGATAAGAACTTGCCATTACACCAACTTTCTACTATTTAAAATGTGACCTCATAGCAAGGCCTCAAACTCAGAGACAGTCATGCCTAATTGCTCGCTTGCAACCTCAGAAGTCAGAAGACCTTGGCGGACTAAATTTACTAAGCCTACTTTTAATCCCTCTTCGATACCCTCTGCTCGACCACGTTCAAGGCCGCGCTCTAAACCTTGTTCGATACCTTCCGCCCCAGCTGTTTCCAAGGCATAGTCCTGTGCTAACAAGGCTTGTTCTTCTCGCATACGTAGTTGACTAAACATTTTCCTGTCCTCCTCGGACCAGCTTTTATAGTCTAGCAGTTGGTCTGCTTGGCTGATGGCTCGCTCGGGTTGCTGTGTAAAGGGCTTGTTCCCGAAAAACTCCAACCACGGCTTGCTAACCTTGTCTTTGCTGGTTTCTCTGTATTTTTTTAGTTCCAAGAATGCTATTACTAGTGATGGTCTTATAAGAGTGCCTCAAATTCAGAGATCGTCATACCTAATTGCTCACTAGCAAATTCGGAAGTTAAAACATGTTGGCGCACTAAATCAAGAAAGGTAAATATTTTCCCACGCTCCAGTCCCTGTTCAATCCCCTCAGATCGACCACGTTCTAAGCCTTGTTCAATACCTTCGGCTCTAGCCGTTTCCAAGGCATAATCCTGTGCTAACAAGGCTTGTTCTTCTCGCATACGTAGTTGACTAAACATTTTCCTGTCCTCCTCGGACCAGCTCTTGTAGTCCAGCAGTTGGTCTGCCTGGCTGATGGCTCGCTCTGGTTGCTGGGTAAAGGGCTTGTTCCCGAAAAACTCCAACCACGGCTTGCGAACCTCGTCTTTGCTGGTTTCTCTGTATTTTTTTAATTCCAAGAATGCCATCTTGACTAGATGGTTTTCTTGTCCATTGTTTGTGATAGTTAAGACCTCACCTGTCGTATCCTCTCGCATGCTAAAGCTATGAAAAGCCAAATCATCCTGAAAGTAATTACTATCTACAATTGCGATAGCGTATACTGGTGCGATGTGTTTGTAGCTCTGATGAGTATTGCCTTCCTGCTGGCGAATTTTTTCAAGGTTTTGATTGACCTGACTGCACAGATAAGCCCACAGGCGATTGATGAAAAAATTCTGATGATGAACCTGAATCTCAATGATTACTTGAGTTCCATTATCTAACTCCGCCAAGACGTCTATACTGGTATAGAAATCCTGCGCCGAGTACGGTAGGGAAGGCAAGACGTGAATGTTACTCCCCTCCAAAATGGTCACATTTTTGGCTGGCAAGTCCAGCATATCGCGAATAAATTGACAAGTGATCTCTGGATTGCTAAAGATTTTCTTAGCAACCAAGTCATTAGTTGGGCTGATGCCCGGATGTCTTAGAATCATCCTCTTCCTCCTTTTATTATACCACAGTTTTAAATCTAGGTTTCCTAGATTCTCTGGCTCTATCTATTTATTCGGAAAAAGGATGAAAAAACCTGAGAATCATCTCAGGCTTGGGCATTAAATCTTTTTCTCAATACTGAAAAGTGGAGAAAGTGGGCGTTTTTCATGGATACGCACGATAGCATCACCCAGTAGATGAGCGATTGAAATTTGCTCAATCTTATCAATCAAACGCTCTTCGGGGAGATAGATGGTATCCAAAACAACCAATTTCTTAATAGCTGAATTTTGGATATTGTCCATAGCAGGACCAGAAAGAACTGGGTGCGTACAGCTTGCATAGACTTCAACAGCACCAGCTTCTGCAAGAGCATCTGCCGCATGACAAATGGTTCCAGCCGTATCAATCATATCATCAATCAAGATACAAGTCTTGCCTTCTACCTTACCGATGATGTTCATGACTTCACTAGTATTCATCTTATCAACGCTACGACGTTTGTCAATAATAGCGATAGATGTTTTCAAAAATTCTGCCAACTTACGGGCACGAGTCACCCCTCCATGGTCTGGGCTGACAACCACATAGTCAGAACCAACCATGCCACGACGCTCAAAATAATCTGCAATCAGAGGAGCTCCCATCAAGTGATCCACAGGAATATCAAAGAATCCTTGAATCTGCGCAGCATGCAAGTCGATTGTCAATAAACGATCTACTCCAGCTACTTCAAGCATATTTGCGACAAGTTTTGAAGTGATTGGCTCACGCGCTCTCGCCTTTCTATCCTGACGTGCATACCCATAGTAAGGCATGACAACATTGACAGATTCTGCACTCGCACGCTTCAAAGCATCTACCATAATCAAAATTTCAAGCAGATTGTCATTTACAGGCGAACTAGTTGATTGTAGGATAAAGACGTGTTTCCCACGGATTGATTCTTCGATGTTGACCTGAATCTCTCCATCTGAAAATTGGCGAACACTTGATTTCCCCAACTCTATCCCAATCTCCTGCGCCACACGTTCTGCCAATTCTTTATTAGAAGAAAGGGCAAACAGCTTTAAATCAGAAAAAGACATGATTTCCTCCGGTATATATGTATCGCTTGTGCTTTTCACAAGATTTTTCCATCTACCATTGTAGCGCTTTTTGCACTATTTTTCAATCAAAAATAAAAGAAGGGCACCATATTTGTACCCTTGCATCATTCTTTTGAAAAATATTCTAGTTCATCAACTCATTGTGCTTCTCAACAAATCGATAAGCCTGGTAAAAACCATAGAGAGTAATAGCCGTAACCACTGGAATCGCTAGTGGCAACTCTGTCTCCAACTCCACAAAAGGAGAGTTAAACAAGAAGTGAGTTCCCAAGGCTAAACCTAGGAAAATAAGCCCCTGTTTCTTGCCAACATTCTGTCCTTTATAGGCTCTATAAAACAAGTAAACACCTACTACCGCCAAACCTGAAAAAGTCCAGTGAGAAGCAATTCCTGAGATAATACGCTCTAAAATTCTCGAAATGGTAAAGTCAAATCCCTCTGGCAAATCCGTACGAATGTAGCCAATATCCTCAATCATTTGGAATCCCAAACCAGAAGCAATCCCTAGTAAGAACAAAGATTTTAATTTTCGCACAGGAATCAAAGCTAAAACAAAGACAAGTGGCAACAATTTCAATGGCTCTTCTACCAAAGGAGCCACAATAGCACTTTCAAAAGCATTTAAAAAGGCACTATCTGGGAAAAGAACACCCAGTAAATCATGGATATAGGTATTCGCAAAGCTAGACAACCAGCCTGAAAGGAACATCCCACCCAATAAAGACAAGATCAAGGCATTCTTTGGCAATTCCCATTTTTTCCCAAGACGGAAAAGGAAATAAAGAGCCGGAATCATGTAAAAGAGAGCTAGAAAGATAGAAACTCCCATTAGTCCATATTCCGCAGCTGACATCGAACCATCCGTATAGTAGATGGTTTCATACTGTACACCAATACAGAGCAATAAAATAAAAATAAATAAAATACTGTTTTTCTTCATACACTTTCTTTCTAAATAAAGTATTTACAATTCTACAACTGTCATACTTCCTGTATCCACATCGTAAATGGCGCCAGAGATAATGACATCGTCTGGTATTAGGGGAGATTCGATAAGCAGTTGCATATCCTCTCGCACACTCTCCTCTATATCTTGGAAGGGCAAGAAGTCCTGGTCTGACACATCGACACCTAATTCTTCTTTCAGATACTCCTGAAAAGGACCATTTTCAAAGGTCTGGGCACCACAGTCTGTGTGGTGTAGCACCACAATCTCTCTTGTCCCCATCTGTTGCTGGGAAATCACCAGCGAACGAATCATGTCCTCTGTCACTCGACCACCTGCATTCCGCAAGATATGAGCATCCCCAAGTGCCAATCCCAGAGCTTGCGCAACGTGCAAACGTGAGTCCATACAGGTCACAATGGCTACTCTAGTTTTGGGTTTAAGTGGCAGATTTAACTGCCCATGTAGGGCAACATAAGCCTGATTAGCTTGCATAAACTGTTCAAAATACGACACGATTCCCTCCTCGAAAATTTGATAGTCAAATATTTCTCCTATCTTATCATTTTTAAGAGGATTTGTCACGGATTATGCAAAGACCTTTTTCAAAACCTCCTGAATCGTTGTCACACCAATGACCTGAATTTCCTTAGGCGGAGTGATTCCTGTCAAGGAATTCTTGGGTACATAAATCTTAGTAAAGCCCAGTTTAGCAGCTTCATTGATACGTTGCTCGATACGATTCACGCGCCGAATCTCTCCCGTCAAGCCCAGTTCGCCTACAAAACATTCCTGAGGATTAGTTGGCTTGTCCTTGTAGCTCGAAGCAATAGCAACTGCAACGGCCAAGTCAATGGCAGGCTCATCCAATTTGACACCGCCAGCAGATTTGAGATAGGCGTCCTGATTTTGCAAGAGAAGACCTGCACGATTTTCCAAAACAGCCATAATCAGACTCGCACGATTAAAATCAAGTCCTGTCGTAGTACGTTTGGCATTTCCAAACATGGTCGGTGTCACCAAAGCCTGAACCTCCGCCAAAATCGGACGCGTCCCTTCCATGGTCACAACGATTGACGAGCCAGTTGCTCCATCCAAACGCTCTTCTAGGAAAACTTGACTCGGATTGAGGACCTCAACCAGACCACCCGACTGCATCTCAAAAATCCCAATCTCATTAGTGGAGCCAAAACGGTTTTTGACTGCTCTTAGGATACGAAATGTATGGTGGCGCTCCCCTTCAAAGTAAAGCACCGTATCCACCATATGTTCCAACATACGTGGACCAGCCAAGGTTCCTTCCTTGGTCACATGACCTACGATAAAGATAGCAATATTATTTGTCTTAGCCAGCTGCATGAGTTCAGCCGTCACCTCACGCACCTGAGAAACAGACCCCTGCACCCCTGAAATCTCAGGAGACATAATGGTTTGGATAGAGTCAATAATGAGGAAATCTGGCTGGATGCGCTCCACCTCAGCACGAACACTCTGCATATTGGTCTCTGCATAGAGATAAAACTCGCTATCAATATCACCCAAACGCTCTGCACGTAGTTTAATCTGCTGGGCAGACTCCTCCCCACTGACGTAGAGAACCGTTCCCACTTGGGACAACTGGGTTGAGACTTGTAGTAGAAGCGTTGATTTCCCGATTCCAGGATCCCCACCAATGAGGACAAGACTTCCCGGTACCACTCCGCCTCCAAGTACACGGTTGAATTCCTCCATCTCCGTCTTGGTTCGATTGACGTTGATTGAAGTCACCTCAGCCAGTTTCATGGGCTTGGTTTTCTCACCTGTCAAGGACACACGCGCATTCTTTACCTCGGCAACCTCAACCTCTTCTACAAAAGAAGACCAAGACCCACAGTTGGGACAACGTCCTAGATACTTAGGTGAATTATATTCACAATTTTGACACACAAATGTCGCTTTTTTCTTTGCGATGATAAACCTCTTTCTATATCTCTAACTCACACTCAATCACTTGGCAAAAATCAATCTTCTCATTTAGCACAAACTGGCGCATGAGCATGTTGTGAGTTACCACTATCACGGTCTGGTAATCTCGATACTTAGCCATGCATTCTAGAAAACGAGACTTCATCTCCGTAGCTGTCTCATATTGAATAGGGCTATTAGGAAGTAACTCCCCCTTATTTTCTAAAAACATAGTGCGAGCTTTTTCAAAATTATCTGTGCCACTTTCATAGACCTGCCATTCATGCAATAATGGCTCCACTCTTAAAGGAAGTCCCGTAGCACAAACCACATAAGAAGCCGTTTCTAAAGCTCTTGTGACTGCAGAAGATATGATTATTTCTGCTGAAGGGAGTAAAGGATTTTTGCTCAGTTCCTGGGCTTGCTGCCGTCCCTTCTCAGACAAGGGTGCCAAATCTATCCCAAATCCCGTATAAGAACGCTCCTCTAACTCACGGTAATCTGGCTCCCCGTGTCGTACAAAGATAATCTTCATCCTAGTGACCGGTTGACCCAAATCCACCAGTTCGAACACCATCAGCCGCATCTCCATCTGCAATTAAGAAAGGAGCAAATACAGCCTGAACCACACGTTCCCCAACTTCAAGAACAACCTCTTGGTCTGTGATATTCTTCATCTGAGCAAAAATATGACCTTCATTCCCTGGGTTACCATAATAATCTCCATCAATGACACCTACAGAGTTAATCAAGACCAAGCCCTTCTTACGAGGATTTGAAGAACGATCATAAAGGTAGAGAACCTCAGTCGGCTGCATATAAGCCTTAACCCCTGTCGGAACCAAGACAATCTCTCCTGGCGCAATAACCGTACGCACAGCAACCTTTAAGTCGTAACCAGCCGCATGCGCTGTCTCACGCTTGGGCAATAAATTTTCATCTGTAAAAGTAGAAACCAATTCAAAACCACGAATTTTCATAATTTTCTCTTTTCTATTATCATTTATTCTAGATTATTCTATCTTATTTATTCGGAAAAAGCACGAAAAAAAGAGCACACAATTCAAATCGCTTAGGGCTGCTGGATTCCTCCCCTGACCCGCTTCACGCAGAACTGTTGCTCCACTATTTATTATATCACATTCCTATTCATTTTAAAAGAAAAATTATTTTTTCCGTCTATTTCTAAAAAAGTCCTGCATAATAGCTGCGCATTCATCTTCCAAAATTCCCGTTTCAACCTCTACACGATGGTTGAGACGCTCATCTGTCAAAATATCGTACAAACTCCCAGCAGCGCCAAATTTCTGGTTTTTAGCCCCATAGACCACGTTTGGAATACGGGCAAGCCCAATCGCCCCACTACACATGACACAAGGCTCAATGGTCACAAAAAGCGTGCAATCCAGCAAGCGCCAACTCTCCTCACTCAAGTTCGCATTCTCTATAGCCATAATCTCCGCATGCATAACCGCTCGCTGCAATTCCTCACGTGCATTATGCCCACGACCAATGATTTCCCTATCTTTGACAATCACACAACCAATTGGAATTTCATCATGTTCCAAGGCAATCTCAGCTTCTCTCAAAGCCTCCCTCATAAAGACTTCTTTTTCTTCAAGCGTATAATCCATCTCTTTTCCCTTTTCCTACTTGTCGATTTTATTATTATATCATGAATCCCAACACAAAAAAAGCCACCGAATGCGGTGACTCTATAGGGAGATTATTATGAAAAAGAAAAGTTTAGGATATTTGTTACAACAAGTTAGGAGGTCTTCTTGTAACTGTCTATAGTATACCCGACCTATCTTAAACAAATCTTAAAAATCTCTTACGACCAAACACTTTCTAAAATATTTGTTTGTTCACGACCAGGACCTACTGAGAAAGTAGAAATACGAACGCCAACCAATTCGCTCACACGACGAACATAGTTACGTGCATTTTCAGGAAGATCCTCCAAATTACGAACTCCAGTGATATCTTCTGACCAACCTGGCAACTCTTCATAGATAGGCTTACAACGTTTCAATTGCTCAAGACTAGCTGGATAGTAGTCAATACGTTGACCATCAAGATCATAGGCTACACAGATTTTAACTGTATCCAAACCACTCAAAACATCGATAGAGTTCAATGAAAGGTTAGTAATACCAGAAACACGACGACTGTGACGCATCACAACTGAGTCAAACCAACCCACTCGACGTGGACGACCAGTTGTTGTACCATATTCATGACCTACTTCACGAATACGTTCTCCCACTTCATCAAACAACTCAGTTGGGAAAGGACCGTCTCCTACACGACTCGTATAGGCTTTACATACACCTACAACCTTGTCAATCTTACTTGGACCAACACCTGAACCAATTGTCACACCACCAGCCACAGGGTTTGAAGACGTAACAAATGGATAGGTACCTTGGTCGATATCTAGCATAACACCTTGGGCACCTTCAAAAAGCACACGTTTACCATTATCAAGCGCATCATTCAAAATAACAGATGTATCTGTTACATATTTCTTGATTTGTTGACCATATTCGTAATATTCTTCAAAAATATCATCAAAAGCAATAGCTTTACTGTCATACAATTTTTCAAACAGACGATTCTTTTCAGCAAGGTTACGTTCTAAACGCTCACGGAAAATATCTTTATCCAAAAGATCTGCGATACGAATTCCCACACGAGCAGCCTTGTCCATATAAGCTGGACCAATTCCCTTGATTGTAGTACCAATCTTATTGTCACCCTTGGCCTCTTCTTGCAAGCGATCCAACTCAATATGATAAGGCAAAATAACATGCGCACGATCAGAAATACGCAAGTTATCAGTTGTTACACCTTCCTCATGAAGATAGCTCAATTCTTTCACAAGAGATTTAGGATTTACAACCATACCATTCCCAATAACAGAGATTTTTTCAGGGAAGAAAATCCCAGAGGGAATCAAGTGCAACTTAAATTTCTTACCATCGATCACAATCGTGTGACCTGCATTATCACCACCTTGATAACGTGCAATCACTTCTGCATTCGCTGAAAGGAAGTCTGTAATCTTCCCTTTACCTTCATCACCCCATTGGGTACCTACAACAACAACTGAAGTCATAATCTTGTCTGAGCCCTCAGGCTCTTCCTTTCTCACATACATGGCAGGAATCTCACCCGCAATTATATCTTACAATTTATTATAAGAAAAAATCGCCTTTTTATCAAGAAGAAACAATAGAAAGATTTGCTATTTCCAACTATTAAAAAATGATTTAGAAAAATTACTAGCTATTTATTGTTATATTGCTATGAAAAAGTAAGTTTGTTCGGAAATTTACTAAAATTACCTCAACAAGAAATAAAACCCCGATTCATTATCATCTTTTCAAGATACAAACGATAAGCAACACGATAATGGTAAACGATAAAATCCCTACGACGACAGATACCATATTGAACTAAATAATAAATCAAAAATTTAAAATGAAAATGTTCCCATTCCCAACTATTATCAAAGAAAGTAGCATACTCTTCTTCGATACTGTCATAGAAATCAGTCATCTGATTATAAATACTTTGTAGCATAAGCATACACTCCTTTTTTCTATTTATGAACTTATTCTAACAAAAAATTACAAACAGGTATTATCAAATCCTGAATTGTACAAATACCAACCTCAACAAGGTAAAAAATAGAAAAAGTTGAGAGAATAGAGACAAATATCTTAAATAAATTTCAAATGCTTAAAGACCTAAAAAGGTCTCCTTAAGACTTTTAGATCTATAATGTTTTTATTGGTTAAATCCTCAAAAAGCGTAGTTTCACTTGCAAACATTACTCAAAAATGGCTGTCAGTGAAATTTCTCTCGTCAATAAAAAGGCTCTATAATATTTGTAGTGGGTAAATCCCTATGGATAATATGGAGCCTATTTTGTTGTAAAAAAAGTTCCATAGAAAAAATCATATGGAATAATTACTTTTTATCACAAAATTTCTCGATATTAAAGACAAGAACATCATAATCCTGGACTATTTGGATGCTGGAACGCATAAAGAAATTATCGTTAAGCCAGATTATCTTGCACCTAAGTATCACAACGGTCATGGACAAATAGCTAAATATGACTTCCAAAAAGAATCTAAAGTCCTCTATCTAGAATGTGCAGGCTATAAGACACTCATTCAATTGAGAAAATGTCGTTTCTGTTGTAAAGTCTGCAGAAAAATGGCTATCGCAGAGACTTCCTTAGTCAAAAAAATCACCAAATCTCAAAACATCGTCAATCAGAAAATCACTCAAAAATTAATCGAGAAATTCCCTATGACGGCAATTGCAGAAAGTCTATCTATCTCTACTTCGACAGTCATTCGTAAATTGAAAGCATTCAAGACAGATCTATCTTTCCTTCTAAACCACATGCCTTGGGACGAATACAGCTTCAAGAAAGGTAAGTTGAGCTTCATTGCGCAGGACTTTGATTCCAGAAAGATCGTAGCTATCCTGGATGGGCGGACACAAGTGACTATTCGCAATCATTTCCTTCATTATTCTAGACAGGTGAGAAGTCGCGTGATAGTCATTACCATGGATATGGTTAACCCCTACTACTTTATCGCTCTACTTTTAGCTCACACTTGACCAATCATGAGATTCTCGCAAAGCTCCTTGCATACTCTCAAGAACATAGAGAACACTATGAACACTATGAAATCTATCAACTATTACTGTTTCATTTCCAAAATCCTCATCGCTTTGAACATCAAAAATGAGAGAACCAATTTGGTCCTCTCCAAGTTATAACTTTTCATCACCTCACTACAGTTGACAAAGAGCAATATTTTTCTCATCAAGAAAACGTCTAGCACCTAATGATGCGAGACAGATTATTAATGGCTCTATAATATTTGTAGTGGGTAAATCTCCTATAAATATTATGGAGCCTATTTTTGTGTAGAAAAAAAGTCCCATATGACCTATAATGAAAAGCGACGAAACAAC
>CAJNCA010000008.1 GCA_905221145.1 bacterium
ACGGTTCGTCACAATGAAGTACCAGATCCAGAGAAAAGTATTAATACAAACGACTTACCAGCAGGAACAAACTATAGTTGGTCAGAACAACCAGACACAAGTAAACCAGGAAGTAAGACAGGAAAAGTATTAATCACCTATCCAGACCATAGTACGGAAGAAGTGACGGTAACGGTAAACGTAACGCCACAAAAAGATGAATACACACCAACTGGAATCCCTCAAGAAGTGGACAATGGACACGTACCAAATCCAGAAACAAGTGTAAACAAAACCGGCTTACCAGCAGGAACAACTGTTACATGGAAAGACACGCCAGTTGTGAACACACCGGGCAGTCATCCAGGAGTAGCCTTAGTTCATTATCCAGATGGAACGGAAGATGAAGTTGAAGTTCCTGTCACAGTTAAGAAACAAAGTGACACCTTCAACCCAACTGCGAAAGAGCCAAACCAAACGGTTCGTCACAACGAAGTACCAGATCCAGAGAAAAGTATTAATACAAACGACTTACCAGCAGGAACAAACTATAGTTGGTCAGAACAACCAGACACAAGTAAACCAGGAAGTAAGACAGGAAAAGTATTAATCACCTATCCAGACCATAGTACGGAAGAAGTGACGGTAACGGTAAACGTAACGCCACAAAAAGATGAATACACACCAACTGGAATCCCTCAAGAAGTGGACAATGGACACGTACCAAATCCAGAAACAAGTGTAAACAAAACCGGCTTACCAGCAGGAACAACTGTTACATGGAAGACAAGGCCAGATGTCAGCACACCGGGTAGTCATCCAGGAGTAGCCTTAGTTCATTATCCAGATGGAACAGAAGATGAAGTTGAAGTTCCTGTCACAGTTAAGAAACAAAGTGACACGTTTAACCCAACGGCAAAAGAACCGAACCAAACGGTTCGTCACAATGAAGTACCAGATCCAGAGAAAAGTATTAATACAAACGACTTACCAGCAGGAACAAACTATAGCTGGTCAGAACAACCAGACACAAGTAAACCAGGAAGTAAGACAGGAAAAGTATTACTCACCTATCCAGATAAGAGTACGGAAGAAGTGACGGTAACGGTAAACGTAACGCCACAAAAAGATGATTACGATCCACAACCAAAAGCACAAACGGTAGAACATGATCAAGTACCATCTGCAAAAGATAGTATTGAAAATATAAAAACGTTACCAGAAGGAACGACTTTTGGATGGAAAGATGGAAAAATTCCAGATACTTCAAAACATGGGGAGAAAAAAGGTGTTGTAACTGTAACGTATCCAGATGGAAGTACAGAAGATGTTGATGTTGTAATTGCTGTGAATCCAGAAGATTTCAGTCCAGTAGTTCCGATGGAAAAAGTACCTGTGAAAAATCCTGAGAACTTAAGTCCAGAAGAACAAGATAAAGTGAAAGAAAAAGTGACAAAAGCAAATCCAGGAAAAGATGTAACAGTTGATTCAAAAGGAAATGTGACAATTACAGATCCGGAAACAAAAGTCAGTCATGAAATTTCTCGAGATAAATTGGTATTTGCATATGCAAAAGGTGTACCAGAAATTTTGAAAATTCCAGAATTTAATGGAGGAGTAAATACCCCAGATTCGCCAGTTCATGAAGTTCCAGAGTTTGCAGGTGGAGTAAATGGTGAGCCAGAAATTCAAGAAACCTTACCGGAATTTAATGGCGGAGTGAACGCACCAAATTCACCAACACATGAAGTCCCAGAATTCAATGGAGGTGTAAATGGTGAGCTTCCTGATCCAGTAGAAGTACCTAAAGTTCAACTGATTATCACTAAGTGGGTTGATGAAAATGGTAAAGAATTGAAACCAGCAGATGCAAAAGTACCTAAAGTTTTAGGAGAAGAAAATGAAGCATTTGAACATGGTGAAATTCCAGGTTATGTATTTGTAAGAACAGAAACTAAAGGTGACGTTGTAACTCACGTCTTCAGGAAAGTGAGTCCAGTTAGATCAACAGGTGACGGTCAACAAAGACCAGCTACACCATCTTACGATACAAATCCTAGACCGGATATTGCTACCCCTGCTGAGGTGCCAGCTACTCAACCGGCTGGACAACCAAGTCAAACAGTTGAAGTGCCTGCTCAATTGCCGAATGAAGTGTCAGAAACGAATCCATCAGTTTCTCAACCGCAAGCAATATTGCCAAATACTGGTACACAAGAAGACCGTGCTACAGGTGCATTAGGAATTCTCTCTCTTCTTGGGGCGTTTGGTTTGCTATTTGCCAAAAAGAAAAAAGACGATGAAGAGGAAGCTTAAATAGATGATCTCATCTGATCCTTGGTAGCTTTCCCTACGTGAAGTCTTTGTAAATCAAAAAGAACTAGAAAACTCACTCATTTGTGAGAACTCTAGTTCTTTTTTCGTATTTCAAGAACTAGTCATTCGATTGTTGATGAATTGTCTAGTTCTTTTATATAGAGGGCTAAAAGTCTGTCCGATTGTCTGTTTTAGAATAGCGATTAGTAATGACTAGATCGCTGCGACTAAGGCTTGAGCTTGTTTTTCAAGTGAGTTTAAGACTGTTTCTTGAAGAACTAATTTTCCGTCTGCCCAAGCAGAGTCATTGACACGAGCAGCAGTGAAATCACCAACTACTTGTGTACGGATAAATGGCAAAAGGTCTTTGTAAATAGCGAAGAGTTGATCGTGACCTGCATTGGCTACAGATGATACTGTGACAAACTTGTCTTGAAGGGCAGAAGCGCCACGTGTATCCGACAAGTCAAGGGCACGAGATAACCAGTCAAGCAAGTTTTTCACTGTTCCAGGGATAGAGAAGTTGTAGACTGGAGAGAAGATCCAGACAGCATCCGCAGCGAGAACCGCTTCACGAGCAGCCGCTACAGCTGGATGAGTTGGAACTTCCAAATCTTGGCTGAAGAGAGGAATGGCTGAATAATCAAGGTAGCTAACTTCTGCTTTACCAGCAAGTGCTTTCTCAGCTTCAAGGGCCATTTGGTGGTTGAAAGAACCTTGGCGTAGTGATCCAACGATAAATAATACTTTTTTAGACATGATGTGTCTCCTTTAAGAAAAAAATTTAGAGAAAATCTCTAGTTGTTACGAAATATATTACAACAAAACAAAAGGACTTGCAAGAAATTTGCTTAAAGATAATTTGAAAACTATAAAACTGCAGAAACTCAAGTCACTTGCGACTGGAATGTATTTGGTTTTCGCAGAGTATTCCTATATTCTCTTGTAATATGATGACATAAGTGCTAAAATAAACAAGAAAACTCGTAATAGAAACCGCAGAACAGCTATTTTCCGGTATCATTTCATAAATCATTAAAGGAACAATAATGGCATTGAAGAATGCTTTTAAACAGGGGTGGAGATCATGTAAGGCAAAGATTAACAAGTGACGGACAAAAGAAATAATAATACACTTGTTAAGGAGAAAAGATGTTAATAAGAAATTATCGGAAAAATATTGGCCTGATGGCCGGGGTTGAGTTTTTTGCATTTCTAGGGATTACCAGCTTTTGGATTCTCTTTCTCAGTCAAAACGGAATGTCTCTTTGGCAGATTGGACTTCTGGAGAGTATTTTTCATACGACCAGTCTTCTCTGTGAAATTCCATCTGGTATGTTAGCTGATCGCTATTCCTATAAGACCAACCTTTATTTAAGTCGTATAGCAGGAATTGTGTCTTCTATTCTCATGTTGGCTGGGCAAGGAAATTTTTGGATTTATGCACTAGCTATGGCGATAAATGCCTTGTCTTATAATTTTGATTCAGGAACAAGCGCAGCAATGGTTTATGATTCAGCCGTGGAAGCTGGACTCAAGAAGCGTTACTTATCTATTTCAAGTTTTATGTCAGGAGTAGCAGAAGCAACTCGGTCTTTGGGGACAGTGTTGGCGGGATTTTTTGTCCATGGTCAATTGCACCTGACCTACTATATCATGATTGCCACTTCTATCATAGTTCTTTTCCTGATTTGGATGCTGAAAGAACCCAGTGTCAAGGTAGAAAAAACTGATAGTGTGACCATGAAACAGATTATTTGGACTGTTAAGGAAGAGTTGGAGCGAAATCCCATGCTCTTCAACTGGATGATTTTGTCTCAGATTGTTAGTACACTCATGTGCATGTTTTATTTTTACTATCAAAATCAGTTACCAGATTTAAGTAGTTGGCAAATTTCAGCAGTTATGCTACTTGGTAGTCTCTTAAATATCGTCGCAGTCTATCTAGCGAGTAAGATTGGAAAGAAATATGCTGCCTTGAAGCTTTTCCCTGTCCTTGTCTTGCTGACTGGCGTCACCTATATGCTGTCCTACTTTGGAACACCTCTAATCTATATTTTGATTTATTTGATTAGTAATGCTCTATATGCTCTTTTTCAGCCGATTTTTGACAATGATTTGCAAGAGCGCCTCCCAAGCGAAGTAAGGGCAACCATGCTGAGTGTCTACTCTATGATGTTTAGCCTCAGTATGATTGTGTTTTTCCCGCTGACAGGCTGGTTGATTGACCATTTAGGCTTTGTGCTAACATTTCTTTATCTAGGCTTCTTTTTAGCCATGATTGGCCTTCTACTACCTATCTTTTTAGGAAAAATGGCTAAAAGAATAGATGATAAAGTGATTCTATAAAGTAAAGAACTTACGAAAACTTGAGTGCTAAGCTCAGTTTTTTTGATACGTTTATGTTGCTTGTGTCTTTCCTTTTCTTGCTCGGTTTTAACTAAGAAAAATCGATTTACTTTGAAGGAAGAAATAATATAGGTTTGTTCTTGCATTCGCTTGTAATAAAGCCCAATAGATGGTAAAATAGACGAGTGAAAAAAAGACAAAACAAAGCAAAAAATAATCTACTGTGGCAGTATGGTCTAGGGATGACGATTTTGTTTGTGGTTATCAGTGCTTCCTTTCTGTATCTGGTGTTTCTGGGTATGAAACCTTATCAAACAGCTAAAAGTGAAGGAGAAAAATTAGCTCAGCAGTATGCAGGATTAGAGCAGGCTGATCAGGTTGACTTATACAATGGCTTGGAAGCTTATTACAGCGTTCTTGGTCATAATAAACAGCAAGAAGCACTTGCTGTCCTGATTGGAAAAGATGACCATAAAATCTACGTTTATCAGCTAAATCAAGGTGTTTCACAAGAAAAAGCCGAAGCTGTTTCTAAGGAAAAAGGAGCTGGCGAGATTGACAAGATAACTTTTGGCCGTTATCAAGATAAGCCAATATGGGAAGTCAAGTCAGGCTCTAATTTTTATCTAGTAGATTTTGAAACAGGAGCATTGGTCAATAAGGAGGGCCTATGAAACTATCCAACCGTGTTTTAGAAATGGAAGAAAGTGTGACTCTGGCTAGTGATGCAAGAGCAAAGAAGTTAAAGGCTGAAGGAAAAGATGTACTTTTCTTAACTTTAGGTCAGCCCGATTTCCATACTCCCAAAAATATTCAAGATGCAGCTGTTGCAGCCATTCGAGATGGACGTGCTTCTTTCTATACGGTAGCTTCAGGTTTGCCTGAGTTAAAAGCAGCAGTCAATACCTATTTTGAGCGTTATTATGGTTATTCCGTAGCGGCCAACGAAGTCACATTTGCTACCGGTGCTAAGTTCTCACTCTATACTTTCTTTATGGCTGTGGTCAATCCAGGTGATGAAGTGATTATCCCAACCCCATATTGGGTCAGCTATGGAGATCAGGTCAAGATGGCAGAAGGTGTGCCAGTCTTTGTTCCTGCTAAGGAAGACAATCACTTTAAAGTGACCGTAGAGCAGTTAGAAGCAGCTCGTACAGATAAAACTAAGGTTTTGGTGTTGAATTCGCCATCCAATCCGACAGGAATGATTTACACCCGTGAGGAACTCTTGGCTATCGGAAATTGGGCTGTTAAACATGACATTCTCATCCTAGCAGATGATATTTATGGTCGTTTAGTCTATAACGGGAATAAGTTCGTACCAATCTCTAGTCTATCAGAAGCCATTCGCAAGCAAACCATTGTCATTAACGGTGTATCAAAAGCTTATGCCATGACAGGTTGGCGTGTAGGCTATGCAGTGGGTGATCCAGAAATCATTGCTGCTATGAGCAAATTGACAGGTCAAACAACTTCTAATCTAACTGCTGTTTCACAATATGCAACCATCGAAGCCCTAACTGGACCGCAAGATTCTGTAGAAGTTATGCGTCAAGCATTTGAAGAACGTCTCAATACCATCTATCCACTCTTGTGTGAAGTCCCTGGTTTTGAAGTTGTCAAACCACAAGGAGCCTTCTATCTCTTTCCAAATGTCAAAAAAGCTATGGAGATGAAAGGTTATAGCGATGTAACAGCATTTACAACGGCTATTCTTGAAGAAGTTGGTCTGGCCTTGATTACAGGAGCAGGATTTGGAGCACCAGAAAATGTCCGCCTCAGCTATGCGACAGACCTAGACACGCTTAAAGAAGCAGTTAAACGCTTGAAAGCATTTATGGAAAAATAAAAGAAAAAGAAAAGGAAAAATAATGACAAAACGTGTAACGATTATTGATGTAAAAGACTATGTTGGTCAGGAAGTGACGATTGGCGCTTGGGTTGCTAACAAATCAGGAAAAGGAAAAATCGCCTTCTTGCAATTGCGTGATGGAACAGCCTTTTTCCAAGGTGTAGCCTTTAAACCAAACTTTGTCGAAAAATTTGGTGAAGAAGTAGGACTTGAGAAGTTTGATGTCATCAAACGCTTGAGCCAAGAAACCTCTGTTTATGTGACAGGAATTGTCAAAGAAGACGAACGTTCTAAATTTGGTTATGAGTTGGACATTACGGATATCGAAGTGATCGGTGAATCTCAAGATTACCCAATCACACCAAAAGAACACGGAATAGACTTCTTGATGGACAACCGTCACTTGTGGCTACGTTCTCGTAAGCAAGTAGCGGTGATGCAAATCCGTAACGCTATTATCTATGCAACTTATGAGTTCTTTGACAAGAACGGATTTATGAAGTTTGATAGCCCAATTCTTTCAGGAAATGCGGCAGAAGATTCAACAGAACTCTTTGAAACAGACTACTTCGGAACTCCAGCCTACTTGAGCCAATCAGGTCAGCTTTATCTAGAAGCAGGTGCTATGGCACTTGGTCGTGTCTTTGACTTTGGTCCAGTATTCCGTGCTGAAAAATCAAAAACACGTCGTCACTTGACTGAGTTCTGGATGATGGATGCTGAGTACTCATACTTGACACACGATGAGTCACTTGACTTGCAAGAAGCTTATGTAAAAGCTCTTCTTCAAGGTGTTTTGGACCGTACGCCTCAAGCCTTGGAAACCTTGGAACGTGATACAGAGCTCTTGAAACGCTACATTGCAGAGCCCTTTAAACGTATCACTTACGATCAAGCTATTGACCTCTTGCAAGAGCATGAAAATGATGAAGACGCTGACTACGAGCATCTTGAGCATGGTGATGACTTCGGTTCACCACACGAAACGTGGATTTCAAACCACTTTGGTGTACCAACATTTGTCATGAACTATCCAGCAGCTATCAAGGCCTTCTACATGAAACCAGTTCCTGGAAATCCAGAGCGCGTGCTTTGTGCAGACTTGCTTGCTCCAGAAGGCTATGGAGAAATCATCGGTGGGTCAATGCGTGAGGAAGACTACGATGCCCTTGTTGCTAAGATGGATGAACTTGGCATGGATCGTACAGAGTATGAATTCTACCTTGACCTTCGTAAATACGGTACAGTTCCACACGGAGGATTTGGTATCGGTATCGAACGTATGGTAACTTTTGCAGCAGGAACAAAACATATTCGTGAAGCTATTCCATTCCCACGTATGTTGCACCGTATTAAACCGTAAAAATAAAAAATCAAAATAAAAGGTCAAACTGACCTTTTATTTTTTTCTAAAGAAAACCCTAAAGACTACGTTAATATATATATATATATATATAGAAAAATCCACATATTTTGCATATTAAAGAAGACATTCTGATTAAAATAATGTTATAATGTAAATTAGGGATGTAGTACCTAAGTGCAGCTATCTTACTTTCTGAATCAGGCTGGGAAGGGGGGAGTTTTTGAATTACTTGGGCCTAATTCCGCAATTAAAATTTATTTTAAAAGGAGATAATATGTATTCAAAAATGGACAAGTACCACGGACAAAAGGTCCAACGCTTTTCAATCCGTAAGTATAGTTTTGGTGCAGCATCAGTAGCTGTAGCAGCTTACATGATGTTTGGTGGAGCAGCAACTGTTCAGGCTCACGAGCAAGGTACAACAGCTACAGTGACTAGCGAACAAGTAAATCCTAATGCTGGAAATCAAGCAGATTCAAGCAAACCTGTAGATTCAACTGATACTACTACACCAACAGCTGAGCAACCAACTGCCTCAGTTGCAGAAAAACCATCAGCAGTAGCTGAAACACCAAAAGTGGAAGAAGCACCAGCTACAAAGGTTGACACAAGTAAATTGGGAGCAGCTATTGCTCGTATGGAATCAGCCCTTGGCAAAGCAGGTCTAACTGAAAAGACTGCCTCAGCCATTGAAGCAGCAAAAGCTGAACTTGCTAAAGCGCAAGCCCTTCTTTCAAATGACAAAGCAACACAATCAGAAGTTGATTATTCAACAAGTTCATTGAAAAATAGAGCTTTCGTTCTTGAAAGTATGCCAAAAGCATCAACTGACAAGAAAGAGAACAAAAACCAAGATCCACGTAATGGAAAAGCTATTCCAGGACAAGGAGAAAGTGGATTTAGAGCAGTAGATACGACTGCAGCTAACTCGGCAGAAGAAGCAGCTAAATACAAAGCTGAAAGAGATAACGCTTTAACTGAATTACAAGCAAATATTGCTAAAATTCAAGCTAAACTTGATGAACAAAACGCAAAAGATGCGAATAAAAAAGATCAAGCAGTAATTGATACTTACACTAAAGTTATTGAAAAAGCTAATGGTGTAGTAACTAAAGCAAATGCTGCAGATGCAACATCAGCTCAAGCAATGAGTCAACAAGCAGAAGCTGTTAAATCAGAACGTGATTTATTAGCATTCTATTTAGCAGGAAAAACTGAATTAGGTGCTCCTGTCAGTGAAAACCATGTCGCTTATGGTAACAACCCTAAAAACGGTGTATTCGAAAGCTTGAAAGAAGGTTTTGGAGACAAAGTAACATTCACTGATGCTGATAAAAAATCAGAAACAATTGCTACTCAATATGAAAGTGGACGTGACATTACTAATAAAGTAAACAATGCTCCAAACGCAAAAGATCCAATCGGTAGTGCAACCTATAACTGGCAAGAAAAAGCTATTACAAAGGCTGATGCAGAAACTGGTATGTTAAATGGTTGGAAAATTGAAAAAGGGGACAAAGTTAATGCGGTTAAACCACTTGATGTAACAAATGTTACAGATAAAGATGGACAACCAAGTACACGTAATGTACCTAAATCAAAAATCTATTCAAATGATGGAGAATTGAAAAAATATCAAACATCAGGTGAAAAGAGTTATGTAAATGGTAGTGGTGCTGTTCCTTCAGTAACACCTACTATTGATGTAATGAGAACAAATGCATTTGGTGAAGTTAAAAAACGTGATTACTACCTTGAATTAGGAAGTAAAGGTACAACACTTTCGAAAGAATTCGATGTAAACGGAAATTCTCGTCTAAATGTTAACTTAATTCATAGTGCTGCATATGGTGGTTCAACATCAACATCATCAGGTGAAAGAGTTAAATTAACAATCGTAGATGCATTCACTGGTAAAGAAATCAAACCAGTTGAAGGTAAAAATGGTCCTTTATCAACTGAACAAGCTGCTCTTGCTGCTAACGGATGGAACCACCTAGACCGTATTTATGATATTCCAGCTGAAACAACTAAAATTAAAGTGTTAATTGAAGCAGGAAGTCAAGGAACAAATAGTTTAATTAATGATAACAAAATCAATATTAAAGATGGTTACTTAATCGGTGGTATTGGTATCGCAACTGCTCCAGCTGCTGAAGTATTAACTAATGTTCGTTCAGAAAACAAAAGTTTTGAATTTGGATATACAAAAGATACAATTTATGATAAAAATCAAAAAGGTGTATTTGATATCGATATTAAAAATACTGGTGGAATGAATATTGACTACTATGGTGCATCAAATGTTGAAGTAACAGTAGAAGTTCCTAAAGGTGTAACGTTAGAAGATAAAATCTACAATGCAAATGGTGGATCAAACTGGTTAGGAAATGTTTGGGCAAATACAATCAAATGGGTTCCTAACGATCCAAGTGATAACTCAAAAGGTGGAAAATTAACTTATAACGTACCAGCCGGAAATCGTATGGCTGCTGCAGAGACAAACTCTCGTAAAACAAGTATTCCATTTACAACAGCAGATAACTTCGTAGGACCAGCTGACTTTAAAGTAACAGTTAAGAGTGGTTTTGGAGATACGGATGCAGAAGGTAACAGACTGTACTCATATACTGCAAATGGATTAAAACCAGCTTATGAAAATGAATTTAACCGTAATGGTTTAGCAAATTCAGATGATCCAAACCACAAATATGGTAGAGAAATCTTCATTAATAGTTTACAAACTAACTCAGTCATTACCGTACCAATTAACACAACTGATGAACAATTAAAAGCAATTGCTTATGCGAAAGCTCAAGAAGCGATTAAAACCCCAGAGTTTACTAAATTATTAAACGATGTTACTGGTACAGCTGCATTAGGTGACACTAATGGTTCAACTTTTGTTAATAAAGATAATATCGCAATTACGAAAGTTGCTGAAGATGGTCGTGGGGTTGTTAAAGTACCTGTAACGTATACAGTAGATGGTAAGACTTATGAAACAACAGTTGACATCGAAGTAAACGTTGTTGAATCTAAAACTAAACCAGTAGTAGTATTTGAAGGTGATGAAATTACACCTGCTAGCGTTAAAGAAAAAGTAGAACCAGCTACTACTGTTGGCAAAGGTACAGCTAATGAACCAAAAGCAAGTGATATCTTTAAAACGGACGGAAAAGCTGGAGAATCAGGATTAAAGATTCCAACAACAGTTACTCACAATGTAGATGGAACTGAAGTTACAGAAGATGTAACAGTACCAGTTACGGTTCTTCCAAGAACACAAGGTGAAATTGCAATTCCTAAAGGAACTACTCCAGATAAAGTTAAAGAAACTCTAAAAAATAAAGCAAATGAGTTGATTAATACTCCAGACTTCCCTGCAGAAGTGCCAGAAGGATATAAAGTAACTGTAGGAGAAATCCCAGAATTACCAAAAGATATTGCTACTAAAAAAGGTGAACCAGTAGTTGTAAAAGTTCCTGTAACATTTACATCTCCAGAAGGTGACACTTATACTTCAGAAATCCCAGTAACAGTAAATGTTAATGGCTCAGAAGTGAAACCTGTATATGTTGTAGAGGGCAATAAACCAAATCCAAAGGATGTTATAGCAGCTGTAACACCTGATAAAGATGGCAAAGTACAAACACCAGAAGACTCAGAGTTACCAGAGACAACTGGGAAAGCTGGGGATCCAAATGTTGTAGTACCAGCTACAGTTAAATACCCTAATGGTGAAGAAAAAGTGGAAGTACCTGTTAAAGTTGTTAAAGGAAATCCGCAAATTATCCCTGTAGATCAAGGTCAACCACTTGCAGAAAACAGCATTAACAAAGGTGATTATCCAGAAGGCGCTAAATTCGAATACGAAAAAGTTGACGGAAAAGATCCAGTTAACATTTCAGAACCAGGAGATTATCCAGTAAATGTAATCGTTAAGGACAAAGATGGAAATAAATTAGTAGAAGTACCAACAACAGTACGTGTAGTTGGAGCTTATAGACAGTATGTGCCTGTTGATACAAAACCTGAGACAATCTTGGCTAAAGAAAATATTGATCCAGAAGACTTCCCAGAAGGAACAACATTTGAGTACAAGGATAAAGATAACAACCCAGTAGATACAAAAACAACAGGAGATAAAGATGTTGTTGTTGTAGCAAAACTTAACGGTGAGCCAATTGCAGAAATTCCAGCAAAAGTAACAGTTGTAGGACCTAAGACTCAATATGTAGTAGCAAATCCTGAGAATAATCAACCAACACCAGCAGATAGCCTTGTAGATAAAGATAAGTATAGTTTCCCAGATAAGGCTAAATTTGAATATAAAACTCCAGTTGATACAACAACACCAGGTGAAAAAGATGCAACTGTAGTTGTTAAAGATGCTGATGATGACACAATCGTAGAAGTACCTGCGAAAGTTAAAGTTGTTCAAGGATATCCACAAATTATCCCTGTAGATCAAGGTCAACCATTACCTGAAAACAGTGTTAATACTGAAGATTATCCAGAAGGCGCTACATTCGAATACGAAAAAGTAGATGGAAAAGATCCGGTTAATATTTCGGAAGCTGGGGATAATCCAGTAACAGTTGTAGTTAAGGACAAAGATGGTAATGTATTAGTTAAAGTACCAACAACAGTGCGTGTCGTAGATGCTTACAGACAATATGTACCAGTAAATACTGATCCAACTAAAGTGGTGCCTGCAGAAAATATCGTCCCAACTGACTTCCCAGATGGAACAACATTTGAATATAAAACTCCAGTAAATACAAATACACCAGGAGATAAAGATGTTATTGTAGTAGCTAAACTTAATGGTGAACCAATTGCAGAAATTCCAGCAAAAGTTACTGTAGTAGAGCCTAAGACTCAGTATGTAGCAGTAGGAAACGAACCTGATGTGAATAAATCTGTAGATCCATCAGTATTCCCTAAAGAAGCAGTAGCAAAACCTGAATATAAAGAAAAAGATATTTCAAAAACACCAGGAATTAAAGATGTAACTGTAGTTGTGAAAGATGGAGATGGAGATTCAATCGTAGAAGTACCTGCTAAAGTTATCGTGGTTCAAGGTAAAGAGCAAGAAGTTACAGTGAATCCAGATAAAGCTCCAGAAGCAAAAGATAACATTAATCCTAAAGACTTCCCAGAAGGGGCAACATTTACATTCAAAGAACAACCTGATACAAAAACACCAGGTAAGAAGAATGTAATTGTAGTTGTTAGGGATAAAGATGGTAATCTATTAGTTGAAGTTCCAGCAGTTGTAAATGTGGTAGAACGTAAAGAAGAGCCACAAACACCAAAAGAAAGTGTTACAGTAACACCAATCGTAGTTGAAGTAGGAACGCCAATCACTAAAGAAGATGTGAAAGGTCATGTTAAATTACCAAAAGATGCTGAAATTATCGAAGTTGTGGAAATCCCAACAACTGAAACACCAGGAGTGAGACCAAGTGCTAAAGTGAGGGTGAAACTACCAACAGGAGAAATCGTAGTGGTAGAAGTCCCAGTAACGGTAATTCCTAAACGCATTCCAGAAACTAATCCATACAATGGAGATGGATATAACGGTGGTGGAAATGGTGGTAGCAACTACCGACCAACACCACAACCTGCTCCAGCACCACAACCTGCTCCATCAACACCAGAGACTCCTGAACAACCAGTAGCTCCAGTGCAACCGGAACAACCAACAACTCCAACCCAACCTGCTGTTCCAACACCAGCTGAAACATCAGCACCAACTGATTCAGCTACTCAACCAGCAACACCTAAATATGTTGATGGTCAAAAAGAATTACCTAACACAGGTACAGAAGCTAACGCTAGCCTCGCAGCGCTTGGACTTCTTGGATTCCTAGGTGGATTTGGACTTCTTGCTCGCAAGAAAAAAGAAGACTAAAAACTCATAGTTTTTGAGAAGATGATTCGTCATCTTCTTTTTTTGATGTTGTGATCGATAAAATACTATATATATTTGATATGATGGTTTGTTTTCTTTTTATTTGAATTTTTATGCAATATATATCCAAGTGTACTTTGAAGCAGCTTAATAATATTAATTTTATGTACCTAGTGCACAAAAATAATCTAAAGAAATTGAATATAAATTAGATATTGTCGTTGACGGTTTGATTCTATGTGTGGTAAAATATAAGAGTAATTTCTTAGAATAAATAATATATAGTATTTCTAGGAAGTTTTAAAATATAAAATTGAGAGAAATAGGAGAAAATATGTACTCAAGAATGGAAAAAAATCATGGACAAAAAGTCCAGCGCTTTTCAATCCGTAAATATAGTTTTGGAGCAGCATCAGTAGCTGTAGCAGCTTACATGATGTTTGGTGGAGCAGCAACTGTTCAGGCGGATGCTCAAGTTACACCAAAGACTGCATCTGATTCACAAACAGCTCCAGATGTAAGTAATCAAGCAGATACAACCAAGCCTCAAGCTTCAACTGAAACTGCTACACCAACTGTGGAAGCACCAACAGTTGAGCAACCAGTAACACCAGTTGCAGAAACATCAACGCCTGCAGTAACGCAACCAACAGAACCAGCAGAAACACTAAAAGCGGAAGAAGCACCAGCTACAAAGGCTGATACAAGCAAATTGGAAGCAGCTATTGCTCGTATGGAAGCGGCCCTTGGCAAAGCAGGTCTAACTGAAAAGACTGCCTCAGCCATCGAAGCAGCAAAAGCAGAACTTACTAAAGCGCAAGCCCTTCTTTCAAACGACAAAGCAACACAATCAGAAGTTGATTATTCAACAAGTTCATTGAAAAACAGAGCTTTCGTTCTTGAAAGTATGCCAAAAGCATCAACTGACAAGAAAGAAAACAAAAACCAAGATTCACGTAATGGTCAAGCAATTCCTGGACAAGGCGAAAGTGGATTTAGAGATGCTGCAGCTGCAACAGGATATAAAAATGACATTAATACTGTTAATACTGAATTAAAAGCTGCAATCGACAAAGTAAAAGTAGAAATTACAAAAGAAGAAGCTTTAGGTGAAGGTAAAACAAACAAAGAAAAACTTGACATGTTGCGTGCTATTGTAGCAAAAGCTGAAGAAGAAAAAACAAAAGCTACAACAGCTGCAGGGAAATCTGATGCTACTGAACAAGAACTTCAAGCGGCATTAACAGAAGCAAAACAAGAAAAAGATAGACTGAATTACTATCTAAATAATGCTGAAAACTGGGGAGCTCCAATTAATAATAACAGAGCTGGTTATGGTAACAACCCAGCAAACGGTGTTTTTGAAAGCATGAGTAATGGGTTCGGTGAAGTAGATTTCTCAGGTTCTGCAGTAGAATCAAAAAGTAAAACCATTGAAGATCAAGTAAATAATCTTCAAGGAGAAACACATTACGGTAAAGTAACTTACAATTGGAAAACTAAAAAAATCACAGCAGCAGAAGCTGAAACAGGTGCATTAAACGGTTGGAAAATTGGAGGAACAAAAGATTATGTAAATGCTGTTAAACCAGAAGCACCAACAGATTATACTGTTGCTGGTGACAGAACAGAAGCTCCAAAACCAGCGAAAGCTTATGATGACAATGGTAAATATGATGCTTCAACTACTACTCAAAACCAACCTACAGCAGATGGTAAATTTATCGGTGGAACAATTACTCTAGATGGCATGAAAAATGATGCTAGAGGAAATGTTAAAGATAGAGATTACTATCTTGAATTAGGAAGTAAAGGTGTTACTTTATCTAAAGAATATGATGTAAACCCTAATTCTGAATTATTCTTCAATATGGTTTACAATGGAGGATATGGTAAAGCTGCTTTATCTAGTAGAGGTGAAGAAGTAAGTGTAGAAATTACAGATGCTTACACAGGTAAAAAAATTGCTTCTATTCCAATGAGAGATGGAAGCACTCCAACTGAAGCTACAGGAAGACCAGCATCTTCAAACTCAGGAACACCTTCTGATAGTTGGAATAATATTGCTAGAATTTATCATGTTCCAGAAGGAACAAGTAAAGTAAAAGTTACAATCAAAGCAAATGATGATGGTGATTTTAAAGATGTTCAAGATGGATTTATTATTGGCGGTGTAGGTCTTGCTACTGGTCCTGGTATGCAATTAACTACAAACGTTACTAGTGAAGGTAAGAGTGGAGAGTACGGATATACAAAAGATAAACTGTATAAACGTTCTCAAGATGGAAAATTAAACCTTGAATTGAAAAACGTAGGTGGTGTTGAAAATACTTTCCCTTACGGTGGTACGTTTAATATTAAAGTACAAGTTCCAAAAGGTGTTAAATTAGGCACAGTTGATACAACAAACTACAAAAAATTAGATTTATCAAAAGCAAATGGTGAATCAATTTGGACTGATCAAGGATACTTAACAAATGTTCGTTACGATGAAGCGACTAATACATTAAGTATGGATGTTAATGCAGTTCAATACGGTAAAAATAATCTTAAAGCTACGGGAGAAACATCAAGAAAATTCTCAATTCCATTTACGACTGAAGATGACTATGTAGGGGATGCCACATTTAAAGTTACAGGAACGGGTGGAATGGGAACTCAAGATGCGGAAGGAAATAGAATTCACCCATGGTTATGGACTGGAGATAAAGGACCTTACGCTCATGATGGAAACTATAAAGCAAATGGATTAAGATGGTCAGATGATCCAGATTACTACTACAATAGAACAATCTATATTGATGCTCGTACGCCTAAATCAGCTACAGTTGAAGAAGTTCACACAGATAGTGTTGTAGGAGATTCGGATGCGAAAAACCAAGAAAAATACTTATTAGTAAATACAGGTGACGCACCAGGTTCTTTAACTCCATCAGATGACGAAATTAAAGCTAATCTTAAACGAGTAGCTGATAATAATGGAGTTACTTTATCAGACGAAGAATCAGCTAAGAGAATTGCTGAGATCAAAAAAGCTTTAGAGATTGAAAATGAAATTGGTAAGAAAATTAAAATTACATTACCAAATAATGACATCATTGAACTTGAGAAAAAGGATGATGGTTGGTATCAAGGAGATACTAAGGTAGAAACAACCCCTGAAGGTAAATTAAAAGTAAGTCTTAAAGATGTGAGTCTTCATACACATGAAGGTAATGAAAAGATTGCTGTAACTTCAGTTTCACCAGTAGGAAACGTTTCTGAACCAAGTTATGCAAATATCGTCAACGAAGCTCCAAAAGTAGAAGCTAAGAAAGATATTTATGTTTATAAAACAGATGCTGCGAATAAATGGAATGCTGATAAAGTTCTTGAAGTAGCAAAACCAACAGCAACTGACTTAGAAGATGATCGTGATAGTGATGATACTACTAAACCAACAATTGCTGTAAGTAATGATGGCGGATTAGATACAACTACAGTTGGAGATTACACTGTAAAAGTACAATCAACAGACAGTGAAGGTAAAAAATCTACAGAAGCAGATGTAACGGTTCATGTATTAGATTTAATCAAAGTGGACCCAACAGTAACAACTGATCCAACAAATCCAAGTACAACAGCACCAGTATCTCCAAAAACAGCTGAGACACCTGTAAAAGATGGAGATGAAAATCTTGGTAAATATCCAGCTGGATTAACACGTGAAGACTTAGTAAAAGAAGTAACACGTACAATTAAGTATCTAAAAGAAGAAGATGCAAACAAAGATGATGCAACTCCTTTGTATGAAGATAAAGTGCAAAAAGTCACTTACAAACGAACAGCAACTGTTAACCCACAAACAGGAGATGTAACTTACTCTGATTGGGAAGTTTACAATGAAGCTGATAAATTAGTAGATGCAACAGTTGACGGAACAAAAGGTAAATTCAATGCGGTAGATTCACCAGTAGTAGAAAATTACCTACTAGTAAATGCGACAGATAAAACAGTAGCTGAAAAAGAAGCTCCTGTTCCTGGGGAAAATGGTACAGTTACTCCAGAAGTAACTAAAGTTCTCTATAAAGAAATTGGTTCATTTACTCTAACTTATCCAGAAGGTAAGAAACCAACAAATGCACCAGAGAAAATTAACTATCCAAATGATAAGAAAGATCCATCTATTCCTGGTGAATTTAGTACTGTAACAATTCCTCATGTTGATGGATTTGTTCCAAGTTATAATGGTACCCCATTAACTCCAGTGGATCCAAAAGATCCGTCTAAAGGATACAAAGTACCAGAAAACTTCAAACCAGATGATAATTTTGGAAAATCACCAATTGAATATGTTCAAAGTGACCAAAAAGCAACTGTTAAATTTGTTTCAGTGGATGCTAAAGGAAGTGAAACTCCATTAGATACTAAATTTGATCTTGAACTTACCGGTAAATCTGGAGAAACAATTCCAGAAAATGATGTAGAAGCACGTCTTGCTGTACTGAAAACAATGGGTTACACGGTTAAAGAAAATCCATTTGATCAAGATCCTACATTTGATACAACTACAGATACAGATACAGAAATCAGCCAAAACTTTGTTGTTAAATTAACTCCAAAAGTTTCAACACCAGGCACTATCTATGTAGTAGATGGAGATAAACCAGAAGTTGATAAAGTAAAAGATGCTGTTACAACAGAAGGTAATGAAAAAACTGTAGATGAAACTAAACTTCCTGATACAAAAGATAAAGCTGGTCAAGAGGTTAAAGTTCCTGTAGAAGTAACTTATGGTACAGGTGATAATACTCGTAAAGAAACTGTAGAAGTAACTGCTAAAGTAGTTAAAGGAAATCCACAAATTATTCCTGTTGATCAAGGTCAACCACTTGCAGAAAACAGCATTAACAAAGGTGATTATCCAGAAGGTGCTACATTCGAATACAAAAAAGTTGACGGAAAAGATCCTGTTGATATTTCAGAAGTTGGAGATTATCCAGTAAATGTAATCGTTAAGGACAAAGATGGAAATAAATTAGTAGAAGTACCAACAACAGTACGTGTAGTTGGAGCTTATAGACAGTATGTGCCTGTTGATACAAAACCTGAGACAATCTTGGCTAAAGAAAGTATTGATCCAGAAGACTTCCCAGAAGGAACAACATTTGAGTACAAGGATAAAGATAACAACCCAGTAGATACAAAAACAACAGGAGATAAAGATGTTGTTGTTGTAGCAAAACTTAATGGTGAACCAATTGCAGAAATTCCAGCAAAAGTTACTGTAGTAGGGCCTAAGACTCAATATGTAGTAGCAAATCCTAAGAATACACAACCAACACCAGCAGACAGCCTTGTAGATAAAGAGAAATATAGCTTCCCTGATAATGCTACTTTCGAATACAAAGAGAAAGTAGATACAACAACACCAGGAGTAAAAGATGTTACAGTTCTTGTTAAAACTAAAGTTGAAGAAGAGCCTGGCAAGGAAGTAGAAGAAACAATCGTAGAAGTACCTGCGAAAGTTAAAGTTGTTCAAGGTAATCCACAAATTATCCCTGTAGATCAAGGTCAACCTTTAGCAGAGAACAGCATTAACAAAGGTGATTATCCAGAAGATGCTACATTCGAATACGAAAAAGTAAATGGAGAAGATCCGGTTAAAATTTCTGAACCAGGTGATTATCCAGTAAACGTGATCGTTAAGGACAAAGATGGAAATAAATTAGTAGAAGTACCAACAACAGTACGTGTAGTTGGAGCTTATAGACAGTATGTGCCTGTTGATACAAAACCTGAGACAATCTTGGCTAAAGAAAATATTGATCCAGAAGATTTCCCAGAAGGAACAACATTTGACTATAAAACGCCAGTTAACACATCAACACCAGGAGATAAAGATGTTGTAGTTGTTGCTAAACTGAAAAATGGTGAAACAATTGCAGAAATTCCAGCAAAAGTTACAGTTGTAGGACCTAAGACTCAATATGTAGTAGCAAATCCTGATAATACACAACCAACAGCAGCTGATAGCCTTGTAGATAAAGAGAAATATAGCTTCCCTGATAAGGCTACTTTCGAATACAAAGAGAAAGTAGATACAACAACACCAGGTGAAAAAGATGTTACAGTTCTTGTTAAAACTAAAGTTGAAGAAGAGACTGGCAAGGAAGTAGAAGAAACAATCGTAGAAGTACCTGCGAAAGTTAAAGTGGTACAAGGATACCCACAAATTATCCCTGTTGATCAAGGTCAACCATTACCTGAAAACAGTGTTAATACTGAAGATTATCCAAAAGGTGCTACATTCGAATACGAAAAAGTTGATGGAAAAGATCCAGTTAACATTTCAGAAGCAGGAGATTATCCAGTAAATGTAATCGTTAAGGACAAAGATGGTAATGAATTAGTTAAAGTACCAACAACAGTACGTGTGGTTGATGCTTATAGACAATATGTACCAGTAAATACAGACCCAACTAAAGTTGTACCAGCAGAAAATATTGTCCCAACTGACTTCCCAGAAGGAACAACATTTGAATATAAAACTCCAGTAAATACAAATACACCAGGAGATAAAGATGTTGTAGTTGTTGCTAAACTGAAAAATGGTGAAACAATTGCAGAAATTCCAGCAAAAGTTACTGTAGTAGGGCCTAAGACTCAATATGTAGTAGCAAATCCTAAGAATACACAACCAGACGTTTCTAAATCTGTAGACCCATCAGTCTTCCCTGAAGAAGCAAAAGCAAAAGTTGGGTACAAAGAAGATGTTGACACTAAAACACCAGGAATTAAAGATGTAACTGTTGTTGTTAAAGATAAAGATGGAGATTCAATCGTAGAAGTACCAGCGAAAGTTATCGTTGTTCAAGGTAAAGAGCAAGAAGTTACAGTGAATCCAGATAAAGCTCCAGATGCAAAAGATAACATTAATCCTAAAGACTTCCCAGAAGAGGCAACATTTACATTCAAAGAACAACCTGATACAAAAACACCAGGTAAGAAGAATGTAATTGTAGTTGTTAGGGATAAAGATGGTAATCTATTAGTTGAAGTTCCAGCAGTTGTAAATGTGGTAGAACGTAAAGAAGAGCCACAAACACCAAAAGAAAGTGTTACAGTAACACCAATCGTAGTTGAAGTAGGAACGCCAATCACTACAGAAGATGTGAAAGGTCATGTTAAATTACCAAAAGATGCTGAAATCATCGAAGTTGACGAAATCCCTACAACTGAAACACCAGGAGTGAAACCAAGTGTTAAAGTGAAGGTGAAACTACCAACAGGAGAAATCGTAGTGGTAGAAGTCCCAGTAACGGTAATTCCTAAACGCATTCCAGAAACTAATCCATACAATGGAGATGGATACAACGGTGGTGGAAATGGTGGTAGCAACTACCGACCAACACCACAACCTGCTGGACCAACTACTCCTGAGCAACCTGCAACTCCTGCAGAACTAGGACAACCAGCAACACCAAATCAAACTCAACCAGCGGCGCCGGCTCAAGCAGATGCAACAGTAGAAACTGACACAGTTGCCAAACCAGTAACACCTAAATATGTTGATGGTCAAAAAGAATTGCCTAACACAGGTACAGAAGCTAACGCTAGCCTTGCAGCGCTTGGACTTCTTGGAGCCCTAAGTGGATTTGGACTTCTTTCTCGCAAGAAAAAAGAAGATTAAAAACTCATAGTTTTTGAGAAGATGATTCGTCATCTTCTTTTTTTATTTTAGTGTTTTTACTTGCGTAAAAAAATTTTTTCTAGTATAATAGTTTATTGTGAGCGAACCTCACTTACCCCTTGCAAAGTCTTGGGGTCATTAGACCAAAAGGAGGAACATATCAATGGCTAAATACGAAATTCTTTATATCATTCGTCCAAACATTGAAGAAGAAGCTAAAAACGCTTTGGTAGCACGTTTTGACTCTATTTTGACTGACAACGGTGCAACTGTTGTTGAATCAAAATCTTGGGAAAAACGTCGTCTTGCATACGAAATCAAAGATTTCCGTGAAGGACTTTACCACATCGTTAACGTTGAAGCAAACGATGACGTAGCTCTTAAAGAGTTTGACCGTCTTTCAAAAATCAACGCTGACATTCTTCGTCACATGATCGTCAAAACTGACGCTTAAGAAGGTAAACTATGATTAACAATGTTGTACTTGTAGGGCGTATGACACGTGACGCTGAGTTGCGTTATACCCCATCAAATGTAGCAGTTGCGACTTTTACTCTTGCAGTAAACCGTACATTTAAGAGTCAAAATGGCGAACGTGAGGCTGATTTTATCAATGTCGTTATGTGGCGCCAACAGGCTGAAAATCTTGCTAACTGGGCTAAAAAAGGCTCACTTATCGGGGTGACAGGTCGTATCCAGACTCGTAGTTACGATAACCAGCAAGGACAACGTGTCTACGTGACAGAGGTCGTGGCTGAGAATTTCCAAATGTTGGAAAGCCGTAGCGTGCGTGAAGGTCATACAGGTGGAGCTTACTCTGCACCAACTGCAAACTATTCAGCACCTACAAATTCAGTACCAGACTTTTCACGTGATGAAAATCCATTTGGAGCAACAAATCCATTGGATATTTCAGATGATGATTTACCATTCTAATGGACAACTAAAATTATAAAGGAGAAAAAACATGGCTCAACAACGTCGTGGCGGATTCAAACGCCGTAAAAAAGTTGATTACATCGCAGCAAACAAAATTGAATATGTTGATTACAAAGATACTGAGCTTCTTAGCCGTTTCGTTTCAGAACGTGGGAAAATCCTTCCACGTCGTGTAACAGGAACTTCAGCTAAAAACCAACGTAAAGTAACAACAGCTATCAAACGCGCTCGCGTAATGGCTTTGATGCCTTTCGTAAACGAAGATTAAAGAAAAGACCCCGACGGGTCTTTTTTTCACGAGCCTTAAAATGAGAGAGCGAGTTTGGTTCGGGTGGACCTCTTTTTCAGATTCATTTGTGTCTTTTTTCACGAGATAGTTTTTTTCACGAGATAGTTTTTTTCTGACCTTGGCGTGCTATAATGGTAATAGAAAGAGTAAAGGTGGGTAAGTTAAAGATGAATTGTACGATTAGAAATATGATTAAGTCTGATATTGAATCCTTATCTCATGGATTTATGAATCAAGGTTGGCCTGGTAGAGAGGAAATTTTGGCTAGATATTTTCTGGAACAGGAAAGTGGGGAGAGAGAAGTCTTAGTTGCAGAGATTGATGGTGCTGTAGCGGGCTACGTTACCATTTTGCCCTCTGCTAAACATGGTCCTTTTGCAGAAGTCTATCCAGAATTATCAGATTTTAATGTGTTTGAGCCTTTTCGAAATCAAGGGATTGGGAATCAACTGCTAGAAGAAGCAGAAAAACGAGTCAAGTTTGTTTCGAGCAAGGTCACTCTTGGTGTAGGTTTGCACTTAGGCTATGGCCCTGCCCAGAGATTGTATATCAGACGGGGCTACATTCCAGATGGGACAGGTGTCTGGTATCGAAATCAACCCTTGGAAATGAATGCAACTTGCCAAAATAATGATGATTTGGTTCTGTATCTTGTAAAGGAATTCGGATAAGAGACAAGGATTTTATTGGGGATGTGGGATTTGCCTACTTTATGGTATAATGGAAAGAGTTAGATTGAAAGAGGTAATGAGATGGTTGCGAAATTAAGATACAAGGCAAAAAAGATTAAGATTGTCTTTTTTGATATTGATGATACCTTGCGAAATTCCAAGACTGGTTTTATTCCGTCTTCAATTCCAGCTGTTTTTAAGCAATTACGTGAGAAAGGAATTTTGACAGGTATTGCTTCTGGACGGGGGATTTTTGGTATTGTACCAGAGGTTCGTGAACTCAAGCCTGACTTTTTTGTGACCTTGAATGGGGCTTACATCGAAGATAAAAAAGGTCAGGTTATTTATCAACATCAGATTGAGAAGTCAGATGTTGAGGAGTATATTTCTTGGGCCAAGCAAGAAGGAATTGAGTATGGCTTGGTTGGGAGTCATGATGCCAAGTTGTCGACTCGTACAGATATGATTAGTGAGGCTATCAATCCAATTTATCCCGATTTAGATGTAGATCCAGATTTCCATGAAAAAGAAGATATCTATCAGATGTGGACTTTTGAAGATAAGGGAGATGACTTGAGCTTGCCTGATAGTCTCTCAGACAAACTTCGCATGGTTCGTTGGCATGAGCATTCGTCTGATATTGTGCCGATTTCAGGCTCCAAAGCGACAGGTGTGGAAAAGGTTGTGGAACACCTAGGCTTGAAACCAGAGAACGTCATGGTCTTTGGAGATGGGCTGAATGACTTGGAACTCTTTGATTATGCTGGAATCAGCGTTGCAATGGGAATTTCTCATGATAACATCAAAGAAAAAGCAGATTATATAACAAAAACACTAGAAGAAGATGGCATTTTTGATGCCTTAGAAGGATTTGGTATGGTAGAAAAAGAATTGCATTTCCCACAAGTAGACATTGAAACAGTAGAAGGTCCTCTTGCGACTATTAAGACCAATCACGGAGACTTGCGTATCAAGCTCTTCCCTGAACATGCTCCAAAAACAGTGGCTAACTTTGTTGCTCTTTCAAAAGATGGCTACTATGATGGAGTCATTTTCCACCGTATTATCAAGGACTTTATGATTCAAGGTGGAGACCCAACTGGAACTGGTATGGGTGGCGAGTCAATCTACGGCGAATCATTTGAGGATGAATTCTCAGAAGAACTTTACAATATCCGTGGTGCCCTTTCAATGGCCAATGCTGGTCCAAATACCAACGGTAGCCAGTTCTTTATCGTACAAAATCAACACCTACCTTATTCTAAGAAAGAAATTGCTCGTGGTGGTTGGCCAGAACCGATTGCAGAAATTTATGCGGAACAAGGTGGAACTCCTCACCTAGACCGCCGTCATACTGTTTTTGGACAGTTGGTGGATGAAGCATCTTACGCTGTCTTGGATGCTATTGCTGCTGTTGAGACAGGGGCTATGGACAAACCAGTTGAAGATGTTGTGATTGAAACTATTGAAATCGAGGACTAAGATGAAAATCGGTGATAAGCTAAAGGGGCGTATTACAGGGATTCAGCCCTATGGTGCCTTTGTTGAGCTAGAGACGGGTGATACGGGGCTGATTCACATTTCAGAGATTCGAACAGGATTTATTGAAAATATTCATGAAGCCTTGAAAGTCGATGAAGAGGTTCAGGTTCAGGTAGTGGATTTAGATGAATTTACAGGAAAAGCCAGTCTTTCTATCCGCACTTTGGAGGAAGAAAAGCACCAGTTTCCTAGACGGAGACGCTTTTCAAGCGACCGCTTTAACTACGGATTTGCGCCTCTCAAAAGAATGATGCCAATTTGGACCAAGGAAGCCCTTCAACATTTGAAGAAGCAGAAGAATTAGTTAGAAATCTATATTCTTTGTAATGTTAATATAATTTTGCTATAATAGGACCATGGAAGAAGAATTATTAAAATCAGGAGAGCGCATTAACCAGCTCTTTTCGACAGATATTAAAATCATTCAAAATAGAGAGGTTTTTAGCTATTCGGTGGATAGTGTTCTCTTGTCACGCTTTCCACGTTTTCCTAAGAAGGGTTTGATTGTGGATTTCTGCGCTGGGAATGGAGCAGTGGGGCTTTTTGCTAGCACTCGTACTCAGGCACAGATATTGGCTATTGAGATTCAGGAGCGTTTGGCGGATATGGCTGAACGTTCTGTCCGTTTGAATGGATTAGAGGAGCAAATGCAGGTCATCTGCGATGATTTGAAAAATATGCCTGCTTACATTCAGGGGAGTAAGGTAGATATGATTTTGTGTAATCCGCCTTATTTCAAGGTGGATCCGCATTCCAACCTGAATGAGAGTGAACATTACCTCTTGGCCCGCCATGAAATCACGACCAATCTAGAGGAAATCTGTCGTAGTGCCCAAAGTATTCTCAAGTCCAATGGGCGCTTGGCCATGGTTCATAGACCTGATCGACTTTTGGATATCTTGGACATGTTGCAACGACATAATCTAGCCCCTAAGCGCCTGCAGTTTGTTTATCCAAAGCGGGAAAAGGAAGCTAATATGCTCTTGATTGAGGCTATTAAGGATGGCTCAACGAGTGGTTTTAAGGTTTTACCACCTTTGATTGTCCACAATGATGATGGTTCCTATACGCCCGAACTTGAAGAGATTTATTATGGATCATAAGGCTTATATGTATGTGCTGGAGTGTCGTGATGGTTCCTATTATACAGGATATACGACTGATGTGAGAAGACGCCTCGCTGTCCACAATAGTGGAAAGGGAGCCAAATATACACGAGCACGATTGCCGGTCAAACTCATCTATGCTCAAGGTTTTGCCAGTAAGGAAGAAGCCATGTCAGCAGAAGCCCTGCTCAAGCGTAAGAAGAGGCCACAGAAGGAAAGATTTTTATCTGAAAATCAAGATAGAAATTTACTCATACTCAATGAAAATCAAAGAGAAAACTAGGAAGCTAGCCGTAGGCAGTACTTGAGTACGGCAAGGCGAAGCTGACGTGGTTTAAATTTGATTTTCGAAGAGTATCAGTTATTTTGAAGAGTAGTGAGGAGCCCTTTGACTCCTCTTACTTTTGTCAAAAAGCGAAAAAAATGCTACAATAAAGAGAATAAACAAAATGAGGTATTATCATGTCTAAGATTCTAGTATTTGGTCACCAAAATCCAGACTCAGATGCCATCGGGTCATCTGTAGCCTTTGCCTACCTTGCAAAAGAAGCTTATGGTTTGGATACGGAAGCTGTTGCCCTTGGAACTCCAAATGAAGAAACAGCCTTTGTCTTGAACTATTTTGGTGTTGAAGCACCGCGTGTCATCACTTCTGCCAAAGCAGAAGGTGCAGAGCAAGTTATCTTGACTGACCACAATGAATTCCAACAATCTGTTTCAGATATCGCTGAAGTAGAAGTTTATGGTGTTGTAGACCACCACCGTGTAGCTAACTTTGAAACTGCAAGCCCACTTTACATGCGTTTGGAGCCAGTTGGGTCAGCTTCTTCAATCGTTTACCGTATGTTCAAAGAACATGGTGTAGCTGTTCCTAAAGAAATCGCTGGTTTGATGCTTTCAGGTTTGATCTCAGATACTCTTCTTTTGAAATCACCAACAACACACCCAACAGATAAAGTCATTGCTCCAGAATTGGCTGAATTGGCTGGTGTCAACTTGGAAGAATATGGTTTGGATATGTTGAAAGCTGGTACAAACTTGGCCAGCAAATCTGCTGAAGAATTGATTGACATCGATGCTAAGACTTTTGAATTGAATGGAAATAATGTACGTGTTGCCCAAGTCAACACAGTTGATATCGCTGAAGTTTTGGAACGCCAAGCAGAAATTGAAGCTGCAATGCAATCTGCTAATACAGCAAACGGCTACTCTGACTTTGTCTTGATGATTACAGATATCGTCAATTCAAACTCAGAAATCCTAGCACTTGGTGCTAACATGGACAAGGTTGAAGCAGCTTTCAACTTCAAACTTGAAAACAACCATGCCTTCCTTGCTGGTGCTGTTTCACGTAAGAAACAAGTGGTACCTCAATTGACTGAAAGTTTTAATGCTTAAGATTTTGAGTGTCAGTTCAAAATAGGAAAGTCTAGTTTGACTTATATCGAAAGGAGTTTCGGCTCCTTTTTTTCTAGGAGTGAAGCATGTTAGCAAATGGTGATTTGATTTTTGTGAAGGACCTTTCAGATATGGGACAGGCCATCCAGACTTCCACAGGCAACTATAGCCACGTTGCCATTTATTTGGATGGGATGATTTATCATGCTAGTAGAAAAGCGGGTGTTATCAGTCAGGAACCAGCAGACTTCTTTGAGTCCAATCACTTGTACGATCTCTATGTTTACCCAGAAATGGATATCCGGTCGGTTAAGGAAAGAGCTTGTAAGCATCTTGGAGAATCCTACAATGCTTCTTTCTATCCAGATGGCGCTGGTTTTTACTGTTCCCAGTATATAGCAGAAGTCCTACCGATTTTTGAAACTATTCCTATGAAATTTGGAGATGGGACTCAGGAGATTAGTGATTTTTGGAGGGAGTATTATAGAAAACTAGGTCTGCCTGTTCCTCTAAACCAATCTGGGACCAATCCTAGTCAGTTGGCAGCGTCGCCTCTGTTAGAATGTAAAGAAAGGAATCTTCATGATTCAGATTTTTAATCCCTCTCGTTTATCGAGACAGCCGTTTTTTGGAGAATTGATTCGCTATCTGGACCAGCATGATGATGTGATTCTACGGGAAATCAAGGCTCAATTTCCAGATGTAGCAGTTGATAAACTCATGGAAGAATATATAAAGGCTGGCTTGATTCTACGGGAAAATAAGCGTTATTATCTCAATCTTCCTTTGCTGGAATCACTTGATAGTCTCGAACTGGACCAAGAGATTTTTGTCAGAGAAGATAGTCTAGTCTATCAAGCCTTGTTAGAGCAGAGTTTTGAGACGGAATTGCGAAATCAGACAAATGCAGCTATTTTAGTTGAAAAGACGGATTTTGCGCGTACAAAAATGACCCTGTCTAATTATTTTTATAAGGTCAAACAGCAGTATCCTTTGACAGAAAAACAGCAGGAACTCTATGCTATTTTAGGAGATGTTAATCCTGAGTATGCTCTTAAATATATGACGACTTTTTTGTTGAAGTTCCTCAAAAAAGACCAGCTCATGCAGAAACGCCGTGATATTTTTGTGGACAGTTTGGTCGTCCTGGGCTATATTGTCCAAAATAAAGATGGGAAGTATGAGTTGGCCGTCTATTTTGATAAGGAAAGATTAACTTTCTATTTGGCGTGATTTCTTGTTTTGAGCACATTGTTTGACTTTCCTTAGTATTCGGTATAAACTATATGTAACCGGTAACACATATCGGAATAAAACTAAAGGAGACAATCATATGTCACTTGAAAACAAATTGGAACAAGCAACAGGCGCTATCAAAGAAGGATTTGGTAAAGTTACTGGGGATAGCAAGACTGAAGCAGAAGGCGCTGTAGAAAAGACAGTTGCTAAGGCAAAAGAAGTAGTTGAAGATGCTAAAGGTGCTGTAGAAGGTGCCGTTGAAGGTTTGAAAAACGCTTTTAAATAAGGATAGAAAAAATCAAGGGTTTCATTTCCCTTGATTTTTTACTATCTTATAAGTAATTTTCTGCGACGGCTGCATCTCCTGGATAGGCTTCTTTCTTGCCTTGGACGATTTGGTAGCAATCGGCCCCCTTACCAGCGATAATGACAGCATCTAATTCTTGGTTTGTGATAGCCATCGCTGCCTTGATGGCTTCTTGGCGATCTACAATCTTTTCAACAGGATGATTGATGTAGCTACTGATTTCATCTGCGATGGCCATTGGATCTTCATAGTTAGGGTCATCAGCAGTCAGAAAGACTTGAATCTCAGGGTGTTGATTCAGGAGGAGGCCAAAGTCCTTACGACGGCTTTCTCCCTTGTTTCCTGTCGAACCCAGAACCAGTGCAATCTTTCCAGTTTGATGAGTCTCTACAACATTGATGAGTTTTTTGAGACTGTCCCCATTGTGGGCATAGTCAATGAAAACCTTGGCACCATTTTTCTGAGTGAGAACTTCCATACGACCAGGAACACGGGTTGCTGCGATTCCTTTTTTGATGTCCTCAAGACTTGCTCCCAGACGGAGACAGGCAAGTCCAGCAGCGACTGCATTTTCTTGGTTGAAGTGGCCAATCAGTTGAATATCATAATCACCAGCGAGTTTCCCTCTTGCTGAAAAGTTAAAGGCTTTGGAATTCTCTATTTGGTTACTTGACTGACTACCATAGAAATCATGGTCTTGATTTTCTACCTGTTCTTTCAAGACTGAGAAGTGGTCCATGTCACTGTTAATGATGACTGCTCGGCTATTTTCCATCAAGAGACGCTTGTGGTAGAAGTAGTCTTCAAAGCTAGGGTGTTCAATCGGGCCGATATGGTCTGGACTGATATTGAGGAAAACCCCTACATCAAAGGTGAGACCATAGACACGTTTGACCAGATAGGCTTGACTAGATACCTCCATGATGAGGTGGGTGCGGTCATTTTGCACAGCTTGATTCATCATGTCAAAGAGGTCAATGCTCTCAGGAGTTGTCAATGCTGACTTAAAGAAAGTCTTGCCATCTAGAGTTGTGTTCATGGTCGACAACATTGCAGGTCGGTGCCCTTGAGATAAAATGTTATAGGCGAAGTAGGCTGCTGTTGTCTTACCCTTAGTACCAGTAAAGGCCAGGAGTTTAAGTTTTTTCTGTGGATTGTCATAAAATTCCATAGCAATCAAACTCATGGCTTTCTTTATATCACTGACGATAATGGCAGGAATACCAACCTCATAGTCCTTTTCAGCCACATACCAACCGAGGCCTTGAGAGATGGCTGAAAGAAGAAATTCTTTCTTAAAGGCAGCGCCCTTGACGAAAAAGAGGCTCTTCTCTTTGGCCTTGCGGCTGTCATAGCAGATGGTGTCAAAGACGACATCGCTATAGTTGTAGTGATAGTGTCCTTGGTCGATAATCTCACGGAAGAGACCATCTTTCTTTAATATATCTAATACGGTTTCAATCTTAATCATACTTTCTATTGTAAACCGAAAGTCGTAAATTTACAAGTGACAAGGAAAAGTTTATAATGGAAGGTGAGGAATTTTTCCTAGTGATTAAAATAAAATGAGGAATCTATGTCTAACGAAAACAATCACCAGCAGGCCCAGATGTTACGGGGGACTGCTTGGTTAACGGCTAGTAACTTTATCAGTCGCCTGCTTGGGGCTATTTATATTATCCCCTGGTATATCTGGATGGGGTCTTATGCAGCTACGGCCAATGGTCTCTTTACCATGGGTTACAATATCTATGCCTGGTTCTTGCTGGTTTCAACAGCGGGGATTCCAGTTGCGGTGGCCAAGCAAGTGGCTAAGTACAATACCATGCGAGAAGAAGAGCACAGCTTTGCACTGATTCGGAGCTTTTTAGGCTTTATGACGGGACTAGGTCTGGTCTTTGCTTTAGTCTTGTATGTCTTTGCTCCTTGGTTAGCAGACTTGTCGGGTGTGGGTAAAGACTTGATTCCAATCATGCAGAGCTTGGCTTGGGCGGTCTTGATTTTCCCTTCTATGAGTGTTATCCGAGGCTTCTTCCAAGGGATGAATAATCTCAAACCTTATGCCATGAGTCAAATCGCTGAGCAGGTCATTCGTGTTATCTGGATGCTTCTAGCTACCTTCATGATTATGAAAATGGGTTCAGGAGATTATCTAGCAGCGGTTACCCAATCCACCTTTGCTGCCTTTGTCGGCATGGTAGCCAGTTTTGCAGTCTTGATTTACTTCCTTGCAAAAGAAGGTTTACTTAAAAGAGTCCTTGAAACAGGGGATAAGATTAACAGCAAGCGTCTTTTGGTTGATACCATTAAGGAAGCCATTCCTTTTATCTTGACAGGGTCTGCCATCCAGCTTTTCCAGATTCTGGACCAGATGACCTTTATCAATAGTATGAGTTGGTTTACCAATTATAGCAATGAAGACTTGGTTGTCATGTTTTCTTATTTCTCAGCCAACCCTAATAAAATCACTATGATTTTGATTTCTGTTGGGGTTTCAATTGGGAGTGTAGGCTTGCCACTCTTGACGGAAAACTATGTCAAGGGGGATTTGAGAGCAGCTTCTCGTCTAGTTCAAGATAGCATTACCATGCTTTTCTTATTCCTGTTGCCAGCAACGGTTGGAGTGGTCATGGTAGGAGAACCTCTTTATACCGTCTTCTATGGCAAGCCAGATAATTTAGCCATGGGCTTGTTTGTCTTTGCAGTTTTACAGTCTACTATTTTGGGTCTGTACATGGTCTTGTCTCCAATGCTTCAGGCCATGTTCCGCAACCGCAAGGCCGTTCTCTATTTTATCTATGGTTCGATTGCCAAGATTGTCTTGCAAATTCCAACCATTGCCCTCTTCCACAGTTATGGTCCCTTGATTTCCACAACTATCGGTCTTATCATTCCTAACGTCTTGATGTATCGTGATATTTGTAAGGTAACGGGTGTTAAGCGCAAGGTGATTGTGAAGCGAACCATTTTAATCAGTTTGTTGACCCTTGTTATGTTCATCGGTGTCGGTGTCATCCAGTGGATTTTAGGGTTTGTCTTCCAACCAAGTGGACGTTTGTGGAGTTTCCTATATGTAGCCCTTGTTGGTGCCATGGGAGGAGGAGTATATGGATTCTTGAGTCTTCGTACTCGATTATTGGACAAGGTGATTGGACAAGCTCAAGCAGATCGCCTGCGATCAAAATTAAAAATTTCTCAATAAATTTTTATAAATAAAGGGAATAATTTGAATATTTCTATCATGAAATGCTTGAATTATTCTCTTTTTATTATTTTGTAGAATAATTTCTATAGTTTGTAGATAGAAATTTTATTTTTCTTAAATTTTACTTAAAAAACTATTGACTAAATAAAACTCAAGTTGTATAGTAAGACAAATATTTAAATTAGGAGGTTCTGGAGATGAAAAAGTCTAAAGCCAAGTATGCAACACTTGCAGGTATCGTGTTAAGTGCAGGTATTTTGTTAAGTGCCTGTGGAAATTCTAGTACAGCGTCAAAAACATATAACTATGTTTACGTAAGTGACCCATCAAGTTTGAACTATCTAGCAGAAAATCGTGCAACAACCAATGATATCGTGGTTAATTTAGTAGATGGTCTAATGGAAAATGACCAGTATGGGAACTATATCCCATCCTTGGCAGAGGATTGGAGTGTATCCAAGGATGGTTTGACCTATACTTACAAACTGCGTAAAGATGCTAAATGGTATACTGCAGATGGAGATGAATATGCTCCTGTAACTGCCCAAGATTTTGTCACTGGTTTGAAATATGCAGCTGATAAAAAATCAGAAGCCTTGTACTTAGTGCAAGAATCCGTAGCAGGTTTGGATGATTACATTAACGGTAAAACAAGCGACTTTTCAACTGTCGGAGTTAAGGCTCTTGATGACCAAACCGTTCAATATACTTTGACACGACCAGAATCTTACTGGAACTCAAAAACAACCTCAACCATTCTCTTCCCCGTTAATGCGGATTTCTTGAAATCAAAAGGGGATGATTTTGGGAAGGTAGACCCATCTAGCATTTTGTACAATGGACCTTTCTTGATGAAATCCTTTGTTTCAAAATCAGTTATCGAATTCAAGAAAAATCCTAACTACTGGGATGCTAAAAATGTCTTTGTAGATGATGTCAAATTGGCCTATTATGATGGTAGCGACCAAGATGCACTGGCTCGTAACTATGTAGAGGGAGCCTATAGCTACGCTCGTCTCTATCCAAATAGCTCAAGCTTTGAAGGAATTAAAGAAAAGAATAAGGATAATATCATTTATAGCTTGCAAGATGCTACATCTTACTTCTTAAACTTCAACCTAGATAGAAAATCTTATAAATTTACTTCAAAAACAAGTGATGCTGAGAAGAAATCGACTCAAGAAGCAGTTCTCAATAAAAACTTCCGTCAAGCCATTAACTTTGCCTATGACCGTACAGCTTACGGGGCTCAATCTCAGGGAGAAGAGGGTGCAACTAAGATTTTGCGTAACTTGGTTGTTCCTCCAAACTTCGTAAGTATCAACGGAAAAGACTTTGGTGAAGTAGTAGCTTCTAAGATGGTAAATTATGGTAAAGAATGGCAAGGAATCAACTTTGCGGATGCTCAGGATCCATACTACAATACTGAAAAAGCTAAAGCCAAATTTGCTGAAGCTAAGAAAGAACTCCAAGCTAAAGGAGTTCAATTCCCTATCCACTTGGACATGACTGTTGACCAAGCTGCTAAACAGGGTGTCCAAGAGGCAAACTCTATGAAGCAATCTATTGAGGCAGCTTTAGGTGCAGAAAATGTTGTAATTGATATTCAACAACTCACTACTGAAGATTATGACAATTCAAGCTATTTGGCTCAGACAGCAGCTCAGAAGGATTATGATCTTTACAACGGTGGTTGGGGTCCTGATTACCAAGATCCTTCAACCTATCTTGATGTCTTTAACGTTAATTCTGGTGGTTTGTTGCAAAATCTAGGTTTAGAGCCAGGTGAAGCCAATGACAAGGCCAAGGCTGTTGGACTAGATGTCTACACTCAAATGTTGGAAGAAGCTAACAAGGAACAAGATCTTGCGAAACGCTATGAAAAATATGCTGAGATCCAAGCTTGGTTGGTAGATAGTGCTTTAGCAATTCCAAATGTTTCTAAGGGTGGAACACCAACATTGAGAAAAACAGTTCCTTTCTCTTCACCATATTCATTAGCTGGTAATAAAGGTATCGAATCATATAAATACCTCAAAGTACAAGATAAGACAGTCACAAAAGACGAATATGAAAAAGCTAAAGAAAAATGGTTGAAAGAAAAAGAAGAATCTAATAAAAAAGCCCAAGAAGAATTGGCAAAACATGTCAAATAAGGATTTTTCAAGAAAAACGATGGTTTCGAAAGAAGCTGTCGTTTTTTATGGACTAATGTTAAATTTGGAAGAAAAGTGCTTACATTTTTTAAATTGTTTATTAGATTTATGCTATAATGAATATAATAAAAGCTTGTAAAAAATTATTTTCGAAAATCTACCCAGTGTTGATTGAAGTATGCACACGCTAGGTTAATGTTATAGGAGAGGAGCCATCTACTGGAAAAGTAAGATAAAATGCAACAAATGATAAGTTCTTCTTTTATGTGAAGAATTCTTATTTGCCTATTTACTAATCGTTATGGAGGTAACATCATGGGCGCTGTTATGGAGTTTGCAACAGAAAAACAGATTGCATCATTTCTTTCAACTTGTCGCATTGAAGGGCAAAAGAATTTTCTGATGGCTTTCAAGAAAAAGACATGGTTGAAATCTTTTATTGATTTCTTCGTTATAGGAGGAAGTTACTATGTTCAGTCGAGTGTGAAGCCTAAGATTCTGGCATTCACACCTAAGGGGATCTATTTGATGGACATCAGTGATATAACTGAAAATCGTTCTAATCAAGTCCTTGAGATGCCTTGGAATCAGGTTAAAGATTTTACTTATAAGCCAGTCTTGAATGCAGTTAGGCTGAATTGGAACTATCAAAATGAAGCCTATATTTTTTCCGTGGATATCGGTCAGATTAGTCAGCGTGTGGGTCAGTATCAATTTAACAAAGAGCATTATGACTATTTGGTTCAACAGGATTTCTTTCGGTCCAAGTAAGCACTAGCAATCATTTTTACAAAAGAATCTGGAATGTTTTCTGGATTCTTTTTTAGCTTTACTCGATAAGTGTATAGTTTGAAACTATAACTAGCTCTTGAAAAGAAGAAAATGAGTTGATGAAAATAAGTGGTACAATAGTTACTATAGATTTGGAGGTATTGTATGAGCAAGGAATTACACATTAACACAATTTTGGCCCAGGCGGGTATCAAGTCAGACGAAGCGACAGGAGCTTTGGTGACACCGCTTCATTTTTCAACGACCTATCAGCATCCAGAGTTTGGTCAGTCTACTGGATTTGACTATACGCGTACTAAAAACCCAACTCGTAGTAAGGCTGAAGAAGTCTTGGCAGCCATTGAGTCGGCAGATTATGCCCTAGCGACTAGCTCAGGGATGTCAGCCATTGTATTGGCCTTTAGCGTTTTTCCGGTAGGAAGTAAGGTTTTGGCAGTGCGTGACCTTTACGGTGGTTCTTTCCGATGGTTCAACCAAGTGGAGCAGGAAGGCCGTTTCCATTTTACTTATGCCAATACAGAAGAAGAGTTGATTGCTGAGTTAGACAAGGACGTGGATGTTCTTTATATCGAAACACCAACCAATCCTTTGATGTTGGAATTTGATATCGAAAAACTAGCAAAATTGGCTCATGCTAAAGGTGCCAAAGTAGTAGTGGACAATACCTTCTACAGCCCTATCTATCAACGTCCGATTGAAGATGGAGCTGATATCGTTCTGCATTCAGCGACTAAGTATCTGGCAGGGCACAATGATGTCTTGGCTGGAGTGGTTGTGACCAATAGTTTAGAACTATACGAAAAACTCTTTTATAATCTCAATACAACAGGGGCAGTCTTGTCGCCATTTGACAGTTATCAATTGATTCGTGGTCTCAAGACCTTGTCTCTTCGTATGGAGCGCTCAACAGCCAATGCCCAAGAAGTGGTTGCCTTTTTGAAGGATTCTTCAGCAGTTAAGGAAGTTCTCTACACTGGTCGTGGAGGCATGATTTCCTTCAAGGTAGCGGATGAAACACGCATTCCTCATATCTTGAACGGCCTTAAGGTTTTCTCTTTTGCGGAAAGTTTGGGTGGAGTGGAAAGTCTCATTACCTATCCAACGACACAAACTCACGCTGATATTCCAGCAGAAGTGCGCCATTCTTATGGTTTGACAGATGACCTCTTGCGTTTGTCAATTGGGATTGAAGATGCTAGAGATTTGATTGCAGATTTGCGCCAAGCATTAGAAGGATAAGAAAAAGATGGGAAAATATGATTTTACAAGCCTGCCTAATCGTTTAGGGCACCATACCTATAAATGGAAAGAGGCAGAAACGGATAGCGAAGTCCTACCAGCTTGGATAGCGGATATGGACTTTGTGGTCTTACCTGAAATACGCCAAGCAGTGCAGACTTATGCAGACCAATTGGTTTATGGCTATACTTATGCCAGTGAAGAGTTAATTCACGAAGTTCAAAAGTGGGAAGCAACACAACACGGTTACCACTTTGACAAAGAGGCCCTTGTCTTTATTGAGGGTGTAGTACCAGCTATTTCAACAGCTATTCAAGCCTTTACAAAAGAAGGCGAAGCAGTTTTGATTAACACACCTGTCTATCCACCTTTTGCTCGCAGTGTCAAGTTGAATAACCGCAGATTGATTACCAATTCTTTGGTGGAAAAGGATGGTCTCTTTGAGATTGACTTTGACCAACTTGAAAAGGATCTGGTAGAAGAGGATGTCAAGCTCTATATCCTCTGCAATCCTCACAATCCTGGTGGACGTGTGTGGGAAAAGGAAGTGTTGGAGAAGATTGGCCAACTCTGCCAAAAACACGGTGTTTTGTTGGTTTCTGATGAGATTCACCAAGATTTGGCTCTCTTTGGTCACAAGCATCATTCCTTCAATACCATCAATCCTGACTTTAAAGAATTTGCTATCGTCTTGACTAGTGCCACCAAAACCTTTAACATTGCTGGGACAAAAAATTCCTATGCAGTCATTGAAAATCATAAGTTGAGAGCGGCTTACCAGAAACGTCAGTTGGCTAATAATCAGCATGAAATTTCAGGTTTGGGTTATTTGGCGACAGAAGCTGCTTATCGCTATGGGAAGGATTGGCTAGAGGAACTCAAGCAAGTCTTTGAAGATCATATCAATTATGTGGTAGATCTATTTGAAAAAGAAACTAAAATCAAGGTCATGAAACCGCAAGGAACCTACTTGATTTGGCTTGATTTTTCAGCCTATGAACTGACTGATGAAAAATTGCAAGAGCTTTTGAGAAATGAAGCCAAGGTTATCCTCAACCGTGGTTTGGATTTTGGGGAGGAAGGAAGTCTCCATGCCCGCCTCAATGTAGCTATGCCTAAATCTCTGTTGCAAGAAGTTTGTCAGCGTATCGTTACCACTTTTTCTAAACTTTAAAAATCCAGCCTTCTAGGAGAAAAGTATTCCTAGAAGGCTATTTTCATAGGGGAAAATATGGTATAATAAAAAGATAAGGTAAAGGTGATAATATGGCTAAATTGATTCCGGGGAAGGTCCGTATCGAAGGCGTTTCCCTTTATGAAACTGGTAAGGTTGACATCATCAAGGAAAAGAACAATCGGCTCTACGCTCGCGTTGCAGAAGAAGAACTGCGCTATAGTCTAGAGGATGATTTGGTTTTTTGTGCCTGCGATTTTTTCCAAAAGAGGGGCTACTGTGTGCATTTGGCGGCGCTGGAGCATTTTTTGAAAAATGATGAGCGCGGCCAGGAAATCTTGCAGAGTTTGGAAGAAGGCCATGAGGAAAAAGAGGCCGTTGAAACCAAGGTGACCTTGGGAGGAAAGTTTTTGGATCGAATCTTGTCTCCAAAAACAGAACGAGCCTATGAATTATCCGCTGTGGGTCAGGTGGAAGCAGGAACTAATCATATCTTGTGGACCCTGAGAATCGGGCAAATTAATAGCCAAAAATACTATGTCATTCGGGATATTCCACTCTTTTTAAAAGTTGTCAAGAAGAGAAAGCCTTATATGATTGGTAAGACCTATGAGGAGTCTCTGTCTTGGGAATCCTTTGATGAGGCCAGCCAAGAACTTTTGACTTTCTTGCGGGGACTAGTGGAGGAAGGACTGGTTCTAGACCTCTTTTTCCAAAACCAAGGTCGGCACCTCTTTTTCCCTCTGACCTTTTTTGAGCAGGGTGTGAATTTATTGATGACCTTGCCCCATTTTCAATTTGATCATCAAGTGGATAGCTACCAGACCCTGCTTTTTCAGGATATGCATGCGGATGCCAATCTCTTTGCCTTTACAGTAATAGAATACTCGGATTATTTTGAAATGGAAATTAGTGAGAGTCCTAGGGTAAATGTCTTTTATCAGGGAGCTGTACTTTTCCATAAAGGACAGATTTATTTTCTAACAGACCAGCAGATGCGTCTTCTCAAGGAGATCAAAGCCCTGCCTTTGGATCAACATGGAAAGAAATTCCTGCAATTTGATAGCAGTGACCGAGATAAGTTGGCTTCCTGTCTAACTCTTTTTAGCCAGATGGGGACTGTCTCAGCTCCAGAACGCTTACAAATCAAAACTTTTACGCCCTCGTTTTACTTTGACAGGGAAGAGGATAATCGGATTCGTCTGGAAATCCAGTTTGATTATGGGGATATACAGGTATCTAGCCGACAGGAACTAGAAGAATTGCCCTTTTCGAGTGATGCTGACTTAGAAGAAAGAATTTTCCAAATCTGTTTGGCAGCTGGATTTGAAGCAGATTTTCAATCTTGGCGTCAGGCCTTAAAAGCCGAGTCTGTCTATCATTTCTTTCACGAAATTATTCCGGTCTTTGAAAAACTCGGGAATGTTGACCTATCAGACAAGCTAGAAGAACTTTATAACCTAGCAAGCCCTCAAGTGCAGATTGCTTCCAAGGGAGGTCTCTTGGAAATCCAGTTTGATTTTCAAGATATTGCCCAAGAGGAAATTGACCAAGCCATGCAGGCCTTGGTTGACAATCAAGATTTTTATATTGATTCGTCCAATCAAGTCTACTTTTTTGATGAAGAAACCAAGAAAATTCGTCAAAACTTACAGGAACTGGGGCAGTTTGAACTAAAAGATGGCTCCTTGCAGGCTCGAAAATCCTTGGCCTATAGTTTAGCTCATCTCTTTGAAGGCCGAGATCGTGTTTCTTTTTCACAAGAATTCCAGAATCTGGCCCATGATTTGACGCATCCAGAGGACTTCCCACGACAAGCAACTCATGTTCTGGCTGACCTGCGAGATTATCAGGAAAAGGGAATCGGCTGGTTGCAGATGCTCAATCATTATGGTTTTGGTGGGATTTTGGCTGATGATATGGGACTTGGTAAAACCCTGCAGACTATTGCTTTTTTGACCAGCCAAGTGACAAAAGAAAGTCGAGTCTTGATTCTCGCTCCGTCGGGTTTGATTTACAACTGGGCAGATGAATTTAAGAAATTTGCCCCACAGTTGGATGTGGCTGTTGTTCATGGTTTGAAAGCTAGTCGTGAAGAGATTCTTGCTGAGAGCCATCAAATCTATGTGACGAGTTATGCTACTTTCCGTCAGGACAGTGATCTTTATCAGGGGATGGCCTTTGACTTCCTTTTCTTAGATGAGGCTCAGGTCATGAAAAATGCCCAGACTAAGATCGCCCAGACCTTGAGACAATTTGTGGTACCGTCGGTCTTTGCCTTGTCAGGAACTCCTATTGAAAACCATCTGGGTGAGCTGTGGTCTATTTTCCAAATTGTCATGCCAGGACTTTTGCCAAGCAAGAAAGAATTTATGAAATTACCAGCTGAGCGCGTTGCTCAGTTTATCAAACCTTTCGTGATGCGGCGCAAGAAAGAAGAAGTTCTGACTGAATTGCCAGACTTGATTGAAGTGGTTTATAAAAATGAACTGGAAGACCAGCAAAAGGCTATTTACCTAGCTCAGTTGCAACAGATGAGAGATAGATTGGCTCAAGTTTCAGATCAGGAATTCCAGCGAAGTAGAGTGGAAATCTTATCTGGTCTGATGCGCTTGCGCCAAATCTGTGATACGCCTGCCCTCTTTATGGAAGATTATCAGGGTGCCAGTGGCAAATTGGATAGTCTTCGAGACTTGCTGGTACAGGTGGCAGATGGTGGACACCGTGTCTTGATTTTCTCGCAGTTCAAGGGAATGTTGGAGAAAATTGAACAAGAACTGCCAGACTTGGGCTTGACATCTTTTAAAATTACGGGTTCAACCCCAGCCAAGGAAAGACAAGACATGACCAAGGCTTTTAATCAAGGGGAAAGAGATGCCTTTCTGATTTCCCTCAAGGCTGGTGGGGTCGGTCTAAACCTGACAGGTGCTGATACAGTTATCTTGGTTGACCTTTGGTGGAATCCTGCGGTGGAAGCGCAAGCTATTGGCCGTGCCCATCGGATGGGGCAGGAAGAAACGGTTGAGGTTTATCGTTTGGTGACCAGGGGAACCATTGAAGAAAAAATCCAGGAACTCCAAGAACAAAAGAAACATCTGGTGTCACAAGTATTGGACGGGACAGAGTCACGTGGCAGTCTGACCCTAGCAGAAATTAGAGAAATTTTGGGGATTTCTGAAGCCAGCACTTGAAAAATCAAGACAATACGCTATAATGAAGTGTTGAAAGGAAATAGAAAATGAGAGAAGAACGATTTCCATTGGTGTCAGATGATGAGGTCATGTTGACTGAGATGCCAGTCATGGACCTGTATGATGAATCTGACTTTATCAGTAATATCAAGGGAGAATACCGTGATAAGAATTATCTGGAGTGGGCTCCTATTACTGAAGAAAAACCAGTCAAACCGGTTGAAAAGCAAGTAGAGAAACCTAAGAAGGCTGGTTTAGGGGTTAAGAAAGAAGGAAAGAGCTATGCGGAGGTGGCACGCGAAGAAGCGCGTGCGGACTTGAAAAAGAAACGCTCAGCAAGCTATCTGACCAAGGACATCACTCCTACAAGACGCCATACTCAGCCAAGTCCAGTTAGACAGGGCAATCAACCGACAGCGCCTTTCCAAAAGGAAAATCCTGGTGAATTTGTCAAATACAGTCAAAAATTGACCCAGTCTCATTATATCTTGGCGGAAGAAGTGAGCCATATTTCTACTCAAACAGAGAAAACAGAAACTGCAGGTCCAAAGAAAAACAACTATGATTTTCTGAAGAAGAGCCAAATCTACAATAAAAAGAATCAACAAAAAGAACAAGAACGTCAGGTTGCCCAAGAGTTGAATCTGACAAGAATTACGGAATAGGGGAGAAAACATGTCAAAGACATATCATTTTATCGGAATTAAGGGATCAGGGATGAGTGCCTTGGCCTTGATGTTGCACCAAATGGGACACAAAGTACAGGGATCTGATGTTGAAAAGTATTACTTCACTCAACGCGGTCTTGAGCAGGCAGGGATTACCATTCTTCCTTTTGATGAAAAGAATCTAGATGGAGATATGGAAATTATCGCTGGAAATGCCTTTCGTCCAGATAACAACGTCGAAATTGCCTATGCGGACCAAAATGGAATCAGCTATAAACGTTACCATGAATTCTTAGGTAGCTTTATGCGTGACTTTGTCAGCATGGGAGTTGCTGGAGCGCACGGAAAAACTTCAACGACAGGTATGTTGTCTCATGTCTTGTCTCACATTACAGACACTAGCTTCTTAATTGGAGATGGGACAGGTCGTGGTTCAGCCAATGCAAAATATTTTGTCTTTGAATCTGACGAATATGAGCGCCATTTTATGCCTTACCACCCAGAATATTCTATCATCACCAACATTGACTTTGACCATCCAGACTATTTCACAAGTCTAGAGGATGTTTTCAATGCTTTTAACGACTATGCTAAACAAATTACTAAGGGTCTCTTTGTCTATGGTGAAGATGCAGAATTACGTAAAATTACGTCTGATGCACCAATCTATTATTATGGCTTTGAAGCTGAAGGAAATGACTTTGTAGCTAGCGACCTTCTCCGTTCTACAACTGGTTCAACCTTCACTGTTCACTTCCGTGGACAAGAGTTGGGACAATTCCACATCCCAACCTTTGGTCGTCACAATATCATGAATGCGACAGCAGTCATCGGATTGCTGTACACAGCAGGCTTTGATTTGAACTTGGTGCGTGAACACTTGAAAACATTTGCCGGTGTTAAGCGTCGTTTCACAGAAAAAATTGTCAATGACACGGTGATTATCGATGATTTTGCCCACCATCCAACAGAAATCATTGCAACCTTGGATGCGGCTCGTCAGAAATATCCAAGCAAGGAAATTGTTGCAGTCTTCCAACCGCATACTTTTACAAGAACCATTGCCTTGTTGGACGAATTTGCTCACGCTTTGAATCAAGCGGATGCGGTTTACTTAGCACAAATCTATGGATCTGCGCGTGAGGTAGACCATGGTGATGTCAAGGTAGAAGACCTAGCTAATAAAATCAACAAGAAACACCAAGTGATTACTGTTGAAAATGTATCTCCACTCCTAGACCATGACAATGCTGTCTATGTCTTTATGGGAGCAGGAGATATCCAAACCTATGAATACTCATTTGAGCGTCTCTTGTCTAACTTGACAAGCAATGTTCAATAGGACGTTCTCATGGAAATTCCAATTAAGATCATTCAGGCAAGTAAGTCTGATGTGGCTGAGATAGAGGCACTTCAAACTTCATCTTTTCCAGCTGAAAAGCAGCAACCTTCCCATATTTTAGAAGAAAGTATCCGTAAGTGTGCGGATACCTTTCTTCTAGCTAGGGATGAAAATCAGATTCTGGGCTATGTTCTAGGTGGTCCTTACCCACACAATCCGCAATGTCTAGAAATACATTCTTTGGTTATCAAGGCTGACCATCAGAGACAGGGCTTGGGAACGCTTCTTCTTGCGGCTTTGAAAGATGCGACAGTTGAGCTAGAATACAGAGGTATTCGTTTGAATAGTCCTGATGATCTGCTTTCCTATTTTGAAATGAACGGTTTTATCGATGTAGAAGTGACAGATTCACTTTATGCAGCTAGCCAGGGTGTTAGTATGATTTGGTTTAATCTCTTTTAGAGGAGGCACAATGAAAATTAGACCAGCAAGATTAGAAGATTTGGATCGGATTGTCGAGATTGAACTAGAGAATTTCTCGGTAGAAGAAGCCATTCCTCGCTCGGTTTTTGAAGCGCATTTGCGAGAAATTCAGACCTCGTTTCTGGTTGCAGAAAAAGAAGGCAGAATCATGGGTTATATAGAAGGGCCAGTTGGCCCCCACCGCCATCTGCAAGACCAGTCTTTTACAGAAGAGATAGCAGACTATAGTCATAAGCCGGGGGGCTATATCTCTGTAACCTGTCTTTCTATTGCCAAGGAGGCACAGGGAATAGGACTAGGTCAGAAATTGCTAACAGCTTTGAAAGAACTGGCTCTTGAACACGAAAGAGAAGGAATTAACCTAACCTGTCATGACTATCTCATTGCCTACTATGAAAAGCATGGATTTGTCAATGAAGGTCTGTCCCAGTCAACCTTTGCAGGGGAAACTTGGTATGATATGGTCTGGGAAGCTAAAAAATAAGCCAGAAAAGCATGCTAGGTTGCTTTTCTTTCGTTTTTAAGATATAATATTATGGATTGTCAACGAGGAGGATAAACTTTTGAGTGAAAAGCCAAGAGAAGACGAAAAATTAAGCTTTAAAGAGCAGATTTTACGTGATTTAGAAAAAGTAAAACAATATGAAGGGATTCGTCAAGAGGCTGCTGAGCTGGCTGAGAAAAAAGAGGCCTTGTCTGTCCCTGAAACAAAAATTGCTGATGAAGAAGTGATGAATGCATCCCTATCAGCTGTTGAAAAAATTATCGAGAATGCACCACGTGTTCCCCAGCATCCTAGTGAGGACGTGCCTGCATCACCTGCAGATGAACGAAGAGAAGAATCTCCAATCGTTCCTAGTCATCCAAGTCAAGATGTTCCAGCTTCTCCAGCTGAAGAAAGTCCATCAAGACCGGTTCCGGGACCAGGAGCTGATCGTCCGCGAAATGTTGAAAAAGAATTGAATACAACTCCAACAAGAGTAGCTGTTTCTTATAAAACTGAAGCGAAAAAAGAGACACAGAAGGAAGCAACAAGACCAGAACCTGTTATGGAAACGGAAGCTGTTGAAGTCATTTCAGAAAGTCCACGTCGTAGTCGTCGTGAGACAGCTAAGCCTGTCAAGAAGAAAAAATCACATTTGAAGGCTTTCTTCATTTCTCTACTGATTTTCCTTGCCTTGATTTCGGCAGGTGGTTACTTCGGTTATCAGTATGTCCAGTCATCTTTATTACCAGTTGACGCTAATTCTAAGAAGTATGTAACCGTTCAAATTCCGGAAGGAGCCAATGTTCAAGAGATTGGTTCAGCACTTGAAAATTCTGGTGTGATCAAACACGGAGTAATTTTTGCATTCTATGCGAAATATAAGAATTATTCAGATCTGAAGGCTGGATATTACAATTTGCAAAAGAGCATGAGTACAGAGGATATCATTAAGGAACTACAAAAAGGTGGTACTCCTGAACCTCAAGAACCTTCACTTGCAGATTTGACCATTCCAGAGGGGTATACAATTGAGCAAATTGCCCAAGCTGTAGGCCAATTACAAGGTGAATTTAAAGAGCCTTTGACTGCGGATGCTTTCTTGGCTAAGGTTCAAGATGATAACTTTATCAGTCAAGAAGCTACTAAATATCCAAGCCTACTCGAAAGCTTACCGACAAAAGAAAGTGGAGCTCGTTACCGTTTGGAGGGTTATCTTTTCCCAGCAACCTACTCTATCAAGGAAAGCACAACTATTGAAAGCTTGATTGATGAGATGTTGGCAGCTATGGATAAAACCTTGACCCCACACTATAGTGCAATTAAGTCTAAAAACTTGACAGTCAATGAATTGCTAACCATTGCTTCTCTTGTTGAAAAAGAAGGTGCTAAGACTGAAGATCGTAAGTTGATTGCAGGTGTTTTCTACAATCGCTTGAACCTTGGTATGCCACTTCAAAGCAATATTGCAATCTTATATGCCCAAGGCAAACTCGGTCAAAATATTAGCCTAGCAGATGATGCTGGAATTGATACATCAATTAATTCACCATACAATGTTTATACAAAACCTGGTTTGATGCCTGGTCCAGTGGATAGTCCAAGTCAGGACGCGATTGAAGCAAGTATCAACCAAACGAAGAGTGAGAACCTCTACTTTGTAGCCAATGTTACAGATGGAAAAGTCTATTACGCAGTTACTCAGGAAGAACATGATCGCAATGTAGCTGAACATGTCAATAGCAAGCTTACTCAAAATAGTAGTTCAAACTAAGACTACAAAAATGAGAATCTCAGATAGAGATTCAATACTATCGAAAGAAAGTTGAGAAAAATGGCAGAAAAAACATATCCTATGACCCTTGCGGAAAAGGAAAAACTTGAAAAAGAATTAGAAGAATTGAAATTGGTTCGCCGACCAGAAGTGGTAGAACGCATTAAAATTGCTCGTTCATACGGTGACCTTTCTGAAAACAGTGAGTACGAAGCAGCTAAGGATGAACAAGCCTTTGTCGAAGGACAAATCTCTAGCTTGGAAACAAAAATCCGTTATGCTGAAATCGTCAATAGTGACTCAGTTGCAGATGATGAAGTAGCGATTGGTAAAACAGTCACTATCCAAGAAATTGGTGAGGACGAAGAAGAAGTTTATATTATCGTAGGTTCAGCCGGTGCGGATGCCTTTGCAGGTAAGGTTTCAAATGAAAGCCCAATTGGACAAGCCTTGATTGGTAAGAAAACAGGTGACACAGCAACTATTGAAACACCTGTTGGTAGCTATGATGTAAAAATCTTGAAGGTTGAAAAAACAGCCTAAAAACAGAAAAGGAGTGGGGAGGCTGTGCGCTTCACTCACTCCTTTTTCCATTTTAAATTGAATTGGAGACGATATGAGTTCAAAGAAGAAAAAAAATAAGATGGAGCGTGGTCTGACCAATCGTCACGTGCAGGTTATGGCCATTGCAGGAACAATCGGAACAGGACTCTTTTTGGGAGCGGGTCGCTCTATCAGCCTAACAGGTCCTTCCATTGTGCTGATTTATATGATTACTGGGGCTTTTATGTTCCTCATGATGCGTGCGGTTGGGGAGATGCTTTATCAAGATCCTGAGCAACATACCTTTATCAACTTTATCACGCGCCATTTGGGCAAGGGCTGGGGTTATTTCTCGGTTTGGTCTTACTGGCTATCCGTTGTCTTTATCGGTATGGCGGAAATCACAGCCATCTCTCACTATGTTCAGTTTTGGTTCCCTAGCTGGCCAAGTTGGATGATTGAGATTGGATTTTTGACCATTCTAGCCTTGGTTAATCTGATTGCGGTTAAGCTTTTTGGAGAAGTTGAGTTTTGGTTTGCTATGGTTAAGATTGTGGCTATTTTAGCCATGATTGCCACAGGGGTCTTTATGGTCTTGACAGGCTTTAAGACACCTCATGGAGTAGCAAGTTTAGCAAATATTACTGACAATTTCTCCCTCTTCCCAAATGGTGGAGTGAACTTTGTCATGGCCTTCCAGATGGTGTTCTTTGCCTACCTCATGATTGAGTTTATCGGGGTCACAACTTCTGAAACTAAAAATCCACGTCAGGTCTTGCCAAAAGCCGTTAAGGAAATTCCTTTGCGTATCGCCTTTTTCTACGGTGGTGCCCTCTTAGCCATCATGGCTATCATTCCTTGGCGTGAGCTTGCTTCTGCTGATTCACCTTTTGTTACAGTATTTGAATTGGCCGGTATCAAGTGGGCGGCAGCCTTGATTAACTTCGTCGTTTTGACCTCAGCAGCATCTGCTCTTAACTCGACCCTTTATTCAACAGGGCGTCATTTGTACCAGATTGCTCATGATTCGCCAAATCCATTCCTAAAAGCAATCAAGGCAGATACCCTTTCTCGCCATAATGTGCCACAAAATGCCATCATTGCTTCAGCAATCTTAATTGCTCTGGCTGCCTTTATCAATGTTTTGCCAGGTGTTTCCGATGCCTTTGCCTTGATTACGGCATCGTCATCAGGTGTCTATATCGCCATTTATATCTTGATCATGGTGGCTCACCTCAAGTATCGCAAGTCACAGGACTTTATGGCAGATGGCTACCTCATGCCCCATTATCGTTTCCTAAATCCTTTAACCATGCTCTTCTTTGTCTTTGTCTTTGTAACCCTCTTTTTACAAGAGTCTACATTTGTAGGAGCAATCGGCTCAGCTATATGGATTATCGGTTTCGGGATTTATAGCCAGTGGAAATTTAGAAAATAGATTAAAGACTCATCAACTCAGGTTGGTGGGTTTTTGCTAGTTTGACAGTCCATTGAAATAAGACTATAATCAAGCTGTAACAGTATTTAAGGAGATTTAGATGTACTTTAGATTGGAAAATGAGAAATCCCAGAAAGCACAAGAAATTGGAAATTTGATTCGTGTTTATAACCGTTCAAAAAGAGAAGAGGCTGAAAGTGTGCCATTGAATCTTTATGTAGAAGATGAAAAGGGACAACTCCTGGCAGGTCTGGTAGCTGAGACTTTCGGAAATTGGTTGGAAATCGAGTATCTGTTTGTAAAAGAGGAACTGAGAGGGCAAGGAATCGGTTCAAAACTATTGCAACAGGCAGAAAGTGAAGCCAAGAATCGAAACTGTTGTTTTGCATTTGTCAATACTTATCAGTTTCAGGCACCAGACTTTTATCAGAAATATGGCTACAAGGAAGTCTTTGCTTTAAAAAACTATCCCTACACAGGGCAAAGATTTTACTATCAAAAAGATTTGTAAGGAGAATATGGTAGCATAAATCAAAGAGGGATTTTTCACATTACTATGAAGGTGGATTGATGTATATGAGTAACTATCGATAAATACCAGTTATAACCTAGAAATTGTGTCTTTTTAGACGATATTGAGGACAATGCAATCGTAGCTGAGAAGTTGGGCATCAAGGCTTATCAGGTTAAGAAAAGAAATGATGTCGTCGATATTTTAAAATCCTATATTTAAACTCAACACTCTCTATTTTTTATAATAGAGAGTTTTTTTGTTAATAAAATTTTACAAAATGACATTTATATATTGCATTAAGTTAGATATATGATATAATGGTGTTGAAAAGAGGCGCAACTTTTTAAAATTAATGAGAATCAAAGAGAAAACCAAGAATATTAATGGAGGAATTGAAAAATGGAAGTTATAAATGTAAGTAAGCATTATGGTCATTCAATCATTCTCAAAGATATAAATTTTGCACTTAATAAGGGTGAAATTGTTGGTCTAGTAGGGAGAAACGGAGTTGGCAAGAGTACATTGATGAAAATTCTTGTTCAGAATAATCAACCGACTGCAGGGAATATTATAAGTAGTGATAATGTTGGGTATTTAATCGAAGAACCAAAGTTATTTTTATCTAAAACAGGTTTAGAGAATTTAAAATATTTGTCAAATTTATATGGTGTTGACTACAATCAAGAAAGATTTGGGAGTTTGATTCAAGAGTTAGATTTGACTCAGTCTATTAATAAAAAAGTAAAGACCTATTCTTTGGGTACAAAACAAAAATTAGCTTTGCTTCTAACTCTCGTTACGGAACCTGATATATTGATTTTAGATGAACCGACTAATGGTTTAGATATTGAATCATCACAAATAGTTTTAGCGGTTCTAAAAAACTTAGCTTTAAGTGAAAATGTGGGAATTTTAATATCGAGTCATAAATTAGAAGATATTGAAGAAATTTGTGAGAGAGTCCTCTTCTTGGAGAACGGGCTTTTGACATTCCAAAAAGTAGGAAAAGATAGTCATAATTGCTTGTTTGAGATAGCTTTTTCATCAGCTGTAGATAAAGACATTTTCCTTACCAAACAAGAATTTGGGGATATTGTTCAGGAAGAGGGACTGAAAATTACTATGTCTGGTAATATTCAAAGTAGTGAGCTTTTTAAATTTTTTAACGAAAACTCTATTAAAGTAGTTGATTTTGAAACTAAAAAAGAGACGCTTAAAGATATTTATCTAAATCGTTCAAACTAAAGGAAGGTTATAATCATGAAATTAAATAAATTGAATTTTCTTAAGGAAAATATAAGAGATTTATATTCATCAAGCGTAGTCTATCTCGGATTGATTATCTCGTTTATACCGCCGCTACTGGTTACATTCTTTATTTTAAAGACTCAAGGGACATCACTTGGTATTAAGCATATTTCAAATTTTTATGCTATGCTCGGTATGTTAATGGCTGTTATACATGCTAACCGAATTATTAGCAGGGATTTTTCCCACAATACGATAAGTTTATTTTATAATCAACAGAAAAATCGGATGATTTACGTCTTGTCCAATTTTCTATATGCCATCTCAGTTTCCATTATTTATGCTTTGAATGGTATTGTGTTATTAGTCATCGTAAGTAAATTGGGTGTTCCAGGTGCTTTAGGATTAGATTTTATAGTAGCCATTGTAGTCAATACAATTTTGTTAGTCCTATTTTATTTTCTATTATCTTACATTTTCTATTTATACAAATTGAAAAGTGGCTTGGTATTTGGTATTTTAGTAGCTTTACTACTCTTTGTCCCTAATATATTAAATACGATTATGATGAATACTAGTAATGATTTGTTTATCAAAGCAATTAAACTTCTTCCTTTTTATTCCTTACCTGTATTTGTTGCTTCAAATATGATGTCTATTAGTCAGTATTTTGTGGTAATCACTACAATCATTTTATTGTATTTTTTCACTCTCAAGAAAAGCAAGGAGTATTCATTTTAGTTTCGTTTAGTATTATTTTGTAGACTTAAAATCTAGTAAAAAAATCAGTCATCTTGCTATTCCCCTGCTATTCCCCTGCTCTTGCAGTGTACACGTTTTTGTCTTATGCTAGACTCATTTCCAAAAGCATTATATAATAGTGATATGAAATCAACAAAATAAGAAATACAATCAATCAAAACTCGTTTAAAAGACCCTACTAAAGCTAATACTAAACAAAAAATCAAGTAGCCAGCTAGGGAGTTTATTTCAAATAATCCAACATACTGATTTTAAGCTGAAGATAATATTGGAGTGATAATTAATGAGCTTATAATAATAGCTGACAGCTTGTAATAGTTTTGTATTTTTTAAGAGTAGATGAGTATTAAAATTATAAGGAGGACGCAGGTGGCTAAAAATTTAAAATTAAAATTAGCTAGGGTTGAGCTTGATTTAACACAAGGTCAACTGGCAGAGGCTGTTGGGGTGACGCGTCAGACTATTGGTTTGATAGAGGCGGGGAAATACAATCCCAGTCTCTCACTCTGCCAGTCCATTTGCAGATGTTTAGGGAAAACCCTAGACCAATTATTTTGGGAGGAAGAAGATGGTAAATAAATTTATTCATTATCAATTACTTGACGAAAGAGAAGAACAACTAATTAATAAAGCTGGGGCGGAATCCTTTTCCCTCTTTATTGGGCTTGTACTTCTAAGCTATTTGGTGGCAGTGTTGGCTCCATCTATTTTTAATCCGAATTTTCTAGTCTATACTCTGATAGTAGGAATTTTCTTCTTTTTCAATCGTGCCCGTTATCTGGGAGTGACCTACTATAGTCGTTTTCATTTTACGATTTTGGGTTGTTTTTTCCTAACCTTGGCGATTACGACTCTCTTGATGTTGCAGAATTATCAATTCAACATAGAAATTTATCATCACAATCCTTTGAACGTTAAATATTTGTCTGCTTGGGTCATTACATATGTCATTTACCTTCCCTGGGTCTTTATTGGCAATCTTGGTCTTAAAAGTTATGGCGAATGGGCTCAGAAAAAATTTGAGCAAGATATGGATGAGCTGGAGAGTGGAGAATAGCTTGTTACTCTTTTCTCAATCCAGCTAAAATGTGATATAATAGTACTAATTTATTGGAATACATGAAAGTTTTTGAAAAATTTCATGTGTTTCTAGTTAAGGAAGTAGGAAAAGTATGTATCCAGATGATAGTTTGACATTGCACACGGACTTGTACCAGATTAATATGATGCAGGTTTACTTTGACCAAGGGATTCACAATAAAAAGGCGGTCTTTGAGGTGTATTTCCGCCAACAGCCTTTTAAGAATGGCTATGCGGTTTTTGCTGGTTTGGAAAGAATTGTGAACTATCTTGAAGACTTGCGTTTTTCAGATAGTGATATTGCCTATTTGGAGTCGCTTGGCTATCATGGGGAATTCTTGGACTATCTTCGCAATTTCAAGTTGGAGTTGACCGTTCGTTCTGCCCAAGAAGGGGATTTGGTTTTTGCTAATGAGCCGATTGTGCAGGTGGAAGGCCCTCTAGCCCAATGTCAGTTGGTCGAAACAGCTCTTTTGAACATCGTTAACTACCAGACCTTGGTGGCTACTAAGGCAGCACGTATTCGTTCGGTCATCGAAGATGAACCTTTGATGGAGTTTGGAACACGTCGGGCGCAAGAAATGGATGCGGCTATCTGGGGAACACGCGCAGCGGTGATTGGTGGTGCCAATGGAACCAGCAACGTGCGTGCAGGTAAACTCTTTGACATTCCTGTCTTGGGGACTCATGCCCATGCCTTGGTACAGGTTTATGGTAACGACTATGAGGCCTTCAAGGCTTACGCTGCGACCCACAAAAATTGTGTCTTTCTTGTGGATACCTATGACACCCTTCGCATCGGAGTTCCAGCTGCCATTCAGGTGGCGCGTGAGCTAGGTGACCAGATTAACTTTATGGGTGTGCGGATTGACTCTGGGGATATTGCCTACATTTCCAAGAAAGTCCGTCAGCAATTGGACGAGGCTGGATTTACAGAGGCTAAGATTTATGCTTCTAATGATCTAGATGAAAATACTATCCTCAACCTCAAGATGCAAAAGGCCAAGATTGATGTCTGGGGTGTGGGAACTAAACTGATTACAGCCTATGACCAGCCAGCTCTTGGGGCAGTTTACAAGATTGTTGCAATCGAAGATGAAAATGGGAACATGCGCAATACGATTAAGCTGTCAAATAATGCTGAAAAAGTGTCTACGCCAGGTAAGAAGCAGGTGTGGCGTATTACCAGTCGTGAAAAAGGCAAGTCAGAAGGCGACTACATCACTTATGACGGTGTGGATGTGAGCGACATGACAGAAATCAAGATGTTCCATCCGACTTATACCTACATCAAGAAGACCGTTCGTAATTTTGATGCCGTTCCTCTCTTGGTGGATATCTTTAAAGACGGGAAATTGATTTACAACTTGCCTAGCTTGACTGAGATTCAGGATTATGCTCGTAAGGAATTTGACAAGCTTTGGGATGAATACAAGCGTGTGCTCAATCCGCAGCATTATCCAGTGGATTTGGCGCGTGATGTATGGCAAGATAAGATGGACTTGATTGACAAAATGCGCAAGGAAGCCCTCGGTGAAGGAGAAGAAGAATGAGTTTGCAAGAAACGATTATCCAAGAACTGGGCGTGAAACCAGTGATTGATGCCCAGGAAGAAATCCGTCGTTCCATTGATTTCTTAAAAAGATACCTGAAAAAACATCCCTTCCTAAAGACCTTTGTATTAGGGATTTCTGGAGGTCAGGACTCAACCTTGGCAGGTCGCTTGGCTCAATTAGCTATGGAAGAACTGCGCGCAGAAACGGGCGATGATAACTACAAATTTATCGCTGTCCGCCTGCCATACGGAGTGCAAGCTGATGAAGCAGATGCGCAAAAAGCCCTAGCCTTTATCCAGCCAGATGTCAGTTTAGTTGTCAATATCAAGGAATCAGCTGATGCCATGACAGCTGCAGTTGAAGAGACAGGAAGCCCTGTTTCAGACTTCAACAAGGGCAATATCAAGGCTCGTAGTCGTATGATTGCCCAATATGCCCTGGCGGGTGCCCATAGCGGAGCGGTCATTGGAACAGACCATGCTGCGGAAAATATCACAGGTTTCTTTACCAAATTTGGTGACGGTGGTGCAGATATTTTACCACTGTTCCGTCTCAATAAACGCCAAGGAAAACAACTTTTGAAGGAACTTGGTGCTGACCCAGCCCTTTATGAAAAAATCCCAACAGCAGACCTAGAAGAAGACAAACCAGGCCTAGCTGATGAAGTCGCACTTGGAGTCACTTACAATGAAATTGATGACTACCTCGAAGGCAAACAAGTTAGCCCAGAAGCTCAAGCGACTATTGAAAACTGGTGGCATAAAGGCCAACACAAACGCCACCTACCAATCACCGTATTTGATGACTTTTGGGAGTGAGACAGAAATCGGTAACTCGAAGAGTTCGATTTCGTCGTCTCACCCCTGCAACGATGACTAGGTTTGAAAAAGATTGGTAAAGCGCATTTCAAACCAGGCAGCGACTGCGTAAAGAAATTAGATGAAAAACTAGTTTCTAGCTGTTGCTGAGTTAGCTTTTTACCCCGAGTCTAAAAATAGGAAAACGAGGAGGTCCTGTGGACCTTTTTAGCTTATTATCTTGAGATTCGAAATCAAAACAAGTTTCAATGTAGATTGAACAGAGAATCATCTATTAGAAAGTGAGGTAGCACCATGAAATCTAATGGTACGCAAATGTTACAGACAGACCGTTTGATCTTGAGAAGATTTGTGGAAAGTGATGCAGAAGCCATGTTTCAGAATTGGGCTTCATCCGCTGAGAATCTGACCTATGTCACTTGGAATCCTCATCCTGATGTCGAGGTGACTCGGAACTCTATTCTAAATTGGGTTGGTTCCTATGCTAATCCCAACTATTACAAATGGGCCATTTGCCTCAAAGAAAACCCTGAGCAAGTGATAGGAGATATTAGCATCGTTGAAATGGATGAGAATGATTCTTGTTGTGAAATTGGGTATGTGCTAGGCAAGGCTTGCTGGGGTCATGGTATCATGACGGATGCCTTGAAAGCTGTGTTAGACTTTTGTTTTACTCAAGTAGGCTTTCAAAAAGTCAGAGCACGATATGCCAGTCTTAATCCAGCTTCAGGCCGTGTCATGGAAAAAGCGGGAATGTCCTATCTAAAAACTGTTGCAAATGGGGTTGAGCGAAAAGGCTATATTGCGGACCTTATTTATTACCAGATAAGTAGGGAAGACAGGTGATTTTCTTTTCTGTTTCCATCAAAGTCAGACTTTGTCTGGCTTTTTTTGCAACATTTTTTACATAACCTGATTAAATTCCTATTTTTCCCTATCATTGTCCCTGTTTTTTCTGGAGTTTTGGGGCTATAATAGTCCTATCAAATCAAAGAATGGAGGAAGGCAATGGATAATATAATCTTTTTTATCAGTGTTTTTCTTGCTGGAATTCTTTCCTTCTTTTCTCCTTGTATTTTACCCTTGTTACCTGTCTATGCAGGGGTCTTGTTGGATGACAAAGATGGTGCTCAAGCTTCTAGTGGAAAATATTCAATATCAAGTGTTAGTCTATTGCGAACTTTGGCCTTTATAGCAGGAATTTCCTTTGTTTTTATCTTACTGGGCTATGGAGCTGGTTTTTTAGGCAATTTGCTGTATGCTTCTTGGTTTCAGTATGTGACGGGTGCGGTTATCATTCTCTTGGGTTTGCACCAGATGGAAGTCTTACATTTGCAGGGACTCTACAAGGAAAGAAGGCTACAATTAAGGAGACAGGGGCAAAAGGGTAAGGGCTATAGTCAGGCATTTTTACTGGGGTTGACCTTTAGTTTTGCTTGGACGCCATGTGTGGGGCCGGTTCTGGGGTCTGTTTTGGCCTTGGCGGCTTCAGGTGGTTCAGGAGCTTGGCAGGGAGCTGGTCTCATGTTGATTTACACGCTGGGTTTGGCGCTACCATTTTTGGTTCTAGCTCTTGCCTCCAGCTATGTTTTGAAACATTTCCGAAAACTCCATCCCTACCTCGGGACCCTCAAAAAAGTGGGTGGTTTCCTCATTATCGTGATGGGAATCTTGGTGCTTTTGGGAAATGCTTCCATTTTGACTACATTATTTGAATAGAGAGGAAGAAGAAATGAAAAAATGGCAAACATGTCTCCTTGGAGTAGGATCAATCTGTTGCTTGGCAGCCTGTTCGGCTAAAAACATGGCAGAAGAATCTACTATGAAGGAGCAAACAAAAACAGAACAAGTCAGTGCGCAAACTGCGACTAAAGGTCAAGCAGTCGCTGATTTTGAACTAACAGGTGTAGACGGCAAGACCTACCGTTTGTCTGATTACAAGGGCAAGAAAGTTTATCTCAAATTCTGGGCTTCTTGGTGTTCCATCTGTCTAGCCAGCCTTCCAGATACGGACGAAATCGCTAAAGAAGCTGGTGATGACTATGTGGTCTTGACAGTGGTGTCTCCTGGTCACAAGGGAGAACAAGCTGAAGCGGATTTTAAGAACTGGTACAAGGGCTTGGATTATAAAAATTTCCCAGTTCTAATTGATCCATCAGGCAAACTTTTGGAAAGTTATGGTGTCCGTTCTTATCCAACTCAAGCCTTTATAGATAAGGAAGGAAAGCTGGTCAAAACGCAACCAGGTTTTATGGATAAGGATATGATTCTAAAAGAATTGAAAGAAATGGGGTAGAGAAAGGTCATGAATGATAAAGTAAAATTGTTTGTCTTGGCAGGGATTTTTTTCCTAGCCATAACCGGTTTCTATTTTCTATTGATGCGAAATGCAGGGCAGACAGATAGCTCGCAAATTGAGAAAGCATCAGTTAGCCAAGGAGGAAAAACAGTGAAAAAAACAGAAGTGAGTAAAGATGCAGATTTGCATGAAATTTATCTAGCTGGAGGATGTTTCTGGGGAGTGGAGGAATACTTCTCACGCGTTCCCGGAGTGACAGATGCCGTTTCAGGCTATGCAAACGGTAGAGGGGAAACAACCAAGTACGAATTGATTAACCAAACAGGACATGCGGAAACCGTCCATGTTACCTATGATGCCAAACAAATTTCCCTCAAGGAAATCCTGCTTCATTACTTCCGCATTATCAATCCAACCAGCAAAAATAAACAAGGAAATGATGTGGGGACCCAGTACCGTACTGGTGTTTATTACACAGATGACAAGGATTTGGAAGTAATCAACCAAGTCTTTGATGAAGTTGCTAAGAAATACGACCAACCTTTAGCAGTTGAAAAGGAGCCCTTGAAGAATTTTGTGGTGGCTGAGGATTATCACCAAGACTACCTCAAGAAAAATCCAAATGGCTACTGTCATATCAATGTCAATCAGGCGGCCTATCCCGTCATCGATGCCAGCAAATATCCGAAACCAAGTGATGAGGAATTGAAGAAGACCTTGTCACCTGAGGAGTATGCAGTTACCCAGAAAAATCAAACAGAACGAGCTTTTTCAAACCGCTACTGGGATAAATTTGAATCTGGTATCTATGTGGATGTAGCAACTGGCGAACCCCTCTTTTCATCAAAGGACAAGTTTGAGTCTGGTTGTGGTTGGCCTAGTTTCACCCAGCCCATCAGCCCAGATGTTGCCACTTACAAGGAAGATAAGTCCTACAATATGACGCGCATGGAAGTGCGGAGCCGAGTTGGAGATTCTCACCTTGGTCATGTCTTTACGGATGGACCACAGGACAAGGGAGGCTTGCGCTACTGTATCAATAGTCTATCTATCCGCTTTATTCCTAAAGACCAAATGGAAGAAAAAGGCTATGCCTATTTACTAGATTATGTCGATTAAGAAGTCTTTCCTAAGCAGTTAGAGGAGAATTTTGCTATACTGATACTAGTAAGTGACAAAGGAGCAGAGCATGACCTACACAATCTTAATCGTAGAGGATGAATATCTAGTAAGACAAGGCTTGACCAAGCTGGTCAATGTAGCAGCCTACGATATGGAAATCATCGGTCAGGCTGAAAATGGAAGGCAGGCTTGGGAATTGATTCAAAAACAGGTGCCAGATATCATTTTAACCGATATCAATATGCCTCAGCTGAATGGCATCCAGTTGGCCAGTCTGGTCCGAGAAACCTATCCTCAGGTTCACCTAGTTTTTTTGACCGGCTACGATGATTTTGATTATGCCTTGTCTGCTGTCAAACTCGGTGTGGATGACTACTTGCTCAAACCCTTTTCCCGTCAGGATATTGAGGAGATGTTGGGGAAAATCAAGCAAAAGTTGGACAAGGAAGAAAAGGAAGAGCAGTTACAAGATTTATTAACCGATAAGTTTGAAGGAAACCTGGCTCAGAAGATCCAGTCTCATCTGGCTGATAGCCAATTTAGTTTAAAGTCTTTGGCCAGTGACTTGGGTTTTAGTCCGACTTATTTGAGTTCTTTGATTAAGAAAGAGTTGGGCTTGCCTTTTCAGGATTATCTGGTGAGAGAGCGTGTCAAACAAGCCAAGCTCTTGCTTCTGACTACGGATTTAAAGATTTATGAGATAGCCGAAAAGGTTGGCTTTGAAGATATGAACTACTTTACCCAACGCTTTAAACAGATTGCAGGTGTGACACCTCGTCAGTTTAAGAAGGGAGAAGGCCGATGAAGCGTTCTTCTCTTTTAGTCAGAATGGTTATTTCCATCTTTCTGGTCTTTCTCATTCTCCTAGCTCTGGTTGGGACTTTCTATTATCAATCTAGTTCATCAGCCATTGAGGCCACTATTGAGGGCAATAGCCAAACGACAATTAGCCAAACTAGCCACTTTATCCAGTCTTATATCAAAAAATTAGAAACCACCTCGACTAGTTTGACCCAGCAGGCAGATGTTCTGACCTATGCTGAGAATCCAAGTCAAGACAAGATCAAGGGAATTCGAGAACTATTTTTGACTATCTTGAAGGCAGACCAGGACTTGAAAACTGTTGTGCTGGTGACTAAATCTGGTCAGGTTATTTCTACAGATGATAGTGTGCAGATGAAAACCTCCTCTGATATGATGGCTGAGGATTGGTATCAGAAGGCCATTCATCAGGGGGCTAAACCAGTTTTAACACCAGCTCGTAAATCGGACAGTCAGTGGGTCATTTCTGTTACTCAGGAACTTGTTGATGCAAAGGGGGCCAATCTTGGCGTACTTCGCTTGGATATTTCCTATGAAACTTTGGAAGCCTATCTTAACCAACTTCAGTTGGGTCAGCAGGGTTTTGCCTTTATCATCAATGAAAACCATGAATTTGTCTACCATCCTCAACACACAGTTTATAGTTCATCTAGCGAAATGGAGGCTATGAAACCCTACATCGAGACAGGTCAGGGCTATACTCCTGGCCATAAATCCTACGTCAGTCAGGAACAGATTGCAGGAACTGATTGGACGGTTATAGGAGTTTCTTCGTTGGAAAAATTATCTCAAGTTCGGAGTCAGCTCTTGTGGACCTTGCTTGGGGCCAGTGTCACCTCTCTTCTTGCCTGTCTCTGCTTGGTGTGGTTCAGTCTCAGACGTTGGATTGCCCCTTTGAAGGATTTGAGAGAAACAATGTTGGACATTGCTTCTGGTACACAAAATCTGCGTGCCAAGGAAACTGGTGCATATGAGTTGAGAGAAGTGACTCGCCAGTTTAATGCCATGTTGGATCAGATTGATCAGCTGATGGCAGATGTGCGCAAACAGGAAGAAACGACCCGTCAGTATGAACTTCAAGCCTTGTCGAGCCAGATTAACCCCCATTTTCTCTACAACACATTGGACACCATCATCTGGATGGCTGAATTTCAGGATAGTCAGCGAGTGGTTCAGGTGACCAAGTCCTTGGCGACCTATTTTCGCCTAGCGCTCAATCAGGGTAAAGATTTGATTTGCCTGTCTGACGAAATTAACCATGTTCGCCAGTATCTCTTTATCCAGAAACAACGTTATGGGGATAAGCTGGAATATGAAATTGATGAAAATCCTGCCTTTGATAACTTAGTCTTGCCCAAGTTGGTGTTACAACCTCTGGTGGAAAATGCTCTTTACCATGGCATCAAGGAGAAGGAAGGTCAGGGACATATTAGAGTTTCTGTCCAGAAACAGGATACAGGACTAGTCATCCGCATTGAGGATGACGGCGTTGGATTTCAAAATGCTGGCGATAGTAGTCAAAGTCAGCTTAAACGTGGAGGAGTAGGTCTTCAAAATGTTGATCAACGTTTCAAACTTCATTTTGGAGACAATTACCAGATGAAGATTGATTCTGCATCTGACAAAGGAACGACGGTTGAAATATACATAAATAGAATAGAAACTAGCTAACTCCCGGTCAATTCTGGGAGTTTTATGCGTAATCGAGAAAGCTTTCTAGGTTGTCTATCTTGCTAAAAATAAGAAAAAACGATATGATAGATAATGACAAAAGAGGTATCAAGTATGAAGGAAAAAGACATTCAAAGAGAAACAAGCCAGATTGTAGAAGATGTGTTGGAAAAGGCCAATTTGAAGCAAGGATCTATCTTTGTTTTGGGCCTCTCTTCTAGTGAGGTGATAGGTGGTCAGATTGGTAAGGAATCCAGCCAAGAAATTGGTGAAATCATTGTAAGAACCATTCTAGATATCCTAGAGGAAAAAGGAATTCATCTAGCTGTTCAAGGTTGTGAACATGTTAATCGGGCCCTCGTTGTTGAACGTCAGGTGGCAGAGCAGTTTGGCCTGGAAATCGTCAGTGTCCTTCCGACTCTTCATGCAGGAGGTTCGGGTCAGTTAGCAGCCTTCAAGTTTATGCAGAATCCAGTTGAGGTTGAATTTATCAAGGCTCATGCTGGATTGGATATCGGAGATACTGCAATTGGCATGCATATTAAGCATGTTCAGGTTCCGATTCGTCCTCTTTTGAGAGAGATTGGTCATGCCCACGTAACGGCTCTTGCTAGTCGACCAAAATTAATCGGAGGTGCGCGTGCGCACTATCCGCAAGATTCTATTAGAAAGTCGTGAGAATGAGAAAAACAAGACAACAACTAGAAAAAATCACCAAATATTCGATTCGTAAGCTCACTGTTGGGGTAGGTCCTGTAGCCATCGGGGCCTTCCTTTTTGGTGCTAGTACCTTTTCAGTAGATAAGGTGCAAGCCAATGAAGTTGGTGGTGCTCATAGCGTTCATTACCGTTATTTGGCAGAGCAGGAATTGACCGAGTCTGAAAAAGCCCTGATTCACCATGAGGTTCCAACAGAATTTCAAGATGATGGTATTCTTTATGTGGTTTATCGTAAGAAGGCAACTAACAGTCAACAACTTCCATACACAGGAAGTAAGGAGCTAGCTCTAGCAGGCCTTGGCTTGGCAACGGCTTCTCTAGCAGTCTTTTTGGTGTCCAAAAAAGGTCGCAAAGAGGTTCTAGGCGTTCTCTTGATTGGTTCTTTAGGAGCCAGCACCTTTGTACCTTATGGTACGTTTGCGTTTGAAAATAAAGAATTGCTTTCTTATAACCAAACTATTTCAGCCTCTACACATGAAGGCTTGGCTGAAGGGATTATCCACATTGATGGCTATGAATACATTGGTTACTTCAAGGAAGCGGAACTCCATCCATCAAGACCAGCTTCAGCTGAAAAGTCTCAGTTGCCAGTAGAAAAGCAAAGTTCAAAAGAAATAGAGAAAACAGAAGTCGTTCAAGAAAGACATGCGGTTACTCCAGAAACTATCGTTGAGAATCCTGTAGTAGAGACTCCAGTTTCTCCTGCGGTTGAAGAAAAAACAGTTTCTGAGAAGCCTCAGACAAGACAAGAAGAGAGCTTGGTGGAGATTCCTTTTGAAACGGTGACAAGTCCAGATGCGAATTTAGCAGAAAGACAGACTCGTATCGTCACAGTCGGAGTAAAGGGTCAGCGTCGAATTGTAACCAAAGTTTCGGTGGTCAATGGTCAAGAAGTTAGAGAAGTCATTGAAGACCAAGTGGTTCAAAATCCTGTGTCGCAAGTCATTACAGTCGGAACTAAGAAAGAGGTGCAACCTGCCCCAACTCCAGTACCACAAGCTGAACCAAGTCAACAAGTAGCTAAAGGTACGCAAGAAGAAGTCAAAGCAAGTCAAGCCCTAACGCAGCCCGAATTACCAGAAGCTCCAGTTGAAGCCAAAGGCACCCAAGAAGAAGGTAAGGCAGGCCAATCCTTAACGCAGCCAGAAATGCCAGAATCTCCAGTTGAAGCCAAAGGTACTCAAGAAGGTAAGGCAGGCCAAGCTTTAACGCAACCTGAAATGCCAGAGGCTCCAGTAGAAGCCAAAGGGACTCAAGAAGAAGGTAAGGCAGGCCAATCCTTAACGCAGCCCGAATTACCAGAAGCTCCAGTAGAAGTAAAAGGCACACAAGAGGAAGGTAAGGCAGGTCAAGCTTTAGTACAGCCAGAACTTCCTGAATATACAGAAGCAGTTTCAACTAAGGGAACACAAGAACTAGGAAAAGAAGGTCAAGCTACAGAGCAACCAGCAAATCCAGAATATAAAGTAACAACTGGTACAGTTGAAAAGTCTACGGAAAGTGAACTAGATTTTACAACAGAAGTAGTTCCTGATGATACAAAATATGTAGATGAAGAAGTAGTTGAACGGCAAGGTACTAAAGGAGTTCAAGTTACGAAAACAACTTATGAAACAGTGGAAGGTGTCGAAACAGATAAAGTCGTATCTACAACGACAGAAGTGAAAACTCCTGCCGTTTCTAAAGTCGTTAAAAAAGGGACAAAACCAATTGAAGGAACAAAAGTTGAAACAAGAGAAGAAGCCATTCCTTTTGAAACAAAAACAGAAGAGGATGATACTTTAAAACGAGGAACAACTAAAGTTGCTCAAGAAGGTGTAGACGGTAAGAAACAAATTACTGAAACGTATAAAACGATTCGTGGAGAAAAAACAAGTGAAGCTCCAACAGTAGAAGAAAAAGTTATCTTACAACCTCAAGATAAAATTATTAAGCAAGGCACAAAAGGGTTAGAAAAGCCAACATTACAATGGGCAAATACTGAAAAAGATGTTTTGAAGAAGAGCGCAACAGCTAGTTATACATTAAATAAACCAGCTGGAGTAGAAATCAAATCAATCAAATTAGCGTTGAAAGATAAAGATGGACAACTTGTAAAAGAAGTAACGGTATCTGAAAATAATTTAAACGCTACTTTAGATAAATTGAAATATTATCAAGGATACACTCTATCTACTACGATGGTTTATGATCGTGGAGAAGGCGAAGAAACTGAGAAATTAGAAGATAAACAAATTCAGTTAGACCTCAAAAAAGTTGAAATCAAGAACATCAAAGAAACAAGTTTGATGAGTATGGATGCTGAAGGAAAAGAAACAGATAAGAGCTTATTAACTGAAAAGCCAACAGATGTTGCTCCATTATATTTACGTGTAACAACGCATGATAATAAGACAACAAGACTTGCAGTAAGTTCTGTTGAAGAAGTTGTTGTTGATGGGAAAACATTGTACAAAGTTGTAGCGAAAGCTCCAGACTTAGTTCAACGTAGAGCAGATGATACTTTCAGTGAAGAGTATGTTCATTACTTTGAAAAACAAAAAGCACACGAAGGTGATGTATATTATAGTTTTAATGACTTGGTAACAGCTATGAAAGCTAACCCAAGTGGTACTTTTAAACTTGGTACAGACCTTAATGCTGCTAACGTACCAACTCCAAATAAACAATATGTACCTGGTAAATTTAGCGGAACTTTAACAAGTGTCGATGGAAAACATTATACAATTCACAATATGGCTCGTCAGTTATTTGATAATGTTGAAGGCGCTACAATTAATAACATTAACTTAGGTAATGTTAATATTAATATGCCTTGGATTGAAAATATTTCAGCACTATCAAGAGTAGCTAAAAACTCCACAGTTGAAAATGTCAAGGTAACTGGTAGCATCCTTGGTAAAGATGGTATTGCAGGTATTGTAAACAAAGTGGACGTTGGTGGTTTATTACAAAATGTTGCCTTTGTTGGTAAACTTACTGGTGTCGGCGATAAAGGCTGGGATATGGGCGGTATTTCTGGAGAAGTTTGGAAAGGGAATATTAAAAAAGCCTATGTTGATGCTGATATTGTAGCAAATAAAGCTCGTATTGGTGGTCTTGTTGCTAGAACAGATAATGGTTACGATGGAAATGGGGTTAATAAATACGCATTTACTAGTCAATCTGTCGTTAAAGGAACTATTAAGGTGAAAACTCCTGTTGAAGTTGGTGGTTTCATTAGTAAAAACTATCCATGGGGTCGAGTTCTTGATACTGTTACAATGATGAAAGTTGAAAATGGTGAAGAATTCTATGGTTCTAAAGACCTTGTTGATGAAGATGGATACTTTACAAATAATTGGATAGATAGAAACTATGTTGTTACAGGTGTGAGTGAAGGGAAACGTTCATTCAAATATTCTCGTAGTAAACGAATCCAAGAAATCAGCTTAGAAGAAGCTAACAAGAAAATAGAGTCATTCGGAATTACAGCCGATAAATTCGAAATTGCTCCACTTGTGGAAGATAAACTAAACCAAGTGAAACCAAAATCTGATACTTATAAAGAGATTCAAGATTATAATGCAGATCGTGAACTTGCTTACCGTAATATTGAAAAACTTCAACCATTCTACAATAAAGAATGGATTATCAATCAAGGAAATAAAATTCCTGCAGGTTCTAAATTATTAACGACTGAAGTATTATCTGTAACAGGTATGAAAGATGGACAATTTGTAACGGACTTATCTGATGTTGATCATATTATGATTCATTACGCTGATGGAACGAAAGAAGAAAAAGCTGTATCAGCTAAAGCTGCGTCAAACGTAGAACAAGTAAAAGAATACGGTATTACAGATTTAGGTGATGTAGTTTACACACCAAATATGGTAGTTAAAGACCGTACTCAACTAATCAGTGAGATTAAAACGAAATTAGATAGTGTTCAATTAATTTCACAAGAAGTTCGTGACTTAATGGATAAACGTAATAAACCAGCTGAGAATAGTGAAAATCATAAGAACAACTACATTCGTAACTTGTTCCTTGAAGAAAGCTTTGAAGAAACGAAAGCTAATTTAGATAAATTAGTCAAAGCTTTAGTCGAAAACGAAGACCATCAATTAAACGGTGACGAAGCAGCCATGAAAGCTCTTCTTAAAAAAGTAGAAGATAACAAAGCTAAAATAATGATGGCTCTTACTTATTTAAATCGTTATTATGGATTTAAATACAATGATATGAGTATTAAAGACCTTATGATGTTCAAACCTGATTTCTATGGTAAGAATGTTAGTGTTATCGATAGATTGATTCAAATTGGTTCTAGTGAGAAAAACTTAAAAGGTGACCGAACTCAAGATGCTTATCGTGATGTGATTGCGGGAGCAACAGGTAAAGGTAACTTAAATGACTTTTTAACATATAATATGAAGTTGTTTACAGAAGATACTGATATGAATGTTTGGTATAAGAAGGCTGTATCACACACTAACTATATTGTTGAGAAGCAATCCTCAAACCCTGCGTTTGCTAATAAAAAATATCATTTGTATGAAAACCTTAATAACGGTGAGCATGGACGTTATATCCTACCACTTCTTAATACGAAGAAAGCTCATATGTTCTTGATTTCAACATACAATACACTAGCATTTAGTGCGTTTGAGAAATATGGTAAGAATACAGAAGCTGAACGTGAAGCATTCAAGAAAGAAATCGACTTACGTGCACAAGAACAAATCAACTACTTAGACTTCTGGTCTCGCTTGGCGGCTGATAATGTACGTAATCAGTTGTTGAAATCTGAAAACATGGTTCCATCGGCTATCTGGGATAACCATGGTGCGCCAGGTGGATGGGTTGATAGAATGGGTCACACGAAGAATGGTAATTATGCTCCAATTCGTGAGTTCTATGGTCCAACTGGTAAGTGGCACGGTGATAATGGCATGGGTGCATACGCATATATCTTTGATAGACCTCAAAACTCAGAAGCCGTGTACTATATTTGGTCAAGTATGATTAGTGATTTCGGTACATCAGCCTTTACTCATGAAACAACGCATATCAATGACCGTATGGCTTACTTAGGTGGTTGGGGACATCGTGAGGGTACAGACGTTGAAGCCTTTGCTCAAGGAATGTTACAATCTCCAGCTGTATCAAGTTCGAATGGTGACTACGGTGCACTAGGTCTTAACATGGCTTATAAACGTGAAAACGATGGTAAACAATGGTACAACTATGATCCAAATAAATTAGATAGTAGAGAAGCTATCGACCATTACATGAAAAACTATAATGAAGCGCTCATGATGCTCGACCATTTAGAAGCGGATGCCGTTATCGCGAAGAATGATGGTGACAACAACAAGTGGTTCAAGAAGATGGACAAAAAATGGCGTGAGAAAGCTGATAGAAATGGTTTAGTTGGACAACCACACCAATGGGATTTACTTCGTGACCTAAATGACGCGGAGAACAAGAAGAAATTGACAAGCATTGATGACCTTGTAGATGGTAATTACGTGACTAAGCATAATATGCCTGGTAATAAACATTATCGTGCTGAAGGTTTTGATACGGCATATCAAACTGTAAGTATGATGGCTGGAATTTACGGTGGTAATACAAGTCAAAGTGCTGTAGGTTCTATCTCGTTCAAACATAATACATTCCGTATGTGGGGTTACTTCGGATATGTCAATGGATTTGTCGGATATGCTTCAAACAAGTATAAACAAGAATCTAAAGCAGCTGGTAGACCGGGTCTTGGTGATGACTTTATCATTGAGAAAGTGTCTGGTGGTAAATTCCACACACTAGAAGAGTGGAAGAAAGAATGGTTCAAGGAAGTCAAAGCTAAAGGAGAAAAAGGATTTGTCGAAATTGAAATCGACGGACAGAAAATTTCAACTTATGCAGGACTCCAAGAATTGTTCAACAAAGCTGTTGAAAATGACCTTAAAGCGGGTAATTCAAACCAAACAGTTGCACTCAAAGAAAAAGTTTACAAACAACTCTTGCAGAAATCAGATGGATTTGCTGGTGATTTATTCACTAAAGCATAATCAAGAGTAATTTAATAGCCAGAAAATGATAAAAAGGTAGATCTTGACTGGATCTACTTTTTTTGATGTTCTTGCAGTTCTTAAATGTTCATTTGCCAGTATAATTATTGAATATATTTATAACCAAAATACTAGAAAATAGATTTTCAAAAAGTAAATGAAATGTCAGTCTGCGCTTTGTTTTATGGATTCTGTTCTAGTTCAAACAACTTGCAAAAATAGCTTAAAAATTATAAAATGAAATATAAAGTAATTTGTAAATACGCATAAAATTCAATATGATATAATGTGTATATAGATAAGAGAAAAGGAAATATTATAAATGAAGAACAAGCTTTCTGATAAGTCCCTTGAGAATCAGAGAAAAGAAAAAATCATGCGTTTCTCCATTCGTAAATATAGTTTTGGTGCAGCGAGTGTAGCGGTTGCTGCCTTTTTAATGTTTTTAGGAAATGGAGCAGTTGCAGCGGATCAATTGAAAGTAACTGAAGAGTCTTCTAGTAAAGTAGAGTTGGCTAAAGAAGGTGGGGATAAGACTGAAAATCAGAGTGAGTCCAAAATCAGTGAGCCGAAAATTACTAAACCAGAACTAGATAAAAGTCAACTTGCAAATTATATTGGTGAAATTGAAGGTAAGATTTCAAGTGGAGCCTACGCTAATAAGACAGAGGAAAGTGTAGCGAATCTAGCTGCTGAGTTAGCAAATGCCAAAGCAACTTTAGCGAGCGCAAGCAGTCAAGAAGAATTGACGAGTGCCTATCAAAAACTGGTTACTACTGTTAACTCAAAATTACGAAATAAGCCGGTTGAGAAAAAAGAAATTGTTTCAACAGATACTACTGAGAGTAAAGAAACAGTTGGTATCAAAGCTGAGAATACTGAAAAACCATCAGAATCAAATGCGATTGAAAATACTGGTGCCAATGATCCGCGTAATGGAAGTGAAATTGAAAAGGATACAACATTCCGTGCAGCTGTCAATCAAGATCCAAAGGTAGATTTTACATTCTCCATACCAGATGAGAAGAAAATCTATATCTATAACGAAGAGCATTTTTCATTAGAAATTCCAGTTTATTCTGAAACTGGAAAAATTCGCTATGCAACGATTAAGAAAGGATCTAGACAAAGATTCCCTAATGTTGCAGGTACAGATAATGACTTGGATGTTGAATTTGGATTTACAGCTACTGTGATAAATCGTGCTGAAACGGTAGGGGTAACATCGGAGGCGAGTCAAGCAAATCCTGCGAAAATCGTTATTACAGGTCGTCCAAACGATATACTGAAAAAACACAGAGATTATACAAAACAAGAAAACCAAACACTTAACGTGGGTACTCGTTATATTCAGGTGGTTGATGATCAAGGTAGAGAGAATCTTAAAAAAGGTGATAGTATTGCAGACCCAGGGTATTTCTACTTAGTGTTAAAATCTCAAGCAAAAAAATACGCCTTAAGATCTCAACCTACAGATGAAAAGATTTCTGTAACTAGTTTGACAAATCCTACAGCGGAAGATTTAAAGAAAATCAAAGATAGTATTCAATTAGAATATTCAACAACAAACGAAGATGCACGATTTGCTGATAAACGTGGAACTTTAGTAGAACACCCAGAGGATGTTATTCAATCGGTTAATATCGTCGGAAATAATATCGTTGTTACATTTACAGATGGTTCTACGAAGACGAAACCAGTAAGTGAAATTGTACAAAAAAATGTTCCACCGGTTGTTAATCTACCGTATTCAAACGAAGCGAACAGAAATATTTATATCTATTCTGGAGAAGAGACAGACCTAACATTTACTGCAACGGATGAGTCTAAGATTAAAGACCTAAAACTTCGTGGCCCTGGTGACATTAACTATAATAATGCAACTAGTTTTGGTTTAGCAGTAGGGAATATTGTTGATAGCGCAGTAACAAGCGGAGCAGGTTCTGTTTCTGAAGATAAGAAGACAGCAACCATTAAAATGACTGGAACAACGAATTTAACTGCTGGGAAAAAATGGACAAGTGTTATCGTTGCAAAAGATGACAACAATGGAGAAAGTGCACCTTTTAACGGAAGAATTAATGCAACTACTAATCCAGCAGAACGTCAAAAAATTGAAGGTTATGTTGAGTTTGTTGTAAAAAATCAAACTACTAAATATGATATTAAGACTCCAGAAGGAACAGTTAGTGTAGTAGATCCAGCGAATGTTACGGCTGACGAATTTGAAAAAATTAAAGAAAAAGTAAAAATCGAATACTCTCAAACTAATGATGACGCAAATCTTACAAGTAAGAGAGGACAAGCTGTAGACAATCAGGCGACAAGAATTTCTACGATTACAAAAGATGCTAATGGAAATCTTGTTGTGACCTATAAAGATGGTTCAACTGATACAAAACCTTTATCAGAATTCACAAGTTTAAATAAACAACCTGCAATTGATGCAATTAATACAGCTGCAGACAATAAAATTGCAGAAATTAATGCTAATACAAACGCAACTGCAGAAGAAAAAGCAGCTGCAATCGAAAAAGTTAATGCCGATAAGGCGAAAGCTTTAACAGCAATTAATGATAACTCGGTAACGACAAAAGCAGCATTAGATAATGCCAAAACATCTGGGACAACAGCGATTAGCAATGATAATCCTGTAGCAACGAAGAAAGATACGGCAAAAGCAGCTATTGACTCAGCTTTAAGAGAGAAAGAAGCAGCCATCGATGCGAATAACGACTTAACGACAGAAGAGAAGAATGCAGCAAAAGCAGATGCACAGGCAAAAGCAACTGCAGCGAAAACAGCAATTGATAATGCGACAACAAACGCAGCAGTGGACTCAGCCCAAACGGCAGGAACAACAAGTGTAAGTTCAGTAACGCCAACAGCGGTAGCGAAACCAGCGGCTAAGAAAGCAATAGATGATGCACTTAAAGCGAAAGAAGCACAACTTGATGCAAGAAATGATTTAACAACTGAAGAAAAAGAAGCATCAAAAGCAGATGCACAAGCAAGAGCAACAGCGGCTAAAAATAATATTGATACTGCAACAACAAACTCAACAGTAGATAATACGAAAACTACAGGCGTTGCTGATGTGGAAAGTGTTAATCCGCAAGCAAGCCAAAAGAAAACTGATGCAAAAAATGCAGTCGATGAAGCGTTAAAAGCAAAAGAGGCAGCGATTGATGCCAATAATGATTTGACTGCTGAAGAAAAAGCCAAAGCTAAGGAAGACGCAAAAGCGAAAGCTGACGCAGCTAAGCAAGCAATCGACAACGCGACAACAAACGATGCAGTAACGCAAGCTAAAAACGCTGGGGCAGCAAGTGTATCTTCAGTCACTCCAACACCAGTAGCTAAACCGGCTGCAAAACAAGCCATCGATGACGCATTGAAAGCAAAGAATGACGCGATTGATTCCAATAACGATTTGACTGCTGAAGAAAAAGCCAAAGCTAAAGAAGATGCGAAAGCCAAAGCCGATGCAGCGAAACAAGCAATCAACAACGCAACAACAAACGCAGCGGTAGAACAAGCTAAAAATGACGGAGCGACAAGTGTATCTTCAGTCACTCCAACACCAGCAGCTAAACCGGCTGCAAAACAAGCAATTGATGACGCATTGAAAGTTAAGAACGACGCGATTGATGCCAACAACGATTTGACTGCTGAAGAAAAAGCCAAAGCTAAGGAAGACGCGAAAGCCAAAGCTGACGCAGCGAAGCAAGCAATCGACAACGCGACAACAAACACAGAGTTAGAACAAGCTAAAAATGACGGAGCGACAAGTGTATCTTCAGTCACTCCAACACCAGCAGCTAAACCGGCTGCAAAACAAGCCATCGATGACGCATTGAAAGCAAAGAATGACGCGATTGATTCCAATAACGATTTGACTGCTGAAGAAAAAGCCAAAGCTAAAGAAGATGCGAAAGCGAAAGCTGACGCAGCGAAGACTGCAATTGACAACGCAACAACAAACGATGCAGTAACGCAAGCTAAAAACGACGGAGCAACATCAGTAGATTTGGTGACTCCAACGCCGGTAGCCAAACCAGCAGCTAAGAAAGCAATCGACGATGCACTGAAAGCTAAGAATGACGCGAT
>CAJNCA010000009.1 GCA_905221145.1 bacterium
GACCAGAGTTGTTATTTTCAACTCTTACTATTATACAGCCTTTTTATTTTTTGTCAACATCTTTTTCTAATTTTTTTCATTTTTTCAAATCGAATTTTTCAACTTATAATAAAAGAGCCAGAATTAAACGGCTCTATAATATTTGTAGTGGGTACCCCCCTATAGATATTATGGAGCCTATTTTGTTGTAGAAAAAAAGTCCCATAAGATCTATAATGAAAAGTGACCAAACAACTCATTAGAAAGATTCATATGGAACAATTACATTTTATCACAAAACTACTCGATATCAAAGACCCTAATATCCAATTTATGGATATCATCAATAGGGATACTCACAAAGAAATCATCGCTAAACTAGATTATGAGGCACCATCTTGCCCTGATTGCGGAAGTCAAATGAAGAAATATGACTTCCAAAAACCGTCGAAAATTCCTTACCTCGAAACGACTGGTATGCCTACTAGAATCCTCCTTAGAAAGCGTCGTTTTAAGTGCTACCAGTGCTCGAAAATAGCGGTCGCTGAGACTCCTCTAGTAAAGAAAAATCATCAAATCCCTCGTATCATCAACCAAAAAATTGCTCATAAGCTGATTGAAAAGACTTCTATGACCGATATTGCACATCAGCTTTCCATTTCAACTTCAACTGTCATTCGAAAGCTCAATGACTTTCACTTTAAGCATAACTTTAGCCAACTTCCTGAGATTATGTCCTGGGACGAGTATGCCTTTACAAAGGGAAAAATGAGTTTCATTGCACAAGACTTTGATAATCTCAACATTATCACCGTTCTTGAAGGTAGAACACAAGCTATCATCCGAAATCACTTTCTGCGCTACGATAGAGTCGTTCGTTGTCAGGTGAAAATCATCACGATGGATATGTTTAGTCCCTACTACGATATTGCCAGTAAACTTTTTCCTAACGCTAAAATCGTTCTAGATCGATTTCACATTGTACAACACTTAAGCCGTGCTATGAGTCGTGTTCGTGTCCAAATCATGAATCAATTTGAGCGAAAATCTCATGAATACAAGGTCATCAAACTTTACTGGAAGCTCATTCAACAGGATAGTCGTAAACTGAGTGATAAACGATTTTATCGCCCTACTTTTCGTATGCACTTAACGAATAAAGAGATTCTAGACAAGCTTTTGAGCTATTCAGAAGACTTGAAACACCACTACAATCTCTATCAACTCTTACTTTTTCACTTTCAGAACAAGGAGCCAGACAAATTCTTCGGACTTATTGAGGACAATCTTAGGCAGGTTCATCCTCTTTTTCAGACTGTCTTTAAAACCTTCCTAAAGGACAAAGAAAAGATTGTCAACGACCTTCAACTACCCTACTCCAACGCCAAATTAGAAGCGACCAATAATCTCATCAAACTTATCAAGCGAAATGCCTTTGGTTTTCGGAACTTTGAAAACTTCAAAAAACGGATTTTTATCGCTCTCAATATCAAAAAAGAAAGGACAAAATTTGTCCTTTCTCGATCTTAGCTTTTCTTCAACCCACTACAGTTGACAAAGAGCCAATTAAACTGACTCTTTTATTATTTATCAAACTTAGAAGCACGTTCTTCTCCCCACCAATAGGGCATTAGTTCTGCGACTCTCACAGTCTTTCTTCTATTGTAATCCATCATAAATTCTGCATCTTTATTTTCAGCGTTCAACTCTAATAGAAATTCTCTGCAAGCGCCACAAGGCATACCCGAACTTCCACCATACGGCAGTTTGTCTCGAAAGGCTAATACTTTCTTAACCTTAGTTTGCCCTGAAAATTGGTACATATTAAAGAGTGCCGCACGCTCTGCGCAGAGATGGAAAACACCACAGGTTCCCTCCATACAGAAACCTGTAAATATTTGTCCATCTTCTGCTTCCACTGCGGCTACAACATGGTTGGCGTAAACAAAATCAGATACTTCATGTGGATCGTATAGTTTCTGTGCTTCTTCGTACATCTTTTCCCAGATGTCCATTATTGTACCCTTCTTATTTAGAGATTTCTTTTAACATATTTTCGATATGCTGGATTGATTTTTCACGACCTAACAAGAAGATCGTATCTGGTAATTCTGGTCCATGCATTTCACCTGAAACAGCAATACGAATAGGCATGAAGAGATTTTTCCCTTTAATACCTGTTTCTTTTTGGACTGCTTTAATTTGTGGGAAGATATTCTCTGTCACAAATTCATCATCTGTCATCGCTTCGAGTTTTGCTTTGAAGGCTTCAAGAACTGTTGGGACTGTTTCACCCGCCATGACTTCGCGCTCTGCTTCTGTCAATTCTGGGAAATCTGAGAAGAAGAGATCTGTCAATGGGATAATCTCATCTACCGACTTCATTTGTGGTTTATAGAGCTCAACTAGTTTTTCAGCCTTGTCAGTCAATCGACCTGCTTCTTCTAGGAATGGTTTTGCCATTTCAAAGATAGTTTCTAGGTCTGCATTCTTGATATAATCATTGCTCATCCAGTCGAGTTTCTTCTGGTCGAAGGCTGCTGGAGACTTGCTGAGGCGGTTTTCATCAAAGAGTTTAATCAATTCTTCACGAGAGAAGATTTCGTCTTCCCCACCTGGGTTCCAACCAAGAAGAGCAATAAAGTTAAAGACTGCTTCTGGTAAATAACCTTTTTTACGGTAGTCTTCGATAAACTGAAGGGTGTTGGTGTCACGTTTAGACAATTTTTTCCCAGTTTCAGAGTTGATAATTAAGGTCATGTGACCGAACTCTGGTGCTTCCCAACCAAGCGCTTCATAAACCATAAGCTGTTTTGGTGTATTAGCAATGTGGTCATCTCCACGGATTACATGAGAGATTTGCATGTCGTGGTCATCGATAACAACGGCAAAGTTGTAAGTTGGGTAACCGTCTTTCTTTTGAATAACCCAGTCACCACCGATATTACCACCTTCAAATTCGATATCGCCTTTGACCATATCATGCCATTTGTAGATACCTGACTCATTGACAGCCAAACGAACCGTTGGAATGATACCAGCTGCTTCACGTTCTGCGATGTAAGCTGCTTTTTCTTCTTCACTCATACCAAGGTATTCGTTGATGTAGCGTGGCGTTTCTCCAGCTGCTTCTTGGCGTTCGCGTTCAGCTGCCAATTCTTCTTCTGTAACGTAAGATTTGTAGGCTTTTCCTTCAGCTAGTAATTGGTCGATGTATTTTTGATACAAGTCCAAACGCTCAGACTGGCGGTAATTTTCATGTGTTTCTGGGCTTTCATCCCAATCCATACCTAACCAACGAAGGTTTTCAAGCTGTGAACGTTCACCATCTTCGACATGACGTTTACGGTCAGTATCTTCTATACGAATAATAAAAGTTCCACCATGATGACGTGCATACAAGTAGTTGAACAATGCTGTACGGGCATTCCCGATGTGTAGTAGTCCTGTTGGACTTGGTGCGTAACGTACGCGGATATCTTTTGACATAGTTTCTCCTATAAAGTCTCTAGGCGTCTGCCTTTTTGCTCTCTATATTATATCACAAGTCTTGGCTGAGTCCAATTTCTATGGATAAAGAGAGTAAAAAGAGTGGACAAACCACTCTTTTCTTCTATTATAGACGTGCGTTAAGTTCTTTGCTCAATTCTTCAAATCCTGGTTTTCCAAGAAGGGCAAACATGTTACGTTTGTAAGCTTCAACACCTGGTTGGTCAAATGGGTTGATGGCATTCAAGTAACCTGAAAGGGCAATTGCCAATTCGAAGAAGTAGATAGTGTAACCAAGAGTGAAAGCATCTTGCTCTGGAAGAGTCACGTACATGTTTGGTACATCACCATCAGTGTGGGCAAGAAGAACACCGTCAGTTGCTTTTTTGTTTACAAAGTCAACGTCTTTTCCTTGAAGGTAACCAAGCCCGTCAAGATCTTCTTCCAATGTAGGAATGATCACGTTTTTACGTGGTTTGTCAACACGAACAACTGTTTCAAACATGATACGTGTTCCTTCTTGGATAAATTGACCAAGTGAGTGCAAGTCAGTTGAGAAGTTGGCTGAAGTTGGGTAGATACCTTTTTGGTCTTTCCCTTCTGATTCACCAGCCAATTGTTTCCACCATTCTGAGAAATATTGAAGTGATGGCTCATAGTTTACCAAGATTTCAGTTGCATAGCCTTTACGGTAAAGGATATTACGAACTGCTGCATATTGGTAAGCTTCGTTTTCAGAGATTTTATCTGAAGTGTAATCTTTACGAGCTGCGTTAGCACCTTCCATAAGGGCTTTGATATCAGCTCCTGATGCTGCGATTGGAAGCAAACCAACTGCTGTCAATACTGAGAAGCGTCCACCGATGTCATCTGGAACAACAAATGTTTCCCAACCGTTAGCGTCTGCTTCAACCTTAACAGCACCTTTTTGGCGGTCAGTTGTTGCATAGATACGTTTGTTTGCTTCTTCTTGACCGTATTTCTTAACCAAAAGTTCTTTGAAGACACGGAAAGCGATAGCTGGTTCAGTTGTTGTACCTGATTTAGAAATCACGTTTACTGAGAAGTCTTTGTCAGCTACGTACTCTACCAAGTCAGCAAGGTAAGTAGATGAGATTGAGTTTCCTGCGTAAAGGATTTGTGGAGCCTTGCGTTCTTCTTTTGTTTGCAAGTTAGCAAAGTGATGGTTCAAGAAGTCAATAGCTGCTTTGGCACCAAGGTAAGATCCACCGATACCAATCACAACCAAAACATCGCTGTCTGATTTGATTTGCTCAGCAGCTTTCAAGATGCGGTCAAATTCTTCACGGTCGTAGTTTTCAGGAAGGTCTAACCATCCCAAGAAGTCGCTACCAGCACCAGTTCCTTTACGGATCAATTCATCTGCTGCTGTTACTTGTGATTGCATGTATTCCACTTCATGTGGTGCAACAAATTTGTCTAAAACTTTTGAATAATCAAATTTAATATGTGACATGTTATTCCTCCAATATTTCTTCTTTTCTATCATAACGCTTACCTTCGTTTTTTTCAAGTTTTTTTGTCGAATTTCTCCAATTTTTATCAGAATTCAAACGTTTGCGTAAAAATCCCACATTCCAAAAATTTTGAAAAAATAAAAGAAAGAACGACCAGATGTCCCAGCCGTTACAGTTCGTTCAATAAATACTCAAATAATTCTAAATTGCCATCTTCTTCATTAACCAAAAACTCTGGATGCCACTGCAAACCGATAATGCGGTGCTCGTCGATAGACTCAATCGCTTCGATGGTCTGGTCTCTGGGATCAATAGCAGTTACACGGAAATTAGGTGCCAAATCTTTAATGCTTTGACGATGGACGGAGTTGACTTGACTTTCTTTTCCAAATAGCTTAGCCACCACGCTTCCTTCCACTGTCTCAATAGAGTGAGATGTTCCGAAAGGTAGTCCTTGCCAGTGACCTTCGATTTCTTGATTGAGGGTTCCACCAAAGGCAACATTGACAAGTTGGACACCGCGACAAATTGCCATAATTGGTTTATTCTGACGGAGAGCTTCCTTCAAGAGTGCCAATTCAAATTCATCACGGACTAGATTGTAATCATCGCTCTCGATGGTCTTTTTCTCTCCATAAAACTGAGGATGGACATTTTGACCACCTGTCAAAATAAGCTTGTCAATCATTTCCACATAATCGCGTACAACGGACTCATCACCAACAGGAATGACTAAAGGGAGACCACCGACTTGACGAATGCTCTCTGCGAATCTACAAGATACAGATGAGTGAATGTTTTTTCCTTCTGCGTCTACGGGACATAGATTTGCAGCAACCCCTACAACCGTTCTAGCCATGATGTCTCTCCTTTCGAATGTTAACGATAGTCCTATCATATCACTCAAAATGACTTTCGTCTAATATGTTTTTTTAAAGGCCGTGATAAATATTTTTTATGGACAAGAAAAAGCTGCCCACATAGGACAACTTTTTCTTATTCAAAGACAAATTGATTGTGATAGAGTTCTGAGTAGAATCCACCTAGTTTCAAGAGTTCATGGTGATTACCACGTTCAATGACTTCTCCATCTTTAAGAACGATAATCTGGTCTGCATTGAGAATGGTTTTCAAGCGATGGGCAATGACGAAACTGGTTCTACCTGCTACAACCGCCTCCATGGCATGCTGAATTTTGCTTTCTGTCACCGTATCTACATTTGAAGTGGCTTCATCTAGAATGAGAACTTCTGGATCTGTCATCAGAGTTCGAGCGATGGAAATCAATTGTTTCTGCCCAGTTGAGAAGATGCTCTGGTCATCATCGATAAGAGTATCGTATTTATCAGGTAAGCTTTCGATATAGTCATGAATATGGGTTGCTTTTGCTGCTGCCTCAACCAATTCCTGACTGGCATCTGGCACACCAAAACGGATATTGTCTCGAATGGTTCCGCTAAATAAGACCGAATCTTGCAAGACAATTCCCACCTTACTTCTGAGACTATCTAAATCATAGTCACGAATGTCTTTGCCGTCAAAATAAATACCACCAGCATCAACATCATAAAAGCGATTGATAAGATTCATAATAGTCGTTTTCCCTGAACCTGTCGGACCCACAACTGCTGTCATCTGGCCTTTAGGGGCAGAAATGCTGACATCTTTCAAAATAGGTTTATCAGGCAAGTATGAAAAATCAATATGACTGATTTCAACACCTTCTTGCAAATGAGTGAAGGCTGGAGCCTTTTCAGGTCGGATTTCTTCCTCTGCATCAAACATTTCCTGAATCCGCTCAGCCCCCGTAAAGGCTAACTGAAGACTTCCCCAACTAGCCGCAACTTGAATAATAGGCTGGTAGTACTGCTGTGAAAATTGAGCGAACATAACAATCAAACCTAGGGCTGTACTTGTTTCAATAGACTTATCATTCAAAAGTACAGCTGAACCCGCAAAGATGACGATGGCTGTATTAACCAGACTCATCCCATTCATGACAGGGAAAAGAATTCCAGAAAACATTCTTCCTTTAAAGGTTGCCTTGCGCACGCGCTCATTTTGTTCAAGAAATCCTGCCATCATATCCTCTTGAATCCCTTGGACAATGACGGCTTTTTGACCTGAGATACTCTCATCCATATAGGCATTGAGTTTTCCTACCTCTTTTTGCTGGAGGTTGGTGTATTTGCGTGCCATTTTCACGATGAAAATCAACATAAGAAAGGCCACTGGTGTGCTGGCAATGGTAATGAGGGCCAGCGTCACATTTCTCGAAAACATGACAAGAATCAGACCAATGTATAGAACAATATTGCTCATGACCTGAATCAAGCTTTCGTTAAAGGCTTGGAGGATATTATCCAAATCGCTGGTAAAACGAGACAGGATATCGCCATCTTGTCGGCGGTCAAAGAAAGAAACCGTCAACCGAGCAAGCTTGCCAAAGAGGCCTTTGCGCATCTCGTTGGTAGACTCTGCAATCACGCGCGTCATAAGACACATGTATATGACACTGGAGATAAAGAGAACCAAAACCAGCAGGCCAAGATTGACCATGATTCCTGATAGACTCTGCCAAACAAGTTCTGGATTGCCGTCTTGATAAGCTTGAACTAAATTGGCTAGCTGCGTCACTGCTTGTCCAGAAAAGACCGGAAAGAGGGCTTGGGCAAGAGTCGCTAGAACAATCATCAGGATGACAACTACAAATGATAGCTTATAGACTTTAAAATAATTCCAAAAAAATTGAACTGTCTTCATCTTACTCCTCCTTTCCTTTCTGTGTTTCATAGATTTCACGGTAAACGGCATTGTTGGCAACAAGGTCTGCATGTGTTCCTTGACCAATCAATCGTCCTTGATCTAGAACCAAGATTTTATCCGCATGGACAACCGAACTAATCTTTTGCGCGATGATAATGGTTGTCGTCCCCTTCAAGTCCTTGTTCAAAGCTTCCTGAACCAGGCGCTCTGACTTGGCATCCAAAGCTGATGTCGAATCGTCAAAAATCAGAATACGTGGATTGCTGACAATCCCACGCGCAATCGACATCCTTTGTTTTTGCCCACCTGAGAAGTTGGTTCCTCGTTCCTCAACTGGACTTTCAAAGGTTTTCTCCATACGATGAATGAATTCGCTAGCCTGGGCAATATTAGCTGCGCGCTCCATTTCAAATAGAGTGGCATCTCCCTTACCCTGTCTCAAGTTATCAGCAATCGTCCCACTAAAGAGAATGGCACGTTGGAGAACGATGGAAACTGTTTTACGCAGGGTTCCTTCATTAACTTCTCGAATATCCTTACCTCCGATTTTGATAGCCCCTTCCTGCGGGTCAAAGAGACGTGGAATCAGTTGAGCCAAGGTTGACTTCCCTGCACCAGTTGCTCCAACTACACCAATCATTTGACCAGGCTCGATGGTAAAGCTCACATCTTTCAGCATCGGTTCCTTGTCCATTGGATAGGTAAAGGTTACATTTTCAAAGCTAAGGCTTCCAACCAACTCTTCATCTGGGATACCCTTGAAGGTCATAGCTGGCTCTGCGTCAAGAATTTCTCGAATACGACGCATGGAAATCATGGCGCGGCTGACAGAATTTCCCAAAAATCCAACCATAACAATAGTAAAGATAATCTGGCTCAGGTAATTGACAAAGGAAGCAATGGAACCAACAACAGACGGATCCGACTGGACCATCCCTGCAACCAGCCAAATAGAGAGGAAGACTGCTCCGTAACCGACCAACATCATAAAGGGTTCCACTACTGAAAAGGCATAGCCAATGTATAGATTTTGACCGAGAAGCTCGTCCGAGACCTCTGTAAACTTCGCAAACTGCTCTTTTTCTTGGACAAAGGACTTGACCACACGAACACCGCGCAGATTTTCCTTGGCGATAGCATTGATGCGCTCAAGAAGGGTTTGAAACTTGGCAAAACGAGGTCCCATCATCCCCATCATGACAGCAGTCAAACCAAAAATTAAGATCACCATGAGAACAATCACCCACCACAGAGATGGTAAAGTTTGAACCGCAAGGATAAACGAACCGATGAACAAGAGGGGAAGTCTGAAAAGAATTTGGAAGGTCATCATGACGACGTTCTGAATCTGGTTGATATCGTTTGTCATACGAACGACTAGATTTCCCGCATTAAACTGTTCAATATTTGCATAAGAAAAGGTTTGGATTTTGCGGAAGGCATCCTCCCGAAGGTCGGATGAAACTCCTTGGGCAATATAGGCTGCAAGGACAACATTGAGACCACCAGCAACTAGACCGACCAAGGCCACACCAATCAACCAAGCCCCGATACTATAAATTGCTTCATATTTCCCAGCAAGTAGGGCGTCTAACACTTCCTGCAGATAACGCGGTTGCAGAAGTGAACTAGCAACCATCAAGCCTGTCATCAGAAGCGAGGCCAGTGCCTGCCACTTGTAGGTTTTGATTTTCTGAATCAGCATATTTTCTCCTTAAAAAATAGACAAAAGGGAGCGACAATGCGTCAGCTCCTTCTCATTCTGTTTGTGTGATGTTATTCTAGCAAAAAAGTGGGAACTTGTCAAAGAAGTCTCCTTGATACAGCTAGAATGACTAGTCATTCTTGGCTTTATAATTTTTGTTTTAACTCGACCAAGACATTCATAGCCTGCATAGGTGTCATGTTGTATATATCTAGTTTAGCTAATTCTGCTAGGATAGGATGGTCTTCTGACGTATCAAAGAGTGAAATTTGTTCAGTGACAGCACTCGTTTGTCTCATGGGAGCAGGACTCTCTGTGCCCTGACTCTCCAGTTGGGTCAAAATCTTATCCGCCCTTGCTAGGAGGTCTACTGGCAAACCAGCAATCTTAGCAACATGAATACCGTAGGATTTGTCAGCTGGGCCTGGTTCAATCTTATGAAGGAAGGTGACTTGTCCATCCTGCTCCAAGGTTGCCACATGGACATTGACCAAATGTTCCAAACTAGACTCTAGACTGGTCAATTCATGGTAGTGGGTCGCAAATAAGGTCTTGGCTCCGATATGCTCATGGATGTATTCAATGATGGACTGGGCAAGAGCCATCCCGTCATAAGTAGCAGTTCCCCGACCTAACTCATCAAAAAGAATCAAAGAATTCTTGGTCGCATGCGAAATGGCATTATTGGCCTCCATCATCTCCACCATAAAGGTTGATTGACCTGAAACCAAATCATCTGCTGCTCCGATACGGGTAAAGATAGCATCAAAAATCGGTAAATGGGCACTTTCTGCTGGCACATAAGAACCCAGCTGGGCCATAACCGCCGTCATGGCTAATTGACGCATGTAGGTTGACTTCCCACTCATGTTTGGCCCTGTAATCAGTTGAATACTGGTATCTTCTGCCATCTGAATCGTATTGGGAATATAGGTCTGAGCCCCCATAACCTTTTCAACGACAGCATGGCGCCCTTTCTGTATATCAATCTGTGAATCGTCTCCGAACTCTGGTCTAATCAAATGCTGGGTTTCAGCTACAACTGCCAAGCTTTGCAAAACATCAACCGTCGCAATTCCTTGAGCTAGAGCCTGCAAACGCTGGATGTACTTGCTGACCTCTTCACGAATACGCATAAAGATTTCGTACTCTAGGTTGGCTGACTTCTCACGCGCCTCCAGCATATCGCCCTCGATACGAGCTAATTCCTCAGTTCCAAAACGTTCCGAGTTTTTCAGCGTTGCCTTACGGAAAAAGTGGGCTGGCACATTCCCCAGTTGCGAATTAGTAACATGGAAATAGTAACCGTCCTTTTTATTGTAGTCAATCTTGAGCGTGCTGATGCCAGAGTTTTCTCGCTCCTTAGCCTCAATCTCAGCAATCCAGCTAGTCCCTTCTCTGAGAACGCGGCGGTACTTGTCTAAGGTCTCATCAAATCCCGTACGGATAATGCCACCATCCGTAATCACATGAGGAGCTTCAGGAGCAATCGCTGCGCTAATCAAGCTCTCCAACTCAGGGATTCCATCTAATTGTTCGATAAGATAAGCCAGAGCAGGTTGCTCCATCCCTTCTAAAATCGCACGAATCCGTGGCACACTGGACAAGGTAGTCGCCAGCTGCAAGAGGTCCTTGGGATTGGTCTTGCCAAAAGAAACCCGACTAGCCAAGCGTTCGATATCATAAACACCTTTGAGACTATCCGTTAAATCACTGCGCTCAAAGAAGTAATCAAGAAAGACCTGCACCACTTCTTGACGCTGAACAATTCGCTCCTTATCAATCAGGGGACGATGAATCCAAGAACGCAAGAGACGCATACCCATAGCTGTTTTGGTTTCATCCAAAAGCCAGAAGAGACTGCCTTGCTTCTTGCCTGAACGGGCATTCTCAACCAAATCCAGACTAGCCTTGGTCGCATAATCCATCTGCAAAAAATCTTTGATTTCATAGCGGATAACAGGCTTGAGGTGGTTCAATTCCCGCATCTGGGTTCGATGGACATACTGAAGCAGCTTACTAGAGGCTGCTTGCTCCACCGCTGCTAATCGTGAATCCAGTAAATGAAGGTCCTCAAAGCCTTCTTTTTCATAGGAAAGCACTAGATTCATCTGGCGACTTAGAATCTGTTCTTCTGCATCAGACAAATCATAACCCAGCACCACTTCTCGAGCCTTGAGATTACGAATTTCCCCACAAACCAGCGTGAAATCCAATAGACCTGTCACATAAAAGTCACCAGTCACCAAATCCATATAAGCTAGCCCAAACTGACTACCATCACGATCTACGGCAACCAAGAAATTGTTCTGACTGTCCGGCTTAGTGCTATCGACTACTGTCCCGGGTGTAATGACCTGAACAACCTCTCGTTTAACAACCCCAACCGCTTGCTTAGGATCTTCCATCTGCTCTGCAATAGCTACCTTATAACCCTGCTCAATCAACACATCGATATACTGTTGGGCAGAATGATAAGGAACCCCCGCCATAGGAATCGGATTGTCCGCATTCTTGTTGCGACTCGTTAAGGAAATTTCCAGAATCTGCGCAGCATTGACCGCATCCTCATAAAACAATTCATAAAAATCACCCATCCGAAAGAGCAAAAAAGCATCTGGATATTGCTTTTTAATATCCACATACTGTTGCATGCCGGGTGATAGCTTTTCTGTCGCCATTTTCCGTATCTCCTTGTCAAAAATAAGTCTTGAGAGCAACTCCCAAGACCTTACTTATCTTTCATCAAATCTAGCAAACGATCTTCCATGAGTTTGGCAACGTGCTGGTCTCGACAAATGACCAATAAGGTATTGGCACCAGCAACTGTTCCTAAAATCCATTCATCCTTGTTTGCATCTACAATATTTGCCAAAACAGAGGCTTCTCCCAGTTTGGTATGAAGCACCAAGGTAAACTCTGCTCTTGCAACACCTTCTAAATGATGAGACAAAAATTCCACCAAATCAATCTTTTCTGTCTCATTTGCTAGTACATAATACACCATATCATTTTTCTTGACCTTGGTCAAGCCGATTTCGCGCAAATCACGAGACAGGGTTGTCTGCGTCACAAAGACATTGTGCGCCTCCAACCGATCTTGAATTTCTTTTTGTGTACTTAATTTCTCCTCAGTAATCATTTTTTTTATTAACTGATGACGATCTCTTTTTCTCATAAAATCCTCTTATATGCATATTTATAACTAATTTTATAACTATATTATACCAAAAAAATAGGAGATTTCAAAAATTTTTTCTTCTTTCTTTAAAATTGTGATAAAATAGTAGAAAAGTCCAAAAAGGAGCTCTTAATGAATACAAAAGAATTGATTGCTAGCGAGTTGGCTAGCATCATTGATAGCCTGGACCAAGAGGCTATTTTAAATTTACTGGAAACCCCTAAAAACTCAGAGATGGGAGACATCGCTTTCCCTGCTTTTTCTCTTGCAAAAGTCGAGCGTAAAGCACCACAAATGATTGCGGCTGAACTGGCTGAAAAGATTAACAGTCAAGCCTTTGAAAAGGTTGTCGCAACAGGACCTTACGTTAACTTTTTCCTTGATAAATCTGCCATTTCTGCTCAAGTATTGCAAGCTGTTATCACTGAAAAAGAACACTATGCTGACCAACATATTGGCAAACAAGAAAATGTTGTTATCGATATGTCTAGTCCCAATATCGCTAAACCATTTTCTATCGGTCACCTGCGTTCAACTGTTATCGGAGATAGCTTGTCACATATTTTCCAAAAAATCGGTTATCAAACGGTCAAGGTTAATCATTTGGGAGACTGGGGTAAGCAGTTTGGGATGCTGATTGTAGCCTACAAAAAATGGGGTAACGAAGAAGCTGTAAAAGCTCATCCAATCGATGAACTTCTTAAACTCTATGTCCGCATCAATGCTGAAGCTGAAAATGACCCTAGCTTGGATGAAGAAGCACGCGAATGGTTCCGTAAACTTGAAAATGGAGATGAGGAAGCTCTCGCTCTTTGGCAATGGTTCCGTGATGAAAGTTTGGTGGAATTTAACCGCCTTTACAATGAACTGAAGGTTGAATTTGACAGCTACAACGGAGAAGCCTTCTACAATGATAAGATGGATGCAGTTGTAGACATTCTTTCTGAAAAAGGCCTTCTTGTTGAGTCAGAAGGTGCCCAAGTTGTGAATCTTGAGAAATATGGAATTGAACATCCAGCCCTTATAAAGAAATCTGATGGTGCAACTCTCTATATCACACGTGACTTGGCTGCAGCCCTTTACCGTAAAAACGAATACCAATTTGCTAAATCTATCTACGTCGTTGGTCAAGAGCAATCTGCCCACTTTAAACAACTCAAAGCTGTCTTGCAAGAAATGGGCTACGATTGGAGTGAAGATATTACTCACGTTCCTTTTGGTTTGGTTACAAAAGAAGGAAAAAAACTCTCTACTCGTAAAGGGAATGTCATCTTACTAGAGCCTACAGTTGCAGAGGCTGTTAGCCGTGCCAAAGCACAAATCGAGGCTAAAAATCCTGAACTTGAAAATAAAGACCAGGTAGCCCATGCTGTTGGGGTTGGAGCCATTAAATTCTATGACCTCAAGACTGACCGTACAAACGGATATGACTTCGACCTGGAAGCTATGGTATCCTTCGAGGGTGAAACTGGACCTTATGTTCAATATGCCTACGCTCGTATCCAATCTATCTTACGCAAAGCTGATTTCAAACCAGAAACAGCTAGCAACTATAGCTTGAATGATGCTGAAAGCTGGGAAATCATCAAACTCATCCAAGACTTCCCACGTATTATCAATCGTGCGGCGGATAACTTTGAACCTTCTATCATTGCTAAATTTGCGATTAGCTTGGCTCAAGCCTTCAACAAATACTATGCACATACCCGTATCTTGGATGAAAGTTCAGAACGCGACAGCCGTCTGGCCCTCAGCTACGCAACTGCAGTTGTTCTCAAAGAAGCTCTTCGCTTGCTCGGAGTAGAAGCGCCAGAGAAGATGTGATTCAGTACTAACAATTGGAACTAAAGTTCCTAATTGTTAGACGCTAGCCACTTATATGCGGACTAGCTAACTGCTTCACTAGTCATAGCCCCTAAATATAATCGATTTAGGAGCCATGACGTCGTAATCAGAGACACTTGTCTAAACGCTTTACTAATTCACCTAACCAAATAATATCGATTTGGTTAGGCTCATGTCGTAATCTTTTAATCACTTTATTGTAAAGTAGTCTAAGTAACGAATGCCAAATCCTATCAGGTACTTGGCTAGGCGCTTCACTAGTTTTAGGACATAAATATGATCGATTTATGTTTCTTTACGTCGTAACCAGAGACACTTGCCTAAACGCCTCACTAAATTGATCAATCAAATCTATTAATTGGCTTAGGCGTTTCACTAATTCAATCTACTCACTACTATTTCTTTATCATACAGGGAGATTTTCTATGAGCCAATATGCTTATATCCTCGTTGTAATTAGCTTGGTGTTCCTTTTTCTGCTTAATAAGTATGAAAAGGAAAGACTTCAAAGACTCTACCAAGAACAACTGTTGAAGGATGAAACATTTATGGCTGACATCAAAGAGAAAATTCAAACGACTGAAAATATCAATGATGTCATTGCTTACATCAATAAAACTTATCATCTAGGAATGTTGCTATCAAAAGACATTACAGATCAATTGAAATAAACCGAGCTATTCTTTAAGTAATATCAAAACCGAGACTAAGAGTTTTATACTTAGGCTCGGTTTTTGTATATTTTTCAAGCAACAAAGCTACCACTCCCCCAGCAATGCAAGTGCAAAATCCCCTAGAATGTGATAAAATAAAAGAGAGAACTCTATCAAGGAGAAAAACATGAAAAAACAAACCGTCGCCGTCTTGGGGCCTGGTTCTTGGGGAACTGCCCTTTCACAAGTCTTAAATGACAATGGACACGAGGTACGTATTTGGGGAAACCTTCCCGAACAAATCAATGAAATTAATACACACCATACTAATACACACTACTTTAAAGATGTCGTTCTAGATGAGAAAATCATTGCCTACACTGACTTAGCAGAAACACTGAAAGATGTGGATGCGATTTTGTTTGTTGTCCCAACAAAAGTGACACGACTTGTTGCCCAACAAGTTGCAAAAAACTTAGACCATAAGGCTATCATCATGCACGCATCAAAGGGATTAGAACCCGATAGCCATAAACGATTATCAACCATCCTTGAAGAAGAAATTCCTGAACATCTCCGCAGTGATATCGTCGTTGTTTCAGGGCCTAGCCATGCAGAAGAGACCATTGTGCGTGACCTGACTTTAATCACTGCTGCTTCTAAAGACTTACAAACAGCTCAATACGTTCAGGAACTCTTTAGCAATCACTACTTCCGACTTTATACCAATACGGATGTTATTGGAGTTGAAACTGCTGGTGCTCTTAAAAATATTATTGCTGTCGGTGCCGGAGCTTTACATGGTCTGGGATTTGGTGACAATGCCAAGGCGGCCATTATCGCTCGAGGCTTGGCAGAAATTACCCGTCTAGGGGTAGCACTTGGAGCTAGTCCATTGACCTATAGCGGCTTATCTGGTGTTGGGGACTTGATCGTAACGGGAACCTCCATCCACTCTCGTAACTGGAGAGCTGGCGATGCCCTTGGTCGTGGAGAATCCCTAGCTGATATCGAAGCCAATATGGGCATGGTAATCGAAGGAATTTCAACGACCCGAGCAGCCTATGAACTAGCGCAAGAACTTGGAGTTTATATGCCGATTACACAAGCCATTTACCAAGTTATCTACCACGGAACCAATATCAAAGATGCCATTTGTGACATCATGAACAATGAATTTAAAGCAGAGAATGAGTGGTCTTAACCCTCTAGAGAAAGGATTCTTATGACTTCAAAAGTTAGAAAAGCAGTCATCCCTGCCGCTGGACTCGGGACTCGTTTCTTACCAGCCACCAAGGCACTTGCTAAAGAAATGTTGCCAATTGTAGACAAACCAACTATCCAATTTATCGTAGAAGAAGCTCTTAAATCAGGTATCGAAGATATTCTAGTTGTCACTGGTAAGTCAAAACGTTCTATTGAAGACCACTTTGACTCAAACTTCGAATTGGAATATAACCTCAAAGAAAAGGGCAAACACGACTTGCTAAAATTGGTAGACGAAACAACTGGTATTCGCCTTCACTTTATTCGCCAAAGCCATCCTCGCGGCCTTGGAGATGCTGTCTTACAAGCAAAAGCTTTTGTCGGAAATGAGCCCTTCGTTGTCATGCTTGGTGACGATCTGATGGATATCACGGATGACCACGCTATTCCTTTGACAAAACAACTGATAAATGATTACGATACGACTCACGCATCCACAATTGCTGTTATGCATGTACCATATGAGGATGTTTCATCATATGGAGTTATCGCTCCACAAGGCGAAGTAATCAATGGCCTTTATAGCGTTGAAACTTTCGTTGAAAAACCAGCTCCCGAAGATGCTCCAAGTGATTTGGCCATTATCGGTCGCTATCTTCTGACACCTGAAATCTTTCAAATCTTAGAACACCAAAAACCTGGTGCTGGAAATGAAATCCAACTTACAGATGCAATCGATACGCTTAATAAAACACAACGTGTTTTCGCTCGTGAATTTAAAGGGGCCCGTTATGATGTAGGAAATAAGTTTGGCTTTATGAAAACATCTATTGACTACGCCCTCAACCACCCACAAGTCAAAGATGAATTGAAAGATTATCTCATCCAACTTGGAAAAAAATTGGCTGAGAAGGAATAATACTCTTCGAAAATCTCTTCAAACAGCGTCAGCGTCGCCTTGCCGTAGGTATGGTTACTGACTTCGTCAGTTCTATCCACAACCTCAAAACAGTGTTTTGAGCTGACTTCGTCAGTTCTATCTACAACCTCAAAGCAGTGCTTTGAGCAACCTGCGGCTAGCTTCCTAGTTTGCACTTTGTTTTTCATTGAGTATAAGATAAAAAAGATAAGGTTCAAAAAATGCCTTATCTTTTTTCATTACATAAATTTTCTTCCAGACTCGTCAAAACCCCATTCCCTTGTAGAAAAGCAAAACTGAGAGTCCTACGAACAACACTAATGCTACCAGTCTCTGACTAGCGCTATACATCCGTCTTTCTCCTCGAACTGGAAAGATAATTGCTAGAAATGCTCCACCAACTGCACCACCGATATGGCCTGCTAGGCTGATTCCTGGAATCAGAACACTTCCAATAATGTTAACCACAAAAAGTGTCAGATAAGATTGCCCTAGCTGTTGGATATAAGGATTACGCGTTGCATAGCGAAGAATGATAATCGCAGCAAATAGCCCATAAAGAGAGGTAGAGGCTCCTGCTGCTAAGGATTTGGGACTAAATACAAAAACAAAGAGATTGCCCATCATTCCTGATAAAAGATAGAGAAAGAAAAACTTCTTAGATCCGAAAATTTCCTCTACTTGCCTACCAAGATAATAGAGTGAAAGCATATTGACAATGAAATGCTCCCACCCAATATGAACAAAAATAGCCGAAAAGAGACGCCAAATCTGTTCAGGAAAGAGGCGAATGGCAGGCCCGTACATAGCTCCAAATCGAAATAGGGTATCTGCCCTATCAAAGTTTCCACCTGTGGTCACCAACATTAGTAGAAATACCAAAGTCGTCACTAATAGGAAGAAACTCGTCACAGGATAACGTCTGTCAAAGATTTCCTTCATCAACCAAAACCTCCTGAACAGGAATATCATGATTTTCAGGCATGAATTGCTGAACTTGACAAGGATAGATTGTACTCATACTATGACCAGTAAAATGTTCAAGATAGCGATCATAATAGCCTCCACCGTATCCAATCCGATATCCTTCCGTCGTAAAAGCCAAGCCAGGAACATGAATCAAATCAATCTGAGAGGCATCCGCCACCTCCAACTCTCCTTGTGGTTCCAATAAGCCAAAGGAAGTTTTGACCAGTTGTTGCGGATCATAGACCACAAAGTCCATGCGCCCCTTGGAATAAGTTTTAGGTATCAGAACCTTCTTGCCATCCTTCAGCGCCTGCTCAGTCAGTTCCTGCGTTTGAAACTCATGAGGAAAAGAGAGATAGGTTGCGATGATCTTGGCTTCTTGGTAGAAGGGATGTTTCAAAAATTGATCCGTTAAAGCTTGATCCATAGCCTTTTTTTGCTCTCGAGGGATAGCCTTCATTTCTTGCAAGACTTGCTTGCGTAATTCCGATTTCATAGACAAGCCCTCTACTCTGTTGCCTTCTTTTTCAGGAAACTAGAGACCGCATCCACCCCAATTGCTAGAGCCTCTTCCTTAGGAGTCATCTGAGGGTGATGAAGGGCGTAGGGACTATCAATACCAAGCCAAAACATAACGCCATCTACCTTCGAAAGGAGATAACCAAAGTCCTCACCTGTCATAGCAGGTTCGATATCAATTAACTCAATTCCCTCTTTCTCTTCAAAGAAATCCATCAGTTCACGCGCCAAGTCTGGATTGTTCTCAACAGGCAAGTAGCCCCCTTGTTTGAGTTCCACTTCGACTTCCATATCAAAGGCAGCTGCAACGCCTTCTGCAACTGTTTTGACCCTCTTTTGCACCAAGAGGCTCATGTCCTGTGTCAAGGCACGAATGGTTCCATGCAAAAAGGCTGTGTCTGTGATGACATTGTTGGTTGTTCCAGCTTGGAAAACTCCAAAGGTCACCACCGCTCCCTCGATTGGGTTGACATTGCGGCTGACAACTGACTGCACCTGGGTCACAAAGTAACTAGCCGCCACCAAGGCGTCATTGGCTTCATGAGGAAAAGCTGCGTGTCCTCCTTTGCCTTTGAAACGGATCTTCACCTCGCAAGTCCCTGCAAAGAGTGTATGAGTATTAGTCGCAATCTGGCCGACTTTCAAATCTGGACGGACATGGAGGCCATAAAACTGGTCTGGCAACCAGTCTCCAAAAGCGCCATCCTCATACATGAGCATGCCACCAGCTTCATTTTCTTCAGCAGGTTGAAACAGAAAGAGCAGATTGTTCTTTGGTTGCTCCTCAAGGGCTCGCTCAAGACAGCCCAAAGCAATAGTCATGTGGAAATCATGGCCACAAGCATGCATGCGACCTTGATGTTGAGAAGCGAAAGGAAGGTTTGTTTGTTCGACGATAGGAAGGCCATCAATGTCTGTTCGCCAACCAATGGTCCGCTCTGGCTGACTTCCCTGCAAATAAACCAAAATACCTGTCCGCCAAGTACGAACTTGGACAAAATCCTTGCCCGCAGTCAATTTCTCAATCACATCTAGCAAATAAGCCTGTGTTTTGAACTCCTCCAAGCCAATCTCTGGAATCTGGTGCAAATCTCGTCTAGTCTGAATCAAATCTAACATCTATCTATCCTCCTATATAGCAGAAAGAGGCTGGAAAAGAGTTCCGCCTCTATTTTTCATTTACAATCACAAGGTACGAAGCGCATCTTCTAGCGCTGTTTTTTGTTGAGTTTGGGCATCAATCTCTTTGATAATGCGAGCTGGAACACCTGCTACTACCACATTTTCTGGGACATCTTGGGTAACAATAGCTCCTGCTGCGACAACTGAACCACTACCGATTTGGACTCCTTCGATAACCACTGCATTGGCACCGATAAGAACATTATCTCCAACGCGGACTGGTTCAGCGCTAGCTGGCTCAATCACACCTGCCAAAACCGCACCTGCACCAACGTGGCTGTTTTTCCCAACGATGGCACGGCCACCAAGGATAGCACCCATATCAATCATAGTTCCTGCACCGATTTCAGCACCGATATTGATAACTGCTCCCATCATGATAACAGCATTGTCACCAATTTCAACCTGATCACGGATAATCGCACCTGGCTCAATACGAGCGTTGATAGCACGTTTATCTAGCAAAGGAACTGCAGAATTGCGAGCATCTTGCTCAACAACATAGTCTTGATTTTCTACCAAACCATCGAGAAGCGGAGCCACATTCTTCCAGTCTCCAAATAGGACATTCCCTAGTTTGACAACAGAGCTAGGTACAGTAGTTGCAAGCTCTCCCTCAAAGGTTACTTTCACACTGGTTTTCTTTTCAGCATTGGCGATAAATTGGATAATTTCTTGTGCGTTCATTTTTGTAGCAGTCATAGGCGCCTCCTAGTTCATTTTAATGATACCTATTCTACCAAAAAAGGCCTCAAATTTGAAGCCTTTTTGTTTGTTTTTAGGTATGATTTTTAGGGATGTGAGATAAAACGTGCTGTCGGTAAAAGCAAGCCCCTACCGATACAACCTAAAAACACTCTTCACAACTATCTCCCCGTGTTTTATTGACTATTCTAGTATAGCACACTTTTAGAATTAAGAAAAGACTTTTTATTTACTTTCTTTCGCTTCTTCTATCGATAGGCAAATCATAGGTAAAATAATCAGGGCCATAGCTAGAAGGAGAGACCAATCTACTACCAAGCCTAAAAACAAAACACTCAAGAGAGCAGAGGAGAGAGGTTCACTGGCACTGATAACAGAAACCACCAAAGGAGAGACCAAGGACACCGCCTTCATAGAAATGAAAAAAGCAAAAGCTGTCCCAAAGAAAGCAATAATAAGGCAAATCAAGATACTCCAAATATCAGGAGTAAAGGAAAGCTGATACACTGGCGAAAGGATATTGCTAAATAAACCGGCCAAAATCATTCCCCACCCAACAGTGGGTACAAAACCATAGCGCTTCGCAAAGGGCTGGGGCAGAATAACATTAAACATAACCCCCATAGCACTCAACAAACCCGTTACAAGGGCTAGTGGCGTCATGGATAACTGAGAGAGATCGCCCTTTGTCGCCATCAAGCACACACCCAGCATGGCAACCAAAACATAGAAAACAGCACTTTTCGACGCTCGTTTTTGATAAACCAAACGATTGTAAAAGAGGATAAAGACAGGGCTGATAAACTGTAAAATAGTTGCTGTCGCAGCATTTGAGTATTCTACGCATAGATAGAAAAAATACTGGACTGAAAAAATTCCTAAAATAGCATAGGCCAAAAAAGGCAGGTAATTTTTCTTGTCTCGCCAGATATCTAACACTTGTGATTTTAATTGCATTGCAGACCAAATGAGTACAAGACTTCCTGCCAGTGTTAAACGCATAGAGGTAATCCAACCAGAAGATACCTGATAATGAGTAAAGAAATACTCTCCTAGAATCCCACAGATTCCCCAGATTAAGCCAGATAGGAGTGAATAAATGGTTCCTTTAACAATCTTTTTCTGATACTGATTCATATCTTTATTGTAACACGAAAGGGAAAAAGAAAAAAGTGGCAATCAATGCCACTTTCCTATCTTCTACTATTTGGTTGTGTAGATGATGAACTTGAGGTACTGCTAGAACTACTACTTGAACTGTTAGTCGAACTAGTACTTGAGCTAGAAGGAGTCGGTAGTGTGCTAACGATACTTGACCAAGCATTTTGATAATCTGATTCACTTCCTCCAATAGCAAAGTGATAGCTTGTCGTAGGAGCTCCCGCCTTGTTAGCCCAATAGCTCGTTACAGTAGACCCTGAAAGATCCACCGTTTTCCCATTAACCGATACTTTACCCGGCTTCTGTCCTGTAGATCTGAGGACCTGAGATTGAGTCACACTAGAATCAAGATTAAAGCGTTCATTGCCCCAAACACCAGGCTCTGCCTGTTGGATAGCATTGACCAAATGGGCCATATATTTAGCATTTCGATAATGCCCAGCTCCCTTAGCCATCGGTCGGTTGTCATCATGACCTAGCCAACCACCTAGAGTCAATCTTGGTGTCGAAAGCATGAGCCACATATTTTCATCTTCATTGGTTGTCCCAGTCTTACCAATCCAGTCTGCACGAGCTAAGCTTGAATTAATAGAAGCCAAGTCTGTTTGGAAACTTGAAGTGATTCGAGATGAAATCACCTCACGAAGCAAACTCTGCATAATTGTTGCCGTTGCCTTCGAGTACACTTGAACTGGCTTGTCTTGGAATTCATAGATTACTCTACCGTCAGATGATTCAATCTTAGAAATCACATGTTTCTGATGGTAGACACCGTTATTAGCTAGTGTCTGATAACCATTTGTATGCTGGGCAACTGTGACTTCAATACCACCGCCCATAGGCAGACTTTCGATACCATACTCTGGAATCTCGTAACCCATTTTCTCCATGTAACCCTTGACATCCACACCCTTCTCACGAAGCATGCGATAGGTCCAATAGGCTGGGATATTCCACGAATAGTTCAAGGCTTCACCCAGAGTCATCATACCTGTACCTGGACTGTTTACATACATGATAGGATTGCCATTAGAGAATTTTGTCGGATAATTTGACAAGATACTAGCGCTTCCCATCAAGCCTTGGTCAATGGCAATACCGTAGGCCAGCAAAGGCTTGGTTGTAGAGGCTGGCGAACGCTTGGTATCAAAGGCGTGATTATTCTGGTTTGTCTGGTAATTACGACCGCCAACAAATCCTAGAACAGCACCCGTTTTATTGTCCATCAAAACATTCCCTACTTCAGGCTGCCCAGTCGAATCATCTACCAAACGACCGTAGTTAGCAACTGCATTTTGCATGGCGTTATGGATTTTTTTATTGATCGTTGTAGTGATTTTATAACCGCCATTACTTAGTTCCTGCTCAGCACGCTCATGATAGGCCTTTTGAATCGACTCGTTTTTCAACTCTTGGCTAGAGACATTGTCCTGCTGAACTAAATAATCATACATGCGGTCTGTCGCTTCAGACATAGCCGTAAAGTAGAGATAATCCCTCGAAACAACACTGACAGTCCCTGATGGCAAGAAATCTTGTTTGAGATTATAATCCTTGTACTGGTCGTATTCTTCCTGAGTCAAGGCACCCGTACGGTACATATTATAGAGAACATCCTTGGCTCGTTTCAAACCAAGTTCTAAGTCTTCATCACTCTTTAACTCTCCAGTATTTTCATAAGGGGAATAAGTAATCGGACTCTGTGGCAAACCTGCAAGGAAAGCAGCTTGGGGAATACTCAACTTGTTGGCATCGATACCGAAAATCCCTTCAGCAGCTTGCTGGGCACCTGCAATATTCTGACCTTTATGATTTCGACCAAAGGGAGCAACGTTGAGATAGGTGGTCAAGATTTCATCCTTGCTCATGTTGCGTTCCAAGGCAAGGGCATCGACAATTTCTGTAGCTTTACGAGCCAAAGTCGGCGCGTCTCCGACCACTTGTTGCTTGATTAACTGTTGGGTCAAGGTCGAGCCACCACTAGATGAGCCCAAGCCTGCAAAAGTTCCCAAAGTCGCCCGAATCACAGCTTTTGGAACAACCCCTTTATGTTCAAGAAAATGTTCGTCCTCAGTAGCAATGATAGCCTTTTTGAGATTGTCCGATATTTCCTCAGATGAAACAGATGTTCTCAGTAGGTCACTCTCGATAGAAGCAATGATACTTCCATCTGCGTAAACAATTTCTGAGATAGAAGAAATATTTTTAACCTGCTTGACCAAATCCTCCGATTGGGGAACCTTGGCCTTGTCAAACAAAGCAACCCCATAACCAAGAGCTACACCTGCACCAAAAAGTCCAGCAATAAAGCCTAGAATAAAGAGCGTATTCAAAATCCCCTTGATAGCAGCTAAAATGCTACCTAGGATAGGCAAAATTTTCCCACTTGTCCCATCCGACTTCCTCTCTTTTGAGACTTTCTCTGATTTTCTATGATTTATTTTTGATTTTACTAGCTGGAAAAATTCCAGCATTTTTCGTTTTAATTCATTTAATTGATTTTGCATGGATTTCCTCACTCTATCTATTATACCATAAAAGGTAAACTTTCAATAAAATAGCCACTTTCTTCCCTATTCTACTAGGCTATTGCTCAAGTTTGTGATACAATAGGTAGAAACAATATTTTTAAAAAGGAGAAAAGACACATGCACATTTTTGATGAGCTAAAAGAGCGTGGTTTGATATTTCAAACGACTGATGAAGAAGCTTTGCGTAAAGCCCTAGAAGAAGGTCAAGTTTCTTATTATACTGGCTACGATCCAACTGCTGACAGCCTTCACCTAGGCCACCTTGTCGCAATCTTGACAAGTCGTCGCTTGCAGCTAGCAGGTCACAAACCTTATGCGCTCGTTGGCGGTGCTACAGGTCTCATCGGAGATCCGTCCTTCAAAGATGCTGAACGTAGTCTCCAAACAAAAGACACAGTAGATGGCTGGGTCAAGTCTATCCAAGGACAACTTTCTCGTTTTCTTGACTTTGAAAATGGCGAAAATAAAGCTGTCATGGTCAACAACTACGACTGGTTTGGCAGCATCAGCTTCATTGACTTCCTCCGTGATATCGGAAAATACTTTACTGTCAACTACATGATGAGTAAGGAATCTGTGAAAAAACGGATCGAAACAGGAATTTCTTACACTGAGTTTGCCTACCAAATCATGCAAGGTTACGACTTCTTCGTCCTTAACCAAGACCACAACGTAACGCTACAAATCGGTGGTTCTGACCAGTGGGGAAATATGACAGCTGGTACCGAATTGCTTCGTCGTAAGTCTGACAAGACTAGTCACGTTATCACTGTTCCATTGATTACAGATGCAACTGGTAAAAAATTTGGTAAATCTGAAGGAAACGCAGTCTGGCTCAATCCTGAAAAGACTTCTCCATACGAAATGTACCAATTCTGGATGAATGTTATGGACGCTGACGCTGTTCGCTTCTTGAAAATCTTTACTTTCTTGTCACTTGAGGAGATTGAAGACATCCGCAAACAGTTCGAAGCTGCTCCACACGAACGCTTGGCACAAAAAGTCTTGGCTCGTGAAGTCGTCACTCTTGTTCACGGAGAAGAAGCCTACAAAGAAGCCCTTAACATCACTGAGCAACTCTTTGCAGGAAACATCAAAAACCTTTCTGTCAAAGAACTCAAACAAGGACTTCGTGGAGTGCCAAACTACCAAGTTCAAGCAGATGAAAACCACAATATCGTGGAACTGCTCGTTTCATCTGGTGTGGTTAACTCAAAACGCCAAGCCCGTGAAGACGTCCAAAACGGAGCTATCTACGTAAACGGTGACCGCATCCAAGACCTTGACTATGTCTTGACTGACGCAGATAAGTTAGAGAACGAACTAACTGTTATCCGTCGCGGTAAGAAAAAATACTTTGTATTGACTTACTAAACTGTTCAACATTTATCTATAAACAAAGGAGTTAACCTCGAGAAAGGTAACTCCTTTTTGCTGTTAATAACTCTCATCTATCTATTTTTAATAGACAGACTACGCAGGACAATGCGCAAGGTTGTTAGATTATGTAAGATAGAGAGATTTGAAGGACTGAGCCAATTAAACAAGCCAAAGCCAATCAAACTACTATTTACGACAACGGTATCTTGAATATTCTTCTTGATGAGTGTTTGCAAAGATGATGATAGCGAATCCAATTCTTGGAAGAAATCCAAGCGATTATCTAACAATAAGATATCACTCATTTGCTTAGAAATATCTGCACTCTCATTCATCACCACACCGATATCTGATAGGGTTAGAGCAGCTGAGTCATTCAACCCATCTCCAACCATCAAAATAGTATGACCTGCTTTCTGCAGTTCCTCTACTAACTCAAATTTCCCATCAGGTTTCAAGTCTGTATAGACCTGATCAAACGGCAAATCTTTGACTAATTCCTCTGTTCTAACCAAGGTGTCCCCTGTTGCCAGAATCAATTTTTTCCCTTGTGCCTTAAGTTTCTCCAAGGCTGCTTTTGCTTCTTTTCTCAAAGGAGTATGAATGCAGAACATTCCAATCAATTCATTCTGATAGGCTAAGAATAAGAGATTGTAGTGATTCTTGTACTCTTCGATCAAAGCATGTTGTTCCAAACTAATATGAATCTGCTCATCCTGCATCAAGACATAATTCCCAATAACAACTGGTTGGCCATCAATATGTGATTTGATCCCCTTGCTTGCGATATATTGGAGTTTCCCATGCATTTCCTCATGTTCAATTCCCTCTATCTCAGCTTGCTTGACAATGGCATTAGCAATAGGATGATAAATGTGTTCCTCAAGACAGGCACTGATTCTGAGAATATCTTCCTCGCTATAATCCCCAAAAGGTAACACCTTTTCAACTATAGGATAGCTAGTTGTGATTGTTCCTGTCTTATCAAACAAGAAAGTATCAACTTCCAGATATTTCTCTAGAACATCTCCATCCTTAATTACCATCTCACGATTCAACCCCTCCTTAATAGCTGTCAAATAAGCTACAGGAGTAGAGATTTTCAAAGCGCAGGAGAAATCGACCAATAGGAAAGAAATAGCCTTAGAAAAAGAACCCGTTAATAGGTAAGTCAGACCAGCCCCCAAGAAATTATATTTGACGACCTTGTCCGCCATCTTGATGAAATAGCGTTGTTTCGTTTTCTTATTTTCTTCAGATTTCTTCATCAACTCAATCAGCTGTAAAATACGGCTGTTCATCTGATTATCGGTTACACGAATGCGTAGCTCCCCAGTCTCCAAGACTGTGTTTGCACAAACCAAATCAGACTCTCTTTTTTCAACTGGAAAACTCTCTCCTGTCAAGGAACTTTCGTTGACCATACCTAAACCTGAAACTACTTGTCCATCAAACAGAATTTCATTTCCTTGAGATAGGACCAAGACATCTCCTATTTGAACATCGGAACTCTTGATACTAACGACCGTATCGCCCTGTACCAAGAATACATCGCTTTCTTTTGCAAGAAGGCTTTGTTCTAAATCTGTTGCAGTTTTTTTCAAGGACCACTGATCTAAATGATTCCCCAAATCAAGCATAAACATGATGTTGCTAGCAGTCTTGGATTGGTTCATAAACAAAGACAATAAAATAGCCGAACAGTCCAAGACTTCCATCGTTAGTTCCTTACGCGCTAGTGTTTGATAGGCTTCTTTAACATATCCAAAAGCCTGATAACAAGTCCATATATAGCGAATAGGAGACGGCACAAGACTACGAAAAAGCACACGCTTAATCGCTGCACCTGAAACGATAGAATAGGCACTCTCTTCTCTACGAACAGGAAGAGTCATCAACTCAGAAACTTTCCCTTTATCAATTCTTTTTAAAAAGGCTTCTGCATTGTCTAATACAGAGAAGCCTTCTTTTATACGTAGGGTAAAGTGCTGTTGATCCATGTAAAACTGGATAGACTCAATTCCCTTCTCATCTCTCGCCAAGGAACGAAGATAGTCTTGAATATCCAAGGTAAGTGAAAAAGAAGATGATAGTCGGATATGTTGATATCCTCTATATAGCACTTTAAAAGACATATTATTCTCCTATAAGGCTATCTAATTGCTCTTCTTTTTTCTCTTGCTCATACAAATATTTAGCATCTTGCAAAACATCGTCTCCATGTTGTTTCACAACAGAAACAGATGCATCTAGCTCGTCTTTCAACTTGTAAGCCTTAGCCAAAGCTTTAGAATAACCTTTTTTAGCTTCCTTACTTGCTAAGATTTTCAAACCAAGGGTACCAAATGCGACACCACCCAAAAATAATGAAGATTTTTTCGCAACTTTTGCAACGGTTAGTACTTCTTTTAACATACTTATTTCCTCCTTATCATTATTATATAGCAATTTAGATATAAAAGCAATTTCATTTTATAAATTGGAGAATTATACTCAATGAAAATCAAAGAGCAAACTAGGAAACTAGCCGCAGGTTGCTCAAAGCACTGCTTTGAGGTTGTAGATAGAACTGACGAAGTCAGTAACCATACCTACGGCAAGGCGACGTTGACGTGGTTTGAAGAGATTTTCTAAGAGTATTAGTTTTATTTCTACTGAATCTCCCATCTACTTACTCCTAAAGTTGCTTTCACTTGCCTCTTTTGATACACTTAAACTATGAATACAAATCTCAAACCCAAACTTCAGCGCTTCACTGCTGCGACTGCCTTTGCCTGCCCCATCTGCCAAGAAAATCTGACCTTGGTAGAAACTAGTCTCAAGTGTAGCAATCGCCATTCTTTTGACTTGGCTAAATTTGGCTATGTCAATCTGGCACCTCAAATCAAGCAATCTGCCAATTATGACAAGGAAAACTTTCAAAACCGCCAACAAATCCTAGAAGCCGGCTTTTATCAAGCTATTCTAGAGGCAGTTTCTGATTTACTTGCAAGCTCAAAAACTGCCAAAACAATTTTAGATATCGGTTGTGGCGAAGGATTCTACTCTCGCAAACTCCAAGAAAGTCATCCTGACAAAACCTTCTATGCCTTTGACATCTCCAAAGATTCCGTCCAAATCGCTGCCAAGAGCGAACCCAACTGGGCAGTCAATTGGTTCGTTGGCGACCTGGCTCGTCTTCCTATAAAAGATGCCAGCATGGACATCCTGCTTGATATCTTTTCGCCTGCCAACTATGGAGAATTTCGTCGCGTTTTATCCAAAGATGGTATCTTGATAAAGGTTATCCCAACTGAAAATCACCTCAAAGAAATCCGTCAAAGGGTACAGGACCAGCTAACAAACAAAGATTATTCTAACCAAGATATCAAAAATCATTTCCAAGAACACATTACCATCCTATCTAGTCAAACGGCCTCTCTGACTAAGACTATCACAGCAGAGCAACTCCAAGCCCTACTCAGCATGACCCCTCTTCTCTTTCACATCGACCAGAGCAAGATTGACTGGAGCCAACTGACAGAGATTACCATTGAAGCAGAGATTTTGGTTGGGAAAGTATTCTAAACTAGACTTCGCAAAGGTAGAAAACTTACTGAAAATCCTCAATATTACAAAAACGCATAAGAACAGGTGCTCAAAACCTTAATCTTATGCGTTTTGTTATAGTTTCCATACACATTAAGGGGAATTAGTTGAAATCAGTTCTCTTAATAACCATTGAATACCATATAGTACATTTACCCCAAATATGATATAGGCCGTATAAATCAAGTATTTCGATTTCTCCCGTCTCAAAGAATAGATCTTGTACAAAATAAATAAATTTAAAGCAATAAATAATAGAGACAAAATCTTTCCTCCAAAATCAATCCTAACAGTAGGCAGTCAGGCATATACCTCATATTTATTTTCGATTCGAGATAACAAACTTATCAATAAATAGCAAGTGAAATAAGGCAAGTGTAATTCCCGATAAGCACCCATGATAAGAGATTTCTTGATGGGTAAGGGGGTAAAGATTACTATTACCCGCCAAGAGGCATGTTAAAATAACAAATAGAATCCAAAATAAATCCGTCCATTTATATTTTGAAAAATATTTTTTCCACATAAGAACACCTTCTTTCCTACAATCATATTATAATACTTTATGTAAGCGAATACAAGAAATATGAGGTAATTATCTACAAAGAAAGATGAGGTTGAAAGACAGTAAAAACCAGCGTTTTAAGCGCTGGTTTATTGTTTTAAACGAGGTTTCTTACAAAGCTTACTAACACTAAGCTTTAAAAAAAGTTAGTTTTTGAAGTTGATTAATTGTTAGTTTTCCAAACTGTACTCTTTTTTTATTTTTTAAACCCCAATAACTAAGGGCAAGTAATGCTACAACCCAAGCAAAAGTGATTCCCAAACTGTCAAAATTCAACTTGAAATCTGGTTTATTAAAGAAATCTACATAAACTCCTAAGAAAGTTGTATCCATAAATTTCTTGATCTCTAAGCTAACTTGAGAAAACATCGGCAAGAATGAGAGACCAAGCATTGGAATCAAACCATAAACCTGAGCCTGAGTTTGTGTCTCTGAAATAGCTCCAATCACTAGATTTAAGAGGATTGTACATAATGCTACCAGAGAAGCTACTACAAGGTATACAGGATAATCTTTTGCGAAATCCACTTCAACCATAATAGGGAAAGAAATAACTGCAGCCAAGGCAAAGATTACAGGATAAAACAACACGGAAACAAGATATTCTCCACGGCGAACTCCGCTTAAAATGAGTGTTTTAAAAATTCTTTTTTCTTTTTCCTCTGCAATAGAGTTTGAAATCATTGAACCAGAAGAAAATGAGAATGCCATTGTTAAAGAACTATACAATAGTGTTTTCCCTTGAGTACCATCTGTATTCATAAAATTTTGGAAGAGTAGAACCAGAAAGAATGGGAATACTACTTGTACCAAAGTGTTTTTGTTTGTTAATAATACTTGTGTCCTCAACCAGATAAGGGCTAAAATTCTCTTAAACATCTAATTTTTCTCCTGTCAATTTAATAAAAATATCTTCTAAAGTTGGTTCACATGAGTGAATCGTCATCATTTTTTTATAATCTTCTTGCTGCAAGTCTTCAAAGCGCACTACCTTTTTAGTAGAATCACTATAAGTTACTGCAACCTTCTTTTCCGTGTTGTATTTTTGGATAATTTCGCTTGGGCTTCCTTGTTCAATAAGATCACCTTTATTCAAAAGAGCAAGGTTATCACATAATAAAGTCGCCTCATTCATATCATGAGTAGTTAAGAAAATAGTTGTTCCTCTTTCCTTTAACTCCTGTAGTAATTTGTGAATCTTCTTTGAGGTGGTGGGATCTAACCCACTTGTAGGTTCATCTAAAAATAGAACTTTAGGGTAATTGATTAAAGCACGAGCTAAAAGCATTCGTTGACGCATTCCTGTAGAAAGTTTCTCAGCTGGAGTGTCTTTACTATCATACAGACCAACTTGTTTTAGAATTTCTTCAATTCGAGATTTTGAAACTCCGTATAGTCTTGCAAATAGCAACAAGTTATTGTACAAACTTAATTTTTCGTAATAACCACTTGTGTCACCTACTAAACCTAACTCTTCAAAATCTGACGGAAGTAATTTTTGAGAATCTTTTCCTAATAATTCTGTCTTTCCGCTGTTAGCCTGTAGCTGTCCTGTCAGAATATTGATCATTGTTGTTTTCCCTGAACCAGATGGACCTAGGAATCCAAAAATTTCTCCTTCGTTTATTGAAAAACTAATTTGATTTAAAGCAATATTATCTCCAAATCGCTTTGTAACTCTTTCTACATTAATCATTTTATTACCTCTTTCTAATTTTAATTTCTATTTTAGAAACTTCACTCGCTCCCATCAGTTATGTCAACAACTCTAATTCTAGGCTTTAAATTGGAGTCCATTTTGATTTCTCTCATTTCATTTGGAAGCAAGAGAACTAATTTTAGCAACTTCTCATCAAGTGTTACTTTACATAGTCGTCTGCTATCTAGACTATTTTTGATAATCAGATAGTCCTTCTTGACAAACTTTTCATCCATATAATAGTCAATTGTTTTTACCATATTTTCCTCCCGCTTGCTAATCTACATCCCGTTAAATAGAAATGTTTCTAGCATTGCGTTCTGCTTAACTTATTTACAATAACAGTATATCCCTTACGAGAGTAAAAAAACAGGACATAAATGTCCACTGACATTTATGTCCTGTTTTTAAATTGAAATTATGGAAAATCCTTATTTTTTTCCTCTATCACTCGATTTTTAAAATTCATGTCATTCAAAAATTCTGCCCCATTGATAGCTTTTTCATAGTATTGCAGGGCTTTTTCTTTATCTTTTTCTCCGTATAAGTAATATTTTGCTTCAATGAAGTCTACAGTTGGTTTTAAACTAGTATCTCCGATGTCAATCATAATTTCTCTTAACATACTCAATATTTCAGGTATAAATTCATGATAATCAATGTCAAGCTGATAAAATATTAAACCTAGTAGTACTCTTTGAAGCAAGTGAACATAGTTTGTATCATCATAGTTTGTTTGAGATACAATATTTAGACAAACTTTTTTTAAAGTTATTTCATCTCGTTCTGAATTAACAGCTAGAGATAAAAAATATAAGTACAGTATCAGTAGATCATTTGTCGAATATTCTGTTCGTAACATTGTTTGTTCAAAATATTCCTCAATTAAACCTTCTCCAAATTCGGCATTTTCAGAAACATAGACATCATCAATAGCTTGTAAAATCTCAACTGCTACTTGTTCATCCTCAGGGAGTTGATCATAAAAATGTTCCTGAATATCTTCAAAGATAGCCTCACGCTGGCGGATTTTTTCTTCATCTCCATGAATAGATTGACGAATCAATTTCGTTTTTAGTTTTAAATACTCTTTGGGAACAATTATCATGCCTTCATCAATTAACTGAGACATCGGAACTCCTAACACTTCAGCTATATAGTCCAGTTTCGCTAAACTGGGCAAATTATTTCCAGTTTCAATTCGGCCCAACTGACGAACAGTAAGTTCTTTTTCATCTCCACAAAAGGCTTCCCTACTCAATCCCTTTTCAGTCCGTAAGGTACGAATTCGTTTCCCGATTTCTAAATTTTTCATCTCATTCCTCTATAAATAGACTTTTGCACACAGCAAATAAAAGTAGTTATGACTATTTGTTATCAACTATTACTTCAAATATATTAAATTCTTACTAACAAAGCTCCCCATATTGCCTATCAGCATCCCTTCATAATGAACAAAGAGTTTTTTTACATATCAGGAAACTCTTCTTTCATCTCTTCTATCACTCGATTTTTGAAATTCATATCATTAAAAAATTCTGCCCCATTGATAGCTTTTTCATAGTATTGTAGGGCTTTTTCTTTATCTTTTTCCCCGTATAGGTAATATTTGGCTTCTAAGTAGTCTACCGTTGGTTTTAAGTTTGAATCTTGAATTTCCATCATAATTTCTCTTAGAAAACTAAAAATGACAGAGATATCTTCGTAGTATTCGTTCCTCAATTGATACAACACTATTGCAATTAATACTCTTTGTAACAGATGCATGTAAGTATTATCTGAACAGTCAATTATGGTCACGATGTTATTTCTTACTTTTTTTAAAACGTCATCATTTCGTTTAAAACTAATAGCATTTGATAAAAAATATAAATATAAGATCAATAAATCATTTACAGAATACTCCGTTTGTAGCAAAGTTTGATTGAAATATTCCTCAATCAAGCCCTCTCCAAATTCAACATTTTCGGAAACATAGACATCATCAATAGCTTGTAGAACCTCAACTGCTACTTGCTCATCCTCAGGGAGTTGATCATAAAAATGTTCCTGAATATCTTCAAAGATAGCCTCACGCTGGTGGACTTTTTCTTCATCTCCATGAATAGATTGACGAATTAACTTCGTTTTTAACTTTAAATACTCTTTGGGAACAATTATCATGCCTTCATCAATTAACTGAGACATCGGAATTCCTAGCACTTCAGCTATATAATCTAGTTTCGCTAAGCTGGGTAAGTTATTTCCTATTTCAATTCGGCCCAACTGACGAACAGTAAGTTCCTTTTCATCTCCACAAAAGGCCTCTCTACTCAATCCTTTTTCAGTCCGTAAGGTACGAATCCGTTTCCCTATTTCTAAATTACTCATAATGCGCCTCTTCAAATTCTAATTTGACATTAAAATAACTACTTGTATACGTTTCCATTTTAACACACTTTCCTACAATTTTCAGAAAAAATAATTATAACGAATAGTTTTAAGCAACTATCTTATATAAGTGCCCCATTTCAATAAAGTATCTAAGGTCTATTTCTAGTCAAGTATTCAAAAAAAAGCGAATTTCAATCGAAATTCGCTTTATAGGAAAGTGTATTAGTATAAATCTTGTATCTTATACTCAATGAAAATCAAAGAGCAAACTAGGAAGCTAGCCGCAGGCTGTACTTGAGTACGGCAAGGCAACGCTGACGTGGTTTGAATTTGATTTTCGAAGAGTATTAGTTCAAGTGCCAGATATCTTCGTTATACTGAGCGATTGTACGGTCAGATGAGAAGAATCCTGCTTTAGAAATGTTTACGATGACTTTATCCAACCATGCGTCACGGTCTTCGTAGTCAGCAAGCATTTGCTCTTTCACTTTGATGTAATCTTCCAAGTCAAGAAGAGTCATGAACCAGTCTTTGTTGATCAATTCATTGTAAAGACGTTCCAAGCGCTCTTTGTTTCCAGCTGCAAGAACTGCATCGCTAACGATGAAGTCAACCAATGGTTTGATAGCTTCACGAGCGTAGAATTCGCTTGATTTGTAAGCTGCTTTTGCGTAAAGGTCGATAACAGTTTCTGAATCTTCACCGAAGATGTAGATGTTTTCATCGCCAACCAACTCAGCGATTTCCACGTTAGCACCGTCCATAGTACCAAGAGTCAAAGCTCCGTTCAACATGAATTTCATGTTACCAGTACCTGAAGCTTCTTTAGAAGCAAGTGAGATTTGTTCTGAGATATCACATGCTGGGATAAGGAAGCTTGCTGCAGTAACGTTGTAGTTTTCAACCATAACTACTTGCAAGTGTGGAGCTACTGCTGGATCGTTAGCAATAACTTCTGACATGCAAAGGATCAAGTGGATGATGTCTTGAGCGATTGTGTAGGCTGGAGCTGCTTTACCACCAAAGAAGATTGTAATTGGGCGAGCAGGGATGTTACCGGCTTTGATGTCAAGGTATTTGTGGATTACGTACAAAGCGTTCATTTGTTGGCGTTTGTACTCGTGAAGACGTTTGATTTGGATGTCAAAGATAGAGTTTGGATTGATTTCCACACCTTGGTGTTCTTTCAAGTGACGAGCCAATTTACGTTTGTTGTGAGCCTTGATGCTTTCCAATTTTTCTTTGACAGCTGCTTTGTCTTCGTAAGACAAGAGTTTTTCAAGCTCATCTGCTTCATGGTGCCAACCGTCTCCAAGAATCTCATCCAAGTAGTGAGACAAGCTTGGGTTAGCATGCATGAGCCAACGACGGAACGTGATACCGTTTGTTTTGTTGTTGAATTTTTCTGGGTAAAGGTCGTAGAAGGCTTTCAACTCAGAGTTCTTCAAGATTTCAGTGTGGAGTGCTGCTACCCCGTTAACGCTGTATCCGTAGTGGATATCCATGTGAGCCATGTGAACACGTCCGCTCTCATCGATAATTTGAACAGCTGGATCTTTCACTTCTGCTTTCACACGACGGTCCAATTCTTCGATAATTGGTACCAAGTGAGGAACCACTTCTTGCAAGAATTCAAGAGGCCATTTTTCAAGGGCTTCAGCAAGGATTGTGTGGTTAGTGTAGGCAGTCATGCTACGAACGATTGAGATTGCTTCGTCAAGTTCGATACCACGTGCAGTCAAAAGACGGATCAATTCAGGAATAACCATTGATGGGTGAGTATCGTTGATTTGTACAACTGCGTAGTCAGCAAGGTCATGCAAGTTGCTTCCTTTTTCGATTGCTTCGTCGATGATCAATTGCGCACCGTTTGAAACCATGAAGTATTGTTGGAAGATACGGAGCAACTCACCTTGACGGTCACTATCATCTGGGTAAAGGAAAAGAGTCAAGTTGTGAGCGATGTCTGTCTTATCAAAGTTGATACCATCTTTAATGATTGAAGAATCAACTGAATCCAAGTCAAACAAACGCAAGCGGTTCTTAGTTTCTGTCTTGTAACCAGGTACATCGATATCGTAAAGAGTTGATGTCAATGTGAAGTGAGCAAATGGTACTTGGTAGCTACGGCTTGAGCGAACCAACCAGTTTTGCTCTGTCAACCATGCATTTGGAATTGTTTCTTGTTGATTGTTTTTAAGAACTTGTTGGAAAAGACCGTAGTGGTAGTTAAGACCAACACCATCACCATTCAAACCAAGAGTAGCAATTGAGTCGATAAAGCAGGCAGCCAAACGTCCCAAACCACCGTTACCAAGAGATGGTTCCAATTCAACTTCTTCAACTTCGATCAAGTCTTTACCTGCAGCTGCAAGTTCTTTTTTGACATCGTCGTAAAGACCAAGGTTAATCAAGTTGTTTGACAAAAGTTTACCAATCAAGAACTCAGCTGAGATATAGTAAACTTTTTTCTTACCAGTGTTAACTGGTTTTTGACTGCTAGCAAGCTTGCTGTAGTTAAGAAGAGCAAGGTAAAGCTCTTCATTGCTACATTCTGCAATGGTTTTATTGTAACGATTTTGTACAAATTCTTGTAGTGATAACATGTTTAAGGTGTCTCCTGATATTGTATTATTTCTTTAATTCTACCAAATTTTCATTGATTCGTCGATAGATTGTTGTCAAGTCAAGCAAGCCTTCCTCGACAGCTGGTGTCAATTGATCTTCAGTCATACGCCAAGACCAGTTTCCACCAAGGGTAGATGGGAAGTTCATACGAGCTGTCTCATCCAATTCTAGCAAATCTTGCATAGTTGCAATTGCCATGAAGCTAACTGATGAAAAGACTGTGCGAAGCATAGCGTGTGGCACTGTTTCGTATTCTTTACGGTTCGTGTAGCGAGCCATGTACTCACGAGTCGCATCATCGATCTCGTTACGGTACCAACCAAGAACCGTGTTGTTATCGTGAGTTCCTGTGTACATAACTGAGTTAGCAGGTGCCAAGTGTGGGCTATCGATACTTTCGTCTTCTGGGTTGAAGGCAAATTGAAGAATCTTCATTCCTGGGAAGCCAGTACGTTCACGCAATTCGATCACTTCATCAGTCATGAAGCCAAGGTCTTCAGCGATGATGTTTAGCTCACCAAGTTCTTCCTTAACGGCTGCAAAAAGCTTGTAGCCAGGACCTTTCACCCACTCACCAGGTGCTGCTGTATCGGAACCAGCAGGGATTTCCCAGTAAGATTCGAAACCACGGAAGTGGTCGATACGAACGATGTCGTAGATTTTGAAGCTTTCACGCAAGCGTTCAATCCACCATTTGTAACCATCTTTGTCCATTGCTTCCCAGTCATAGATTGGGTTACCCCAAAGCTGACCAGTTGCAGAAAATTCATCTGGTGGGCATCCTGCGATGCAAGTTGCCTTACCGTTGACATCTGTCTTGAAGAGATGTGGATTTGCCCACATATCGCTTGAATCTTCCGCTACGTAGATTGGCATGTCCCCAACGATTTCGATATGATTGTCGTTAGCGTAAGCTTTCAATTTCAACCATTGTTGGAAGAAGAAGTACTGAGTCACGCGGTGGTAAACCAACTTGTCTGCCAATTGCTCACGGTAGCTTTCAAGTGCTGAAACTTTACGAGCACGAGCATCTGCATCTGGCCATTCAGTCCAAGCAAGATTTTCAAAATGCTCTTTGATAGCCATATACTCAGCAAAGAGCTCAAGCCATGATTGGTTGTCTTGAGCAAATTTCTCAAAATCTTTAACATCTCCGACTTCAAAGAAACGTTTCACCGCTTTTTCTAAAAGAGGACGACGTGCATAGTAAATCTTAGCATAGTCAACTTCAGACGCATCGCTACCAAAGTCAACTCCTTCAAGGTCACTTGCTTCCAACAAACCTTGCTCCACCAAGATATCCAAATCGATAAAGTGAGTGTTTCCCGCGAAGGCTGAGAAAGATTGGTAAGGAGAATCTCCGTAACTAGTTGTTCCTAATGGAAGGATTTGCCAGTAACGTTGTTTTGTGCGAACCAAGAAATCAACGAAGTCGTAAGCACTTTTACCAAATGATCCGATTCCGTATGCTCCTGGAAGAGAAGAAATGTGCATCAACACACCACTTTGACGTTTTTTCATAATAAGCACCTCATGTGTTTATAGTTAGATATTACATTTTTATGAACGCAAACGTTTGCGCTATTACTAGTATAGCTTATTTTCTTGATAAATGCAAGCGGTTTTAAATAACTTTTTTGATTATTTTTTAAAAATTTTTTCTTCTTACTCGTATATATATTCTTTCAGGCAACAAACAAAATAGGAATAAGGGTTTCACTTATCTTATTAAGCAAAAATAAAGTGAGAATCCTCTCTGCTTTCCATTTGTAAATTAGGCAATCGTTTTCTCAACTTTTTTTAAAATTCAAAACAAAAGCTATTTTTGAATTTTCTACTATTATATAACGATGAAGCGTTTACTTTTTTCACAATTTTTTTAAAAATTTTTACAAAAAACACTTGCAACCGCTTTCCGATTATGCTATACTAGTCCCATAAAGGAAAACGTTTGCGTTTCCTCATTATAAAATTTGTTATTCTTTAGGAGGAATACACTATGTCATCTAAATTCATGAAGAGCGCTGCTGTGCTTGGAACTGTTACACTTGCTAGCTTACTTTTGGTAGCTTGCGGAAGCAAAACTGCTGATAAGCCTGCTGATTCTGGTTCATCTGAAGCCAAAGAACTCACTGTATATGTAGACGAGGGTTATAAGAGCTATATTGAAGAGGTTGCTAAAGCTTATGAAAAAGAATCTGGAGTAAAAGTTACTCTTAAAACTGGTGATGCTCTAGGAGGTCTTGATAAACTTTCCCTTGACAACCAATCTGGTAATGTCCCTGATGTTATGATGGCTCCATACGACCGTGTAGGTAGCCTTGGTACTGACGGCCAACTTTCAGAAGTAAAATTAAGCGACAGTGCTAAAACAGATGATAAAACTAAATCTCTTGTAACAGCTGCTGATGGTAAAGTTTACGGTGCTCCTGCCGTTATCGAGTCACTTGTTATGTACTACAACAAAGACTTGGTAAAAGAAGCTCCAAAAACATTTGCTGACTTGGAAAACCTTGCTAAAGATAGCAAATACGCATTCGCTGGAGAAGACGGAAAAACTTCTGCTTTCCTAGCTGACTGGACAAACTTCTACTACGCATACGGACTTCTTGCTGGTAACGGTGCTTACGTATTCGGTCAAAACGGTAAGGACGCTAAAGACATCGGTCTTGCAAACGACGGTTCTATCACAGGTATCAACTACGCTAAATCTTGGTATGAAAAATGGCCTAAAGGTATGCAGGATACTGAAGGAGCTGGAAACCTAATCCAAACTCATTTCCAAGAAGGTAAAACAGCTGCTATCATCGACGGACCTTGGAAAGCCCAAGCCTTCAAAGATGCTAAAGTAAACTACGGTGTTGCGACTATCCCAACTCTTCCAAACGGTAAAGAATATGCTGCATTCGGTGGTGGTAAAGCTTGGGTCATCCCTCAAGCTACTAAGAACCTTGAAGCTTCTCAAAAATTTGTAGACTTCCTTGTTTCAACTGAACAACAAAAAGTATTATACGATAAAACTAACGAAATCCCAGCTAACACTGAGGCTCGTTCATACGCTGAAGGTAAAAACGATGAGTTGACAACAGCTGTTATCAAACAGTTCAAGAACGCTCAACCAATGCCAAACATCTCTCAAATGTCTGCAGTTTGGGATCCAGCGAAAAATATGCTCTTTGATGCTGTAAGTGGTAAGAAAGATGCGAAAACATCTGCTAACGATGCTGTAACATTGATCAAAGAAACAATCAAACAAAAATTTGGTGAATAACAAATTTGTTCAAGGGGGGTGGAAATCAAATCCCCCTTTGAATTTATCAATCGAAAACATATATAGTTTAGGTTTTAATTAGAAACCAGCATCCTATGAAAGGAGTTATTATGGAAAAGCAACAACCTAGTAAAGCAGCTCTGCTGTCTATCATTCCTGGGTTAGGACAGATTTACAATAAACAAAAAGCCAAAGGATTTATCTTCCTCGGTGTAACTCTTGTATTTGTCCTTTATTTCCTAGCACTTGCAGCCCCTGAATTGAGCAATCTCATTACTCTTGGTGACAAACCAGGTCGTGATAATTCCCTCTTCATGCTGATTCGCGGTGCCTTCCATTTAATCTTTGTAGTTGTTTATGTACTCTTTTATTTCTCAAATATCAAAGATGCACATACAACTGCGAAACACATTAACAATGGTATTCCAGTAGCACTTACCTTTAAAGAAATGGTCAAAGGAATCTATGAAAATGGTTTCCCTTACCTCTTGATCATTCCATCTTATGTTGCGATGACTTTTGCGATTATCTTCCCAGTTATCGTAACCTTGATGATCGCCTTTACTAACTACGACTTCCAACACTTGCCACCAAACAAATTGTTGGACTGGGTTGGTTTGACCAACTTTACAAACATCTGGAGCTTGAGTACCTTCCGTTCAGCCTTTGGTGCCGTTCTTTCTTGGACTATCATCTGGGCTTTGGCAGCTTCTACTTTACAAATCGTAATCGGTATCTTCACAGCTATCATTGCTAACCAACCGTTTATCAAAGGAAAACGTATCTTCGGTGTTATTTTCCTTCTTCCTTGGGCTGTCCCAGCCTTCATCACTATCTTGACATTCTCAAACATGTTTAACGATAGTGTCGGAGCTATCAACACTCAAGTATTGCCAATCTTGGCTAAATTCCTTCCTTTCCTTGATGGGGCTCTTATCCCTTGGAAAACAGACCCAACTTGGACTAAAATTGCCTTGATTATGATGCAAGGTTGGCTTGGATTCCCATACATCTACGTTTTGACCTTGGGTATCTTGCAATCTATTCCTAACGACCTTTACGAAGCAGCTTATATTGACGGTGCCAACGCTTGGCAAAAATTCCGCAACATCACTTTCCCAATGATCTTGGCTGTTGCGGCACCTACTTTGATCAGCCAATACACCTTCAACTTTAACAACTTCTCTATCATGTACCTCTTCAATGGCGGAGGACCTGGTAGTGTCGGAGGTGGAGCTGGTTCAACCGATATCTTGATCTCATGGATTTACCGTTTGACAACGGGTACATCTCCTCAATACTCAATGGCGGCAGCTGTTACCTTGATTATCTCTGTCATTGTCATCTCAATCTCTATGATCGCATTCAAGAAACTACACGCATTTGATATGGAGGACGTCTAAGATGAATAACTCAATCAAACTCAAACGTAGACTGACTCAAACCCTTACTTACCTCTACTTGATTGGCCTTTCAATCGTGATTATCTATCCACTATTGATTACTATCATGTCAGCCTTCAAGGCAGGTAACGTGGCAGCCTTTAAACTAGATAGCAACATCGATTTTAATTTTGATAACTTTAAAGGGCTCTTCACTGAAACCTTGTACGGTACTTGGTACCTCAATACCTTGATCATCGCCTTGGTTACCATGGCAGTTCAAACAAGCATCATCGTACTTGCTGGTTATGCCTACAGCCGTTACAACTTCTTGGCTCGTAAACAAAGTTTAGTCTTCTTCTTGATTATCCAAATGGTGCCAACCATGGCCGCTTTGACAGCCTTCTTCGTTATGGCACTTATGTTAAACGCCCTTAACCACAGCTGGTTCCTCATCTTCCTCTACGTTGGTGGTGGTATCCCGATGAATGCTTGGCTCATGAAAGGCTACTTCGATACAGTGCCAATGTCTCTAGACGAATCTGCAAAACTAGATGGTGCAGGACACTTCCGCCGCTTCTGGCAAATTGTTCTTCCACTTGTTCGCCCAATGGTTGCCGTACAAGCTCTCTGGGCCTTCATGGGACCTTTCGGAGACTACATCCTCTCTAGTTTCTTGCTTCGTGAGAAAGAATACTTCACAGTTGCCGTAGGTCTCCAAACCTTCGTCAACAATGCTAAGAACTTGAAGATTGCCTACTTCTCAGCAGGTGCTATCCTCATCGCCCTTCCAATCAGTATTCTCTTCTTCTTCCTTCAAAAGAACTTTGTTTCAGGACTTACAAGTGGTGGCGACAAGGGATAATATATCCCCGCCACCCTTTTTCATTTTGGAGCTTGTGAGTGTAAATAATATCCTTGTAGCAAGCAATTTGTCTCCTAGACTTGAAATAAAGCACATTTCTCTATATAATAATACTCATATAGAAAACACCTTTTAGAAAGATACCTATGCTTCCATATCCATTTTCCTATTTTTCAAGTATTTGGGGATTTCGTAAGCCCCTGTCCAAACGTTTCGGGCTCAACTGGTTTCAGCTTCTCTTTACCAGTATCTTCCTTATCAGCTTGTCTATGGTACCTATTGCCATTCAAAACAGCTCACAGGAGACTTATCCGCTAGAAACCTTTATTGATAATGTCTATGAACCATTGACAGATGAAGTTGTCCAGGATCTCTCTGAGCATGCTACAATTGTTGATGGTAACTTAACTTATACAGGGACAGCTAGTCAAGCGCCTTCTCTTGTGATTGGTCCAAGTCAAAGCAAGGAGTTACCTAAAGACTTACAACTGCATTTCGATACAAAAGAACTGGTCATCAGCAAGGAAAGTAAGGAACTAACCCGCATTTCTTACCGAGCTATTCAGACTGAGAGCTTCAAAAACAAGGATAGCTTGACCCAAGCAATTTCTAAGGACTGGTACCAACAAAATCGTGTCTATATCAGTCTCTTCCTAGTTCTCGGTGCTAGCTTCCTCTTTGGTTTGAATTTCTTTATTGTCTCTCTAGGAGCGAGTCTTCTCCTTTATATCACTAAGAAATCACGCCTCTTTTCATTTAGAACCTTTAAAGAGTGCTACCATTTTATCTTGAACTGTTTAGGATTACCAACTCTGATTACGCTTATTTTGGGCTTATTTGGCCAAAATATGACAACTCTGATTACTGTACAAAACATTCTTTTTGTTCTATATCTGGTCACTATCTTTTATAAAACGCATTTCCGTGATCCAGATTACCATAAATAGGAGATTTTTATGCCCGTTACGATTAAAGACGTGGCCAAGGCTGCTGGTGTTTCGCCTTCAACCGTAACCCGTGTTATTCAAAATAAATCAACCATTAGCGACGAAACAAAAAAACGCGTTCGCAAGGCTATGAAGGAGCTTAATTACCATCCCAACCTCAACGCTCGTAGCTTGGTAAGCAGTTATACCCAAGTTATCGGCTTAGTCCTTCCTGACGACTCAGACGCCTTCTATCAAAATCCTTTCTTCCCATCTGTCCTCCGTGGTATCGCCCAAGTCGCCTCTGAAAACCACTATGCCATTCAGATTGCAACTGGGAAAGATGAAAAAGAGCGCCTTAAAGCTATTTCACAGATGGTTTACGGTAAACGTGTAGATGGTTTGATTTTCCTTTATGCCGAAGAGGAAGATCCCTTGGTCAAACTGGTCGCTGATGAGCAGTTCCCCTTCCTCATCCTAGGAAAATCCATTTCACCCTTTATCCCTCTTGTCGATAACGACAATGTCCAAGCTGGTTTTGATGCGACCGAATATTTCATCAAAAAAGGCTGCAAACGAATTGCCTTCATTGGAGGAACTAAGCGGCTCTTCGTAACGCAAGACCGTTTAACAGGCTATGAGTCAGCACTCAAACAACACCAACTGCCTATTGACGAAAATTTGACCTATTTTGCAACCGAGTTCTTAGAAGAAAAAGGGTATCAATTTAGTAAACTCCTCTTTCAGCATGACCCGCAGATCGATGCGATCATTACAACCGATAGTCTCCTAGCCGAAGGGGTCTGTGACTATATCGCTAAGCACCAACTGGATGTCCCAGTTCTCAGCTTCGACTCAGTCAATCCCAAGCTCAACTTGGCGGCCTATGTCGATATTAATAGTCTAGAACTTGGGCGTGTTTCCCTTGAAACCATCCTCCAGATTATCAACGATGCTAAAAGCAATAAACAAATTTGTTATCGTCAGTTAATTGCCCACAAAATTATCGAAAAATAAAAACCAGCTCGCGCTGGTTTTTTAGTTACTAATTTTCTGTTTCAACGAATCGTCCCAGAATATGAACATTCTCAGATACAGAGACAAAGGCGCTTGGATCCACCTGTTTCATAATCTGTTTAAATTCATTAAACTCTGCACGTGTAATGACAGTGATTAAAACTGCCTTTCTTTCGTGATTATAGGTTCCTTCTGCATCGTGGATCATGGTTGCTCCACGGTGCAATTTTTTATGGATTTTTTCAATTACCTTGTCTGGATGATTGGTCACAATCATAGCCTGCATACGTTTTTGTTTGGTAAAGACAGCGTCTGTCACACGACTAGAGACAAAGATGGTAATCATAGAGTAGAGAGCGTATTTCCAACCAAAGGTCAAACCTGCTATCAGCATGATTGTCCCATTTACCAAGAAAGAAATACTGCCGACATTCTTACCCGTTTTCTTACGAATGGTCAGACTGACAATATCCGTCCCACCACTGGAGATATTGTTTCGAAGAGCAAAACCAATCCCCAAGCCCATGACAACGCCCCCAAAGAGGGCATTGATAATAGGATCCTCCGTCAAGGTCGCCACAGGGACAAACTGGATAAAGAATGAACTCATAGATACCGTGATAAAGGTAAAAATAGTGAACTTATGCCCAATCTGATACCAGGCCAAGACCATCAAAGGAAAATTAATGGCATAGAAGGTTAGCGAAATCGGAATATGAAAACCAAACCAGTGATTACTCAAGGCAGAGATAATCTGTGCCAAACCTGTTGCACCACTCGAATACACATGCCCTGGTTGGAAAAAGAAATTGACCGCTACTGCTGATAGAAAACCATAGACCAGAGAGGCCGAAATCTTCTCATCATATTTTTCCCGAGAGATGCTTTGTAAGACACGTAAAATTTTTATCTGATAAGCAAAGCGGCGCAGATAATAGCGCCACCGCTTAATTCGTTTTGCTTGTTTCATCTTCTTCTACTTGTAAGCTGAGTTCCTCTAGTTGTTTGAGAGCGACTGTTGAAGGAGCTTGGGTCATTGGGTCAGTTGCCTTGTTGTTCTTAGGAAAGGCAATAACTTCACGAATATTTTCTTCTCCAGCAAGTAACATGACAAAACGGTCAAGCCCGATAGCCAAACCACCATGTGGTGGGAAACCATAGTCCATGGCTTCAAGAAGGAAACCAAACTGGTCATTTGCTTCCTCGGCTGAGAAACCAAGAGCCTTGAACATACGTTCTTGAAGGTCTTTTTGGTTGATACGAAGGCTACCACCACCAAGTTCATAACCGTTCAAGACGATATCGTAAGCAATGGCACGAACTTTAGCCAAATCACCTTCTAATTCGTGAGCAGTTTCTTCCTGTGGAAGGGTAAATGGATGGTGGGCGCTCATGTAACGGCCTTCTTCTTCAGACCATTCAAACATTGGCCAGTCAACCACCCAAAGGAAGTTAAATTTATCGTTATCAATCAAGCCAAGCTCCTTGGCAATGCGTCCACGAAGGGCACCAAGCGTTGCATTGGCCACTTCAAGCTTATCTGCCACAAAGAGAACTAAATCCTTGTCTTCAAGAGCAAGTGTTGTTGTCAATTCTTCTTGGATGCCAGTCAAGAACTTGGCAACTGGTCCGTTTAATTCTCCATCAGCAACCTTGACCCAAGCAAGACCTTTGGCACCGTACTGTTTGGCTACTTCGGTCATCTTGTCGATGTCTTTACGTGAATAGTTGTCCGCAGCTCCTTTGACCACAATGGCTTTTACAGCAGGTGCTTCTGAGAAGACTTTGAAATCAACACCTTTGACCACTTCTGTCAAGTCCTGAAGCAACATGTCAAAACGAGTATCTGGCTTGTCAGATCCATAAAGAGCCATCGCATCATCGTATTTCATACGAGGGAATGGAAGAGTTACTTCGATGCCTTTTGTTTCCTTCATCACGCGGGCAATCAAGCCTTCTGTGATGTCTTGGATTTCTTGCTCCGTAAGGAATGAAGTTTCCAAGTCGACCTGAGTGAACTCAGGCTGGCGGTCTCCACGCAAGTCCTCGTCACGGAAACATTTAACAATTTGGTAATAACGGTCAAAACCAGCATTCATCAACAACTGCTTAGTGATCTGTGGACTTTGAGGAAGAGCATAAAAATGCCCTTTATTAACACGAGATGGTACCAAATAGTCACGCGCCCCTTCTGGTGTTGACTTAGAAAGGAATGGTGTCTCCACATCGATAAACTCCAACTCATCCAAGTAGTTACGGATAGAGTGGGTCACCTTAGCACGAAGTTTAAGATTTTCCAACATTTCTGGACGACGAAGGTCAAGGTAACGGTAACGCAAACGTGTATCGTCATTGGCCTCAATACCATCCTTAATTTCAAATGGGGTTGTTTTAGCTGTATTGAGCACTGTCAGAGCTGTCACATTCAACTCAACCGCGCCTGTTGGCAACTTATCATTGGCTTGCTCACGCGCAGCGACTTGTCCAGTCACCTCGATGACAAACTCACTACGAAGGCTTTCAGCTGTTGTCATGACCTCTGCAGATACTTTTTCAGGGTTGATAACCAACTGCATGATTCCTTCACGGTCACGAAGGTCGATAAAAATCAAACCACCAAGGTCACGACGACGGCCAACCCATCCTTTCAAGGTTATTTCTTGTCCGATGTGTTCCTCACGAACACGACCAGCATACATACTACGTTTCATTGTTTCTCTCCTCTTTTATTCTGTTACTATTTTACCATAAAAGCGCAGGCTCTTCATGAAAATCAGCAGAAAAGTTTGCCAGTCTTTAAAAATTAGGTGAAGTCCCTAAAAATTAGCGCCAATAAAAAATCCGATGAACTTCACCGGACTCTTTTATTTTGAATTTTTGCCTGCTTTACGCTTTTCAGCAATTTCGGCTGCCTTTCGAGGCAAGACGATTTCCGTTGTGTAAGCTGTCCCAAAACGCCAGATACCGGCAATAGGGGCAAAGACTACTGCTAGATGGCTATAAAAGAAATCTCCCTTGAAGGCATAAGCTAGTGCCCCAATGATGAAAAATAGAACGACTGCTTGAATCACTGCTAATAAAATTACTCGTTTCATGTGACCTCCTGACTCTATTATAGCATGAGAATCATCAAAAAGCCGACTAAATTATTCAAAGCGTGGAGAGAAATACTGTAGACCAGACCTTTTCTGCTAATATAAGCCAAGCCCAAGCTAAAACCAAGGCTAAAATAGACAAAAAATTGTTGCACATCACCTGGGAAATGAATCAAGGCAAATAGAAGACTAGATACCAGAAGAAAAATCAGAGTTTGTTTACTATTGTCCTGCTTAGGAAAGAGGTGGCGTGCTAACATCCCTCTAAAGATAAGTTCTTCCGTCAAAGGAGCAAAAATAACGACCGCAAAGAATGAGAAAAGTGGTTGAGACAAAGTCAAGTCTATCGCTATTTGTTGATTTACTGAAGGATCATTTGGCAAGAAAAACTGGACAACCAGAGATAAGAACCAAACCAAGGCAGGAAGCCAAATAAATCGGTTAAAACCACTCTTCTCAATATGGACAGGAGCTTTCTGGTACCATTTATAAATGACGTACACATATACTCCAGCCAAGGCCACATAGAGTAAGGTAGTAGCATAGGGTGAAGCGCCTAGTTTCAAAGCTTCTACAGCCCCACTCTGAATGGTACCATAGATAACCAGAAAAGATAGAATGGCTAGAAGAAACCAGCCGAGGTTTTTAAGTAATTTCATAAATATCTCCTATTTAAAATAACGTTTCACCATAGGTAACTGCATCACATTGATATAAACATGGATAGCTCCTACAAGCAAGAAGGCTAGTAACTGAATCTCTCCTGTCAGTAAGGAAAAGAGAGCAATCAGAAAGTACAAAGCTGGCAAGACATAGTTATTTAATTGGAATAAAATCCGAAAACTCTGTTCCAAATTAGCCTTGCGCTCCCCTTCATCATAAGAATCGAAATGGTCCAAGATATCCTTTGGTGTAGAGAAAAATACTAAATCAAACTGACGAACAATCGCAATGGTCTTAAAAAGATATTTTTGAGCATTTAAAACTAACACTAATCCCAAAAAGGAAAGGGATAAGGTTATATGGCTTATATCGAGTACAATTACTTCACTTCCTGAAATGAAGAGAGCCAATAAAATCGCTACGCTTGCACTATTAAAAGCAATAGTTCCAAACTCGAGATTCCGATACATCTGCACATAATAGGTTTCATTCAGATCATCCTCCATTTCCTCTTGATACAAGGAGTGAAATTTTCTGCTTTTCTTTAGGAAATTGAAAGTCAAAAGAATGCTAATGAAACCTAATACTAAACAAATAGCTGATATCCATGGTATCAAAATTTTTACATCTAACATAATTGCGTGGGATTCAGCACGTGCCTTAAACATCCCTACAAACATGCCCAAGAAACCTCCCAAGACAATAGACATTAAAAATAACAATCCACGTTTCTTTTTCATATTCAACCTCTTTCTAAACCAATCCAACTAACCACTGACCAAAGGCTTTACCTGATTCATAAATTGCTGCCAAACCCTCTGTTCCAAGTGATACTAAAATCAAACAAACAGCAAACAAGAGAATAGCTTGGTTTCTTGCTTTTTTCGCCCCTTCTCCTAAAGGATCTCTCCCAAGCCAGCCTGCTAGATAAGCATATAGGATGACTGTTAAAATCCCAAACTCTGTTGACCAAAGAAACAGCAAAATTGCTACTAAACGGATGACGTTAGTCTTGATATTAAAATAATTTCCTAAACCTGCACAGACACCTGCAAGTTCTTTGTTCTCAGTATCTACTTGAAAACCTGCTAAAAACTCTTTCATATTCATTCTCCTTTTTCACTTGCTAGATTTTTTGATTTCTTTTCAATCCATTCAATTACTGGTATGAGGACAAAATAGGCCCAAACAAATTTGTTACTTTGATAGGGACTAAACCAGCCTAAGTCTATCCCAATCAGTAGAAATACGCTGACTAATAGAGCTATGGCAACTACATAATAAATCACTTTATACTTGTTCATCATCTTTCTCCTTTTTCTTCAACCGATTGAAAATGGACAAGAGGACTAAGTTAATCCAAAACAAATACTTACTTTCAACAAAATAGAACCAACCCAGTAATGTTCCAATCATAGCAAATGCATTCACAATAAGGGCAAGAACACTCATAAAATAAACCACTCTATACATGTTCATCACTCATCCTCCTCCAAGCGAAATACCGATTCGACTGTTTCGTTGAAAATCTGAGATATTTTCAAGGCAATCACAACTGACGGGGTGTATTCGTCCCGTTCTAATAGGCTAATGGTCTGCCTCGAAACTTCTGCCAACTTGGCCAGTTCGGTTTGATTGAGACCATCGCGAGCCCGAAGCTCTTTTAGACGATTTTTTAGTTGCATGTTACACACCTACTCTCCGTCAAATTCAACGGTTTGGATATCCTCAATACGTTGCAACTTGACTTTTTCTTTCCCCTTTTTATCAACACTACGTAGTTTGACCCATTCCTCATCGACATCCACAACTTCCCAGTTATCTGGCCCAATATACGCTCCTGTTATAATTGGTTTCTTTCTAATCATTTCTTGTAATAATCTCGACATTTCTGCGTTTCCTTTCTCTTTTCGCTCAAGCTTTTTGATTTTATTCTCTAGTTTCTTGATTTTTTTAGAATCATTAGAATAAAAGAAAATCAGAAATAGTATAAATCCTAGTATCCACATCATAGCTCCTTTCTGGTTCCTATTTCTTAACTTGAATTTATTGTAACACATCTTTTTCTTTTTGACAAGCATATTTGTCAAAAAGTTTATGATTTTTGTCATTTTGCAAAAGAAAAAGGTCAGGAGTAAGGTCCTGACCAGTTTATCTACTATTAAAAGCCTAATTTTTCAAAGATTTCTGAGAAGTTTTGGCTGATTGCCTCAAGTGACACTTGCACTTCTTCTCGGGTTTGGTTGTTCTTGACCGTCACTTGTCCGCTTTCGACTTCGCTCTCGCCTAGGGTGATGAGGGTCTTAGCCGCAAAGACATCGGCTGACTTGAACTGAGCTTTGAGTTTACGGTTGAGGTAATCACGCTCTGCTTTAAATCCTTGTTGGCGAAGAGCTTGTACCAATTCCAAGGCCTTAACATTTGCTCCTTCGCCCAAGACTGCGATATAGACATCTAGGGCGTTTTCGATAGGGAGGGCCACACCTTGCTTTTCAAGAATGAGAAGCAGGCGCTCTACACCAAGTCCAAAACCAAATCCAGCAGTTTCCGGGCCTCCAAAGTAAGCAACCAAGCCATCGTAACGACCACCCGCACAGACTGTCAGGTCATTGCCCTCAATCTCAGTGATAAACTCGAAAATGGTGTGGTTGTAGTAGTCCAGACCACGCACCATATTGGTATCGATGATATAGTCTACTCCAAGATTTTCCAACATCTGACGGACAGCATCAAAATGAGCTTGGCTTTCTTCATCAAGGAAATCCAAGATAGACGGCGCATTCTCCACTGCCACCTTGTCTTCTTTCTCCTTAGAGTCCAAGACACGGAGAGGATTTTCCTCCAAGCGACGTTGGCTATCCTTAGACAAGGTCTCCTTAAGCGGTGTCAAATAGTCAATCAAGGCTTGACGGTAGGCCGCACGGCTCTCAGGATTTCCAAGCGTGTTGAGGTGCAATTTAACACCTTGGATGCCGATTTCTTTCAAGAAATGGGCTGCCATCGCGATGGTTTCCACATCCGTAGCTGGATTGCTAGAGCCAAAACACTCAACACCAATCTGGTGGAACTGGCGCAAACGTCCTGCCTGTGGACGCTCGTAACGGAACATAGGGCCCATGTAGTAGAACTTGCTTGGCTTTTGCACTTCTGGGGCGAAGAGTTTATTTTCCACATAGGAGCGGACAACGGGCGCAGTTCCTTCTGGACGGAGGGTAATATGGCGGTCACCCTTGTCATAGAAATCGTACATTTCCTTGGTTACGATATCCGTTGTGTCTCCGACAGAGCGGCTGATAACCTCGTAGTGCTCAAAAATAGGCGTGCGCACTTCTGCATAGTTATAGCGCTTGAAAATTTCACGGGCAAAGCCCTCAACGTACTGCCATTTGGCAGACTCAGCAGGTAAAATATCCTGCGTTCCTTTTGGTTTTTGTAATTTCATAGGGAATCCTCTTTAAACTTAATAGTCTTATTTTACCATAAATAGAGGGATTAAAACAGTAAGAAAAAAATTAGGATTTATACTCAATGAAAATCAAAGAGCAAACTAGGAAACTAGCCGCAGGTTGCTCAAAACACTGTTTTGAGGTTGTGGATAGAACTGACGAAGTCAGTAACCGTACTACGGCAAGGCAACGTTGACGTGGTTTGAAGAGATTTTCGAAGAGTATTAGATATCATTTTTGAGATTAAGACCTGTCAAAAGAATTGCTAACAAGGAAAGACCAACAAATAGCATCCAAGTCAACTGTATATTCCATACAGCTACAAGTGAAAAACAGGCTGTACCAAGAGGTACTGATAAGGTAAACAATAAACCCAAAAAATTACTGGTACGAGCTAGAACCTCTGGAGCTAGATTTTTCAGGAGCATGGCATTAATCTTTGGTGGAACTTTACCAGAAACATACAGAGTTGAACAGAGAAATAGCAAACCAAGCACGACTTGATTGAATAAGTTAGCCAGACCAACTAGACTGACTCCTAATGTCACCCACATCATCAATCTAGGCAAGGACTGCTTCCCAAAATAATCATTTCCCGTAAGGCTACTGATGATAATTGCTAATAAAACACAGACTTGCTCGATAAATAGTGCCTCTGTGTAAGAAAAATTCAAGAGAGAATGGCTCAAAAAGAAGATGTTATAAACGCTTCCTAGAGCGCCACCCAAGGCATTGATAAGCAAGACAGCAAAGATCATGAAACCAAAGTTTTTCTGTCCACTTTTAAGAAAAACGAGGCGTAAATTTCGGTAAATTGTTAGGAACTGCTCTTTAATAGAAAGCTTCTCATTTTTTAGAATTTCACCATCAGCAGATGACATTGACAGGCTCAATTTGCTTTTTCCTAAAAAGAGGATCACGGCTGATACGAGGAAAAAGCAAGCATTGATTCCCGCAACGAGGGAAAAATTGTTGACTGATAGACCTAAGAGCCAGACTCCAAAAGCTTGACCACCAATAGCTGAAATATAGGTGATGAACTGGGAAAAAGAATAAGCTTCCATCAGATCCTCTTCAGCCACTTTTTCCTTAACGAGAGGCATTCGCAAACCACCAGCAAAATCACTGATGACATCACTAATGACATTGATTAAACACAGGATAGAAAAAGCAAAGAGACTAGCTTGCTGAACAACCAGGGCTGCCAGAAAAAATAAAACCGCCTGAAACAAACCGCTATAGACCATCCATTTGACCTTGTCCCTTGTGTAATCTGCCCGAATTCCTACAAAAACTGTAAAGAGAGTCGGAAGAATCATGACAATATTCGCCATAGCAACCGCAAAAGATGCTTGTGGCAAGGTCGATGCATAGACGATAAATACCAGATTAAAAATCGAAGCACCAAAGGCATTGAAGAAGCGTGACAAAGTCAAGAGACGATAAGCTTGATTTCTAAACAATAATTTCATAGGTAATCTCCCTTCTTGCTCTAATCCCTATATGAAGTATGACTATAGTATAGCACTTAGAAATTGAAAGGGAAAACTTTTGAATATATGCAACACACAAAATAAGCAAAAAAACGATAGAAATTTTGTAATGACCTGAGGGAGATACAGAGTTCTATCGCTTAAAATTTCAAATTATTTTCTTAGTTTGCAGATATTCAACAATCGGTCGTTTTTCGATAGTATTCGGCGGATTTGTTACAGCCAAGCATCTCAAAAATATGGACAGCATCTTCCATCTTTTTCTGACCTTCCTTGAATCTGCCTTGCTTGCTATCAAGAAGACCTTCCGCCCACAAATAGACAATTCGGAAATAGGTCTCATTTTCCTTGTAGAAATGCTCTTTAATGACACGTTTAAAATAAGAGGCATTGGTAAATTCTTCACACTCAATACTGGCTAAAAAACCATTCAATAGCATAGTGTGAAACAGGTTTCGATTACCAGACATTTCCATTAGAAAATCAGATTTTCGGACCATTTCTCGTACATATCTAGTAAAAAGGGAAACAGATAAGAACGGAGAACTGACCGAGAATAAATTGAGTTCATAGATTCCCCAAATCTCAGTAGAAAACAAGTAGTCATGAAGGACTTTCCCTTCCTCTGCCGTTAACTCTACCGTTTCATCCATGCTCTTCATATAAGACTTGATAATAATGGCATTTAGAATATGTTTCTGTTTGTTTTGAGAATGGGCATGCTTTTGATATTCCTTGCGATACAGGTCTTCAAGAGGTGCTATATTCTTTATATCCAAGACATCTAGGATTTCTTTTCTCAACTCAGAATCAGTATCATTCTGAAAACCTCTAGCCAGAAAGAGAATTTCCTCCACACTGGCAGATATATTTTCTAGGGCAAACAAAAACTTTTCCACCGAAAGCTCACTCTGACCTGTTTCAAATCGGGACAACATGGACGGAGAAAATTGTCCCCCAGTTGCCTGTCTCAGCGAGATATTTCTTGACTCTCGTAATTGTCTAAAGACTTTTCCAATCTGCTCCATAGGCTTCCCCTTGATTCCGTATTTTCTTCATTTTATCATATTTTTCAGAAAATTCATCAAAAACTTGCCAAATTGTCAGAATTATGAGAAAATAGAGGATATTTATCACGTGGAGGGACTGTAATGAGAGAGGATATCAAAATCAATGACCGCGCTTTGGCCTTACAAGACCAAATTATTGAAAAACTAGAGAAGGTTTTTGATACAGATGTGGAATTGGATGTGTACAATCTAGGACTGATTTATGAAATCAATCTGGATGAAACGGGTCTCTGCAAGATTGTCATGACCTTCACCGACACCGCCTGCGATTGCGCCGAAAGTTTGCCTATCGAAATCGTGGCAGGTCTGAAACAAATCAAGGGTATCGAAGATGTCAAGGTTGAAGTTACCTGGTCGCCTGCCTGGAAGATCACACGAATCAGTCGCTACGGCCGTATTGCCCTTGGACTACCACCTCGTTAAGCAGGCAAATCACTTTTGGAGATGAAAAGAAGCAAGCCGAGATTGGCTTGCTTTTTGAGTTTACTTTTTACCTGACTTGTCCATATTCCAGAAGTCTGTCACGGCTCCGCGTGAAGCAGATGATACGATGTGGGCATATTTACCAAGAACACCACGGCTGTAGAGTGGTGGCAAGGTTGTTTCTGCCTTGCGTTTTTCAAGTTCTTCTTCCGATACGGCCATTGAAATTTCTTTGGTATCTTGGTCAACCGTAACGATATCGCCCGTACGAAGGTAGGCAATCGGTCCACCATCCTGAGCTTCAGGAGCTATATGTCCAACAACCAGACCATAAGTACCACCAGAGAAGCGTCCATCCGTCAAGAGGGCAACCTTGTCTCCTTGACCTTTACCAACGATCATTGATGAAAGTGACAGCATCTCAGGCATACCAGGACCACCTTTAGGTCCAACGAAACGAACAACGACTACATCACCATCAACGATTTCATCGGTCAGAACAGCCTGAATCGCATCTTCTTCTGAGTCAAAGACCTTAGCTGGTCCAACGTGACGACGCACTTTCACACCTGATACCTTGGCAACCGCACCATCAGGGGCAAGGTTTCCGTTCAAGATGATAAGCGGACCGTCTGCACGTTTAGGATTTTCAAGTGGCATGATGACTTTTTGACCTGGTTTGAGGTCTGCAAAATCAGCCAAGTTCTCAGCAACAGTCTTACCAGTACATGTGATGCGGTCTCCATGAAGGAATCCATTCGCCAAGAGATATCTCATAACCGCAGGAACACCACCGACTTCATAGAGGTCTTGGAAGACATACTGACCAGATGGTTTCAAGTCGGCCAAGTGAGGCACACGCTCTTGGATTGTATTGAAGTCTTCAAGTGACAAGTCAACATTAGCCGCATGGGCAATGGCAAGCAAGTGAAGAGTGGCATTTGTAGAACCACCGAGAGCCATGGTTACAGTGATGGCATCTTCAAAGGCTTCACGAGTCAAGATATCTGAGGGTTTGAGACCAAGCTCCAGCATCTTGACAACAGCACGTCCTGCTGCTTCGATATCTTCTTTCTTGTCAGCTGATTCAGCTGGGTGAGATGAAGAACCTGGCAAACTCATGCCGAGAACTTCGATAGCAGTCGCCATGGTATTAGCTGTATACATACCACCACAGCCACCAGGGCCAGGGCAAGCATTACATTCAAGACGCTTCACGTCCTCAGCTGTCATGTCACCGTGGTTCCATTTTCCGATACCTTCAAAAACAGAAACCAAGTCGATGTCTTTGCCATCAAGATTTCCCGGTGCAATAGTTCCACCATAGGCGAAAATGGCTGGAATATCCATATTGGCAATAGCAATCATAGAACCAGGCATGTTCTTGTCACAGCCACCAATAGCGACGAATGCATCCACATTGTGACCACCCATAGCCGCCTCAATAGAGTCCGCAATGATATCACGAGATGTTAGAGAGAAACGCATACCAGGCGTTCCCATGGCAATCCCGTCCGCTACGGTAATTGTCCCAAACTGCACAGGCCAAGCGCCTGCAGATTTGACACCTTCTTTCGCTAATTTCCCAAAATCATGCAAGTGAATGTTACACGGTGTATTTTCCGCCCAAGTCGAAATCACTCCCACAATCGGTGTTTCAAAGTCCTTATCTGTCATACCAGTCGCACGAAGCATGGCACGGTTTGGTGATTTAACCATGCTATCATAAATGCTACTGCGGTGACGTTTATCTAATTCAGTCATTTGTTCCCTCCCATTTCAGTTTTTACTATTATAGCACATTTTAAAAGCAATGAACAGAAGAAAATTCTTGAATTTTCAGAAAATTCTATACAGCAATCTTTTCTTTAAAAATATTACATTTATTTCTTGACTTTATAAATTAAAGTGATATCATTTAGATATCAAATAACAGGAGGTCATTCTTATGACTGAAAAACTAATCAATTCAAAACCAAATGGTGTATTCGCATTGATTCTCATTGAGTTGACACTTGTACTTGGTATCTTTATATTAATAATGGGTGCTGGTTCGGAAAACATTTTTGGGATTATTATCGGACTTTTATTAAGCTTAATTGCAGGTCTAGCTCATGCTGGTTTAAAAGTTGTCAAACCTCAGGAGGCTCTGGTTCTTACACTCTTTGGTAACTATACAGGTACCATCAAAGAACCTGGTTTTTACTTTGTCAATCCCTTCAGCGTAGCAGTTAACCCTGCAAACCACACTCGACTTGGACAAAGTGGTGACGTTAGCACGAAATCTCCTTTTTCAGGGATGAAATCATCAAATGGCAATGATGTAAATCTTGAAATTGGTAAGAAACAGATTTCCCTCAAAGTCATGACCTTGAGCAATTCTCGCCAAAAAATCAATGATTGTCTAGGAAATCCTGTAGAAATCGGTATCGCGGTAACTTGGAGAGTTGTCGATACCGCTAAGGCAGTCTTCAACGTTGATAACTACAAGGAATATCTCTCTTTGCAATGTGATAGCGCCCTTCGTAATATTGTCCGCATCTACCCTTACGATGTGTCTCCTAATGTAGATACTACAGGTGACGGGCAAGCTGATGAAGGTAGTCTTCGTGGCTCTAGTGAAATTGTAGCTAACCGTATTCGTGAAGAAATCCAAAGTCGTGTTGAGGATGCTGGCTTGGAAATCCTTGAAGCACGTATTACTTACCTAGCTTACGCACCAGAAATTGCTGCCGTCATGCTTCAACGTCAACAAGCATCTGCCATTATTGATGCCCGGAAGATGATTGTCGACGGTGCTGTAGGAATGGTTGAAATGGCACTAGAACGTCTCAATGAAGGGGAATTGGTAGAGCTTGATGAAGAACGAAAAGCTGCCATGGTTTCAAATCTCCTAGTCGTTCTCTGTGGCAATCATGATGCACAACCAATTGTCAACACAGGAAGTCTTTACTAAAGATGGCTGAAGCTAAAAAAAAGCAGATCCCCCTTCGACTCTCAACAAAGTTATACGCTGCACTCGCATCATGGGCAGAAGACGACTTTCGTTCAGTCAATGGGCAAATCGAATATCTCCTCACAGAATGTGTCAAACAACGGAAGAAAGACGGAAAATACGTGTCAGAAACCATTGACGAACCATTTGAGATTGATATTTAACACCTTCTCCTGTCTGCTAGGGCGGACAGGAGAATTTTTTCATCTTTTTTTGTCAAGTAACTTTACTTTACAAAAAAAATGTGTTATTCTAGTATGGTTGATGAAAATCAGTAGATTGAATCGAATATAAATACCTAAAGGAGAAATCAAAATGGCAGTACCTGCACGTCGCACTTCAAAAGCGAAGAAAAACAAACGTCGTACACACTACAAAGTAACAGCTCCATCTGTAAACTTTGACGAAACTACTGGAGATTACTCACGTTCTCACCGTGTATCACTTAAAGGATACTACAAAGGACGTAAAATCGCTAAAGCTGCATCAGCTGAATAATAGAAGGGAGATACCATGCGCGTAAATATTACACTTGAACACAAAGAATCTGGTGAACGCTTGTACCTTACTTCTAAAAACAAACGTAACACTCCAGACCGTCTTCAATTGAAGAAATACTCACCAAAACTTCGCAAACACGTTGTGTTTACAGAAGTTAAGTAAGCATTCAATACGAATCAATACAGAAGAAAAACGCATTCAAGCGTTTTTTCTTTTTATCAACTACCTTATATTTCAATTCAAACTCTTCTTATCCTACAATCTTTTTTGTCAAACTGATTTGAATCAGGTAATTTTAGCACTTTACTGCACTCGAGTTAACCGATGTCATCATTTTTCACCTGTATTATACATGATGTATAAAATAGTTTTTTCATCATCTAACCTGTAAAATGGGGATTGGTGACACGGGTTCTAATTTAAGTGAAATGGATTCAAGACACAAACACACTCTGAGGAAATATAGAAACAAAAGCTTGAAATATTAGGTGTTATATGTTAGAATAAACTTACAATGTGAGTAAAGTTACAGCATATGTAACTAAAAAAGCCCCATCGTGCCACCGACGGGGTTTTTTGCTACCCTCTAAAAGGGTTAACCATTACTTTTTACGTTTCTTAAGCCATAACTTGAAAAGCTCAGATAACACGTTAATAAGTAACGGAGCTAGAAACACTGTGAGTAAAGTTTCTAACATATGTAACACCTCCCTTCCTTAAAGTGAGGGGGCCAAAATATTATATCATACCAGATTTATGCCATCAACATCGAGTAATTCTTGGAATAGATAGACTTAGATACACAACTAACCTTACTAGCAAATCTCTAAACAAACCCACAAATCAACGTTTTAAAACAAAGCAAAAAGCCCCTGGAATCGCTTCTAAGGGCTGATTTATTTGCAAGGATAGGCAGGACTGTCGGGGCTCCTGCATTTCTCGACCCACTATAAGTGGCGCGTTGGTGACAGATTCTCAACCTCTATCCTTCATATCTTCATTATAGCACTTTTTTCTCAACTTTCAATCCGTGCATTTCAATTTATTACCTATATTTTCTCTATTGTACTTCAACCATATTGTACTTCCACCTCACTCATGATTTCCAGCAAAGTTTTCCCGTTAATCTGTAAAGAAATTAACTCATCAAAAGATGCCACTTTATATTCATTATCTTCAAGGACGACGACAATATCATAAACAGAATTAGGAAAAATACCACATGCTTGACCCTTATAATCAAAAAAAGCGTCCCAACCATTGTCATACAATGCTCGTAAATCATCTAATATTGCCATAATATATCTTGATTCTCCTATATAAGATATTCCACAACTTATCCAAAGCCATACGAAAACTTATCTGGCAATTCTTTTCCTAACTTAATACTTTTAATCAAAGTATCTTTGACAAACAAAGCAAATTGTCCTAAATCATCTCCAACATAGCTATATTCCAAATTAGTTTTATCGACAGTTGCAATACCTCTACAACATCCACTCACAATAGAATACTGCCTCTTAGAGGCTCCATCTTCCATTTTGTACATCGTAATAATTTGTTTATCAATCTTTGTCATTTTCTATTTAATGTGAAATAAGTGCTTGAATTATTCTTGGTGCTCAAAAATATAATTGCAACAAGGTATCGAAATCGTCTTCGAAAACATTTTGACTATTCTGTTTTATTTGCTCAATGATTTTATCCTTTTTATCTCTGTCCAAAGGGAGTGTTTCAAACGCTTCTTCTTTTACTAAGAATTCGCCATTTTCTCCCTGGAATTCTTTTGTAATTTTTCTAATATGACTCTCGAAATCGATAGTTTGAAGTTCTTCGTCATTGATGTTATCTTCAATCGCATCTAGTAACAAACTGATTGAAATTTTAATCATCTTTAAATACCTTTATTTTCTATTAGTCCTTATATGTTTTTTATCACAAATACCATATTATTGCTACAATTTCTATCAATCCATTAAGATTCGCTATTCGATCTTCTAAATACCGCCTCTTTATTCATCAAGTCATCCTCAGTGTAGTCAATTGTAAATGTACCTATTTCAAAGATCGATTTAGGTGGAGTTAAATGAATCATAGGGACACTACGTACCCTATACTCTTTTTCTCTAATTCTAACAAACTGATTGATTTTCAAATCTGAAAAATCAGGATTCTCAACAGTAATAGAAACAAGACGATTCGCAATTTTATAAACATCAATTATCTTATTTTTCACGATTAATTTATCCATAATTACTATTTCAAAACTTGCGTTCTAGGGAATCAAAACCAATTTTCGATTTAATACTATCAAATAAATCTAAAATAGAGTGGGGAGTGTCTTTCTTAAACGATAAAGAAGGTTTATCTTGGTCTGGATAAACTCGGTCAACCCACTAATCAATTTGATTATAAAAAATCAATAACTCTTTGCTTAGTGGTATCATCAAATCTAAAACGAAACCTCCTTTACTTTAACTTCATTATAAACTTTCCTATCCTAATATTCAATCCACAAGACACCATTACAATAGCTTTTTAGCTTCTTTTCTACTTCGTCAGTGGTCAAGCTGCTACTCCTTTATGATATAATTAGTTTAAAGAGAAGTGAGGTAGAAATGATAGTGTCGCTACGCAACTTCATAGTATGAGATGACGGGACAGGCACACCGTCCACTACTCTCGAGCGCTTAGATTATTCTAAGTGCTTTTTTTGCATTTTCTCGGTGTTCGCTCTTGGTTCAAGTCCATTCTCCATACCATTTGGTAAGAAATTAGGTCATTCTACACTGGCTATGACTATGGACACTTACAGTCATCTCTCCAAAGAAAAAGCAAAAACAGCCGTCTCATTTTATGAGAAAGTTGTTAGTTCTTTGTGAAGGGAGACAAAAAGGGGGACAAACCCAGAAATCAACCTTTTAAGACAAAGCAAAAAGCCCACTGTTGTAGGCTTTCTGTAAGATATATCTTAAAATTAAAGCATTTTGTTATAGAATTCAACGACAAGTGCTTCGTTGATTTCTGGGTTGATTTCATCGCGTTCTGGCAAGCGAGTCAATGAACCTTCCAATTTTTCAGCGTCGAATGATACGAATGCTGGACGTCCAAGAGTAGCTTCTACTGCTTCAAGGATAGCTGGAACTTTCAATGATTTTTCACGAACTGAGATCACTTGACCTGGAGTTACGCGGTATGATGGGATATCAACGCGTTTTCCGTCAACAAGGATGTGACCGTGGTTTACGAATTGACGAGCTTGACGACGAGTAGTCGCAAGACCAAGACGGTAAACAACGTTATCCAAACGACGTTCCAAAAGAAGCATGAAGTTGAAACCTAGGATTCCGCCTTTGATTTTTGTAGCTTGTACGAACAAGTTACGGAATTGTTTTTCACCTACACCGTAAGTGAAACGAAGTTTTTGTTTTTCAGCCAATTGCAAACCGTATTCTGACAATTTAGAACGGTTGTTTGGTCCGTGTTGTCCTGGTACGTAGTTACGACGTGCCAATTCTTTACCTGTACCTGTAAGTGAAAGGCCAAGGCGACGAGCTTGTTTCCAAGATGGTCCTGTATAACGTGACATGTGAATGTCCTCCTGATATAAATAATATTTCGGTGGAAATAGTCACTTAGAAAGCCCTGATTCGTGCAGATGCCCTTCGCCTAAACAGCCAAGGTTACTTATCATAAGACACCTGTTGACGAGCTTCATGCTTTCCTGCTGATATTTCACACAAAATCCATTTTACCATGAATAGATGGATTTGTAAAGGGGTTTTAAGCTTTATTTTCACTGCCAGAGAGGTTAAGAAGGAGGGTAAAGGTGCTTCCGAGGCCGTACTGGCTGCTGACTGTGATTTCTCCACCCAATTGATGGGCCAATTCACGCGCAATCGCAAGCCCTAAGCCATGTCCACCTGTTTTCATATTACGCGAAGTTTCGACACGATAAAGGCGTTTGAAAATCTTCTCCAAATCCTCTGGGGCAATTCCCTGCCCCTCATCGGTCACACTGATTGAAAGCTGGTTCTTCTCCAGCTTAGCTACCACTTCCAACTTGGTTCCTGGAGCTGAGTATTTAAAAGCGTTATTGACCAGATTCACCAAGATGCGAGAAAGTTTGGCATAATCTCCCTCAATCCGGGCAGATTCTGGGATCACCTGCAAGTGGACATCTCGCTCCTCCTGCTCAATTAAGAATTGAAATTCACTCATACACTCAATCAAGAGCTGATCCAGAAAAATGCTGTCTTTGCTAGTCGTCTCCGCCTGATTTCTAGCTGTATTTAGGGTCAAAAAATTCAATTCTTCAACCAGTTTATTGAGTCTTTCGGTCTGGCGTCCAATGGTTGCTAGATAATGGTCCTGTTCTCCTTCCTTGATAACTCCATCCAAAATTCCTTCTACCGTCGCTTGGATCGAAGTGATAGGGGTCTTGATATCATGCGACAACTGGGCAATCATCAAGCCCTTTTCTCGTTCGCTTTCTTCCAAGGAATTGAAGGTTGCCTGCAAATCATGGGACATTTCATTGAAGGCTTGCCCTAACTGCTGAAATTCCATAGGACCTTGAACCTCCAGACTTGCAGGAAAGTCCTTGTCCGCTACTCGCTTGGCATGTTCCTTAAGTTTGGCCAATGATGTAAAGACTGGCGATAGGAGAAAGAGACTAATCCCAGCACCGACAAAACTTGCGATTAAAGTCATGCCAATCAGGAAATAAATCTCTCTTTGCTCAATTAACATGCGCTGGATGGCCCAAAAAACCACGATAATCGTTAGGAGTGTTGAAATGATATACCCCACTAAAATATAACTTTTTAATTTCATTAACTACCTCGTGCTTTCTCAATTTTGTAGCCCAAGCCCCAGACAGTTTTGATGGTAGGCGTTTCTGCACTGGCATGTTTAGCCAACTCCTGTCTAAGAGCATGAATATGAACATTCAAGGTATTGGTATCATCCACATAGTCTTCTTGCCAGACCTTTTCATAGAGGTCTGTCTTAGAGAAAACCCGCTCTGGATTGCTGGCTAAAAGCCATAGAAGTTCGAAGGATTTGACTGTCAAATCAAGCGCCACATCTCCAACTTGGACCTCATGGCTACCGTGATTCATCCGTAAATCCCCGAGACTGACGACCTCTGTCTCACCTCCACGATGAAGGCGACGCAAGATATTGTGGACACGCAAAACCAGCTCACGTGGGCTAAAGGGCTTGGCAATAAAGTCATCTGCCCCTAAACTCAGGCCATAAATCTTGTCCTGCTCACTAGTCTTAGCTGTGATAAAGAGAAAAGGCTGATCCGGAGATTGATACTGGACTTCGCTAATCAAATCATAACCATCCATCCGAGGCATCATGATATCTGTAATAATCAAATCAATCGGTTTTCGCTTGAAGATTTCCAAGGCCTCTACTCCATCATGAGCCACCAAAACCTGATACCCTGCCTGAACCAGATAGCGTTGATGAATATCTGTGATTTCTACCTCGTCGTCAACGAGTAAAATTGTCTTTCCCATCTGTCTCTCCTTTGAAAAAAACAGTGCTATACCACAATAGTATAACACTATTTTAATCTCTTTACGAACATTCTAAACGATATCGGGATTTTTCAAATCCTAGATAGAAAGTCTATAGTTAGACTAGTCATTTTCCTCTTTTTTAGCTTTCAAACCGAGGCCACCTAGCAGTCCAGCCAAGGCGAGTCCAAAGAATCCAAGAGTAGCCATTGAGGTTTGAGCTTCACCAGTATATGGAAGCATGTCTTTTTGCTCTTTCATTTGATCAGCCATCATTGGATTTGACGCCTTGTTATTAGCTGCCATCTTGCCTTCATCAGACATTTTGCTTGAGGCTGCTGGAGCTTGATCTTGCTTCATGCTTGGTGTTGCCATAGGCTGGCTAGCATTCATGGTTTTGTCCTGCTCTTTGTTAGGCATCATCTTATCCTGACTAGCAGCTGACATTTGAGATTTCATCTCATCTTGATGAGCACTTGGCATTTGAGCGTTCATCTTAGACGCATCTTGATGACTATTCATCATTGGAGCCGGCATAGCTGAACCATTAGAAGATGGGACGAAGCCTGATTGCATCGGAGTAAGAGACTGATATCCATTCAAGTTCACTGTCAAATCCTTAGTCGCTACAAGGTTGCTCAAATCGGCCTTGCCGTCTTTTGCACCGTACACTTTGATAGTAGCTTTATAGCTTTGAGTGCCGTTTTGTTTCAAGAGGTCAAGAAGGTCTTTGTCAGATTTACCTTGAGTGCCAGCCAAATCTACTTCATAGAAATAGAGTCCTTTGCCTAATTTCTCTACTGGTGGGAGAGCTGGGTTTTTAGCCGAACCGTTGTCTGA
>CAJNCA010000010.1 GCA_905221145.1 bacterium
TATAGACTATATCGATTACTACAACAACAAACGAATTAAGGTAAAACTAAAAGGACTTAGTCCTGTGCAATACAGAAATAAATCCTTTGAATAAATTAATTGTCTAACTTTTTGGGGTCAGTACAGTATCAAGGTTCAGGAGATACCGTTTTTCCTTCTTCGGATAAGGAAACAAAAATTTCTTGCTTCATCTATCTGTTAAATTGAGAGATTTCCTCAGAGAAAGACTGTAAGATTTTTGATATAATGTTAAGGATGGACTGACGGATACTTAAAGTATAATTTTCAACAGAATAACAGGTGAGAATTAAAAATATGTAAGATTGAACAGAAGTCTATCTACCATCATCCATGCAGAAACAAGATTATATGAAATAAAAGGAGTAACCAATGAACGGAAACTATTCAACACGTGAATATCGTGAGAAATTATATGATGACCTTCATGTTCGATTAAGAGATACAGTGATTTTGATGTGTGCAATTTTTATTGCCTCTATAGGATTAAATATGAATTCAACAGCTGTCATTATTGGAGCCATGTTGATTTCCCCTCTTATGACGTCGATTGTTGGACTGGGATTCGGTTTAGCTATTTTTGATACGCGTTTAATCAAGCAATCTTTAGAGGTTTTATTTACTCAAGTATTGGTCAGCTTGCTTGTCTCGACTCTGTATTTTTGGATTTCTCCCTTATCTTATGCAAGTAGCGAATTGATTGCACGAACCTCTCCAACCATTTGGGATGTTCTCATAGCTATTGCTGGTGGGATAGCAGGTGTAATTGGGTCAAGGAAAAAAGAAGCAAACAATATTGTGCCAGGAGTAGCTATTGCAACAGCTCTAATGCCACCTATCTGTACTGCAGGTTATGGTTTAGCTAATGGAAATGTACGATTTTTATTTGGGGCTCTCTATCTTTTCTTGATCAACTGTGTCTTCATCATGTTAACAAACATTGTTGGAACAAGAATTTTGATGAGGAAATCTCCCTTAAGTTCATTTAAAGAGCTAAACATTAAAATGAGAATTGGGTTGATATCCTTGATTGTATTATTGATTCTTCCAGCCAGCTATTCAGCAGTAACTCTGACGATAGATCAAGCGCGAAAAGAAGGAATCAAACAGTTCGTAGGAAAAGAATTCGCCAATCACACGGTCATTAATCAAGTCTACAAGTCAAGGGACAATGAATTGGTCTTGACGGTTGTTGGAGATCCGATTTCAGAAGAAGAATTAGAAACGATCCACCAAAAACAAGCCTCTTACGGTATTCAATCTGTCCAATTGAAAGTCAATCAAGTCCATAATTCGACAAAATTAGATAGTGAGATGACCAAGGAATTTTATGAAACCATTAACAAGTATATCGATCAAAAACTCTCTGAAAAGGATTCACAAAAAGATCTCGTAAAAGAAAATGAAGCAGACAAGGATTGAGGATATTGAACTTTTCTCACTCACGAAAGCAAATCTTAGGAGGATAGCCTATATCCAAAAGTTAGTGGATAGGAAGGATTGCTGATGAGAATATCATTTGTGGTGGTTTGACCAATCACTACTAGCTCAGATTAAATAAAATATAAAAAGCAACAGCTGAAATAGTTGTTGCTTTTTAGGTGGCTAGGATTTTATCCCATGTTTTGTCTCTTATTTCTCAACGCGTGATTTGTTGGCGATATCAGCTAGGATAGCTTGAACAAAGTCATCAACTGAGACAGTTTGTGTTTCTTTTTGGCCATAACGACGAACGTTGACAGTTCCGTCTTCCATCTCCTTGTCCCCAACGATTAATTGGTAAGGAATCTTGCTGGTTTGTGAAGCACGAATCTTGAACTGCATTTTTTCATTACGCTCATCTACGTCTGCACGGACACCACGGTCACGGAGTTTCTTAGCCACTTCCCAAGCGTAGTCCACGTGTTTTTCGTTAGAAACTGGGATGAGGGTTACTTGGTGTGGTGCAAGCCATGTTGGGAAGGCACCCTTGTAGTTCTCAATCAAGATAGCTGTGAAGCGTTCCATAGTTGAGATAACCCCACGGTGGATCATAACTGGACGGTGTTCCTCACCATCAGCTCCGATGTATTTGAGGTCGAAGCGCTCTGGAAGCAAGAAGTCAAGCTGGATAGTAGAAAGGGTTTCTTCTTTACCAAGGGCAGTCTTAACTTGGATATCCAATTTTGGTCCGTAGAAGGCTGCTTCGCCCTCAGCTTCAAAGTAGTCAACACCCATTTCATCAAGGGCTGCACGAAGCATAGTTTGGGCATTTTCCCACATCTCATCGTTGTCGAAGTACTTGTGAGTATCTTGAGGGTCACGAAGAGAGAGGCGGAAGCGGTATTCAGTCAAGTTGAAGTCTTCATAAACATCGATAATCAACTGAAGGGCACGTTGGAATTCCTCTTGGATTTGTTCTGGAGTTACAAAGAGGTGACCGTCGTTGAGTGACATTTCACGCACACGTTGAAGACCAGTGAGGGAACCAGATTTTTCGTAACGGTGCATCATACCGATTTCAGCGATACGGATTGGCAATTCGCGGTAAGAGTGAACATGGTGTTTGAAGACTTGAATGTGGTGTGGACAGTTCATTGGACGAAGGACGAATTCTTCCCCGTCACCCATGTCCATAGTTGGGAACATGTCTTCTTGGTAATGATCCCAGTGACCAGAAGTCTTGTAAAGCTCAACAGAAGCAAGTGGTGGAGTGTAGACGTGTTGGTAGCCAGAAGCCAACTCCTTATCGACAATATAGCGTTCCAACTCACGACGAATAGTCGCACCATTTGGCAACCAGAATGGCAAACCTTGTCCTACTTCTTGAGATATCATAAAGAGGTCAAGCTCTTTACCAAGTTTACGGTGGTCACGTTCCTTAGCTTCTTCACGCATTTGAAGGTAGTTCTTCAAGTCTTTCTTGTCAAACCAAGCTGTACCGTAGATACGTTGCATCATAGCGTTGTCGCTATTTCCGCGCCAGTAAGCACCTGCCACATGGAGAAGGTGGAAGATTTGGATACGGCCTGTTGATGGGACGTGAGGTCCACGGCAAAGGTCCACGTATTCACCCTGACGGTAGATAGTCAAACCACCCTCGTCTTCAGAGTGTTCTTCAATCAATTCCAACTTGTAAGGGTCGTTCTTGAAGATTTCACGTGCCTCGTCTTTAGTCACTTCTTCACGGATTGATGGGAAGTTTTCTTTGACTATCTTTTGCATTTCTTCTTCGATACGAGGAAGGTCTTCGTTAGAGATTTGACCAGCAGTATTGTCAGTATCGTAGTAGAAACCATCTTCGATAGCTGGACCAACTCCCAAGTGAATGTCTGGGAAAAGGCGACGAGCTGCTTGAGCAAACAAGTGAGCAGCTGAGTGACGCAAGATTGGCAGGGCATCTTCGTGATCAGGTGTCACGATTTCGATGCTTCCATCTTCAGTGATAGCACGAGTAGTGTCGATGAGTTTGCCGTTGAATTTACCAGCCAAGGCTTTTTTAGCTAGGGAATTGCTGATAGATTGGGCAATTTCAAAAGTTGTAACGCCAGATTCGAATTCACGAACAGCGCCATCTGGGAAAGTAATGTTAATCATGATGTTCTCCTTACTTATATTATTGACGAATGTGTTAACCCTATTATGAAAACAGGGACAGAGGATAGTGAAAGCTAGAAAAACAAAAAGCGACATCCTCGAAAGGACGTCGCAACGTGGTTCCACCTTCATTTATGTTCCTCAAAAGAGAGGGACACCTCTGATTGGCTCTAACGTGGCCACCGTTTTATGTTTTCATAAAAAACTCACGAGTAGTATCAGTTTAGGCTTCCTATGCGTTTCCAGCAACCACGCACTCTCTAGTAGAAAGGGACTAAATGACTTGTCTCTATGGATTATTATAGCATGATTGTGAGATTTTTCAAGGATTTTGTGAAAGTTTTTTGTTTTTCATTTTTTGTAGGATATGCTTGATACCAATACCGGAAGCCATGCCCATCAGAGCCAAGGTTTCATAGATTAGCAAGTAAATGAGTATAAACTCACCAAAGGTTATGATAGTAAAGCAAAAAAGCAAACCAATAGTAAGTAACCACAAAATTGAAAAATAGAATCTGTAGCTATATAGTAACGACACAATGAAGATCACTAGAGGTGTATAGAAGAGAATATTATTTACGTAGAGACTCTTGAGTGTAAGGGAGTCAGAAACGATTAGTGATAACAACTCATAAAGTGGCCAGTAAAAGAAAAAGATGACCAAATAGTAGGGGAGATGGGAATAGAATCTAGGCATGATAATCACCTCGTTTTAAAAAACAGATAACTTAGATTTCTTACCATAATCATTATAGCATATTTAAAACAAGAAAGTAAATCTGTTGACAAAGAAGTTAGTTATTGGTAGAATAGGGATTGTCGTAAAGACAAATAACTTCTTCTTGGTTACAGGCATGCCAACCTGTCACTCGGATGAAGCCAAATAAAAAGGAGAAACATCATGGCAATCTCAAAAGAGAAAAAAAATGAAATCATCGCACAATATGCACGTCACGAAGGTGATACAGGTTCAGTAGAGGTTCAAGTTGCTGTCCTTACTTGGGAAATCAACCACCTTAACGAACACATCAAACAACACAAAAAAGACCACGCTACTTACCGTGGATTGATGAAGAAAATCGGTCGCCGTCGTAACTTGCTTGCATACTTGCGTAAAAACGACGTTAACCGTTACCGTGAGTTGATCAACTCTCTTGGACTTCGTCGCTAATCTGCTTTATTTTCCACTTACATTGCGTTGTCACCTTACCTCGATATACTCAAGTATAATCTTCGGTTACGGTTCCTAGCACTGTAAGGTAAAATAAACCAGATTTTCTCCCTTCGGGGAGATTTTTTTGTTCACTAAAATATTTGTACAATCGTCGGCTTGTCGCCTAGTCTATAAACGTTTTATCCAGCAAGAATCATGATGCTAAGGACGTTAAAAATCCGTATGAAAATAGGGAAACGACACAGTGTTCGATGAATACAAGGAGTTTCATCTTTTTCACTAGGATTTTAGCTCGAGCTCAAATCAGCTCTCTATTTTCAGAGGGCTTTTTATGTTGTCACTTTACCTCGATATACTCAAGTATAATCTTCGGTTACGATTATTAGCACTGTAAGACCAACTATATTCATTTTTCTCAGCTTGTTCCATTGTTGAAAATATGGTATACTTTTCATGAGAATTTTCTAAATTTTTAATATTCTATCAAAGGAGGTTTACATGCTTTCCAAATTTTCTGGAAGCCGACAGGACCTGCAATTTGTATTGCTTTTAGGTATTTTACTAGGTGTTTTAGGAATTTCCCTCTTTCTAGCAGTTTCAATGGGATCCGTTGCGATTCATCTAGGTGATACCTATCGGATTATTTTGAGCAGGTTGGGGTTTCCTCTTGAGGTAGGAGAGGTTTCCAAGTCCACTCTTGCCATTGTATGGAACATGAGATTCCCCCGAGTATTGCTAGGTCTGATAGTAGGGTCTGGTCTTTCTATGTGTGGTAGTGTGATGCAGTCTACAGTGAATAATCCCATAGCTGAGCCCTATGTCTTAGGCATCTCTGCAGGTGCAACTTTAGGGGCAACCTTGAGCATCATTCTTGGTTTAAAATTGATGATTAGCCTTGGCGCTTTTCTTGGAGCTATCTTAGCAACAATTGCTGTCCTCATCATTGCCTCTATGCAGGGAAGGATGACGACTTCCAGTCTGATCTTATCAGGAACGGTGGTCAACGCTCTTTTTCTAGCATTTTCCAACTTTATTATCTCAGTTGGCGCTAATGCGGATAGTGTGATGACCATTAAGTTTTGGACCATGGGCTCGCTCGCTGGGACTTCTTGGGCAGACTTGGTTCTGCCAACTATAGTAGTAGGAATGGCCTTTCTATTTTTCTCTACTCAGTATCGTGTTTTTAATGCGATGATGATGGGAGATGAGGCTGCTTTAACTCTGGGGATTCCCTTACGCTTTTATTGGTATCTTTATGTGACCATGGTGGCTGTGTTGACAGCAGTCTTGGTGGCAACTTGTGGGATTATTGGATTTGTCGGTCTGATTACTCCTCACTTAGCTCGAGGGTTAGTAGGAACGAATTACAAGAGGCTTTTTCCTGTTGCAACATTGCTAGGTGCCCTCTTTGTCATCTGGGCAGACGTACTCTCTCGTATCATCATTCCAAACGCAGAGCTTCCTATTGGTATTTTCACAGCCTTAGTAGGTGCTCCCTTCTTTATCTACATTGTTGGAGGTAGGCGAAGGGAGGTGAGGGTCTGATATGGACTTGATTTGTCAGGATATCCACTTTGGACTAGGAGAGAAAAAAATCTTAAAAGGAGTTTCTCTTAAGGTTGAGGGGCATCAATTCCACACGATACTAGGACCAAATGGAAGTGGGAAAACCAGCCTGCTTAAACTCCTCTATCGTCAGGAAAAGGCGGACAAAGGCTTGATAAGCCTAGATGGAAAACCTCTTGAACAATGGACAATCAAAGAAACAGCCAAGCAAATGGCGGTCGTCACCCAGTTTAATCAATTGCAGTTTGATTGTACAGTTGAGGAAATCGTCTTGCTAGGAAGAACGCCCCATCTCTCTTTTTTACAGAAGGAAAAGGAAAGAGATTATGCCCTCGTTCAAGATGCTCTTGTCAAGGTGGATATGCTAGAGAAGAAAACTCGTCTCTATTCGTCCCTGTCAGGGGGAGAGAAGCAGCGAGTCTTGTTGGCACGTGCCTTGGCGCAAGAACCGACTCTTTTGCTCCTGGATGAACCTACCAATCACTTGGATATCAAGTACCAGCTAGACTTGTTGGCCATTGTGAAGGAACTCAAGATAAATGTTCTAGCTGTCCTGCATGATATTCAACTTGCTTGTCGCTATTCGGATTATCTCTATCTGATGAAAGAGGGGGAAATCCTTTACCAAGGGACTCCAAAGGAGACCATAACCCCTGAGTCATTGCAAACTGTATACGGAGTTCAAAGTCAGGTTACTTGGACTGAGGATCAGCAAGCCATGATTCACTATTTATAAGAATGAAAAGGAAAACAAGATGAAAAAAACACTAAGCATTTTACTGGTAACAGTAGCTACCTTAACTTTGGCAGCTTGTGGTAACACTACCACTGAAAAAGCTACGACACAATCAAGCGCAGAAACAAGTCAAAAGGCTAACGCAGAGACGACTTATCCACTAACGGTCAAAACCTATGATGCTAAGGGAAATGAAGTCGAACAAGTCTTTGACAAGGCACCTGAAAAAGTTATCACCAACAATCTTTCAACCACTGAAATCTTATTAGAGTTGGGGTTGAAGGATAAAATTGCTGGCATGCTTAACCCTGATAATGCTGTGACGGACAAATACAAGGACGCGATTGCGACTATTCCTCAAATCGGCGATAAAAAAACAGTCTCACAAGAGACAGTTCTTTCTTATGAACCAGACTCTTTGATGGGTCGAAACATGATGTTTTCTGAAAAATCCTTGGGGGCAGTTAGCACTTGGAATGAAAATAAAATCCCAGTCTATACGCAAAAAGCTTCTCTCTCAACGATTCAGCAAGATTTGGGGAATATCGTAGAAGATGTTAAAAATCTTGGAATGATTTTTAATGTTCAGGACAAGGCTAATGAATACGCAACCCAATTGCAAGCTAAAATTGATGCTGTTAAGAAAGCAAACCCAGCAAGCCAAGGTGAAAAGAAAAAGGCTTTGATTATGGTTGCTTATAATGATCAAACCTTTGGTGCCTACAAGTCTGCTTTGCAAGAAAGCTTGTTGAATCAACTTGGTTATACCAACGTTGCAACGGGAACATCAGGCTTGACCTTGGAAAATCTTGTGTCAATGGATCCTGAGTTGATTATCTATGTAACCAGCGACCGCAATAAAAAATTGGATGCCAACGCAGTAGAGTTGATGAAGGCAAATGCTGTTTTGGAAGGTGTTCCTGCTATTAAGAATCAAAAAATCATGACTATCTCTTACGATGAGTTGATGGATTATGGTCCAGCAGTGATTGATTCCCTTGAGAAAATCAATGACTTTATCAATAAATAATGAGTTTGATTGGGAAGGAATCCAAGTCAAGGTCAGTCTTCCTTCAACCTATGATCCCAATCAAACCTATCCAGCGATTCTCTTGAATGATGGAAACTTGGATTTTCTATCTTCCCTTTCAGAATCTGTGATTTTAGTGGGCTTGACCTCTAAAAATCGCCTAGACGACTACACGCCCTGGGCGACATCGGCTCTGAGAGAGGGAGCTCCAGATTTTGGCGGTCAGGCCAACGCCTATCATGATCATTTATTTGGAGGTCTTTTAGATAAGTTGCAGTCGCTTTATCGACTGGATGAAGCACGTCTTGCTTATGGAGGTTACTCACTAGGTGGTTTGGCTGCAGTCTACAGTCTTTTCATCTTTGACAAGGTCTCCTGTATCTTCTCTATCTGCGGTTCCTTTTGGTATCCTGATTTTGTGACTTATTGCAAGGATGAGAATGTGAAAAATTTGCACTGTTTGCTGTATTTACAGAATGGTCAAACAGAAGGAGCCAATCATAGCAATTGCTTGGCTCAAGCACCAGTCTATGCTGAGAAAATCCATACCAGTCTTCAGAAATACTATCCGAATGGCCAGTTTGTCTTTGATCCCTATGGGCACCATGAGCAGGTGGATGAACGATTTCTAGCCTTTTCTAGCTGGTTGGCTCAAAAATGGAAAATTAAATAAAAGAATTATCCCTTGGCTTTTGCCAAGGGATTGTTGTATTTTTTAACCAAGAGCCTCTTTTTTCTTATCTGGATTCCAGATGAAGCTTGCGATAAAGCTAAAGATGATGGTTAAGATAGCAAGGATAATGGCAAGGATGAGGGCAGGGATGCGGATAAACCACCAGAGTGGGTTCGGTTTTTTATTATTGTGCCATTGTTTGGTTTCTTCGTCCAAACGTTGGAATTCTGCTTGGATACGATTAGCGACTGTTTCAATGCCTTCATCATTCATTTTCTTGATATCTGAGATATCAATTGGATTTCCAAAGTTCATATCGACACGTTCACGGCTAATCAAGCCCTTCAAAGTCATAGGACCTGTGTAGGTAACCGGCATGATACGGACCTTGGCCATTTTGGCAATCAAGGCAACTCCACCCTTGACATCGTTGGAGTGACGGCTTCCACTTGGAAACATGATGAGAGAGCGGTCACTTTTTTTGAGGACATTGATAGGGTATTTGATGGCAGAAGCGCTAGGATTTTCCCGGTCGATAGGAAAGGCACCACACATACGGATCCACCAACCAAATATACGGTTGGTAAAGAGTTCTTTTTTTGCCATAAAGATAAATTGTTTTGGCTTGGTCGCAAAGGCCATGTAAACAGGATCCCACCAGGTACGGTGAGGCGCCACCAGGATATAATTTTCATCTTGATTAGGAATTTTATCAGTATTATGATAGTGGGCATTGCCATTGATGGACCATAGGAGCAATACAACCAATCCACGTAAATAAGTATAAAACATGCGATCTCCTTCGATTGTTTTCTTGTTATTATTATACCTTATCAAAGGAGGGCTGGCAAACTTTTTCCCTTGACTAGGTGCATATTTGGGATGAGATTAGAATTCTTTTAGAAAAAATGATATGATAGAATTTATGGATAAAAATAAGATTATGGGATTAACCCAAAGAGAAGTCAAGGAAAGACAGGCTAAGGGCTTGGTCAATGATTTTACTGCTTCGGCCAGTACCAGCACTTGGCAAATCGTTAAACGAAATGTCTTTACTCTTTTTAACGCTTTGAACTTTGCTATTGCTTTGGCACTTGCCTTTGTGCAGGCTTGGAGCAATCTGGTCTTCTTTGCCGTTATCTGCTTTAACGCTTTTTCTGGGATTGTGACTGAGCTGCGGGCTAAACACATGGTGGACAAGCTCAATCTCATGACCAAGGAAAAGGTCAAAACCATTCGTGATGGACAGGAAGTTGCCCTCAATCCTGAAGAATTGGTGCTAGGAGACGTCATTCGTTTGTCTGCTGGGGAGCAGATTCCCAGTGATGCCTTGGTTCTGGAAGGATTTGCGGAAGTCAATGAAGCCATGTTGACGGGGGAAAGTGATTTGGTGCAAAAGGAAGTTGACGCCTTGCTCTTGTCAGGAAGCTTCCTAGCCAGTGGGTCAGTTTTGGCTCAAGTCCACCATGTTGGGGCTGACAACTATGCTGCCAAGCTCATGCTGGAAGCCAAGACTGTTAAACCCATCAACTCCCGTATCATGAAATCACTTGACAAGCTAGCTGGTTTTACTGGGAAGATTATCATTCCCTTTGGTCTAGCTCTCTTGTTAGAAGCTTTGCTTTTAAAAGGCCTGCCTCTTAAGTCGTCCGTTGTAAACTCGTCGACAGCCCTTTTGGGGATGTTGCCCAAGGGAATCGCCCTTTTGACCATCACTTCGCTTTTGACTGCAGTGATCAAACTGGGCTTGAAAAAGGTCTTGGTCCAGGAGATGTACTCTGTTGAGACCTTGGCGCGCGTGGATATGCTCTGTTTGGACAAGACGGGTACCATCACTCAAGGAAAGATGCAGGTAGAGGCTATTCTTCCGTTGACGGAAACTTATGGTGATGAGGCTATTGCCAGCATTTTGACTAGTTATATGGCCCATAGTGAGGATAAGAATCCAACAGCCCAAGCTATTCGCCAACGTTTCCAGGGCGAAGTAGCCTATCCTATGCTTTCGAATCTTCCCTTCTCAAGCGACCGCAAGTGGGGAGCCATGGAATTGCAAGGTCTGGGGACAGTTTTCTTAGGGGCACCTGAGATGTTGCTGGATTCTGAGGTCCCAGAAGCCAGAGAGGCCTTGGAGAGAGGGTCGCGTGTCTTGGTCTTAGCCCTCAGTCAGGAAAAACTAGACCACCACAAACCACAGAAACCTTCTGATATTGAGGCCCTGGCCTTGCTGGAGATTTTGGACCCGATTCGAGAAGGAGCAGCAGAGACGCTAGACTATCTCCGTTCTCAGGAAGTAGGCCTCAAGATTATCTCTGGTGACAATCCAGTTACGGTTTCCAGTATTGCCCAGAAAGCTGGTTTTGTCGACTATCGCAGCTATGTAGATTGCTCAAAAATCACACATGATGAATTGATTGCCATGGCTGAAGAGACAGCTATTTTCGGACGAGTTTCCCCCCATCAAAAGAAACTCATCATCCAAACGTTGAAAAAAGCAGGCCATACAACAGCTATGACTGGGGATGGAGTTAATGATATCCTGGCTCTTCGTGAGGCGGATTGTTCTATCGTGATGGCTGAGGGAGACCCTGCGACTCGTCAAATTGCCAATCTGGTTCTCTTGAACTCTGACTTTAATGATGTTCCTGAGATTCTCTTTGAAGGTCGTCGCGTGGTTAATAACATTGCCCATATCGCACCGATTTTCTTGATTAAGACCATCTATTCTTTCTTGCTCGCAGTCATCTGTATTGCCAGTGCTCTTCTAGGAAGGTCTGAGTGGATCTTGATTTTCCCTTTCATTCCAATCCAGATTACCATGATTGACCAGTTTGTGGAAGGTTTTCCACCATTCGTTCTGACTTTTGAGAGAAATATCAAACCTGTTGAGCCAAACTTCCTCAGAAGATCCATGCTTCGTGCCCTACCAAGTGCCCTTATGGTTGTGTTCAGCGTTCTTTTTGTGAAACTATTTGGAAGTAGTCAAGGCTGGTCTGAGATAGAAATCTCAACCCTCCTCTATTATCTACTTGGGTCTATCGGTTTCTTATCCGTATTTAGAGCCTGCATGCCATTTACTCTCTGGCGTGTCCTCTTGATTGTCTGGTCAGTAGGAGGCTTCCTAGCTACAGCTCTCTTCCCAAGAATCCAAAAACTGCTTGAAATTTCGACATTAACAGGACAAACACTGCCTGTCTATGGGGCCATGATGCTGGTCTTTACCGTAATTTTCATCCTGACAAGTCGCTATCAAGCCAGAAAATAAAGAAAGACTGCAATCTGTGGATTGCGGTTTTTTTAGGTGCAAGATTGCTAGCTGAAATGTGGTATAATAAGAGGTAACAGAGTTTTGGAAAGTGAGAGAAGATGATTTCAAAGAGATTAGAATTAGTGGCGTCCTTTGTGCCACAGGGGGCCATTTTACTAGATGTGGGAAGTGACCATGCTTATCTGCCTATCGAGTTGGTTGAAAGAGGACAGATCAAAAGTGCCATTGCAGGCGAGGTGGTGGAAGGTCCCTACCAGTCTGCGGTTAAAAATGTTGAGGCTCACGGCTTAAAGGAGAAAATCCAGGTTCGTTTAGCCAATGGCTTGGCAGCCTTTGAAGAGGCTGACCAAGTCTCTGTCATCACCATCGCTGGTATGGGTGGCCGTTTGATTGCTAGGATCTTAGAAGAAGGCTTGGACAAGCTGGCTAATGTAGAACGTTTGATTCTCCAGCCCAATAATCGTGAAGACGACTTGCGCATTTGGTTGCAAGACAATGGTTTTCAGATTGTAGCAGAAAGTATTCTAGAAGAAGCAGGCAAGTTTTATGAAATTCTAGTGGTGGAAGCGGGAAAAATGAAGTTATCAGCCAGTGATGTTCGTTTTGGACCTTTTTTGTCCAAAGAAGTCAGCCCAGTCTTTGTCCAAAAATGGCAAAAAGAAGCTGTTAAGCTAGAGTTTGCCCTCGGACAAATCCCAGAAAAAAATCTGGAGGAACGTCAAGTTCTAGTAGATAAAATTCAAGCCATCAAGGAGGTACTTCATGCTAGCAAGTGAAGTGATACAAGCTTATGAAGCCTTTTGTCCTCAGGAATTTTCAATGGAGGGAGACAGTCGTGGCCTGCAAATTGGCACTTTGGACAAGGATTTCCAAAGTGTCATGGTGGCTCTCGACATTCGTGAAGAGACGGTGGCAGAGGCAATTGAAAAGGGTGTGGACTTGATTATTGTCAAGCACGCGCCGATTTTTCGTCCTATCAAGGACTTGGTAGCTAGCCGTCCGCAAAATCAGATTTACATTGACCTGATCAAGCATGACATAGCAGTCTATGTCAGTCATACCAATATTGATATCGTTGGAAATGGTCTCAATGACTGGTTCTGTCAGATGCTAGGCATTGAGGAGACTACTTATCTGCAGGAGACAGGTCCTGAACGTGGAATTGGACGTATTGGGAATATTACGACTCAGACCTTTGGGGAATTGGCCCAGCATGTCAAGCAAGTCTTTGGCCTAGATAGTCTTCGAATGGTGCATTATCAAGAGAGTGATTTGCAGAAGCCTATTTCAAGAGTGGCCATCTGTGGTGGTAGCGGGCAGTCATTCTATAAGGATGCTTTAGCTAAGGGGGCAGATGTCTACATCACTGGTGATATTTATTATCACACAGCTCAGGATATGCTGTCTGATGGCTTGCTGGCATTGGACCCAGGCCACTATATCGAAGTGCTGTTTGTGGAAAAAATCGCAGCACTCCTTACTCAATGGAAGGCAGAGAAGGGCTGGCCTATTGATATTTTGCCTAGTCAAACATCAACCAATCCTTTCCACCATATCTAGTTAGAAGGTGAAGACAATGAAGAAAGTTGCCATTATCGGAGCAGGGATTGTGGGAGCAACAGCTGCCTACTATCTCTCGAAAGAAAGTGACCTTGAGGTAACCGTTTTTGACCATGGACAAGGTCAGGCTACCAAGGCTGCAGCGGGAATTATCAGTCCTTGGTTTTCAAAACGTCGCAATAAAGCTTGGTACAAGATGGCGCGCTTGGGAGCTGACTTTTATGTGGATTTGTTGGCTAATTTAGAAAAGTCTGGTCAGGAAATCGACTTTTACCAGCGTTCGGGAGTTTTTCTCTTGAAAAAGGATGAATCTAAGCTAGAAGAACTCTATCAACTAGCCCTGCAGCGTAGGGAAGAATCTCCTTTAATAGGTCAGTTAGCTATTTTGGACCAAGCATCTGCAAATGAATTATTCCCTGGCTTGCAGGGATTTGATCGCTTGCTCTATGCTTCTGGTGGAGCGAGGGTAGATGGCCAACTTTTAGTAACTTGTTTGCTAGAAGCCAGTCAGGTCAAGCTGGTCAAAGAAAAAGTAACTCTGACACCTTTATCATCAGGTTACCAGATTGGTGAAGAGGTGTTTGATCAGGTTATTTTGGCGACGGGAGCTTGGTTGGGACATATATTAAAACCCTTAGGTTATGAAGTGGATGTTCGTCCTCAGAAAGGGCAACTCCGAGATTATCAGCTTGCCCAAGATATGGAATCCTACCCTGTTGTTATGCCAGAAGGGGAGTGGGATTTGATTCCTTTTGCAGGTGGGAAATTGTCCCTAGGCGCTACCCATGAAAATGATATGGGATTTGATTTGACGGTGGATGACACCTTGCTCCAACAAATGGAGGAGGCGGCCTTGCCTCACTACCCAACCTTGGCAGAAGCGAAATCAACAGGTGAGCGCGTGGGAATTCGTGCCTATACAAGTGATTTCTCACCTTTCTTTGGGCAAGTACCCGACTTGGCAGGTGTCTATGCAGCCAGTGGCCTAGGTTCATCTGGCCTCACAACTGGTCCTATCATTGGTTACCATCTAGCCCAGCTGGTCCAAGACAAGGAGTTGATCTTGGATCCAGTAAACTACCCAATTGAAAACTATGTCAAACGAGTAAAAAGCGAATAAGATTTTACCGAAATTTTAGCCCACTCTCTAGGATGGCAAATGACATTCCCTATCAAAAATGGTAAAATAAGAAAAAATCCGAGAATCGAGGAAAGAAGATGCAAGAAAAGATTTTGGTAACAGGTGGAGCAGGTTTTATCGGAACCCACACTGTTATTGAGTTAATCCAAGCAGGTCATCAGGTTGTTGTGGTGGATAACCTTGTCAACAGCAACCGTAAAAGTTTAGAAGTTGTTGAAAGAATCACAGGAGTTGAAGTGCCTTTCTATGAGGCAGATATCCGTGATACGGATACTCTCAGAGATATTTTCAAGCAAGAAGAACCAACGGGTGTCATTCACTTTGCTGGTTTGAAGGCTGTTGGAGAATCTACCCGTATCCCTCTTGCCTATTATGACAACAATATCGCAGGAACTGTTAGCCTTTTGAAGGTCATGGAAGAAAACAACTGTAAAAACATCATTTTCAGTTCTTCAGCGACAGTTTACGGAGATCCTCATACAGTGCCAATCTTGGAAGATTTCCCACTTTCAGTGACCAATCCATACGGTCGCACCAAGCTCATGCTAGAGGAAATTTTGACGGATATTTACAAAGCAGACTCAGAATGGAATGTGGTCTTGCTTCGTTACTTTAACCCAATCGGGGCCCATGAGAGTGGTGATTTGGGAGAAAATCCAAACGGTATTCCAAACAACCTCTTGCCATATGTGACTCAAGTAGCCGTTGGGAAATTAGAGCAAGTGCAAGTGTTTGGAGACGATTACGATACGGAAGACGGAACTGGTGTTCGTGACTATATCCACGTTGTCGATTTGGCTAAAGGTCACGTTGCAGCTCTGAAAAAAATTCAAAAAGGTTCAGGTCTAAACGTTTATAACCTTGGAACAGGTAAAGGCTACTCAGTTCTTGAAATTATCCAAAACATGGAAAAAGCAGTGGGACGTCCGATTCCTTACCGCATTGTAGACCGTCGCCCAGGTGATATCGCAGCCTGCTATTCAGACCCAGCAAAAGCCAAAGCAGAACTTGGCTGGGAAGCAGAACTAGACATCACCCAAATGTGTGAAGACGCATGGCGTTGGCAAAGCAAACATCCAAATGGATTTGAAGACTAAGATGGTGATGTCAATCATTGTCCCCTGTTTAAACGAAGAGGAAGTACTTCCTCTTTTTTATCAGGCTTTGGAAGATTTGATTCCTGATTTGGGAGCAGCAATCGAGTATGTCTTTGTCGATGATGGATCGAGTGATGGGACCTTGGAACTCTTAAAGGTCTATCGGGAACAAAATCCGGCAGTGCATTATATTTCTTTCTCTCGAAATTTTGGCAAAGAAGCAGCCCTCTATGCAGGCCTGCAGTATGCGACAGGAGATTTGGTGGTGGTAATGGATGCGGACCTCCAAGATCCTCCTAGTATGTTGCTTGAGATGAAAGCCTTACTAGATCAGAATGCAGACTTGGACTGCGTTGGAACACGGAGAACTAGTCGGGAGGGAGAACCCTTCTTTCGCAGTTTCTGTGCCGATCTCTTTTATCGACTCATGCAAAAAATCAGTCCAGTAGCCCTGCCGTCAGGTGTCCGTGATTTTCGCATGATGAGAAGGTCTGTAGTCGATGCCATTTTAGCTTTGACCGAGTCTAATCGTTTTTCAAAGGGCCTCTTTGCCTGGGTGGGGTTTAAGACCCACTATCTGGATTATCCCAATGTCGAAAGACAGGCTGGCAAGACCAGTTGGAGTTTCAGGCAACTCTTTTTCTACTCCATTGAAGGGATTGTTAACTTTTCAGATTTTCCCTTGATTATCGCCTTTGTGGCTGGTCTCCTATCTTGTTTGATTTCTCTACTAATGACCTTTTTTGTGGTAGTTAGAACCCTTATTTTGGGCAATCCGACATCAGGTTGGACCTCTCTGATGGCTGTTATTCTCTTTCTTGGAGGTATTCAACTCTTGACTATTGGGATTCTCGGTAAGTACATCAGTAAAATTTATCTGGAGACTAAAAAAAGACCACTTTATCTTATCAAAGAAAAAAGTGACCTTCCTGATTTTACAGAAAAAAATAAAGAGAAAAGACTATAATTTTGCATGGAAATATGCTAAACTAGAAGGAGTGGAACGTTCCTGTCGATATTAGAGTTAATCTTTAATCAAGGCACGTGTCGGGCAGTTTTTCACAGCTTCTATGACGTCCTGGCTAGGAGAAATTTCTTTTTCTAGTTGGTCAGGGTCATCGTAAAAACGCACGATTCCATTATCATGGTAATCAAATAATTCAGAATAAGTTTGGCAAAGCCCACAGGCAATGCAACGTTCAGGTATAAGTGTGATTTTCATATTTATATTGTAATAAGAAAAGTAAAAAAAAACAAGGAGTAAGGTATGGCAAAAGAACCGTGGCAAGAAGATATTTATGAGAATCAAGAAGAAACAAGAACACAACGTCGTAAGAGAGAACAAGGTGGAGGAGTCATTGCTAATCGTATCTTAACTATTTTAGCAAGTGTTTTCTTTGTGATTGTAGTTGTGATGATTATTGTTCTGATCTATCTTTCGTCAGGTGGGAGTAATCGCACAGCAGCCTTGAAAGATTTTCACGATTCAGATACAAAAGTAGAGCAAGTCTCTTCTACATCAAGTAGTAGTTCAGAGCAGGAATCTTCTAGTTCCGAGGAGAAGGTTGAAGAGTCATCTAGTAGCTCAGAACATCCAACTGATCCAGAAGGAACGACAAAAGTTATGGCTGGAGAAGGAGAAGCAGCTATTGCAGCTCGCGCTGGGATTTCGATTGCTCAGTTAGAGGCCTTGAATCCTGGGCACATGGCTACAGGGTCTTGGTTTGCTAATCCAGGTGATGTTGTCAAAATCAAATAGGAGTTGATATGAAAACAATTCAAATTGCTATTGACGGTCCTGCTTCAAGTGGTAAGAGTACGGTCGCAAAGATTATTGCCAAGGATTTTGGTTATACCTACCTAGATACTGGTGCTATGTATCGTGCAGCGACCTACATGGCTCTCAAGAACCAATTAGGAGTTGAACAAGTTGAAGAACTCTTAGACTTATTGGACCAGCATCCAATCAGTTTTGGACGTTCAGAAACTGGGGAGCAGCTTGTTTTTGTAGGAGATGTGGATATTACTCATCCTATCCGTGAAAATCAAGTGACGAATCATGTTTCTGCTATTGCAGCAATTCCTGAGGTTCGTGAGAAACTAGTTTCCCTCCAACAAGAGATTGCCCAGCAAGGTGGGATTGTCATGGACGGTCGCGATATCGGGACAGTTGTTTTACCTCAAGCTGAACTCAAGATTTTCCTAGTAGCCTCTGTTGATGAGAGAGCAGAACGCCGTTACAAGGAAAATATTGCCAAGGGGATTGAAACAGACCTTGAAACCCTAAAAGAGGAAATTGCTGCGCGTGACTACAAGGATAGTCATCGTGAGACTTCGCCTCTCAAACAAGCAGAGGATGCTGTCTACCTTGATACAACTGGCTTGAACATTCAAGAAGTGGTTGAAAAAATCAAAGCAGAAGCTGAAAAAAGAATGTAAATGTAGAAAAGCCGATAGATGGATATCGGTTTTTTTCTAAATTTGTCAAAATGCTGAATTTAAGGTATAATAGTTGCTGTTCGAGAAATTTTGATTTTCAAAGAATAGTGAATGATGATAAGGAGAAACCATGAACAACCTACCAAATTGCCCACAATGTAACTCAGAGTATGTCTACGAAGACGGTGCCCTACTGGTTTGCCCAGAGTGTGCTCATGAGTGGAATCCTGCTGAAGTTGCAGAAGTAGAAGAAGGCCTTGTCGCTATTGATGCTAACGGAAATAAATTGGCTGACGGTGATACTGTTACCCTCATCAAGGACTTGAAAGTAAAAGGTGCGCCAAAAGATTTGAAACAAGGGACGCGCGTGAAAAATATCCGCATCGTAGAAGGCGACCACAATATCGACTGTAAGATTGATGGCTTTGGTGCCATGAAACTCAAATCAGAGTTTGTGAAGAAAATTTAAGCATGTCAAAGCACTACAAACTTGTATTTTATAGCCGTATCTTCTTGTTTCTAGCGGCTTTTACGGGAGTTTATCTTGAAATCGCCAAGCATGGTGGATTTGGGATGCTTCTCTATTATACGGTTCTGTCAAATCTTTTAGTAGCGATTTTTACGCTCTATCTCTTAAAGGTTATGAGCCGTTTAGGTGAAAACTGGCAAAGGCCAAGTCTCTTGCGCTTAAAAGGTGGGGTCACCATGAGTATCATGATTACCTGTGTGATTTACCATTTCCTCTTAGCGCCCATTGCGACTAATTTCTATACTCTGGAAAATTTCCTTTGCCACTATATCGTTCCCCTTTGGTTTTTAGCGGATACCCTCTTTTTTGACAAACAGGGTCAATACAAGATTTGGGATCCAGTTGTGTGGACGATTTTACCCTTGCTGTATATGATGTTTGCTCTTTTTAATGGTTTGGTACTGAAATTAGACATTCCTAATTCTAAGGTTAGTCCTTTCCCTTACTTCTTTTTGAATGTGAACAAGGGTTGGGATGTCGTGTTCAAGTGGTGTTTGATTATCTTTGTTGCCTATATGGTGGCAGGATTTATCTTCTACTTTATTAAGCAAATCAAGAGAAAGTCATCCTAATACTCTTCGAAAATCAAATTCAAACCACGTCAGCTTCACCTTGCCGTACTCAAGTACAGCCTGCGGCTAGCTTCCTAGTTTGCTCTTTGATTTTCATTGAGTATAAGACACAAGGGATTCATTTTCGAGTTTAAGAAGGAGTCTATATACGAATGAGACTTCTTCTTTTCTTGATTTATAATTCTCAAAAGAGTACAAGATTAAGAGAAAGATAGAAAGAGATTTATGAAACAATTTTTAGAACGGGCCAGTATTTTGGCTCTCTCCCTCGTTTTGATTACGTCCTTTTCGATTTCAAGTGCCCTACCAGCCATGTTTGACTATTATCAAGGTTATCCTAAGGAACAAATTGAGCTTTTGGCGAGCTTGCCTTCCTTTGGGATCATGATCATGTTGCTACTAAATGGTTTCTTAGAAAAAATCTTTCCTGAGCGCTTACAGATTAGTTTGGGCTTGTTGATTTTATCACTGAGTGGAACGGCTCCCTTCTGGTATCAGGCCTATCCTTTTGTCTTTGGAACACGGATTCTTTTTGGTTTGGGTGTTGGGATGATCAATGCCAAGGCCATTTCCATTATTAGTGAACGCTATCAAGGAAAAACGCGCATTCAGATGTTAGGGCTACGCGGTTCTGCAGAGGTTGTTGGGGCTTCTCTCATTACCTTGGCAGTCGGCCAGTTGTTGGCCTTTGGTTGGACAGCTACCTTCTTAGCCTATAGTGCTGGATTTTTGGTGCTGACCCTCTATCTGCTCTTTGTCCCTTATGGAAAAGAAAAGAAAGAAGTCAAGAAAAAAGCGAAGGAAGCAAGTCGTTTAACTCGAGAAATGAAAGGCTTGATTTTTACCCTAGCTATTGAAGCGGCAGTTGTAGTTTGTACCAATACGGCTATTACTATTCGTATTCCAAGTTTGATGGTGGAAAGAGGACTTGGAGATGCCCAGTTATCTAGTTTTGTTCTTAGTGTCATGCAGCTGATTGGGATTGTGGCTGGTGTGAGTTTTTCTTTCTTGATTTCGATCTTTAAGGAAAAATTGCTCCTCTGGTCTGGTATTACCTTCGGCTTAGGGCAAATTGTGATTGCTTTATCTCCATCCTTGTGGGTGGTAGTGGCAGGAAGCATTCTGGCTGGTTTTGCCTACAGTGTAGCCTTGACGACAGTCTTTCAACTTGTCTCTGAAAGAATTCCAGCTAAACTCCTCAATCAAGCAACCTCATTTGCAGTTTTAGGCTGTAGTTTCGGAGCTTTCACAACCCCATTCGTTCTAGGTGCGATTGGATTACTAACTCACAATGGGATGCTGGTCTTCGCTATTTTAGGATCCTGGTTGATTGTAACCTCTATCTTTGTCATGTACCTACTTCACAAGAGAGCTTAGGATTAGTTTCCTAAGTTTTTCTTTTTGGAAATATTGTACCCATACAATTATAAATTTTCTAGCTTGTTACGAGGCTATTTTCTTGATAAAATAGAGGTTATGACGAGATATAAAGCAACTATTGCCTATGATGGTTACGCCTTTGCTGGTTTTCAGCGTCAGCCCCATGCGAGGAGCGTTCAGGAAGAAATTGAAAAACCCTTGACTAGATTGAATAAGGGGCAAGCCATTACTGTTCACGGTGCTGGTAGGACTGATAGCGGGGTTCATGCCTTGGGACAGGTGATTCATTTTGACCTCCCCTATCAAATGGATGAGGAAAAACTCCGTTTTGCCTTGGACACCCAGTCCCCTGAAGATATTGATGTAATTTCAATTGAGCTTGTAGCGGATGATTTTCATTGCCGTTATGCCAAGCACAGTAAGACCTATGAGTTTATCGTGGATAGGGGCCGTCCCAAGAATCCTATGCGTCGTCACTATGCTACTCACTTTCCTTATACGCTTGATGTGGAGCGGATGCAGGAGGCCGTCAAAAAGCTTGAGGGGACCCATGATTTTACCGGTTTTACAGCCTCTGGAACCAGTGTAGAGGATAAGGTTCGTACCATTACAGAAGCTAGTCTCAGGGTTGATGAGACAGGACAATTTTTGACCTTCACCTTTTCAGGAAATGGTTTCTTGTATAAACAGATCCGCAATATGGTGGGGACGCTGCTCAAAATAGGCAATAATCGTATGCCAGTGGAGCAGATTGACTTGATTTTAGAGAAGAAGGACAGGCAGTTAGCAGGTCCAACGGCAGCACCAAATGGCTTGTATTTAAAGGAGATTCGTTATGAAGAATAATCGTATTTTAGCACTTTCAGGAAATGATATTTTTAGTGGTGGTGGTTTATCAGCAGATTTGGCTACCTATACCCTAAACGGCTTGCATGGCTTTGTAGCTGTGACTTGTTTAACAGCCTTGACAGAGAAGGGTTTTGAAGTCTTTCCAACTGACGATGCCATTTTTCAACATGAATTAGATAGTTTGCGTGATGTGGAGTTTGCAGGGATTAAGATTGGTCTTCTCCCTACTGTTAGTGTAGCTGAGAAGGCCTTGGACTTTATCAAGCAACGTCCAGGAGTGCCTGTGGTTCTGGATCCAGTCTTGGTCTGCAAGGAAACGCACGACGTAGCAGTCAGTGAACTCTGCCAAGAATTGATTCGCTTTTTCCCTCATGTCAGCGTGATTACGCCTAATCTTCCAGAAGCAGAATTATTGGCTGGTCAGGAAATCAAAACCTTGGAAGACATGAAAACTGCAGCGCAGAAATTGCATGACTTGGGAGCGCCAGCAGTCATTATCAAGGGAGGCAATCGCCTTAGTCAGGACAAGGCTGTAGATGTCTTTTATGACGGACAAACCTTTACAGTCCTAGAAAATCCTGTCATCCAAGGCCAAAATGCTGGTGCAGGTTGTACCTTTGCCTCAAGCATTGCTAGTCACTTGGTTAAAGGTGATGAACTTTTACCAGCAGTAGAAAGCTCGAAGGCTTTCGTTTACCGTGCCATTACACAAGCAGATCAATATGGAGTAAGACAATATGAAGCAAACCAAAACAACTAAAATCGCCCTTGTATCCCTCTTAACCGCCCTTTCTGTGGTTCTAGGTTATTTCTTAAAAATCCCAACACCGACAGGCATTCTAACTCTTTTAGATGCGGGTGTCTTCTTTGCGGCTTTCTACTTTGGTAGTCGTGAAGGAGCGGTAGTCGGAGGACTATCAGGTTTCTTGATTGACCTCTTATCAGGCTATCCTCAGTGGATGTTCTTTAGCTTGGTCAACCATGGCTTGCAGGGATTTTTCGCAGGATTTAAAGGAAAAACTCAGTGGTTAGGCCTTATCTTAGCAACCATTACCATGGTAGGGGGCTACGCCTTGGGTTCAACTTTGATGAATGGCTGGACTGCAGCCCTACCAGAAATCCTACCAAATTTCATGCAAAATATCGTGGGAATGGTTGTAGGATTTCTACTTTGTCAGGCTATTAAGAAGATGAAGTAAAGAGGCTGAGTCAAAAGTCTTAAAAATCAGAAAAACGCATAGTATCAAAGTTTCAACACCTGATACTATGCGTTTTATTGTGGGAAGATTTTATACTCTTCGAAAATCTCTTCAAACCTCGTCAACGTCGCTTTGCCGTATATATGTGACTGACTTCGTCAGTTTTATCTACAACCTCAAAACAGTGTTTTGAGCAACCTGCGGCTAGTTTCCTAGTTTGCTCTTTGATTTTCATTGAGTATTAGATGAATATTAATCAAAATAAAGCAAGTCTTTGCTGGTGCTTGTAAAGAGGTCAAAGCCATCCTTAGTAACAACACCGCAGTCTTCGATACGGACACCGACTTTACCAGGGATATAGATACCTGGTTCAACAGAGAAGCACATGCCTTCTTCGATGACCATGTCGTTTCCTTCCATGATAGATGGGAATTCGTGAACATCCATACCGATACCATGACCGAGACGGTGGTTGAAGTACTCACCATAACCAGCTTTTTCGATAACTTCACGGGCAACGCGATCCACTTCATGAGCAGTTACACCTGGTTTAATAAAGTCAAGAGCAGCTTGTTGGGCTTCAAGAGTCAAGTTGTAAATGTCTTTCTTGAATTGGTCAGGTTTGCCGACAGCGACTGTACGAGTCATATCTGACGCGTAGCCGTTGACGAGGACACCAAGGTCAAAGAGGAGAAGAGCATCATTTTCAACCTTGTTAGCTGCTGGAATACCGTGTGGATTTGCAGCATTATCACCAGTCAAGACCATAGTATCAAAGCTCATTTCATAGCCTTCACGTTTCATAGCAAAGTCGATTTGGGCGATGATATCTGTCTCAGTTTTATCAAGAGAAATATTGTCAAAACCAACATTGACAGCCTTATCAGCATAGAGACCTGCAACCATCATTTTTTGCACTTCGTCAGCTGATTTGATGAGGCGCATGCGTTGGATACGAGGAGTGAGGTTTTCAAACTCAGCAGTTTCAAAGACTGTTTTCAAGCCATGATATTTGGTCAAGATGAGATTGTCAAACTCAACAGCAACGCGTTTGAAGTCGTGCTGTGGAAGAGCATGTTTCATTTTTTGCCATGGGTTTTCAGAATCCACATAGCCTACAACTGGGAAAGAAACAGTGCTGCTTGCACGTTCCACTTCAAGGGCTGGGACAAAGAGGAGGGGTTCCTGATCTGCTAGAACAAAAAGGAACATTTGGCGCTCATGGGGATCACTGTAAAAGCCAGTGAGGTAATTGATTGTGACGGGGTCAGATACGACAGCGACGTCTAGTTTTTCTGATTCAAGATATGTTACGATTTGTTGTAATTTAGACATATGCTACCTTCTTTCTACCCCTCTATTTTGGCAAAAAAAGAGAGAAAATGCAAGGGAGAAGGGTAAAAGAGCAAACAAAAAGAACTCCAACATGATAGGGGAGTTCTTTGATATAGTTTTTCTTGGTTTAAGAAAAGTCAGCCTTGCTTTTTACGTCACTGTATTCTTCAGCGATTTCTTGACTGAGAATGTCCTCATAGGCAGGGAGTTGGATATTCTGACCATATTTCTTCTTGAGGGCAGTAGTGACCAGGCGATAGGCCAGATTAGCATTACGAGAGAGGATAGGTCCGTGGAAGTAAGAACCAAAGACATTCTTATAATGAACCCCTTCGCCGACCTTTTCTTCGTTATTCCCATTTCCATAGACAACCTGTCCCAGCGGTTTTTGGTCGTCAGAGAGGAAGGTACGGCCTTGGTGATTTTCAAATCCATAGTAGGTTTCATCGAAATCTTCATTGTGAATCTTAATGTCACCGATAAAGCGGTTATTGGTCTGGTTGAGGGTGTAGTGGCCCATGACCCCTAGCCCTTCGATGCGTTTACCTGAAGCTTCAACATAATATTGGCCCAATAGTTGAAAACCACCACAGATAGCGAGAACTACACCGTCGTTTTGGATGTAGTTGTCAATGCTCTCTTTTTTAGCAGGCAGGTCGTCTGCAATGATACTCTGTTCAAAGTCTTGACCGCCACCGAAAAAGGCAATGTCGTAGTGATTTTCATCAAAGTCATCATGGAGAGAAACGATGTCAACGGTCACATGGGCTCCCAGTTTTTCAGCCACATACTTGAGCATGAGGATGTTTCCATTGTCCCCGTATGTATTCATGAGGTTTCCATAGAGGTGGGCAATGTTGAGCTGATAAGGGTAATTGCCAGCTTTTGAGGAAAGTGAAGTATAAACCATTAGTTCATCTCCTTTCTAACAATCTGACGACTAGCCAGCAGTTCGCGGAATTCAAGCATAGCAGTATAGGTAGCCAGAATATAAGCATGCTTGCAGTCTTGGTTCTCAATGGTCTTGAGAATTTGTTCCAGACTACTTGTTTCAGTGATTTTCTCAGCTGGATAGCCTGTTACTCGTAGACGACGAGCGATTTCAGAATGACGAACACCGCCAGCGTTGATTTCGGGAATGTCCATCTCAGTGATTTGTTCAAAGTCCGCATCCCAAATCCAGCTAGTGTCAATACCGTCTGCATAGTCAGCGTTAAGGAGGACGGATAGGCTAAATGGATAAGGCGCTAGTTTAATCATCTCGATAGCTTGGGTTGCACCAACTGGATTTTTAACCAAGACAAGGGTGCATTCTTTATCACCGATATGGAAGGTTTCTTGGCGTCCAAAGACAGCACGGCTCTTATCAAATCCTTGCTTGATAAGTTGGGAATCTGCACCGAGAAAATGGGCGATAGCCACAGCAGCTAGGGCATTATAGATATTGTAGAGTCCACCGATTTGGATACCGTATTCTTGGCCGTCGATGACAAAGCGAGAACGATTGTTGGTCAACTCAACCAGTTCTGTTAAGCGATAGTCGAGATTAGGACGTTTGCATCCGCAACCTTCACAGATATAGGCACCCAAGTTTGCATAAGTATTGTGCTCATATTTAAGGATGCTTTGACAGTCGGGGCAGAGAATCCCTTCAGTATTGTAGTGAGCTAGTTGGGCTGGTCCTTTCTCCAAGTCAAAACCAAAATACTCTACAGGATTTGGAATATCTGGCTTGTAGAAAAGCGGACTGTCACCATTGAGGAGAACAGTAGCCGTAGGTACCTTACGAATAGCATCCAAAATCATCTTATAAGTTGTGTAAATCTCACCATAGCGGTCCATCTGGTCACGGAAGATATTCGTGATGACAAAAAGGCTTGGCTGGATATAGTCACAGATACGAGATAGACTGGCCTCATCGATTTCTAGGACGGCAATATTTTTCCCAGTTTTAGAAGATTTGGCTGTTAGGAAGGTTGTTGCAATCCCTGTAATCATGTTGGCACCACTAGGATTGGTCAGAACCTGACCATAAACTTCTTTTAAAATGCCGACAGTGAGGGCAGTTGTCAGGGTTTTTCCATTGGTTCCAGTGACCACGACAATCTCGTAGTTCTTAGCAAGGTTTTGTAAAATATCTTTATCAAATTGAAGGGCAAGTTTACCTGGGAGCGTACTTCCATGGCCAAGACGGCTTAAAACGAAGTGGGAAGAACGCCCAGCAAGAAGGCCCAAAGTAGTTTTTAATTTCATGTTTCTATTATATCATAAAAGAAGGAAAAGACAGATTTGAGATTTCGCAGAAGTAAAAACAGCCCAAAGAGGGCTGTTGAATTTAGTCTAGTTTGAAAGCAACAATTGCTGGTTTTGATTTAAAATCGACGGCAGGTTTAATTTCTAACTCCAAGTCTCCGTCTCCAACAACACCGAAATGTTTGATGGCACCATCTAAAGATCTACTAGGAGAAATAGATTCCAAAGTATTGTCGTTTGCATAAGATTCCATTTTTTTCCCACCAACATAGAGTTCCATATCTAAACCTACAGGTAATTTTTTATCTGAAAGATTGGTAACATTGTAAGTTACTTTCAACACTTTATCAGGATTAGTTTTATCAAATTGATTACGTTCGTCAGTCCATTCGACATTTGTAATAGTATACTCAGCTACGTTATCAAATGTTATTTTGTCTCCAATTGCCAGCTTTTCTTTTTTGTCAGCTTCTTTTTTATTAGAAGATGTTTGAGTTTTATCATCTTTTGAAGTAGAACTATTTTCTTTGGTTGCTCCGCTACATGCAACTAGAGTTAAAATTGATAGACCTGATATCCCCAAAGTAATTAATTTTTTTGTTTTATTCATTTATAAAACCTCCCTTTAAATTTTAAAACTATAGTATCATATTTGCTTCAAAAAAAAAGCGATTTCTGAATCGAAACGCTTTTTTAAAATATTAAATTGCAAACAAGTCATTCAAGTTCTCAGCCAAGGTTGGGTGAGTGAAGATTTGTTTTGTGAAGTAAGTGTAAGGAATCTTGTTGTCCATAGCAACAGTGATGATGTTGATGATTTCTTGAGATCCTTCTGAGAAGATGCTTGCTCCAAGAATTTCTTTTGTTTCAGTATTGACAACAGCTTTGAAGGCACCACGAAGGTCTCCATTTACATGGCCGCGAGGCATTGCTGCAACTGGAATTTCCTTCACAGCGTATGGAAGTTTCAAATCAGCTGCTTGGCTTTCAGTCAAACCAACTTGTGAAAGTGCAGGTGTGATGAACATGGTGTTTGGCACATTGAGACGGTCTTCAAGAGTGTAGCTGCCATCTCCAGCAAGATAGCTGTAGACAACACGGAAGTCATCAAGTGAAATGTAGGTAAATTGAAGGCCACCGTTGACATCTCCAACTGCAAAGACACCAGGAACGTTTGTTTGACAATGTTTGTCTACTTTAATAGCGCCACGTTCAGTTAGTTCAATGTCTGTATTTTCAAGTTGAAGTGGTTCTACGTTTGGTTTACGTCCAGTTGCGTATAGAAGGGCATCAAAACGGTACGTTTCGTTTTCAGTTACGACAAGGACTTGGTCTCCGTCGTTTTTGATTTCAGTAGTACGGATGTTTTGAAGCAATTCAATACCGTCTTCTTCCATGTATTGTTTAGCAAGAGCTGCAATGGAAGGTTCTGCACGAGGTAGGAAAGTATCCAAGGCATCTAGGACTGTAACCTTGCTTCCAAGTTTGTTGTAAAGGCCAGCAAATTCAAGACCGATATTTCCGCCACCAAGGACACCAAGTTTTTCAGGCAATTTGTCCAAGTTTTGGATACCTGTTGAGTCAAAGACATTCTTGCTTGTAGCAAGTCCTGGGATTGGCAAGACGTTTGAAACAGCACCAGTGTTGATGACGATAGTTTCAGCAGTTAGTTCTTTCTTTTCATCACCAGCTTGGATTTCGATGACTTTATTTGAAAGGAAGTGAGCTTCCGCATCAAAGATATCTACGCCAGTACCAGCAACAGTCGCATAGTTTTTACCGTTGAGGCGACCAGTGATAGTGTTTTTAGTAGCAATGACTTCTTCAAAAGACAAGTCTTTCTCAGCAGCAACCAGCAAAGTTTTAGTTGGGATACAACCGATGTTGATACAAGTTCCACCGTACATAGCTTTGCTACGTTCAACGAGGGCAACTTTTTTGCCAGCTGAAGCCAATTTACCAGCTAGTGTTTTACCAGCTTTACCAAATCCGATAACGATTAAATCATAAGTTAACATTAATCTTCCTCCTATTTCGAATTTCATTCTAGCACAAGAAAAAAACTTTTGCACAATTCTGCTACGCTTTAAAAAAGTTTATGAAATAGTGGAAATTTCATCCTCATTTTCTAAGGAAAATCGTTTACATGACATTATCGACGGATTTAGCTATCTTTTGCTCTGGTCTTGTGTTATACTAGATAGGTTGCAAAGAAAACAGTACTTTTCTTTTGTGGAAAAGAAGCAACACGATTTTGTATCCAGTATATGAAAGTACGTCATAAAAAGAAAAGTATAAACTAAGCCCTATAGGGTGGCTTCGCACCACCTTTAGAAAGAAGAATAACGTGAAATTTAATGAATTAAACTTGTCTGCTGATTTGCTAGCAGAGATTGAAAAAGCTGGTTTTGTAGAAGCTAGTCCTATCCAAGAACAAACTATTCCCTTGGCGCTCGAAGGTAAGGATGTTATTGGTCAAGCACAGACTGGTACAGGAAAAACTGCAGCCTTTGGTTTGCCAACCCTTGAAAAAATCCGTACAGAAGAAGCGACCATCCAAGCCTTGGTCATCGCTCCAACTCGTGAACTAGCTGTCCAAAGTCAAGAGGAACTCTTCCGCTTTGGTCGTAGCAAGGGAGTCAAAGTCCGCTCAGTATATGGTGGATCAAGCATTGAAAAACAAATTAAAGCTCTTAAATCTGGTGCCCATATCGTGGTGGGAACACCTGGTCGTCTTTTGGACTTGATTAAACGTAAGGCCTTGAAATTACAAGATATTGAAACGCTCATCCTTGACGAAGCAGATGAAATGCTCAACATGGGCTTCCTTGAAGACATCGAAGCTATCATCTCCCGCGTCCCTGAAAGCCGTCAAACCTTACTTTTCTCAGCAACTATGCCAGATGCTATCAAACGTATCGGTGTTCAATTTATGAAGGAACCTGAGCATGTGAAGATTGCTGCTAAGGAATTGACAACAGAATTGGTTGACCAGTACTATATCCGAGTTAAAGAACAAGAAAAATTTGATACCATGACTCGTCTTATGGATGTGGAACAACCAGAACTTGCTATCGTATTTGGTCGTACCAAACGCCGTGTGGATGAATTGACTCGTGGTCTGAAAATCCGTGGTTTCCGTGCAGAAGGAATTCATGGAGACCTAGACCAAAACAAACGTCTTCGTGTCCTTCGTGACTTCAAAAACGGCAATCTAGATGTTTTGGTTGCAACAGACGTGGCAGCGCGTGGTTTGGATATTTCAGGTGTAACTCATGTCTATAATTACGATATTCCACAAGATCCTGAAAGTTATGTTCACCGTATCGGTCGTACAGGTCGTGCTGGTAAGTCAGGTCAATCGATTACCTTTGTTGCTCCAAACGAAATGGGTTACCTTCAAATTATTGAAAACTTGACTAAGAAGCGCATGAAAGGTCTTAAACCTGCAAGTGCAGAAGAAGCCTTCCAAGCTAAGAAACAGGTTGCACTCAAGAAAATCGAACGTGATTTTGCAGATGAGACAATCCGTGGCAACTTTGAGAAATTTGGTAAGGATGCTCGCAAGCTAGCTGCTGAATTTACTCCAGAAGAATTGGCCATGTATATCTTGAGTCTAACTGTTCAAGATCCGGATAGTCTTCCAGAAGTGGAGATTGCGCGTGAAAAACCACTGCCATTTAAACCATCAGGTAATGGCTTCGGTGGTAAAGGTAAGGGAGGTCGTCGTGGAGATGACCGTCGTGATCGCGAACGCCGTGGCAATGGTCGCCGTGATGATTTCAAAAAAGGCAGTCGTGGAAATGATCGTTATGATAAGGAAAAACGTTACCGTAAGGATAATAAAAAACCACGTAACACTTCAAGCGAAAAGAAAACAGGCTTTGTTATTCGTAACAAGGGCGATAAATAAGAAAAAGCGGTTCAAAATGAATCGCTTTTTTATATAAGGAGACCGAATGGAAAAAGAAAGATAAATAAAATAGATATATTATCTTCTTGTAATATTATAATACACAAAAATAGGGAGCTTGTCAATAGAAAAGAAGCAATTTAATTAAAAATATTCTTGTTTTTTCAAATTGCAATTAAATAAGCAATTTTCAGATAATAATTGAAAATTCAAGCTGTTTATGTTATAATGATAGCGATTATATTCGAGGTGAAAAATGGCACATTTATTAGAAAAAACTAGAAAAATTACTTCTATCCTGAAGCGCTCGGAGGAGCAGTTGCAGGAAGAACTTCCTTACAATGCGATTACCCGTCAATTGGCAGATATCATTGACTGTAATGCTTGTATTGTTAATAGCAAGGGACGTCTCCTTGGCTATTTTATGCGTTATAAAACCAATACAGATCGCGTGGAGCAATTCTTCCAAACTAAGATTTTCCCGGATGACTATGTACAGGGCGCGAACATGATTTACGATACAGAAGCCAATCTGACAGTTGATCATGATTTGAGTATTTTCCCTGTGGAAAGTCGTGCTGATTTTCCTGATGGCTTGACGACTATTGCACCGATTCATGTGTCAGGGATTCGTTTAGGTTCTTTGATTATTTGGCGCAATGATAAGAAATTCGAAGATGAGGACTTGATCCTTGTTGAGATTGCCAGTACCGTTGTTGGGATTCAGCTCCTCAACTTCCAACGTGAAGAAGATGAGAAAAATATCCGCCGTCGTACTGCTGTTACAATGGCCGTCAATACCCTTTCTTACTCAGAACTCCGTGCTGTTTCAGCTATTTTAGGGGAATTAAACGGAAACGAAGGTCAGTTGACTGCGTCAGTGATTGCAGACCGTATTGGGATTACCCGTTCGGTGATTGTTAATGCCCTTCGTAAACTTGAGTCTGCTGGGATTATTGAAAGTCGCTCACTTGGAATGAAGGGAACCTACCTTAAGGTCTTGATTTCAGATATTTTTGAAGAAGTGAAGAAAAGAGATTACTAATGACTAAGGCTTTAATTTCGATTGATTATACAGAAGATTTTGTTGCTGATAGTGGAAAATTGACTGCAGGGGCTCCAGCTCAAGCTATTTCAGATGCCATTAGCAAGGTAACTCGATTAGCTTTTGAAAGAGGAGATTACATCTTCTTTACCATTGATGCTCACGAAGAAAACGATTGTTTCCATCCAGAAAGCAAGCTATTTCCTCCTCACAATTTGATTGGGACTAGTGGACGGAATTTATACGGAGATTTGGGAACCTTTTATCAAGAGCATGGTTCAGACAGTCGTGTCTTTTGGATGGATAAACGCCATTACTCCGCTTTTTCAGGGACTGACCTGGATATCCGTTTGAGAGAGCGTCGAATTTCAACAGTTATCTTAACAGGAGTCTTGACGGATATCTGTGTCCTGCATACAGCTATAGATGCCTATAATCTAGGGTATGACATCGAGATTGTTAAACCAGCCGTTGCTTCCATCTGGCCTGAAAATCATCAATTTGCCCTAGGTCATTTCAAAAATACACTTGGAGCTAAGTTAGTAGATGAAAATCTAAATGAAATTTCAGAGTAATTTATTTGATGAAATGAAAAAAATTGAAAAAAAGTGTTGACAAGGATCCCAAAAGTTGATATACTAGTAAAGTAATCGACGCGGGGATGGCGGAATTGGCAGACGCGCAGGACTAAGGATCCTGTGACCGCTTTAGGTCGTGAGGGTTCAAGTCCCTCTCTCCGCATAGGATAAGAGTTAGCTGAGGCTAGCTCTTTTTTTTATCTAATTTACGTAGAGCAAAAAATTTTTGCTCTTTTTTTTGATTTCATAAACATTTCATATTTGGATTTTATAATAGTCTTACAAATATGGAGGTGACAAATGAATCCAATCCAAAGAGCTTGGGCTTATGTCAGCAGAAAACGGCTGAGAAGTTTTATTTTATTTCTGATTTTATTTGTCCTATTAGGCGGAATTTCAGCCTGTTTGACATTGATGAAGTCCAATAAAACAGTGGAAATCAATCTTTACAAATCACTCAATACATCTTTTTCTATTAAAAAGATAGAAAACGGACAGACCTTCAAGTTGTCAGACCTAGCATCAGTTAGCAAGATTAAGGGACTGGAAAATGTCTCTCCTGAACTCGAGACGGTTGCAAAACTGAAAGACAAGGAAGCAGTGAGTGGTGAGCAGAGCGTCGAACGTGATGACTTGTCAGCTGCGGACAAGAACTTGGTTAGCTTAACAGCTCTTGAGGATTCATCCAAGGATGTCACCTTTACCAGTTCGGCTTTCAACCTAAAAGAAGGGCGACACCTTGAAAAAGGGGATTCCAAGAAAATCCTTATCCACGAAGAGTTAGCTAAGAAGAACGGTCTTTTGCTTCATGATAAGATTGGCTTGGATGCTGGTCAGTCCGAATCTGGTAAAGGGCAAACAGTAGAGTTTGAGATTGTCGGAATCTTCTCTGGTAAAAAACAAGAGAAATTCACAGGCTTGTCTTCAGACTTCAGTGAAAACCAGGTCTTTACAGACTATGAAAGTAGCCAGACCCTTCTGGGAAATAGTGAAGCTCAAGTCAGTGCAGCGCGCTTCTATGTAGAAAATCCTAAGGAAATGGACGGACTCATGAAGCAGGTGGAAAACTTGGCCTTAGAAAATCAAGGCTACCAAGTCGAGAAGGAAAACAAGGCCTTTGAACAAATCAAAGACTCAGTGGCAACCTTCCAAACCTTCCTCACCATCTTCCTTTATGGGATGTTGATAGCAGGAGCAGGAGCCTTAATTTTGGTCTTGTCTCTCTGGTTGAGAGAAAGGGTCTACGAAGTGGGAATTTTACTTGCACTTGGAAAAGGTAAGAGCTCGATCTTCCTACAGTTCTGTTTAGAGGTAGTTTTGGTATCGCTTGGAGCTTTGCTTCCAGCATTTGTTGCAGGAAATGCCATCACATCCTATCTACTTCAAACTCTACTAGCAAGTGGGGATCAGGCAGCTCTACAAGACACGCTAGCCAAAGCAAGCAGTTTATCAACCAGTATCCTATCTTTTGCAGAATCCTATGTTTTTCTAGTTCTGCTTAGTTTCTTGTCTGTAGCCCTTTGTTTCCTATTTTTATTTAGAAAATCGCCTAAGGAAATTTTATCATCTATTAGTTAATACTCTTCGAAAATCTCTTTAAACCGTGTCAGCTTTATCTGCGACCTCAAAGCTGTACTTTGAGCAACCTGCGGCTAGCTTCCTAGTTTAATCTTTGATTTTCATTGAGTATAAGAAGGAGAAATCATGACTTTATTACAATTACAAGATCTTACCTACCGTTATAAGAACACTGCTGAGGCAGTTTTATATCAGATCAATTATAATTTTGAACCCGGGAAATTTTACAGTATCATTGGTGAGTCAGGAGCAGGAAAATCCACTCTCTTGTCCCTCCTTGCTGGTCTAGATAGTCCTGTTGAAGGTTCGATTCTTTTCCAAGGAGAGGATATTCGTAAGAAGGGTTATTCTTACCATCGCATGCACCATATTTCCTTGGTATTTCAAAATTATAACTTGATAGATTATCTTTCTCCACTGGAAAATATCCGCTTGGTCAACAAAAAGGCAAGCAAGGATACACTTCTTGAACTTGGTTTGGATGAAAGTCAGATCAAGCGGAATGTTCTCCAGTTATCAGGTGGTCAACAGCAACGTGTTGCCATAGCTCGTAGTCTGGTATCAGAAGCTCCAGTTATTCTAGCTGATGAGCCAACAGGAAATCTGGACCCTAAAACTGCTGGAGATATTGTCGAACTGCTCAAATCACTTGCCCAGAAAACAGGTAAATGTGTCATCGTCGTTACCCACAGCAAAGAAGTGGCACAAGCGTCAGATATTACACTTGAGTTGAAGGATAAGAAACTGACTGAAACTCGCAATACGACGAAATAATATGAGCTTTTTCTGTTAGAACTATAAGAAAGAACAAAACCTAGAAAGGGAACCTATGTTACACAACGCATTTGCCTATGTTACAAGGAAGTTTTTCAAATCGATTGTTATCTTCCTGATTATTCTCCTCATGGCGAGCTTGAGTCTGGTTGGCTTGTCGATCAAGGGAGCTACTGCCAAGGCTTCTCAGGAGACCTTTAAAAATATCACCAACAGCTTCTCCATGCAAATCAATCGTCGCGTCAATCAAGGAACGCCACGTGGTGCTGGGAATATTAAAGGTGAAGATATCAAAAAAATCACCGAAAACAAGGCCATCGAGTCTTATGTGAAACGTATCAACGCTATCGGAGATTTGACTGGATATGAACTTATCGAAACGCCAGATACCAAGAAAAATCTAACACCTGATCGTGCTAAACATTTTGGAAGCAGCTTGATGATCACTGGTGTCAATGACTCTTCCAAAGAAGACAAGTTTGTCTCTGGATCTTATAAATTAGTCGAAGGTGAGCACTTAACCAACGACGACAAAGACAAGATCCTCCTGCACAAGGACTTGGCAGCCAAACACGGCTGGAAAGTCGGGGATAAGGTCAAATTGGACTCTAATGTCTATGATGCAGACAATGAAAAAGGAGCCAAGGAAACAGTTGAAGTGACAATTAAGGGACTCTTTGATGGTCACAATAAGTCAGCAGTAACCTACTCGCAAGAACTCTACGAAAACACAGCTATCACAGACATCCATACGGCTGCGAAACTTTATGGATACACAGAAGACACAGCTATTTATGGGGATGCAACTTTCTTTGTAACAGCGGATAAGAACTTGGATGATGTTATGAAAGAGTTGAATGGCATCAGTGGTATCAACTGGAAGAGCTATACACTCGTTAAGAGCTCCTCTAACTACCCAGCTCTTGAGCAATCCATTTCTGGTATGTACAAGATGGCCAACCTCCTCTTCTGGGGTAGCTTGAGTTTCTCAGTTCTTCTCCTTGCCCTCTTACTCAGTCTTTGGATCAATGCCCGTCGCAAGGAAGTGGGAATTCTCCTTTCTATCGGTCTCAAGCAGGCAAGTATCTTGGGGCAATTCATTACTGAATCCATCTTGATTGCCATTCCTGCTCTCGTTTCTGCGTACTTCCTAGCCAGCTACACTGCTCGTGCAATCGGAAATACTGTTCTTGCCAATGTGACTTCAGGTGTTGCCAAGCAAGCCAGCAAGGCTGCACAGGCCTCTAACCTTGGTGGTGGCGCAGAAGTAGATGGCTTTAGCAAGACCTTGTCGAGCCTAGATATTTCCATTCAGACATCAGACTTTATCATCGTCTTTGTCCTAGCCTTGGTTCTAGTGGTTCTCGTTATGGCGCTTGCTTCAAGCAATCTCCTCAGAAAACAACCAAAAGAGCTCTTGCTGGATGGTGAATAAGTTTAAAAAAATTAGTCTGGAATAAAGATTGCATCTTGTTTTTCTATTCCAGAATGGTGGATAGAGAATGCATATTTAACAATTCAAAATAGAGTCGAAAGCAGTGGTGAAAATCATTGCTTTCAGTTGCTTTCTTTGTACTTTTTCTAGTGTATGTGATATACTAAAATCGTTGAATTCAGTGGAAGGATAATTTGCAATTTCTATATTCAAATATGCATAAAAATTTATTCATAATTTGCTTTTAAATAAATAGAAAACCTGTAGATACCTATCCAGACTGCAAAGGTAGACGGGCCTACTGTGGCTGAGTTTGCCTTTTTAAAAAATATAAAATAGTGAGGAAAACAATGAGACAAACAAATGTTAGAGGGACATTATCCCTACGTGGCTTTAGAAAATTAAGAACTGGTGCAATTGTTGCGACAGGTGTGATTTTATTGGGACTGGGCTTTTTAGCTCCAACTGTTTCCGCTAACGAACAAGATGGTGTTTGGGTAGCCAGAACAGTTGCAGAAGTAAAAGCTGATATTCAAAATATAGACAATTTATCACACTACACTATTAAGTGGGGAGATACACTGAGTGCTATTAGTGGAGCAACAGGACTATCTGTTGATAGTTTAGTTGAGATAAATCGTATTGCAAATAGAGATTTGATTTTTGTCAATAATAAATTGTATTTTAGCGAAGAGACTTTTCTAAAAGATGGAAATACAGAAGTAAGAAGACAGCGAGTGTCAATTGATAATTCTGGTAGCTGTCAAAGTTATGAAGTTGAAACAAAGACAGATACTGTAACTGGAGAGCAAACTACTACAGTTAAACAAACGACACCAGTAGTTGTGGAAACACCAGTGGTGTCAGCAGCGAGAGCTGAAGAGTCAGTATCTCCGGCATCGAAATCAGAAACCTCAGTCACAGCAGCGCCAAAAGCCGAAACAAGGGAAGAAGTTTCAAATACTCCATCACTGGGCGCTACAACTAGTGCTGATTCAGGTGAATCAAGTCCAGTAACAGACAATGCCCCTTCAAATACAGGGGCTACAAATCAACCTGTAGCTTCAAATCCAAGTTCTGAAGTTCCAGTGCCAAAGGCGGAAGAACCAACGGCCCCATCACCGAAAGTGGAAGAACCAGCGGGACCAGCGCCAAAAGTAGAGGAACCAACAGCAGGAACAACGCCAAAAGCGGAAGAACCAGCGGCCCCATCACCGAAAGCAGAAGAGCCAGCAGCAGGAACAATGCCAAAAGCAGAGGAGCCATCAGCAACAACACCAAAAGCGGACGAGCCATCGGCCCCAGCGCCAAAAGCAGAGGAGCCATCGGCGCCAGCACCAAAAGCAGAAGAACCAGTAGCACCAGCACCAAAAGCAGGAGAGCCATCGGCCCCAGCGCCAAAAGCAGAGGAACCAACGACACCAGCACCGAAAGTGGAAGAGCCATCGGCCCCAGCACCGAAAGCGGAAGAACCATCAGCAGGCACAACGCCAAAAGCAGAGGAGCCATCAGCGCCATCACCGAAAGCAGAAGAGCCAGTGGCCCCAGCGCCAAAAGCAGAGGCACCAGCAGCGCCAGCACCGAAAGCGGACGAGCCAGCGGGACCAGCGCCAAAAGTAGAAGAGCCAGTGGCCCCAGCACCGAAAGCGGAAGAACCAGCAGCGCCAGCACCAAAAGCAGAGGAACCAGCGGCTACAACGCCAAAAGCAGAGGAGCCATCAGCGCCAGCACCGAAAACCGAGGAACCAACGACACCAGCACCGAAAGTGGAAGAACCTGCAACACCAGCACCGAAAGCGGAAGAACCATCAGCGCCAGCACCGAAAGTGGAAGAACCATCGGCCCCAGCACCGAAAGCGGAAGAACCATCGGCCCCAGCACCGAAAGCGGAAGAACCATCAGCTCCAACACCGAAAGCCGAGGAACCAGTGGCTCCAACACCGAAAGCTGACGAGCCAGCGACTACAACGCCAAAAGCGGACGAGCCAGCGGCTCCAACACCGAAAGCGGAAGAACCTGCGACTACAACGCCAAAAGCGGACGAGCCAGTGGCTCCAACACCGAAAGCCGAGGAACCATCAGCTCCATCACCGAAAGCGGAAGAGCCAGTTGCAACACCCAAAGAAGAAACTCCGTCTGAAGAAGTAGCACCTAAAGATGAAAAACTTGAGGGAGCAAAAAAAGATGGAAAAGATGTTATTGAAAAAATTGCGGCTTCAAAACTTAGTGAAATTGAAAAAGTTAAAGATGAAGCAGAAAAAGCTAAGTTAGAAGCTCAATTAAAAGATTTAAAAGAAGCAGGATTAGAAGCGATAAATAATGCTAAAGATCACGATGCAGCAGTAGACGCTACGGATGAATATCAAACTAAGATTGATGAGATTAATGTTCCAGGTGAAGAATTACCAGCACCAAATTATAATAAAGATAATTTAACAAATGGTCGTAATGAGGGTACTACTATTAATGATGGAAGTACAGCAATAGGTCATGGATCAGGTGAAGCTACAGCAACAACTCCAGCACAACCTTCTTCAACTTCAGAAGGGACTTCAAGTTTTAGAAATGCCCCATCAGTTCAAGCAAGAGCAAGAAGAGTGGCACGTTCAACATCAGAACCAGATGGAACTGTCAATATTAGCTATAACTTCGCAGGAATGCCAGATATTCATGGCTTCCTATCTGACCCGGGAGAAGATAATACTGTCACAATTCCTGCTGGAACGAATGAAGCACAGGCAAAAGAATTAGTAAAAGAAAAAATTCAAGCCAAGATAAAAGACCTAGCTGCTAGAGGGTATCATGTGAAAAATGACATTATTTTTGAACAAGATACTACTGTGAAAAATTATAACTATGTCGTTACATTCACTAAGGAGGCTACAGGAACTTCAGGTTTCAGAATGGCTCCAGCAGTTCAACCACGCGCTAGCAGAAATCGTAGAAGTCTAGAACAGCCAGCTCCTCAAAAGGTCAAAGTCAATGTTTTTTATAACTTTGATCAAATGAAAGATATTGCAGGTTTCCTAGGAGATATCAATGGAACTCCTCTTGAAGTCACGGAAGGTTCAACAAATGAACAGGTGAAAGAAGCGGTTAAGAGCCAAGTTGATGCTAAGAAAGAAGAGTTGAGCAAACGCGGCTATACTTTTAAAGAGGACTATGTATATCAAGCTAATGGGAAAGATTATAACTACGTTGTAACATTTTCAAAAGCAGCTAAATAATTTTCATTCCATAGAGAGCCAAATGTGAGCAGAGAGAGCGATAGGCTCTCTTTGTTTTATCTAGTAGAAAGTTTCTTAAAGACAAAAGGTTAGTAAGAGGCTATAATAAAAATAGAGTAGGTATTTATTCTAAGAAAAATAAAAAATAGAGAGCAGTTAAAGTATGAAAATTTTAATTGTAGAAGATGAAGAGATGATCCGTGAAGGGATCAGTGACTATTTAACGGATTGTGGCTATGAAACTATTGAAGCGGCGGACGGTCAGGAAGCCTTGGAGCAATTTTCTAGCTATGAAGTAGCCTTGGTTTTACTGGATATCCAAATGCCCAAGCTCAATGGCCTAGAAGTCCTAGCTGAGATTCGTAAAACTAGTCAGGTTCCTGTCTTGATGTTGACAGCTTTTCAGGATGAGGAATACAAGATGAGTGCCTTTGCTTCGCTCGCAGATGGCTACCTGGAAAAACCTTTTTCTCTGTCTCTCTTAAAAGTGAGGGTAGACGCGATTTTCAAGCGCTATTATGATACGGGACGAGTCTTCTCCTATAAGGATGCCAGGGTGGATTTTGAGAGTTACAGTGCAAGTCTAGCAGGTCAAGAAGTGGCCATTAATGCCAAAGAGTTGGAAATTTTGGACTATTTGGTAAAAAATGAAGGACGTGCCTTGACTCGTTCTCAGATTATCGATGCGGTCTGGAAAGCGACAGATGAGGTTCCCTTTGACCGTGTTATTGATGTCTATATCAAGGAACTGCGGAAAAAGCTAGACCTGGATTGTATCCTCACTGTGCGCAATGTCGGTTATAAATTGGAGCGAAAATGAAACGAACAGGTTTATTTACAAAGATATTTATCTACACCTTCTCGATTTTTAGTGTTCTGGTTATTTGTCTTCATTTGGCCATTTATTTTCTCTTTCCCTCGACTTATCTGAGCCACCGTCAGGAAACCATTGGTCAGAAAGCGACAGCCATTGCCCAGTCCCTAGAAGGAAAGGATAGGCAGAGTATAGAGCAAGTCTTAGACTTGTATTCCCAGACTAGTGAGATCAAAGGGGCGGTCAAGGGAGAGATGACCGAGGACAAGTTGGAGGTTAAGGACAGTCTTCCTCTGGATACAGATCGCCAGACAACCTCCCTCTTTATCGAAGAGCGTGAGGTGAAAACGCAAGATGGTAGTACTATGACTCTTCAATTTCTGGCTTCGATGGATTTGCAAAAGGAAGCGGAGCAGATTAGTCTCCAGTTTCTCCCTTATACCTTGCTGGCCTCCTTTCTGATTTCCCTCTTGGTAGCCTACATCTATGCTCGGACCATTGTTGCCCCGATTTTGGAAATCAAGCGGGTGACCCGTCGGATGATGGATTTGGATGCCCAAGTGCGATTGCGCGTGGATTCTAAGGATGAGATAGGTGATCTCAAGGAACAAATCAATAGCCTCTACCAGCATCTTTTGACTGTGATTGCGGACTTGCATGACAAGAATGAAGCCATTCTCCAGCTGGAAAAGATGAAGGTTGAGTTCCTACGAGGGGCTTCTCATGAACTGAAAACACCGCTGGCTAGTTTGAAAATTCTGATTGAAAATATGAAAGAGAATATTGGTCGTTATAAGAATCGAGACCATTATCTAGGAGTAGCCTTGGGGATTGTGGATGAGCTCAATCACCATGTTCTCCAGATACTTTCTCTCTCTTCTGTGCAGGAATTGCGAGATGATAGGGAAACAATAGACCTCCTCCAGATGACGCAAAGTCTAGTCAAGGATTATGCTTTACTAGCTAAGGAAAGAGAACTTCAGATTGACAATAGTTTGAAGCATCAGCAGGCTTATCTAAATCCATCTGTCATGAAATTGATCCTATCTAATCTCATCAGCAATGCTATCAAGCATTCTGTTCCAGGTGGCTTGATCCGCATCGGAGAGAGAGAAGGGGAACTTTTTATCGAGAATAGCTGTAGTCCAGAAGAACAAGAAAAACTGGCTCAGTCTTTTTCTGACAATGCTAGTCGCAAGGCTAAGGGGTCGGGGATGGGGCTCTTTGTTGTTAAAAGTTTATTAGAACATGAAAAATTACCTTATCGGTTTGAGATGCAAGAGAATCGCTTAACCTTCGTTATAGCTTTTCCAAAAGTTGCCCAAGACTAGGCAGAGAAAGGGTTTACATAGATGAAGCTAGAAGAAATTCAATCGAAACTGCGGGAAAAACTAGATTTTTTTGTCAAAAAGTGATAAAATGAACAATGTAAATGGGATGACCCATAAAAATATACAGGAGGCCTGATAAAATGGCAATCGTTTCAGCAGAAAAATTTGTCCAAGCAGCTCGTGACAACGGTTATGCAGTTGGTGGATTTAACACAAACAACCTTGAGTGGACTCAAGCTATCTTGCGCGCAGCAGAAGCTAAAAAAGCTCCAGTTTTGATCCAAACTTCAATGGGTGCTGCTAAATACATGGGTGGTTACAAAGTTGCTCGCAACTTGATCGCTAACCTTGTTGAATCAATGGGTATCACTGTACCAGTAGCTATCCACCTTGACCACGGTCACTACGAAGATGCACTTGAGTGTATCCGAGTTGGTTATACTTCAGTTATGTTTGACGGTTCACACCTTCCAGTTGAAGAAAACCTTGAAAAAGCTCGTAAAGTTGTAGAATTTGCTCATGCAAATGGTGTATCAGTAGAAGCTGAAGTTGGTACTATCGGTGGTGAAGAAGACGGAATCATCGGTGATGGTGAATTGGCTCCAATCGAAGACGCTAAAGCAATGGTTGAAACTGGTATCGACTTCTTGGCAGCTGGTATTGGTAATATCCACGGTCCTTACCCAGAAAACTGGAAAGGTCTTCACCTTGATCACTTGCAAAAATTGACTGAAGCTGTTCCAGGATTCCCAATCGTATTGCACGGTGGTTCAGGTATTCCTGATGAGCAAATCCAAGCAGCTATCAAACTTGGTGTTGCGAAAGTTAACGTTAACACAGAATGCCAAATCGCATTCGCTAACGCAACTCGTAAATTTGCTCGTGACTACGAAGCAAACGAAGCAGAATACGACAAGAAAAAACTCTTCGACCCACGTAAATTCTTGGCTGACGGTGTAAAAGCTATCCAAGCATCAGTTGAAGAACGTATCGATGTATTCGGTTCAGAAGGTAAAGCTTAATCTAGCTGAATAATACAGATGAAACCTGCCCATTGGGTGGGTTTTTTGGCATTTTAAGGAAACTATTAAGCCAGAATCTTTGATTTAAAATACCATTTTAAGAGAGAAATCTTTAATTTCATAATCTATAGGCAAACGCTTGCATTCCATTTTTTATTGGACTATAATAGGTTGGTATAAAGCCTTCTGTAATAATATGTAGAAGGAGTAAAAGTAAGGATTTAGAATATTTGTAGTCAAAAATACAATGTTGCTATTCCTTACCATAGGGAGAAATTTATGGCAATGATAGAAGTGGAACATCTTCAGAAAAATTTTGTGAAGACTGTCAAGGAACCAGGTTTGAAGGGGGCATTGCGCTCCTTTATTCGTCCTGAAAAGCAGACCTTTGAAGCGGTCAAGGATTTGACTTTTGAGGTACCAAAGGGACAGATTCTAGGCTTTATTGGGGCAAATGGTGCTGGAAAGTCGACAACCATCAAAATGTTGACAGGGATTTTGAAACCGACATCTGGTTTTTGTCGCATTAACGGCAAAATTCCGCAGGACAATCGTCAAGATTATGTCAAGGATATTGGGGTTGTTTTTGGACAACGTACTCAGCTATGGTGGGATTTGGCTCTGCAAGAGACCTACGCGGTCTTGAAGGAGATTTACGATGTGCCAGACTCGCTCTTCCACAAGCGCATGGACTTTTTAAATGAAGTCTTGGATTTGAAGGACTTTATCAAGGATCCTGTGCGAACTCTTTCACTGGGTCAACGGATGCGGGCGGATATTGCGGCTTCCTTGCTCCACAATCCCAAGGTTCTCTTTTTAGATGAGCCAACCATTGGTTTGGATGTTTCGGTCAAGGATAACATTCGTCGAGCCATCACCCAGATCAATCAGGAGGAAGAAACAACAATCCTCTTGACCACTCATGATTTAAGTGATATTGAGCAACTCTGTGATCGGATTTTTATGATTGACAAGGGGCAGGAGATTTTTGATGGAACGGTGAACCAGCTCAAGGAGACCTTTGGCAAGATGAAGACTCTTTCCTTTGAACTAGTACCGGGTCAAAGTCATCTAGTTTCTCACTATGAAGGCTTTCCTGATATGACTATTGATAGACAAGGAAATAGCCTTAATATTGAATTTGATAGTTCACGCTACCAGTCGGCGGACATTATCAAGCAAACCCTGTCTGATTTTGAAATCCGCGATTTGAAGATGGTGGATACGGATATTGAGGATATTATCCGTCGCTTCTATCGAAAGGAGCTCTAAGATGGTCAAATTGTGGAGACGTTATAAACCCTTTATCAATGCAGGGATTCAGGAGTTGATTACCTATCGAGTCAATTTTCTTCTCTATCGGATTGGTGATGTGATGGGAGCATTTGTGGCTTTCTATCTCTGGAAGGCAGTCTTTGATTCCTCGCAGGAGTCCTTGATTCAGGGCTTCAGCATGGCAGATATCACCCTTTACATCATCATGAGTTTTGTGACTAATCTGTTGACCAAGTCAGATTCGTCTTTTATGATTGGGGAGGAGGTCAAGGATGGCTCTATCATCATGCGTTTGTTGCGACCAGTGCATTTTGCGGCCTCTTATCTCTTCACTGAACTTGGTTCCAAGTGGTTGATTTTTATATCTGTTGGACTGCCATTTTTAAGTGTCATTGTTTTGATGAAAGTCTTATCGGGGCAAGGTATTGTAGAAGTGCTGAGCTTAACTGTTCTATATCTTTTTAGCTTAACGCTAGCCTACCTGATTAACTTTTTCTTTAATATCTGCTTTGGATTTTCAGCCTTTGTCTTTAAAAATCTATGGGGTTCTAATCTACTCAAGACTTCCATAGTGGCCTTTATGTCAGGAAGTTTGATTCCCTTGGCTTTCTTTCCAAAGGTTGTTTCAGATATTCTCTCCTTCCTGCCTTTTTCATCCTTGATCTACACTCCTGTCATGATCATTGTTGGGAAATACGATGCCAATCAGATTCTTCAAGCACTCGCTTTGCAGTTTTTCTGGCTCTTAGTGATGGTGGGTTTGTCTCAGTTGATTTGGAAACGAGTTCAGTCCTTTATCACCATTCAGGGAGGTTAGTATGAAAAAATATCAACGCATGCATCTGATTTTTATCAGACAATACATCAAACAAATCATGGAATACAAGGTGGATTTTGTGGTTGGTGTGCTGGGAGTTTTTCTAACTCAAGGCTTGAACCTCTTGTTTCTCAATGTCATTTTTCAACATATTCCATCCCTAGAAGGTTGGACCTTTCAAGAGATTGCCTTTATCTATGGATTTTCTTTGATTCCCAAGGGATTGGATCATCTCTTTTTTGACAATCTCTGGGCGCTAGGGCAACGCCTAGTCCGAAAAGGGGAGTTTGACAAGTATCTGACTCGTCCTATCAATCCGCTCTTCCATATACTCGTTGAGACCTTTCAGATTGATGCCTTAGGGGAACTCTTGGTCGGTGGTATCCTATTGGGAACAACAGTGACCAGCATTGCTTGGACGCTTCCAAAATTCCTGCTTTTCCTAGTTTGTATTCCTTTTGCGACCTTGATTTATACTTCCTTGAAAATCGCGACAGCTAGTATCGCTTTTTGGACCAAGCAGTCAGGCGCCATGATTTATATTTTCTATATGTTTAATGATTTTGCCAAGTATCCCATTTCAATTTATAATTCAGCTCTTCGTTGGTTGATTAGCTTTATCGTGCCTTTTGCCTTTACGGCCTACTATCCTGCTAGTTATTTCTTGCAGGACAAGGATGTCTTCTTTAACATTGGAGGTTTGATTTTGATTTCCCTAGTCTTCTTAGGTATTTCCTTGAAACTCTGGGACAAGGGCTTGGATTCCTACGAAAGTGCAGGTTCCTAAGAGGAAGAAACTTAAAGCCTTGTCTCAGGACAGGCTTTTTCTAATATAGATGGAAATTCCTTGACACCTATTCTCAGAGTGCTATACTGTAAGTGTAATCGCCGATTTAGCTCAGTTGGTAGAGCAAGGCACTCGTAAAGCCTAGGTCACAGGTTCAATCCCTGCAATCGGCAAAGTGAAGAAGCTCATTCTATTGGGTTTCTTTTTTATAAATATAAGATGAATAGATGGTATTAGACTATTAGTGCCTATAATTTCACTTGTTGCACCAAAATATATATAAAATTTTGAAAAATTATGATATAATTTATCCTAATAAGTTTACAAAAGAATTCAATAGTAGGGTCTCATCAGGATAACTTTTTAGATTATTTTTTGAACTTTAAGTCATTCACATATACTAGAAAAAATCTTGTAAATTTATCTAAGGTGAATGTAAAATATAGTGCAAATAGGAGTAATAACATGACTAAGAAAGATTTTAAAGAGAAAAATGGTCCTAAACAAACTGTTTCAAATGTAGCGAAGGGATCCTCTCCATCGACAATTGTTGGAACGGCTCTCAAAATAAAAGTCTATATTGGTATCGCTCTTAGTCTTTTGGTTGTTGCAATCGTAGCAAGCATTCTTTTCTTATCACCTAATGAAAAGAAAGAATCAAACGAAGCCATTCCTTCGGTTGCAAAAAAAGAGAACCAAAGTCAAGAAACGACAGATAATTCTAAAGTATCTGAAATTAAGAAGAAAGAGGAGGATATCCAGAAACTCAAGGATCAGTTAGCTAGTTTAGATAGCAAAGTTGCTGAGTCAGAGAAGTTAGTTGACGAGCTAAAAGAAGAAACCGCTGTTCCGAAACTGGATATTGAAGCACTAAGAAATAATGATTTATCTAGTTTGAAAGGTATTTGGCGTACAGCTTCCGGTAATGAATATGTTATTAATGAGTCTGGGGAAGTGCGTTCCTCTTGGCTATCAAATGGTCAAAAATCTGAAGCGATCATTGAACTAGATAATAGTCATTCTCATTTGAAAAATCGAACTTCAGATTCTAGATTTCGAGATGTAGAAACAGTAAGTGCACATGTTAAAAATGAAATTGTTGGAGGCTTTATCGTAGTTGCTGTACCTAGTGGAGTTGTAATGCAAGCTGGTGATGGTGGAAAATTGACAGATAAAACTAATTATAATGAAGAGAGACTTTTTGCTGGACAACAATATGAAGCTATGTTGGCGCGACCAGAGGATGTTTATTATCGTGTTAAACCAGATACTAGTAAACTTGAGGAAGAGGAGAAGAATTTAGCCCAACTACAGGCTGAACGCGAAGCAATCAAAACTTCTCTAGAATCTAAGGAAAAGAAAAATACTAACTAGAAAAAAACTAGTTTAGAATCTAACTTTCGATTGTTTTAGTTCAGAAATACTGTTACATTAGATAGAATGAAGAAGCTCATTAGAGCTTCTTTTCTTTTTTCTTAATTATTCAACCACTTAGACCGAGATATAGACCAGATAGGCAAAAGACCTTGTTCTTGAGAAATTCCTCTGCTATAATGGTTCATGTAAAGGACATGAAGGGTCTATGTCAGGCACGTCAAGTTCCTAAAAAAGAAATTGGAGATAAATAAATGAAAAAATTATTGGGAATTGTATTTTTAGTAGCAGCATTGACAGTATTGTATTTTGGTTCTGTAGGCTGGCCAAGTTTGGATGTCAACCTCTGGTCACTGATTCCGGTAGGCTTGTTCCTCTTTTTCACACTAGAGAATCTTTGGAAAAAGGATTACAAGGCTAGTCTGATGTGTTTGATTATTGCCTTTATCATTGCGAATGCAATTTTGGACCTTTTGCCAATTTCAAGCGGATTGGTGATTGGAGCAGGTGTCCTAGCTTGTGTAGGTATTGGTTATCTATTTCCTGATAAAGAGAGTAAATAGAAATTATTGAAAAATAGATAAAGAAAAAACACTTCAACCACTGTATTTTAGTTTGATTGAGGTGTTTTTGATTTCATTTTTTTATTTCTGAGCCATCAATTCAACAATCATCTCAATATACATGACAAGAGTCAATAAGAATCCTGCACGCCAGAAGAATTTGATGAATTTAGGATAGTAAAAGCTGCGTTTTTTCAAAAGAAAGAAGAAAACGAGGATAATAGCTAGGAGTGAGAGGGCTAGGCCCAGTCTAGGAAGGAAATTATGGGTAAAGGTTTTAGCTGTGATCAGGTAATACTCAAATACCAAGACTGGAAAAGCCAGATCCGCAAAATTTCGTCCTAGTTTTTTTAATCTAAAAAGTTTGGTTATGATAATGCAGACGACTAAAGTCAGTATCAATAATAAAATAGATGCTAATTTCATTAAAATCATATCCATATTGTATCATAAAAAATCGCTAATGGAAACGAGAAACAGAGGAATTTATAGGAAAGTCAGGCTTTTGAGATTGTGGGTGTTTTTTGTTATAATGAAAGTTATGAAATCTTATAACACCTTGAATGATTATTATCGAAAACTCTTTGGAGAAAAGACCTTTAAAGTCCCTATTGATGCGGGATTCGACTGTCCCAATCGTGATGGAACAGTAGCTCATGGAGGCTGTACTTTTTGTACGGTTTCAGGTTCTGGAGATGCTATTGTAGCACCAGATGCCCCTATCCGTGAGCAATTTTATAAGGAAATTGACTTTATGCACCGTAAGTGGCCGGATGTGCAGAAGTATTTGGTTTATTTTCAAAATTTTACCAACACCCATGAAAAGGTGGAAGTCATTCGGGAACGCTATGAGCAGGCCATCAATGAGCCAGGTGTAGTAGGAATCAATATCGGAACACGGCCAGACTGTTTACCCGATGAAACTATCGAATATTTGGCTGAGTTATCGGAGCGCATGCATGTGACGGTTGAATTGGGCTTGCAGACCACTTATGAAACAACCTCTGACTTGATAAACCGTGCCCATTCCTATGACTTGTACGTGGAAACGGTCAAGCGTTTGAGAAAGTATCCCAAGATTGAGATTGTTTCCCATTTGATCAATGGTTTGCCTGGTGAAACCCATGAGATGATGGTTGAAAATGTCTGCCGCTGTGTCACGGATAACGATATTCAAGGGATTAAACTGCATTTGCTCCATCTTATGACAAATACTCGTATGCAACGAGATTACCACGAAGGACGCTTGCAATTGATGAGCCAGGATGAGTATGTCAAAGTCATTTGTGACCAACTGGAAATCATTCCCAAGCATATCGTCATCCACCGAATCACGGGAGATGCACCTAGAGATATGCTGATTGGTCCTATGTGGAGTCTCAATAAATGGGAAGTGCTAAATGCTATTGAAACTGAAATGAGACGTCGTGGAAGTGTGCAAGGATGCAAGGCTGTAAAACAGGAGTTTGAAAATGAAAAGACCACTTGAGATGGCACATGATTTTTTGGCTGAAGTAGTGACAAAAGAGGATGTCGTAGTGGATGCGACTATGGGAAATGGCCACGATACCCTTTTTTTAGCTAAGTTAGCCAAGCAAGTCTATGCCTTTGATATTCAGGAACAAGCCTTGGAAAAGACCCAAGAGCGTTTGAACCAGGCTGGCCTGACAAATGCCCAGTTAATCTTGCAAGGTCATGAGACACTGGACCAGTTTGTTACAGAGTCCAAGGCAGGAATTTTTAATCTGGGCTATCTGCCGTCAGCTGATAAGTCCGTCATTACCCAACCTCAGACAACTATTGAAGCCTTAGAAAAGCTGTGTCGCTTGCTTGTCAAAGGGGGAAGGATTGCTATTATGATCTACTATGGTCATGAGGGAGGAGACCTCGAGAGGGACGCTGTCTTGGATTTTGTTAGCCAGTTGAACCAACAAGAGTATACAGCTGCTATTTACCGAACTTTAAATCAAGTCAACAACCCACCATTTTTAGTTATGATTGAAAAATTAGAGAGATATAGACATGGATAAACAATACCTACGTGAAAAGCTAGATACCATGCGCCAGAAATTTGTCGAGTCAACCCACCACGAACGTGCGGTGGGGGTGTTAGACCAAGCGCATATGAGCAAAAAAATGCTTAAGATCAAGAAAAAATTAGTAGCTCTTGAAATGGAACGGTGCCAGAGAAAAATTGAGCACAAAGATTGTTCTAAGATTGACCAAAAAATCAAAGAGCAGAAGGAGATATTTGAATCCTGTTGTAAAAAAGACTAAGGAGGAATTGCGTGGAATTACTGATTTACCTCATCCTATTTTTACTGGTCTTGATTGTTTCAAGTACAACCAATAAGCTCCTGCCTTTTTTGCCCCTTCCCTTGGTGCAAATTCTTCTGGGAATTGTGATTGGACTCTTTTTACCCAATACCGACTTTCACCTCAATACAGAGTTGTTTTTGGCCCTGGTTATCGGGCCCTTGCTTTTCCGAGAGTCAGAGGAAGCGGATATTACCGCTATTTTAAAACACTGGCGAATCATTGTCTATCTCATATTTCCAGTGATTTTCATCTCGACCCTGAGTTTGGGTGGCTTGGCCCATCTTCTTTGGTTCAGCCTTCCCTTGGCAGCTTGCTTGGCTGTTGGGGCAGCCCTTGGTCCTACGGACTTGGTGGCCTTTGCCTCTCTTTCGGAGCGCTTTAGCTTTCCTAAGCGCGTGTCCAATATCCTCAAAGGTGAAGGTCTCTTGAATGATGCTTCTGGCTTGGTGGCCTTTCAGGTGGCCTTGGCCGCTTGGACAACAGGAGCCTTTTCCCTCGGTCAAGCTGGTAGTTCGCTCATCTTTTCAATCCTAGGCGGTTTTTTGATTGGCTTTTTAACAGCCATGACCAATCGTTTCCTCCATACCTTCTTATTAAGTGTGCGCGCAACGGATATTGCTAGTGAGCTCCTTCTGGAATTGAGTTTGCCTCTGGTGACCTTCTTCCTAGCAGAAGAAGTACACGTTTCAGGGATTATTGCTGTTGTAGTTGCGGGGATTTTAAAGGCAAGCCGTTTTAAGAAAATCACACTCCTCGAAGCCCAAGTGGATACGGTGACCGAGACAGTCTGGCATACAGTGACCTTTATGCTCAACGGTTCTGTCTTTGTGATTTTGGGAATAGAGTTGGAAATGATAGCAGAGCCTATTTTAACCAATCCAATCTATAATCCTCTACTCTTGCTGGTATCGCTTGTCGCCCTTACCTTTGTCCTCTTTGCTATTCGTTTTGTCATGATTTATGGCTATTATGCCTACAGGACACAACGTCTCAAGAAAAAGTTAAATAAGTATATGAAGGACATGCTTCTTTTGACTTTTTCAGGTGTCAAGGGAACGGTGTCGATTGCTACAATTCTTTTGATACCAAGTAATCTAGAGCAGGAATATCCAATCTTGCTTTTCCTTGTTGCAGGTGTAACGCTTGTCAGCTTTTTAACAGGTCTCTTGGTCTTGCCTCATCTTTCTGATGAACAAGAAGAAAGCAAGGACTATCTCATGCATATCGCTATTTTGAATGAAGTAACGCTAGAGTTGGAAAAAGAGTTGGAAGATACCAGAAATAAACTTCCCCTCTATGCAGCCATTGACAATTATCATGGACGTATTGAAAATCTCATCCTGAGTCAAGAAAATAAGGGGGCTCAAGAAGACTGGGAGGCCTTGAAACTTCTTATCCTCAGTATTGAAAGTGATGGTTTGGAACAAGCCTACGAGGAAGGCAAGATGAGTGAGCGTGCTTATCGAGTTTACCAACGTTATTTAAAAAACATGGAACAAGGTATCAATCGCAAGTTTGCTTCACGGTTGACCTATTACTTCCTTGTTTCCTTGCGGATTTTACGTTTTCTCCTTCATGAAGTCTTTACCTTTGGCAAGACCTTCCGCAGTTGGAAAAATGAAGAATCACAGAAACTCAGAGCCCTTGACTATGACCAAATTGCAGAGCTCTATCTAGAAAATACAGAGATGATTATCGAAAGTTTGGAGAACCTAAAGGGGGTTTATAAGAGCTCCTTGATCAGCTTCATGCAGGATTCTCGTCTCCGTGAAACAGCTATCATCACCAGTGGTGCCTTTGTCGAACGGGTTATCAATCGTGTCAAGCCTAACAATATCGATGAAATGCTGAGAGGCTATTATCTAGAGCGTAAATTGATTTTCGAATATGAAGAGAAACGATTGATTACGGCCAAGTATGCCAAGAAATTACGACAAAATGTGAATAACTTAGAGAACTATTCTCTCAAGGAAGCTGCCAATACCCTCCCTTATGATATGATGGAATTGGTAAGAAGAAGCTAATCAAGATTGTAAGTGAAGGAGTGTGACATGAAGAAGTGGTGGAAAGGGCTGATAGACAGGCCTTTATTAAAAGCTTTTTTGCATTATTATCAAGCATCAGATAGTGAATTGACTAGTGTCGCAGTAGCCTACTATTGGTTGATTTCGATTTTTCCCCTGCTTTTGGTGGTGGTCAATATCCTTCCCTATTTTCATATTCCAGTTTCTAATTTTTTGAAGGTTGTCAATGAATTTTTGCCGGATACGATATATGATGTGGTCGCAAAGATTATTACCGAAGTGTTGACCCAACCTTCAACGGGCTTATTGAGTTTTGCGGTTTTGTCAGCCCTCTGGACCTTTTCAAAATCCATGAATTTCCTACAGAAAGCCTTTAATAAAGCTTACGGAGTAGCAAAAAATCGTGGTATGATTTCCCATCAGCTTATGAGTTTGTTTGTCAGTTTCGGCTTGCAGATTCTCTTTGCTCTTGCTCTCTTTCTGAGTGTTTTTGGCCGTATGCTCCTCAACCTCATCAAAAGTTACTGGAAATCAGATAGTCCTCTCTTTGATTACCTGCAGGATCTGACAGGCCCCTTGGTCTATGCCTTAATTTTTGCCATCTTGATTATGCTTTACTATTTCCTGCCCAATGTTAAGGTGCGACGAATTCGACATGTATTACCAGGTAGCACCTTTGTCTTGTTGACTCTGATTTTACTGCTCAATATTTTTTCAGTCTATGTCAACAACTATGTTAATCACCTCGTGGACGTCCGTTTCTTCAGTTCCATCGTCGTGGTGGTTATGATGTTCTGGTTTATTCTCATCGCTAAGATTTTGATTGTCGGAGCGGTGATTAATGCTAGTGTTCAGAGCTTGAGAAAAGACTAACACCTTCTTTATCCATAACAAAACGCATACTATCAAGGTTTAATGCCTGATAATATGCGTTTTTTGATTATGAAAATTAATAGATAAACATGGCGTCACCGAAACTGAAGAAGCGGTAGTGTTCTTGGATGGCATGGTGATAAGCGTCTAAGACTAATTCACGGCCTGCAAAGGCAGAAACCAACATGACCAGAGTTGATTTTGGCAGGTGGAAGTTGGTTGAAAAGGCATCGACAACCTTCCATTGGTAACCAGGTTTGATAAAGATATTGGTCCAGCCAGAATCTGCTTGGATTTGCCCATCAAACTTGGAACCAATAGTCTCCAAGGTGCGGATAGAAGTGGTTCCAACAGCGATGACACGACCACCATTTTCCTTAACAGAGCGAAGGGTGGCAGCTGCTTCCTCAGAAAGCTGGTAGAATTCTGAGTGCATTTCGTGTTCATCCAGATTGTCCACAGAAACAGGTCTAAAGGTTCCGAGTCCGACATGGAGAGTCAGATAGACTAGATGAACACCCTTGGCTTGGATTTCTGCCAGCAGTTCTTTGGTGAAGTGCAGGCCAGCAGTCGGTGCAGCAGCAGAGCCACTTTCCTTGGCGTAGACGGTTTGATAGCGTTCACGGTCATCCAGTTTTTCATGGATATAAGGTGGTAGTGGCATTTCTCCCAGACTTTCCAAAACTTCTAGGAAAATTCCTTGGTATTCAAAGCGGACAATACGGCCCCCGTGGGTCAATTCTTCCGTAACAACTGCGCTGAGGCGACCATCGCCAAAGTTGACCCGAGTGCCAACCTTGAGGCGTTTGGCAGGTTTTGCCAGAACTTCCCACTCATCTCCAGCAGTGTTTTTGAGCAGGAGAAGTTCCACATGGCCTCCAGTTTCCTCTTTTTGACCATAGAGGCGGGCAGGAAGAACACGGGTGTCATTCATAACAAGGGCATCACCAGGTTCCAGCATATCAATAATAGAGTGGAAGTGTTTATCCTGCATTTCTCCCGTCTCACGATTGACAATGAGGAGTTTAGAGGCATCTCGTTTTTCAAGGGGTGTTTGGGCAATCAATTCTTCTGGCAAGTGGAAATCAAAATCAGCTGTATTCATATATCTCTTCATTCTTTCTAAGTTCTAATCCTATCCATTATAACATGTTTCCAGTTTGGACGCTCTTTTTTTAGAAATTAAATCGTTTTCACTTGACAAAAATTGGTCTATACCATATAATAAATATAGATAGAAACGGAGGATGAAAAGATGAAAGTTATTAAAGTTGAAAACCAAGTTGAAGGTGGAAAAGTTGCGTTTGAGATTTTGAAGGAAAAGTTGGCAAATGGTGCTCAAACATTGGGACTTGCGACAGGAAGCAGTCCGCTTGAATTTTACAAGGAAATTGTTGAAAGTGACCTTGATTTTTCAAATCTAACCAGTGTCAACCTTGATGAGTATGTAGGCCTTGATGGAGATAATCCACAGTCTTACCGCCACTTCATGCAAGAAAACTTGTTCAACCAAAAACCATTTAAAGAAAGTTTCTTGCCTCGTGGGATTAAGGACCATGCTGAAGCTGAAGTTGAACGCTACAATCAAATTTTGGCTGACCATCCAGTTGATTTGCAAATCTTGGGAATCGGTCGCAATGGACATATCGGATTTAATGAACCTGGTACTCCATTTGACAGTCAAACACACCTTGTAGAGCTTGACCAGTCGACTATCGAAGCTAATGCTCGCTTCTTTGACAAGATTGAAGATGTCCCAACTCAAGCTATTTCAATGGGGATTAAAAACATCTTGGATGCTAAGTCTATTATTCTCTTTGCTTACGGTGAATCAAAATCAGAAGCTATTGCCGGAACAGTGTCTGGACCAGTGACTGAGAGTCTACCAGCAAGTAGCCTACAAAACCACCCAGATGTGACGATTATCGCGGATGCTGAAGCGCTTAGCTTACTTGAAAAATAAAAAGCAATGTTCTATTGAACGCTTTGAACTCTTGTATAAATGGAAGAAAAAATCAAAATTAAACCGGATTTTTTCTTGACAATTATTCCTTTTACGTGTAAAATAGAATAGATCTTGAACTTGAAGGGAGTGAAAAAAATGTCTAAAACAGTAGTACGTAAGAATGAATCTCTTGACGACGCACTTCGTCGTTTCAAACGTGCGGTTACTAAAGCTGGTACTCTTCAAGAAACACGCAAACGTGAATTCTATGAAAAACCTTCTGTAAAACGTAAACGTAAATCAGAAGCAGCTCGTAAACGTAAAAAATTCTAATTAGAAATGAAAGGCTAGAGAAATCTAGTCCTTTTTCTTTTAAATAAATACTCCAAAGCCTGCAAAAATCTGAAACTTCTAAGGACAATTTGATATAATAGAGAGAAGAACTCATTTGAAGGAGGAAATGATGTCGGTTTTAGTAAAAGAAGTGATTGAAAAGCTTAGACTAGACATTGTCTATGGCGAACCAGAATTACTTGAAAAGGAAATTAATACAGCGGATATTATGCGACCTGGTCTTGAAATGACAGGCTATTTTGATTATTATACACCAGAGCGGATCCAGCTCTTGGGGATGAAGGAATGGTCCTATCTCGTTTCAATGTCTTCTCACAACCGTTACCAAGTCTTGAAAAAAATGTTTTTACCTGAGACACCTGCGGTCATTGTTGCTCGTGGTTTGGTGGTTCCAGAGGAAATGTTAAAGGCAGCTAGAGATTGTAAGATTGCCATTTTAACCAGCCGTACAGCTACTAGTCGTTTGTCTGGAGAGATATCTAGCTATCTGGATTCTCGTTTGGCGGAACGTACCAGTGTGCACGGGGTCTTGATGGATATCTATGGGATGGGTGTCTTGATTCAGGGCGATAGTGGCATCGGTAAGAGTGAGACAGGTCTAGAGCTTGTCAAACGTGGTCACCGCTTGGTGGCAGATGACCGTGTCGATATCTTTGCCAAGGATGAGATTACTTTGTGGGGTGAACCCGCTGAAATCTTGAAACACTTGATTGAAATTCGTGGGGTCGGAATTATCGATGTCATGAGTCTCTACGGTGCAAGTGCCGTCAAGGATTCTTCACAAGTCCAGTTGGCTGTTTACTTGGAAAATTACGATACGCACAAGACATTTGATCGTCTTGGAAACAATGCTGAAGAATTAGAAATTGCTGGCGTATCTATTCCGCGTATCCGCATCCCAGTTAAAACAGGTCGGAATATCTCTGTTGTGATTGAGGCAGCTGCCATGAATTATCGTGCCAAGGAAATGGGCTTTGATGCGACACGTTTGTTCGAAGAACGCTTGACAAATCTCATTGCTCAAAACGAGGTGCCTAATGCTTGATCCAATTGCTATTCATCTAGGCCCTCTAGCCATTCGTTGGTATGCCTTGTGTATTGTGACAGGCTTGATTCTTGCGGTTTATTTGACCATGAAAGAAGCACCTAGAAAGAAGATCATACCAGACGATATTTTAGATTTTATCTTGATTGCCTTTCCCCTAGCTATTTTAGGAGCACGTCTCTATTATGTTATTTTCCGTTTTGATTACTATAGTCAGAACTTGGGAGAGATTTTTGCCATTTGGAATGGTGGTTTGGCCATTTACGGTGGTTTGATAACTGGAGCTATTGTCCTCTATATCTTTGCTGATCGCAAACTTATTAATACTTGGGATTTTCTAGATATTGCAGCGCCTAGCGTCATGATTGCCCAAAGTTTGGGTCGCTGGGGCAATTTCTTTAATCAAGAAGCCTATGGTTCAGCGGTGGATAATCTGGATTATCTACCTGGCTTCATCCGTGACCAGATGTATATTGAAGGGAGCTACCGTCAGCCGACCTTCCTGTATGAGTCTCTTTGGAATCTACTTGGATTTACCTTGATTTTGATATTGAGACGAAAATGGAAGAGTCTCAGACGAGGTCATATCACTGCCTTTTACTTGATTTGGTATGGTTTTGGTCGTATGGTCATCGAAGGCATGCGAACAGATAGTCTCATGTTCTTTGGCCTTCGAGTGTCTCAATGGCTATCAGTTGTTCTTATTGGACTGGGTATTTTTATCATTCTATATCAAAATCGAAAGAAGGCCCCTTACTATTTTACTGAGGAGGAAAACTAAATGTTAGAAGTTGCATATATTCTTGTCGCCCTAGCTTTGATTGTCTTTTTGGTCTATCTGATTATCACTGTACAAAAGCTTGGTCGTGTTATCGATGAAACAGAGAAGACGATTAAAACCTTGACTTCAGATGTGGATGTGACCTTGCATCATACCAATGAATTGTTGGCTAAGGTCAATGTCTTGGCAGATGATATCAATGTCAAGGTGGCAACAATCGATCCACTCTTTAGTGCTGTTGCAGATTTGTCTCTATCTGTTTCAGACCTCAATGACCATGCGCGTGTATTGAGCAAGAAAGCTTCATCAGCTGGTTCAAAAACCATCAAGACTGGTGCAAGTTTGTCAGCTCTTCGTCTTGCAAGTAAATTATTCAAAAAATAAAAAAGGAGAATCCTTATGGGTAAACTATCCTCAATCCTTTTAGGAACCGTTTCAGGTGCAGCTCTTGCCTTGTTTTTAACAAGCGACAAGGGCAAACAAGTTTGCAGTCAGGCTCAAGATTTTCTAGATGATTTTAGAGAAGATCCAGAGTATGCCAAGGAGCAAGTCTGTGAAAAACTGACAGAGGTTAAGGAACAGGCTACAGATTTTGTTCTGAAAACCAAAGAACAGGTTGAGTCAGGGGAAATCACTGTGGACAGTGTACTTGCTCAAGCCAAATCATGTGCTCGCCAAGCGACAGAAGCATCAAAAAATCAATTCAATAATCTCAAGGAGCAGTGGCAAGAAAAGGCCGAAACTCTTGATGAATCAGAAGAGATTGTTATTGACATAACAGAAGAATAAACCATCATCACTATCTCTGGGCTGGCTATGGGTCTGGGGATGGTGATTTTTTTCTTGGAGCCTGTCTTTGTGGTATAATAATTACTATGCAGAAAAAACCAACGTCAGCCTATGTGCACATCCCATTTTGTACCCAGATTTGTTATTATTGTGACTTTTCAAAAGTCTTCATCAAGAATCAGCCAGTTGATAGCTATTTAGAGCATCTGCTGGAAGAATTTCGTTCTTATGATATTCAAAAGTTGCGAACCCTCTATATCGGTGGCGGAACACCGACAGCCCTGTCGACTCCGCAACTGGAGGTGTTACTGAATGGCTTGACTAAAAACTTGGACTTGTCTGTCTTGGAAGAGTTGACCATTGAAGCCAATCCAGGCGACTTGGATGCGGATAAGATAGCTGTTTTGAAGAACTCAGCTGTCAATCGTGTTTCGCTAGGTGTGCAGACCTTTGATGATAAAATGCTGAAAAAGATTGGGCGCAGTCATTTGGAGAAGGATATTTATGAAAATATCGATCGCCTGAAACTGGCTGGTTTTGACAATATCTCCATCGATTTGATTTATGCACTGCCTGGTCAGACCATGGAGCAGGTCAAGGAAAATGTGGCTAAGGCTATTGGACTGGATATTCCTCACATGAGTCTCTATAGCTTGATTTTGGAAAACCATACTGTCTTTATGAATCGGATGCGACGTGGGAAATTGCCTCTGCCTAAAGAGGAACTGGAAGCGGAGATGTTTGAGTACATCATCGCGGAGTTGGAGCGAGCTGGTTTTGAGCATTATGAAATTTCCAATTTTTCCAAACCCGGTTTTGAAAGTCGCCACAATCTCATGTACTGGGACAATGCTGAATACTATGGTATCGGTGCTGGGGCATCTGGTTATGTCAATGGTGTTCGTTATAAAAATCATGGTCCCATTCGTCATTATCTCAGTGCGGTTGAGGAAGGCAATGCTCGCATCACAGAAGAGAACCTGAGTCAAAAAGAACAAATGGAAGAAGAAATGTTCTTGGGTCTCCGCAAGAAATCCGGGGTTTCCATGAGCAGATTTGAGGAAAAATTTGGCCGGTTGTTTGAGGGACTTTATGGTGAAATTGTCAATGACTTGGTGCAACAAGGTCTCATGCAAATAGAGGGTGACCGAGTTCGCATGACAAAAAGAGGTCTCTTTTTAGGAGACACTGTAGCAGAACGATTTATTTTGGAGTAGGATCATGGGCTTAACTTATCAAATGAAAATGAAGATTCCTTTTGATATGGCGGATATGAACGGTCATATCAAACTTCCAGATGTAATTTTGCTGTCCTTGCAAGTTTCAGGGATGCAGTCGATTGAATTGGGAGTTAGTGATAAGGCTATTCTGGAAAATTATAATCTGGTCTGGATTATCACAGACTATGATATTGAGGTGGATCGTTTGCCTCGTTTTGCGGAAGAAATCACCATCGAAACGGAAGCTTTGAGCTACAATCGACTCTTTTGCTATCGTCGCTTTACCATTTATGATGAAACGGGGCAGGAGCTCATTCACATGATGGCGACCTTTGTTCTCATGGACCGAGACAGTCGAAAAGTCCATGTTGTCGAACCTGAGATTGTGGCTCCTTACCAGTCTGATTTTGATAAAAAACTTATCCGCGGACCAAAGTATGAGTCCTTGGACGAGCCAGTCAGCAAGGATTACCATGTACGTTTTTACGACTTGGATATGAATGGTCATGTCAATAACAGTAAATACTTGGACTGGATTTTTGAGGTCATGGGAGCGGAATTTTTGACCCAATATATTCCCAAGAAAATCAACCTCAAGTATGTCAAGGAAGTGCGACCAGGTGGGGTGATCACATCGGCTGTTGAACGGACTGGACTGGAAAGCAAGCATGAAATTACAAGTGACGGAGCTACCAATGCCCAAGCTATCATCACATGGCAAGAAATAAAAAAAGATTAGGAAGAAAGTATGAAATATAAAGGCTATTTAATTGATTTAGACGGTACTATTTATAAGGGGAAAGACCGAATCCCGGCAGGAGAGGCTTTTGTCCATGAATTGCAAAAGCGGGACATTCCCTATCTCTTTGTAACCAACAATACAACCCGCACTCCAGAGAGTGTTCAGGAGATGCTGGCTCAGAATTTTAATATTGATACGCCTCTGTCTACTGTCTACACAGCGACTTTGGCAACTATCGACTATATGAATGACTTGGGACTGGAAAAGACGGTCTATGTCATCGGAGAAGCAGGGCTCAAGGAAGCCATCAAGGCGGCTGGTTATGTGGAAGACAAGGAAAGTCCAGCCTATGTGGTAGTAGGACTGGATTGGCAAGTTGACTATGAAAAATTTGCCACAGCAACTCTGGCTATCCAAAAGGGTGCCCACTTTATCGGAACCAACCCTGACCTCAACATCCCGACAGAACGAGGTCTTTTGCCAGGTGCTGGTTCACTGATTACGCTGCTTGAAGTAGCAACACGAGTGAAGCCTATTTATATCGGAAAACCCAATGCCATCATTATGGACAAGGCGGTTGAGCACTTAGGCTTGGAACGTGAAGAGTTGATTATGGTTGGGGACAACTACTTAACAGATATTCGAGCAGGGATTGACAATGGCATTCCAACGCTCTTGGTGACAACAGGTTTTACCAAGGCAGAAGAAGTGGCAGACCTGCCAATCGCACCGACTCATGTGGTTTCTAGCCTTGCGGAGTGGAACTTTGATGAAAACTAAACTGACCTTTTGGGGCTCTATGCTCTTTCTCCTCTCCCTCTCAATCCTTCTGACCATTTATTGGGCTTGGATTTTCTATCCTCTGGAGATTCAGTGGCTGAACTTAACGGATCGGGTCTATTTAAAACCAGAAACTATTCAGTACAATTTTCATATTTTGATGAATTACCTGACCAATCCTTTTAGTCAGGTTCTAGAGATGCCAGATTTTCGTTCGTCAGCAGCTGGTCTGCACCATTTTGCGGTGGTGAAGAACCTCTTTCACTTGGTGCAGCTAGTTGCCCTAGTGACACTGCCAAGTTTCTATGTCTTTGTAAAAGGAATTGTGAAAAAGGGCTTTTTATCTCTATTTAGTAAAGGGCTTCTGGCTCTAGTGGTCTTACCTTTGCTGATTGGGCTTGGGGGAGTTTTGATTGGTTTTGACCAATTCTTTACCCTTTTCCATCAAATTCTCTTTGTGGGAGATGATACTTGGCTTTTTGACCCAGCCAAGGATCCTGTTATTCTGATTTTACCAGAGACCTTTTTCCTCCATGCCTTCCTCCTCTTTTTCGCCCTCTATGAAAGCTTCTTTGGCTATCTTTATCTGAAAAGTCGGGCTCTATAATATTTGTAGTGGGTAAATCCCCTATAGATATTATGGAGCCTATTTTTGTGTAGAAAAAAAGTCCCA
>CAJNCA010000011.1 GCA_905221145.1 bacterium
GTTGTTTCGTCGCTTTTCATTATAGGTCATATGGGACTTTTTTTCTACACAAAAATAGGCTCCATAATATTTATAGGGGATTTACCCACTACAAATATTATAGAGCCTTTTTTACGTCGCGGTCTCCATGTAAGCACTTTAAAAAAGAGTTATTTTGATTTAAAAATGGTATAATGAGAGAACAATAGAAAGGAAGTATTTATGGAGCAAAAAGAGAAACATTTTAGCCTATCTTGGTTTTTCAAGTGGTTTTTGGATAACAAGGCAATTACGGTATTTTTGGTCACCTTATTATTGGGACTCAATCTTTTTATTTTAAGTAAGATTAGTTTTCTATTTTCACCTGTTTTGGACTTTTTAGCAGTTGTGATGTTACCAGTCATTCTGTCTGGTTTGCTATACTATTTATTGAATCCTATTGTTGATTGGATGGAGAAACATAAAATCAATCGTGTTATAGCGATTAGTATTGTCTTTATCATCATCGCTCTCTTTATCATTTGGGGCTTGGCAGTAGCCATACCAAATCTGCAGCGTCAGGTTTTAACCTTTGCAAGGAATGTTCCAGTCTATCTTGAAGATGCAGACAGGGTTATTGATGATCTGGTAACTAAGCGTTTGCCAGATGATTTCAGACCTCAGTTAGAGCAAGTTTTGACCAATTTTTCTAGCCAGGCTACAGTTTGGGCAAGTAAGGTTTCATCTCAGGCAGTCAACTGGGTGAGCGCCTTTATTAGCGGGGCATCTCAAGTGATTGTTGCCTTGATTATCGTTCCTTTCATGCTCTTTTATCTTTTGCGTGATGGGAAAGGCTTGCGTAACTATTTGACCCAATTCATACCAACCAAATTGAAAGAACCTGTCGGACAAGTTTTATCAGATGTGAATCAACAGTTGTCTAACTATGTTCGAGGGCAAGTGACAGTAGCTATTATTGTAGCAGTAATGTTTATTGTCTTCTTCAAGATTATCGGTCTACGTTATGCAGTTACGCTGGGTGTTACTGCTGGTATTTTAAATCTGGTTCCTTATTTGGGTAGCTTCTTAGCCATGCTTCCTGCTTTAGTATTGGGCTTGATTGCTGGGCCAGTCATGCTGTTGAAAGTGGTGATTGTCTTTATCGTAGAACAAACAATCGAAGGCCGTTTTGTCTCTCCATTGATTTTGGGAAGTCAATTAAACATCCATCCCATTAATGTACTTTTTGTCTTGTTAACTTCAGGATCTATGTTTGGTATTTGGGGAGTTTTACTCGGTATTCCGGTTTATGCTTCTGCTAAGGTTGTCATTTCAGCCATTTTTAAATGGTATAAGGTAGTCAGTGGTCTATATGAACTAGAGGGAGAGGAAGTCAAGAGTGAACAATAGTCAACAGATGTTACAGGCTTTGGAGGAACAAGATTTAACCAAGGCTGAGCATTATTTCGCCAAAGCTTTAGAAAATGATCCAAGTGACCTTCTTTATGAGTTAGCCACCTATCTAGAAAGGATTGGTTTTTATCCTCAGGCCAAGGAAATTTACCTGAAAATCGTAGAGGATTTTCCAGAAGTTAATCTAAATCTAGCAGCAATTGCTAGCGAGGATGGTCAAATCGAAGAAGCTTTTGCTTATCTAGAGGAAATCCAACCCGACAGTGACTGGTATGTTTCGGCTTTGGCTCTGAAGGCTGACCTTTACCAGCTGGAAGGTTTGACAGATGTGGCGCGTGAGAAATTGTTAGAAGCGTTGACTTACTCAGAGGATCCTCTCTTGATATTGGGATTAGCAGAGTTGGATAGTGAGTTGGAAAATTACCAAGAAGCTATTCAAGGCTATGCCCAGTTAGATAATCGCTCGATTTATGAGCAAACAGGCATTTCTACCTATCAACGAATTGGCTTTGCCTATGCCCAGTTAGGAAAATTTGAAACGGCTACTGAGTTTTTAGAAAAAGCCTTGGAGTTAGAATACGATGACCTAACAGCTTTTGAGTTGGCCAGTCTTTACTTTGATCAAGAAGAATACCAAAAAGCTGTCCTCTACTTTAAACAACTTGATACCATTTCACCTGATTTTGAAGGCTATGAGTATGGTTATAGTCAGGCCTTACATAAGGAGCATCAAGTTCAAGAAGCCCTGCGTATCGCTAAGCAAGGATTAGAGAAAAATCCTTTTGAAACTCGCCTTTTGCTGGCTGCTTCACAATTCTCTTATGAATTGCATGATGCTAGTGGTGCAGAAAACTATCTCCTGACTGCAAAAGAAGACGCTGAGGATACGGAAGAAATCTTACTCCGTCTAGCTACTATTTATCTAGAACAGGAGCGTTATGAGGATATTCTAGACTTGCAGAGCGAGGAGCCAGAAAATCTTTTGACCAAGTGGATGATTGCTCGTTCCTATCAAGAATTGGACGATTTGGATACTGCCTATGAGCATTACCAAGAGTTGGCAGGAGATTTGAAGGACAATCCAGAATTTCTAGAACACTATATCTATCTCTTGCGTGAATTGGGCTACTTTGAGGAGGCAAAAGTCAAGGCACAAGCTTACTTAAAACTGGTTCCAGACGATGTTCAAATGCAAGAATTATTTGAGAGATTGTAAGAATTCATACATAACAGAAAACCGCAAGTTATTACTAGAGGATAACTGCGGTTTTTTGTTTTAAAAAGCAGTATTTTAAACAAATATATTCTCTTGAAAAAAGTTATAACTAGGACTATAATATAAAATTATGAGTGATAGAGGAGGAAAATAATGCTTGATACGATAGCTCTACCGATTGAAGTCCGGCATATCATTCTTATTTTATTGTCTTGTTTTTCTGGTTTTATCATTGGCTATGAAAGAAAGTCTAAGCACAAGCAGGCTGGGAGAAAGACTCATATCTTGGTTGCCTTAACTGCAACTTTAATGATGATTTTATCAAAGGAAGCTTTCTTGGATACGCCTAATTATGATACTTCTAGGGTGGCGGCCCAAATTGTCAGTGGAATTAGTTTCATTGGTGGTGGTATTATTTTCATGAGGGACAAAAAAATTAGCGGTATCACCACAGCAGCTGGTATTTGGGCAACTGCAGGGATTGGGATGGCAATTGGGGCAGGTTTTGCCTTTCTAGGCTTATTTTGTAGTCTAATTGTCGTCTCTGTTCAGAAAAGTAGCTCCAAATTTTTGAAAAGCGATACCCATTACCATATCAGAATGACTGGATTTGTTACTAATAAACCTTCAATTGATACCTTGAATATTCTCATTGAACAGAAGGGATTTTATAATCTAAATATTGATATGGACAGGAATGAAAGTGGCTATAATCTCACAATTAGAGCTGATCACGATAAATCCATTTCTTACAAAAATATGGCTGAGGTTTTATGGCAATGTGACGAGAATTTTTATATAAATCAGGTTAAGATTGTATCATTGGAAGGATAGAGTTTTGTTTTCATAGCAAAACTCTTATTTTATTTATAGAATTTTTTTACAAAAATTCTTGGTTATTTCGTTTATTTATGCTATAATAGGAGCAATTATTTTTAGGAGGTGTCAGTATGTCTTACTTGTTTGAGATATTACCGAGTTTATTGAGCGGTGCAAGCATGACTTTGCAGGTTTTTGCACTGGTCTTGATTTTTTCTATTCCCTTGGGCGTTTTGATTGCCTTTGCCTTGCAAGTCCATTGGAAGCCCCTCCATCATCTGATTAATATTTATATCTGGATCATGCGGGGGACACCCTTGCTCTTGCAATTGATCTTTATCTATTATGTGCTCCCAAGTATTGGGATTCGTTTGGACCGCCTTCCTGCGGCCATTATTGCCTTTGTTTTGAATTATGCGGCTTATTTTGCTGAAATCTTCCGTGGCGGGATTGGTACCATTCCTAGAGGTCAATATGAGGCTGCCAAGGTCTTGAAGTTTAGTCCCTTTGACACAGTGCGTTATATTATTTTGCCCCAGGTGACCAAGATTGTTCTTCCTAGTGTATTTAATGAGGTTATGAGTTTGGTTAAGGATACGTCTCTGGTCTACGCTCTAGGAATTTCAGACCTTATCTTAGCAAGCCGAACAGCTGCCAACCGTGATGCCAGCCTGGTTCCTATGTTCTTGGCAGGAGCCATTTACTTGATTTTGATTGGGATTGTGACAATCATTTCCAAAAAAGTTGAGAAGAAGTACGGTTACTATAGATAGGAGGCTGCCATGTTAGAATTACGAAATATCAATAAAGTCTTTGGTGAAAAGCAAATTTTGTCCAATTTCAGTCTAAAAATTCCTGAAAAGCAAATCCTAGCTATCGTTGGACCTTCTGGTGGAGGTAAGACAACCCTCTTACGTATGCTTGCAGGTCTTGAAACCATTGATTCAGGGCAAGTCTTTTATAATGGAGAACCCTTAGAACTGGATGAACTGGAGAAGCGCAATCTACTAGGATTTGTATTCCAAGATTTTCAACTTTTTCCTCATTTATCAGTTTTAGAAAATTTGACCTTATCGCCCGTAAAAACGATGGGAATGAAGCAGGAAGAGGCAGAGAAGAAGGCACGTGGCCTCTTGGAACAATTAGGGCTGGCAGGACATGCAGATGCTTATCCCTTCTCACTATCTGGTGGACAAAAGCAGCGAGTAGCATTGGCGCGTGCTATGATGATTGACCCAGAAATCATTGGCTACGATGAACCAACTTCTGCCCTAGATCCTGAATTACGCTTGGAAGTGGAAAAACTGATATTGCAAAATAGGGAACTTGGCATGACGCAGATTGTGGTTACCCACGATTTACAATTTGCTGAAAATATCGCAGATCAGATTCTCAAGGTTGAACCCAAGTAGGAGGTGCCAATGACTAATAAGAAAATTACTTTAGTATTGGTTTCTCTCCTGACTCTCTTTTTAACGGCTTGTACTCAGAAGGCTAGTGATCCAAAGCAGGATAACTGGGATAAGTATCAAGAGCAGGGGACCATTACTATTGGTTTTGATAATACCTTTGTACCCATGGGGTTTGAAGAAAAGAATGGCCAATATACAGGTTTTGATATTGATTTGGCACAAGCAGTTTCTGAAAAATTAGGTGTCAAGGTTCAATTCCAGCCAATCGACTGGGATATGAAGGAGACGGAACTGCAAAATGGAACCATAGATGCCATCTGGAATGGCTATTCTGCTACTGATGAACGCCGTGAGAAGGTTGCCTTTAGCATTCCTTATATGGAAAATCAGCAAGTTCTGGTGACGAAAAAAAGTCAGCAGATTCATTCAGTAGAGGATATGAAGGATAAAACCTTGGGAGCCCAAGCCGGTTCCTCTGGTTATTTAGACTTTGAAGCCCAGCCAGATTTACTGAAAAATCGTGTCAAAGACCAGAAGGCCAATCAGTACCAGAGTTTCAATGAGGCCTTGATTGATTTGAAAAATGACCGGATTGATGCCTTGTTGATTGACCGAGTGTATGCTAATTATTATCTCCAGTCTGAAGGTATATTAAGTGACTACAATGTCTTTTCAGCAGGATTTGAAAGTGAATCTTTTGCGGTCGGAGTTAGACCTGCTGACAAAAGATTACTACAAGCTTTAAACCAAGCCTTTATCGCACTACACCAAGAAGGAAAGTTCCAAGAAATTAGCCAAAAGTGGTTTGGAGAAGATGTAGCAACCAAAGAAGTGAAAAGTAGAGATTGAGTTTTCCTCAGTCTCTTTTTGCATCAAAAAATCCCCTGGCAAGCACCAGAGGATTAGAGCTTATTTCATTGTTGGGAAGAGCAATACGTCACGGATAGTGGTTGTATCAGTGAGGAGCATGCAGAGACGGTCGATACCGATTCCCAAACCACCTGTTGGAGGCATACCGTATTCAAGAGCCTCGATATAGTCATAATCGATGCCTGTTGCTTCATCGTCACCAAGTTCTTTGGCTTTAGCTTGGGCTTCAAAACGGCTAAGTTGGTCGATTGGGTCGTTCAACTCAGTAAAGGCATTACCGTACTCCTTAGTCATGATAAAGAGCTCGAAACGGTCTGTAAAGCGTTCGTCTTCAGGATTCTTCTTAGCGAGTGGAGATACAGCTACTGGATGTCCATAGACAAAGGTTGGTTGGATCAAGGTTTCTTCAACAAACTCTTCAAAGAAGGCATTGATAATGTGGCCAACTTCAGTGTAGTGTTTTTCAACAGTAACTTTCTTCTCAGCAGCGATAGCTTTAGCTTCTTCCAAAGTCATGTCTTGCCAGAAGTCTACACCAGTAATTTCTTTGATAGCATCCACCATGTGAACACGTTTAAATGGTTCGTTAATCTTGATTTCAGTACCTTGGTAGTTAACCGGACCATCGCCCTTAACTGATTTAGCAGCGTGTTGGATAATGCCTTCAGTCAAGTCCATGATATCTTGGAAGTCTGCGTAAGCTTGGTAAACTTCGATAGAAGTGAACTCAGGGTTGTGAGTAGCATCCATTCCCTCGTTACGGAAGATACGGCCAATTTCATAGACGCGTTCCATACCACCGACGATAAGGCGTTTCAAGTGAAGCTCAGTCGCGATACGAAGGACCATGTCAATGTTTTGGGCATTGTGGTGAGTGATAAATGGACGGGCAGCAGCTCCACCAGCTTCGTTGTGAAGAACAGGTGTTTCCACTTCAAGGAATCCTTTTTGGTCAAGGTAACGACGGATTTCAGAGATGATTTTTGAACGAGTGACAAAACGCTCAAAACTTTCACGGTTAGAAATCAAGTCAAGGTAACGTTTACGGTAAATTGTTTCAACGTCTGTCAAACCATGGAATTTCTCTGGAAGTGGACGAAGGGCCTTAGACAAGTGTGTAATGTGAGTCGCTTTGATAGAGAGTTCTCCCATATCTGTACGCATTACTTCACCTTCGACACCAAGGAAGTCACCAAGGTCTGCTTTTTTGAAGATTTCGTAGTTTTCTTCACCGACAGCATCTTTACGAACGTAAATCTGAATCTGGCCTTCGCGGTCTTGAAGGTGGGCAAATCCAACTTTACCTTTACCACGTTTGGTTACCAGGCGTCCTGCGATAGTAGCTGTTTCGTTTTTATCGTGTAATTGTTCTTTATCGAGGTCAGCATATTTATCTTTTAATTCTTGAGAGTTAGCAGTACGTTCAAAGCGTTTTCCGAAGGGATCAATTCCTTGTTCACGGAGCGCAGCCATTTTTTCACGGCGAACGATCTGCTGGTCATTTAGTTCTTCCATATGTTCTGTTGACATGGGATCCTCCTAGTTTTACTCAAAATTGAATACGATGAGTCATTTTTTGCGATACTCCCATTTTATCATAAATAGCCAAGAAATTCACGGATAATCTTTCAAAACTAAAAAGAACTTGACGCTAAAATCAAGTTCTTTATTGATAAGAAGTATCATTCCATGTATCAAGAGTGAATTTTTCAAAATCATGGGTTTCTAGGATGGTCAGGCTGGCATTTGCTAGACCGCCATCTTTACGAAGAAGAGGATCTTTGTAACCTAGAAGAGTACGAAGACTGGCAGTAAGATTTGCGCCGTGACCGACAATTAGAATATGCTCAGCCGGACTATCTTTGAGTGATTTGATAAATTGGATGGTCCGTTGGGTTGTGCTATAGAGGGATTCAGCTCCGAACATTTGAGTGTCAAACTTGGCAAGATTTGAACGAAAAGCCTGGATTTGTTGGGGATAAATAGCTTCTAGAGTTGCGATTTTCAAACCTTCTAACTTCCCCAGCTGCCATTCCCGGAGGTTAGGAACACTTTCTAAAGGACAGGGCGTCTGGAGTTGACTTTGGATAATCTCAGCAGATTTGACTGCTCGAGGTAAATCACTTGCATAAATCTGATCAAAAGGAATTTTCTTGAGATACTGACCGAGTTTTTTGAGGGTGTCAATGGATTCAGGAAGAAGGGGAGAATCGCCACTAGCACCTTGAAAGCGTCCTTCCTGATTCCAGACGGTGCGACCGTGGCGGACAAAGTAGAGTTTCATTACTTGCTGTCCTCCAAAATATCTGCAAAGTCAGCCTTTACAAAGCTAGCCAAGTCTTGTGGAGCGACGATAATGCTATGCCCCACTTCCCCAGCGGATACAATCATTTGATCCAAGTCTAGAGCGATTTTATCGATAAAAATGGAGTAATTGTGTTTCTGACGAATTCCGACAGGATTATTGGCTCCATGAATGTAACCAGTTGTTTTTTCCAAGTCCTTTTGTGGAATCATGCTAACTTTTTTATTGCCAGAAATTTTGGCTAGTTTCTTTTCCGACAAGTGCTGAGTGATAGGGACAATTCCGATAATCGGTCCTGTCTTGTCTCCCAAAAGAGCCAAGGTTTTGAAAATCTGATCTCGGTCATAACCTTGCGGAAGTTCTCCTTCCAGGGCATTGATTTGAATCCCTTGATGTTGGATACCTGCTTTAGACAGGATTTGTTCTACTAATGTTTTTTTTACTTTAACTTTTTTTGCCATTATTTATACTTATCCTCCAATTGGCTCATCCAAATACCAAGCCAGATTCCTAATGCAAAGAAGAAAGCGATGATGACATAACCAACAAGTGAAATACCGGTATATTGGATGCTTTCAGCGTTTCCTGCATTTGGAATCAAGATCAAAAGAGTACTTGATAGGACGATACCGATGATGAAATGATAGACGCGTGAGTGGTAGTTGTTTAAGGCATAATCCATCATTTTTGAAAAAACGATGAGAGTTGCACCTGCACCAATTCCAATCGGGAAGAAGGTTCCCAAGAGGTCAAAGGTTTTAAAACCAGTCAACATAGGAGCATAGAGGCCCAAAATCAAAAGTAGATTTGATGGACTGAGGCCAGGAACCAATACACCCAGAGCCAGCAGTGCACCTGCTAGGATGAAATTAAGAAAGCCGGCGCTCAAGGTTCCAACGACAAAATTTAAGGCATAGAGTCCTAATCCAGAAATGGTAAAGGTTATCCAGAACCAAGCTAAATCAATCTTGTCTCGGTCAGATTCTCGAGTTGATTCTTTGAGGAGACTAGGAACAGTACCAATGATGGCACCCGCAAAGCTCCATAAGACAAAGACCTGATAATTTTCAAGTAGGTATTCAATCGGGTAGGAAAATAAGCCGATTCCCAGAAGCATACCGATGGCAACTGGAATAAAGTACAAAACATTTTCTTTAAAGTCTTTAAAAGGATGGGCCAGAAAGCCAATCATCCGTTCATAAATTCCTAAGATTGCTGCTAGAACCCCTCCGGAAATTCCAGGTAGGATAAATCCAAGAGCAATCACAATCCCTTTAATAAGGCGTGCTAACCATGAGAGCATATGTTTCCTCCAACTATTTCTATTTCAAAAAATCCTTATTATATTGTATCACAATCAAGCACAAAAAGAAAAAGCAAATGATAAACAAATGCTTTTAAGGTTTTAAAAAGAGTTTTCTAAAGGTTTCTTCTTTGTTTTTTAAGGAAGAGATGACGTTGATATCCAAATCGTGGTCAAAACCAGCAATTTTTCCTTTAGAAGTGTACTGGTGGATGTCGTAATCTAAATCAGTTTTAGGAGTTGCTTCGTAAAATCCTGAGTCAGAACCATAGGAAGGAATCCAAACAGACGTAAACTTGTCTGTATCAATACTGTGTTCTTCCATGAAGTAGACTCCGACGTAGATTCCTATGTTTTTAGCACCCAGTGATTCTAGTTTTGCCCGAAAGGCTTCAACACCTTCGTTCATATTAGACATGGTTTTTTCTTCCACGTCTAGCCAATAGTAACTAGGACTGTATGGCGAAGAGGCGTTATAGAATACCTCAGCAGCCTTTTCCATTTCCTGGACATTTTTTCCAGCTACATAGGCATAGACACCAACTGGGACATTTCGTTTTTGGAACTCAGTGATATGGGTTTTAAAGGCCTTATCAACACCATTAACATAGGAAGCATCGTTCTCTTTGGACGTTTGAGCACCACTATGGACACGAACAATAGCTCCAGAAATGTTTTGGGAGAGAGTATCGTAATTAATTTCCTCAGGACGTTGCCAACCAGAAACATCAATTACTGGTTTATCTATATTGTGTAGCGCCTGTGTCTCTACTTGCGCGATATTTGACTTTGTTTTTACAGGATGGTCCTCAAAACGAGGGCGATTCAGGATTAAAATGAAAATCATAATCCCAAAAAAACCAAATAAAATAAGCGGATTAATTTTCTTTCTCATATCTCATAATTTTACCTTAAAAATGAAAAAAAATCAAAAAAAATACTCAAAAAATGGGTTAAGAAAGGACTTTAGAGCATTTTTTCATTCAAGGGCGCGGAATGATTTGAAATATGGTATAATAAAAGGGAATTTCTAGAGAAAAGAGAAGATTATGTCAAATTATGCCATTATTTTAGCAGCGGGTAAAGGGACTCGCATGAAATCTGATTTGCCAAAAGTGTTGCACAAGGTTGCGGGTATTTCCATGTTGGAACATGTTTTCCGTAGCGTGGGAGCTATCCAACCTGAAAAGACAGTAACAGTTGTGGGACACAAGGCAGAATTGGTTGAGCAGGTCTTGGCTGGACAGACAGAATTTGTGACTCAATCTGAACAGTTGGGGACTGGTCACGCGGTTATGATGACTGAGCCTATCTTAGAAGGTTTGTCAGGGCATACCTTGGTCATCGCAGGAGATACTCCTTTAATCACAGGTGAAAGCTTGAAAAACTTGATTGATTTCCATATCAATCATAAAAATGTGGCGACTATCTTGACTGCTGAAACGGATAATCCTTTTGGCTATGGACGAATTGTACGTAATGACAATGCTGAGGTTCTTCGCATTGTGGAGCAGAAGGATGCTACAGATTTTGAAAAACAAATCAAGGAAATCAACACAGGAACTTACGTTTTTGACAACGAGCGTTTGTTTGAGGCTTTGAAAAATATCAATACCAACAATGCTCAAGGTGAATACTATATTACAGATGTCATTGGCATTTTCCGTGAAGCTGGTGAAAAAGTTGGTGCTTATACTTTGAAAGATTTTGATGAAAGTCTTGGAGTAAATGACCGTGTGGCTCTTGCGACAGCTGAGTCAGTTATGCGTCGTCGCATCAATCACCAGCACATGGTCAATGGCGTTAGCTTTGTTAATCCAGAAGCAACCTATATCGATATTGATGTTGAGATTGCTCCTGAAGTTCAAATCGAAGCCAATGTTACCTTGAAAGGCCAAACGAAAATTGGTGCTGAAACTCTTTTGACAAATGGAACGTATGTAGTGGATAGCACTATTGGAGCAGGAGCTGTCATTACTAACTCTATGATTGAGGAAAGCATTGTTGCAGACGGAGTGACAGTCGGTCCTTATGCCCACATTCGTCCAGGTTCAAGTCTAGCTGCCCAAGTTCATATTGGTAACTTTGTTGAGGTGAAAGGTTCTTCAATCGGTGAGAATACCAAGGCTGGTCATTTGACTTATATCGGAAACTGTGAAGTGGGTAGCCACGTTAATTTTGGTGCAGGAACCATTACAGTCAACTACGATGGTAAAAACAAATATAAGACAGTCATTGGCAACAATGTCTTTGTTGGTTCAAATTCAACCATTATTGCACCAGTTGAGTTAGGTGACAATTCTCTTGTTGGTGCTGGTTCAACTATTACCAAAGATGTTCCAGCGGATGCTATTGCAATTGGTCGTGGTCGTCAGGTCAACAAAGATGAATATGCGACACGCCTCCCTCATCATCCTAATAATCAGTAGGAGCTTATCATGGAATTTGAAGAAAAAACACTTAGCCGAAAAGAAATCTATCAAGGCCCAATTTTTAAACTGGTCCAAGATCAGGTTGAATTACCAGAAGGCAAGGGAATTGCCCAACGTGATTTGATTTTCCACAATGGAGCTGTCTGTGTTTTAGCTGTAACGGATGAGCAAAAACTCATCTTGGTCAAGCAATACCGTAAGGCTATCGAGGCTGTCTCTTACGAAATTCCAGCTGGAAAATTGGAAGTAGGAGAAAATACAGACCCTGTCGCAGCAGCCCTTCGTGAATTAGAGGAAGAAACAGCCTATACAGGGAAGTTAGAACTCTTGTATGACTTTTATTCAGCCATTGGCTTTTGTAATGAAAAGTTAAAACTATATCTAGCAAGCGATTTGACAAAGGTGGAAAATCCACGTCCGCAGGATGAAGATGAGACCTTGGAAGTCCTTGAAGTGAGCCTAGAGGAAGCCAAAGAATTAATCCAATCGGGTCATATCTGTGATGCTAAGACAATTATGGCTGTTCAATATTGGGAATTGCACAAAAAATAGAGGAGATCAGTATGGGTAAACCTTTATTAACGGATGAAATGATTGAAAGAGCTAATAGAGGCGAAAAAATTTCAGGTCCCCCTTTGCTAGATGATGAGGAGACCAAGATTTTACCAACCTCATCTTCCCGTTTTGGTTATGCCAATCCTAAGGGACATGGTTTTAGCCAGGAAACCTTGAAGATTCAGGTCGAACCGTCTATTCATAAAAGCCGTCGCATTGAAAATACTAAGAGAAATGTCTTCAATTCTAAGTTAAATAAAATCTTATTTGCAGTTATCTTTCTCTTGATTTTGCTTGTCTTAGCAATGAAACTTTTGTAATAGAAAAGGAATTGAAATGAAAATAGGAATTATTGCGGCTATGCCAGAAGAACTGGCTTATCTGGTCCAGCATTTAGACAATGCCCAGGAGCAAGTTGTTTTAGGGAATACCTATCACACAGGAAGCATTGCCTCGCATGAAGTCGTTCTTGTAGAAAGTGGAATTGGTAAGGTCATGTCTGCTATGAGTGTGGCGATTTTGGCTGATCATTTCCAAGTGGATGCTATAATTAATACGGGGTCAGCTGGGGCGGTCGCAAAAGGCATTGCTGTTGGGGATGTCGTGATTGCTGACAAATTAGCTTATCATGATGTGGACGTCACAGCTTTTGGTTATGCTTATGGACAAATGGCGCAACAACCGCTTTATTTCGAATCAGACAAAACTTTTGTAGCCAAAATCCAAGAGAGTTTATCTCAACTGGACCAAAAATGGCATCTTGGTTTGATTGCTACAGGAGATAGTTTTGTTGCAGGAAATGACAAGATAGAAGCGATTAAGTCCCATTTCCCAGAAGTTTTAGCCGTTGAGATGGAGGGGGCAGCTATTGCTCAGGCAGTGCATGCCCTTAATCTTCCAGTCTTAGTTATCCGAGCTATGAGTGACAATGCCAATCATGAAGCAAACATCTCTTTTGATGAGTTTATTATCGAAGCTGGACGTCGCTCTGCCCAAGTCTTACTAGCCTTTTTGAAGGCCTTAGATTAAGCGAAAATTTGACAGTTTTTCTAGCTTATGATAAGATTTAAGTAAAGAAAAGCTAGAAAACGTTTCAGAGGATATTATGAGTATTGAAATGACCGTCAGTGAGATTGCAGAGGTCTTAGGATTATCTCGCCAAGCAATCAATAACCGTGTCAAAGAATTACCAGAAGAAGACACAGATAAAAATGACAAAGGGGTAACAGTCGTTACCAGAAGTGGCTTGATTAAGCTAGAAGAAATCTATAAAAAAACGATTTTTGAAGATGAGCCTGTCAGTGAAGATGTCAAGCAACGTGAACTGATGGAGATTCTAGTAGATGAGAAGAATGCAGAAATACTTCGTCTCTATGAACAATTAAAAGCCAAGGATCGTCAGTTATCAGAAAAAGATGAGCAAATGCGCATCAAAGATCGTCAGATTGCTGAGAAAGACAAACAACTGGATCAGCAGCAACAATTGACCCTTCAAGCCATGAAGGATCAAGAAAATCTCAAGCTAGAGCTGGACCAAGCAAAAGAAGAAGTCCAATCCACTAAGAAAGGCTTTTTTGCTCGTTTATTTGGAGGATAATCAAGGAGCTGTTTAGGTTACATGCTAACCTAATGGCTTCTTTTGTTTCTAAATAGTATAGTTGCTCAAGTAAAATAACAGTATAGGAGAGGTATAGAATGGAACGATTAGAAGATTACATTGCTTTCGATTTAGAATTTAATCAGCACGAAGGACAAACACACTTGATTCAAGTATCGGCAGTGCGTTTTAGAGATGGTCAGGAAATCGATGCCTATGATTCCTATGTCCATACTAGTGTGCCTCTAAAGAGTTTTATCAATGGTTTGACTGGGATTACAGCTGAGACCTTAAAAGATGCTCCACCAGTAGAGGAAGTCATAAAAGAATTCCAAGATTTTGTGGGTTCTTTACCCATGGTTGGATACAATGCTGCTAAAAGTGATTTGCCTATTCTAGCAGAGCATGGTTTAGACTACAGCCAGCAGTACAAGGTGGATTTATATGATGAAGCCTTTGAGCGCCGTAGTTCAGATTTACATGGTATTGCCAATCTCAAATTGCAAACTGTTGCCTCATTTCTCGGATTTCAAGGACAGTCCCATAATAGCTTGGAGGATGCTCGAATGACGGCGCGTGTTTACGAGTCCTTCTTAGAGTCAGATCAAGCTAGAGAATTGTTAGAGACAGAAAGTAGCCTATCAAACAATCCTTTTGGTGGCTTGGACTTGTCTCAATTATTTGACTAGGAGTGCCTATGAAACCTGAAAAACCTAAAAATCTAGGTTTTAGGAAAATCTACTTTAATCTAGATAAAATTCTCTTCCTCTTTTTCTTGATATTCATGATGATTGAGTTTGTCTGGTTACCACTTAATTCTTGGATTGCTGGACTGTTACTCCGACAGACAGGTTATCTCTTTCTTTCCTACAACAATATTTTTGCTATTATAAAGGGTTCGCCATTTGTTAGTCTTGCTTTATTTGTTCTGGTAATCGTTAATTTACTGATTGCCTATTACCAGCTAGGACTTCTCTTTATCGGAGCCCGGCACCTCCTCTATCATGAAAAGAGAACTTTGCTGGAGTACAGTCGTAAGGTCTTTCGTCAAAGTTTCTTGTTTATGAAGCAAGTGACGATTTCCAAAATGGCCTTTATTTTCTTTTATGTCATGATGCTCTTTCCATTGATTCGAAAGATTTTAAAGATTTATTACCTCAATAAAATCGTCATTCCGGAATTTATAGTAACCTATGTAGAAGATAAGTACTGGTTGGTTGGTTTGATTGTTACTATTCTGGCTTTACTTCTGTTTTATATTTCAGTACGGTTGATGTTTGCTCTACCTCAACTTCTGTTTGAGAAGAAAACAGTCAAAGAGGCAGTCAAATACAGTCTAGAGAAGACCAAAAAGCAATCCTGGTTTTATATTTGGAACTTGCTTTGGATTATCGTCAAAACGTATCTATTTTTCATTCTTCTCTTGATTCCAATCTTAGCAAGTCAGGCACTGATGGATGGAGTGACCCATAAGGAATCTCTTGTACTGGGAATTATCAACTTTGTCTTGATTAAGAATTTCCACTATATGGCCTTGACCTATTTTCTTATTAAGTTTGTTTCCTTTTTGACAGGGGAAGAACTAGAAATCACACCAAGGAGAAAGAAAGACCACTGGATGAGATGGGGAGTGATGTGCTGTGCCGGCATCTTTTTTGCTCTTGAGGGGTATGTCTATTTGGAAGCTCCAGTAGCACATAAACCTTTAGTTATTTCTCACAGAGGAGTATCCAATAAGAACGGTGTGCAAAATACCGTCCAATCACTAGAAAAAACCGCTCAGTTATCTCCAGACTTTGTTGAGACGGATGTTCAGGAAACAAAAGATGGCCAGTTTGTCATGATGCATGATGCTAATATCAGGAATTTGACAGGAGTCAATGCCAATCCTCAGGATCTAACTTTGGATGAATTGACCAAACTCGATATTTCAGAAAATGGTTATCATAGCAAAGTGTCTAGTTTTGATGACTACCTCAATAAAGCCAATGAATTGCATCAAAAACTCCTTATTGAGATTAAAACTAGTCGAAAAGATAGCTCAGATATGATGAAACGCTTTATGGACAAATACGGAGCCATCATTAAGCAGAATGGCCACCAAATGCAGTCCTTAGACTACCATGTGATTGACCAGGTGCTAGCCTACGACTCACAAATTCCAGTCTATTTCATTCTACCTTACAATAGTATTTTTCCAAGAACGAAAGCCACAGGCTACACCATGGAGTATTCAACTTTGGACCAAAATTTTGTCAACAAGCTTTGGAATACCGATCAGAAATTGTACGTGTGGACCATCAATAGTTCAGAGTCCTTTGATAAATCTGTTCAGCTAGGAGCTGATGGCATGATAACAGATGATTTGGAAATGGTTCAAGAGCAGGTTACCATTGCCCAAGAAGACCCAGAGTATACGGATTTACTGTTTAAACAGGCAATGGAATTCTTTAATTTTTAGTAAGCAAAAAGAGGAACAGTTGTTCCTCTCACGATAGGCAAGTATTCTCTTGAATGCTTGTTTTTTTAATTAGAATGGCAATTTTCCAGCGAAAGCACCTAATTTTTTCTTTGTCGTTTCATCAATTTGTTCAAGAGCTGAGTTAATGGCTTGAACAGTCATATCAGAAAGAGTTTCAAGGTCTTCTGGATCAACGACAGCTGGATTGAAGTCGATGCTGACAATTTTTTTGTCACCAGTTAAGGTCGCTTGGACAAGGTCTTGAGCAGATTTGCCAACAAAGTGCATAGCAGCAAGTTCAGCTTGGCTTTGTTCCATTTGTTTTTGAAGTTTTTGTGCTTGACGCATCATGTTTTGCATGTTCATCATAAGATTTTTAAGATTCCTTTCGTTTCAAGGCTTTGAGCCTTTTTAATAAATTTTTTTGCCATTTTTTGCCCTAAAAGCTGTCAAAAGCATTGGCGACTTCTTTTTGTTGAGTTGGGAATAGGTGAGAGTAGATGTTGATTGTTGTATTAATACTACTGTGTCCAAGTCGTTTCATAAGTGTAAAAAATATATAATCTTTTCCTTCACCATTTCTGAGTCCTTTTGACACTAGAAATGCTGCATGTGAGTGTCGGAAATCGTGATTACGAATCATTTTTAATGATGCAGGCATTCTTTTTTTCAATTTAATCTTTTGATTAGAAACCATTGGAGCAGTTAGTTGTAAAGGACTGTCTTGAAAGATTTGTAAGTCTTCTGTATTGTCCGTAAACTCTACTAATAGGTGAGCTTGTTTTTCTTTCCATTCCGTTAGTTCTTGAACGAATGCTTTATGAATATAAATTCGTCGATTGGATTGAGTAGTTTTTACCGTTCCGATATGGACCTTGTTATTACGAAAGTAAGCAGAATACTTAATATCGATATAACCCTCTGATAAATTAATCTGTTTCCAAGTTAAGGCCAATGCTTCGCCAACACGAACGCCTGTAAACATCAGCACTCGATAAAATAGCTGAAACATATATTCATCTTCTGTGAACAGAGAATCAAATAGCTTGAATTCTTCAGGAGTGAAATAAGACATCTCCTTGTGTTTATCAGGCAGTTTTCTTAGTCCATTGCATGGATTATCTTGTCTAAGACGATTAGCGACAGCAACATCAAACATTTTATGTAGAAAAATCATTAGCTGATTAACGGTCGTGCTTGATAGTGTTCCTCCTTTGACACTTGGTTGTTTGACCAACCAATCTCTAAATTTTTTTACTTCATGGATAGTAATGGCAGACATATCTGCATGCTCAAAAAACTTAGAGACATATTGGTTATAATAGGATATCTGTGTATCAATGGTACCACGTTTATTCCCACGGAGTTCATCTTCTTGTTGAACTAAAGAGTAAAGGTGAGAAACAGATATTTTATCTTTAATATGAACTTGGTGAAGTTTGTTTAATCGATAATCTGCTTCATATTGAACAGCTTCTTTACGAGTGGTAAATCCTGACTTTCTATGCCGTTTGATTTCACCAGTCAATGGGTCTATGCCATCGGTAATATCTACTTTCCATTTTCCCTTGTATCCTTTGATAACTGACATATTATTTTCCTCTTTCTATGTCAGTAGCGAAGAGTACAGTATCTATTATATCATTTTTTGAGATGATTTTGAATCCAAGAATTTCTTCGGCAATAGTCTTTGGTATTCTTCCAATCCTTTTGTTTTTATAAAGTTGAAAACCTCTTTCGACAAGTAATTTTTTACCCTCTCGTATAACACGTCTAGCTGTGCCTTCTGGATATCCTTGATTTGCGATATCTATGTAGGTAACTGTTTGAATTTCTTGCATTTATTCATTCCTTTCATTTTTCTTATTCAATTCTAAAAATAACTGGTACGATTTGTCTTGAATAGTTTCTTCTTTATCAGTCTGATTTTTAAAGGGGTTTGGTAATTTATTGCCATGGTCTATATAAAACATCTGGTCCATTGGTTCGTACTTGTAAAATTGCAGATGCTCTTTTTTGACTTCGACTACTAAGGATAATCTTCTCATTAGCTGGCCCCAAGAATCAATATGACTTGTTTTTCTTTTCTTAGTTAATTCTAAAAAGAAATCATAGGGAGAGTAGGGGCTAGTGATGATATAAATATTAGCTAGTAACGGCTTATCAAAATAACGACTACTTGCCATCGCTTTAACATTGTAAGGGTCAAACATTTTGAGTAAGTCTGAGTAGTCAAATTGATGGGGGCGTAATTCGTCTAAGATAATCACGTGTTCTAAATTGTATTGTTGAAAAGGGTCGCGGATTGAGCCCGTAATAAAATAGTTAAGGTCATACTGTTCTGCGTATTGACGTGCTAGACGAGTCTTCCCTGTTCCCGCTTTTCCAAAAAGCCAAATAATCGTAACAATTTCATTCTTGTCAATCATTTCTTTTCGCCATAGTTCGGCTTGTGTTTCTAGTCGTTTTAAATAGACGGTTTCTATTTTTTGCCTTGCTTTGGCATATTGTGAACCAGTAAGTCGTTGTTCAATTTCTAATTTTGTAATATTACCAGTATAAAGTAGATCCAGTAGATTATCTATAATCATAGTGTCATTTATTTCATATCGTTTGGTTACATTTCTTTCGATAGTGTCTAATAGGAGTAAATAGTCAAAATTCGCAATAACTTCTTTGGGAGAATATTGGTATTTATCTTGATTAGACTCCGTGTGATGAACGAGATATGAATAAGCATTGTTAACTGAACCCCTCCACTGCTCAAAACACTGTATTGGTTGTTTAGTCAACTTAGCAAGATTGTTTAAACTTCTAGCACTTTCAAACTGTAAAACAAGGTGTATATGTGGTGCGACAAGGTTTCCATCTTGCCCAATATCCTTATCATGCAATATTCCCGCAAAACGAAGCGGTTTTAGAATGTTCGTCATATACTCGATGATATCTTGTAAATTTGAAGATTGGAAATACTCAATCTGTTGAACAAACATAATATTTCTAGCTTTTACCATTTAAAACTCCTTTCTTTTTTGGAACAATGGAACAACATTATACTACTTCAATAACAAGCCCAGAAGTAGTATAGTTCTGTCCTGACTAAATTGGAACATAAAACCAGCTCGGAGCTCTTGCCTTACGGCAAGCTCCGCTGGTATACAAATCAATTATGCTTTCTCGTCCCTTGTATTATATGATTAAGTAAAGTACTATCTGTGGGAGAGAATATATATATTTTACGATAGACTCTTATCAGATAGTCGTACAAAAAAGGTAATTTTTTTTGTAAAATTGTATCAACATCTGAATTTTTTGCCTGTAGTATTATAACAAGGATATAGTCACTAGTTATGATACATCTGATAGATTTAATAATAGATTTGTACTCTTTTACAACCTCACTATCGCTTTCACTGGCTTTCGTTTTCATCTGTTTTCGAATTATCCTTAATAGATTTATTGTACGGATAAAGTTCAGAAACTTATCTTCTTTTATCCATACGATACAAAGAATGGTATGAGCTAAAAGATAGATAATCATGACGATAGTGATTGTTTGAAATAGCAAAGATTGCCCTATTTGAAAATTATTCTGAATTTGTCCCCAAGCGTCCCAAGAGATAATAGTACTAACTTGGTTAATAAACCATATACCTGCTAGAAATAACCCCCATAGAAAGCCTAAAAATAATTCTAAAGGCAGTAAGTAATAGAGTTTATCGGTAATGACGGTGCTATTTCTCATAATTAGATTGTTTATGTTTTTCATATATTTTCTCCATTTATAGTTGGTACTAGCAATGGCATAACATTAGGTGCTGTTATACCGTCAATAACTTGAACAATACCAGTTCCTTTTCCGTTAGGAATGACAATTCCTGTCTCTGAATCCAAGTCTGGGAATAAAAACGTTGTCGTTTTTCTGTTGATTAAACCAAGTTGTATCAAGAAATTACACTGCTCTCTAACGGCAATAGGTAAAGCGTTTGTATCCATCCGCTGGCTTACTAGGATTAGGTGGACAGATGTTGCTCGTCCAAGTAGTGCAATATTGGATAATAGTGCAAAAAAGGTATCTTTGACATTTTTAGAAGTCAAAGATGTTAAAGCAAGCAATTCATCAATCACAAGACAACGGTGTTGAAATTTTTTAGAAGGATTTTCAAGAATCTCCGATTGTCTTTGATAGATAGTATCTAGTTGTACTTTTAGCAAGCTGTTTACCTTGGAAACAAATTCATCAGATGAGAAGTCTTTCTCTTGATAAAGAACAGGTATGTTCTGTTTTAAGCAGTAGCGAGAGATAGAATCGCATTTTGGATCGACAACTGTTATATGAGCAAATTGATTAATAACAGAGATTAGATAGGTCAAAGCGTAGCTCTTTCCAGAACCAGAAGAACCAGCAATCAAGCAATGAACGATGCGATTGAAATCAATTCGATAATTTTTCATGAGTTCAAAACTTTCGTTTTGAACGCTGACATCAGATAGCTTTTGATACGTCAATCTTTCAGGTATTCCCCTAAAAAATGGAAACCGAAAAGCACGACTAGTGTTAATACTTACACCATCACGTTTGACAATATAGGCCGATGGCTGTTTAAGAAATGTCAACATAGGGTAAGCACTTGTAGATAAAATTTGAAAAATCTGTTGGTATAGATTGTTATCCAAAATGTACGCACAAGGAAACCGCGGGACAAAGTCTAAATAATTGTCGCCATAGATGAATTGGAAGGAATTTGTAGTTGAAGAAATAGAGCTGTTTCCCAACCCTATCTCCACAGACTGAACAAGATATTCAGTATCCACTACAAACTCCCGTTTATTTTCTGGTTGAATAAACGGAAATGCCATTGATTACTTACCTCCTTCTTTGATAATTTTTACCGATTCGGCTTTAAAATAAACATTGTTTTTCACTTTGCAAGCAACAGGATTGACTAACTCAACTTCTGCGAATTGTTCAATTTCTTGAGAAGTTGGGAATTTGACAAGAAAAGGATTCTGACCAGGAATAATGAAATATCGGCTATATCCATCTACTTCGTCAGTACGCTTATCATCCTTATAGACCCACTTAATTTCTTCTTCAGCGGACAATGAACTAAAGATAGGGTTTTCTCCAAATATTTCATGGAAAAGGGCTACGTTATATCCATAAACTGGATTCTTGTATTTAAAAGCACTCATGTGCTAATCCTCCATAATCAGCATACCTAGGATTTTGCTGATTTCTAGTAAAAAATTTTTATGTAATGAACTAGGCACCTTTGTTGTTCTTTACATTATCTATTATATTTTGATTTACCAACGACTGTGTATACACTAGAATGAAATTTAGAGATAAATTTGTATACATTATAAGAAAGCATATATGGTATGACATAAAAAAGCCTCACTATTTTAGTAGCAAGGCCTGTAATTTTGACTAATAGTCTTGATTATCTATAAAATCATTTATGTAGAGAGTTAGATGTTTATCTTTTGTTTTTTCATAAAATTTGATAATTTTAGTTAAGTCAGAATAGAGTTTAAATGCATCATAGTTCTCACTAGTATCTTCATATTTATTATGTATTTTTTCCAAGAATAAATTTTGATACTGGAGTAACTGTAAAAATTGAATATGAAAGAGACTATTAGTTTTATCGATTTGTTCTTTTTTCAGCTCATTTACTAAAAGATAGTATATATCATCTCCCAATAAAATGTTTAAAAGAACATCGGAGTCTAAATAGTATATCATTTTGTTAGGAGTATTATTTTTACCTCTGGTATTCAAGCTATTGTTAAATGTTTCTAAAAATTTATCAAAAATTAAATCAATTATTTTATATATAGTATGTTCGAATGCTTCGAATATATAGATGATATTTTCAGGTTTACGAAGTAGAACAGAAGTAATATGCCCTAAATCAGTAGTGTACCACGTTTGAAGTTGGGAACTGACTTTTTCCAAGTCACTAGCATATTTAGTTTTTAATTTATGGTTAGAAGAATCACTGTATTGTTCATCTTTTGATTTATAAGGAATATACTTATCAGGATAGTTATCAGAATAATAAAAGACAGAATTTATGAAGTGCTTTTGGAAAGCAGGATAGGTTAGTAGAAATTTTAATATTATATTCCCTAAGCGTTCAGTTTCTTTATTAGATTTGATATCGAGAGATTGAGATTTGTGATATAAATCTCGCCATTTTTCAGATGAAACGGAGTTAATCTGAACATCTATATTATTTAGCAGACATCCTAATAGTAAAATTTTCACGATTTCTTGTTTCTGTTCTTTATTTCCTAAAAGTAATTCATCTTGATTACATTCAAGAGTAGCAGTCAATGCTTTAATTTGATTATCCGATAAAAAACTCCTAAAATTCTCCTGCTCTCCTTTTTCTATTTTGCTAATATTCTTTTGTGTGATGCCAGTTATAGGATTATTTTGTGTATCTCCTGTTTCTTTGACATTTTTATCAAAAGCACGTCGAGAGATGTGACTAGAATAATTTGACAAATTCAAATTTTTTCTTTGTCTGTCTAGTCTAACACGTTCTCCGATATTTTTATACAAATATTCTGTAAAATCCATGATTTTCTCCTTGTCAAAAAGAACCGAAAATATTCGATTCTGTGGTTAGGTTAATTATTTTACTTTATAGAAAAATCCCTCAGTACTGCCATTGATGAGTTGGTGTCCAAACCATAAGCGGTCTTGTGTAATATCAGACGAGTCAGTATAGCCATTATCTGAAGAAGAGGTGACAGACATGGTTATAGGGATTCCTGCTGGTAAAAAGGCAATAGCTGCACCACCAGCACCACCAGCTTTAGAAAGTAAACTTGCTTTAAGATAGCGGTCGGTTTCTTTAGCATGTTCAATTGAAACTTTGGAATGATCACTTACCAAGCCATTTTTATCGAAAGTAAATTCAATACCTGTACCATTTCTCCAAGTTCCTGCGACACTAGAAAAATCTCCATTTTGAATTGCAGAAATATCCATTCCTTTACTTTCTGATGGAAGGCTTATTTCTCCATTTATGAGGCTTGTGACAGATTTCCAAGAGAAAGACCTTATGTCAAGGTAAGGTGGTTTTGTCCCCAGTCCCTCTTCTGTATCTGATTCTCTAACTAACTCTAACCGTGTTCTATCCTGATTCAACTTGTATAGTTTGACTTGGATTTGATTAGCAGATACTCGAGTAGATAATTGGAAATAGCCGTTTTCTAAAGGATTAAAATGAACGCGTTCTCCAATAAAGTCCAGATTATTTTCTGCATTGGTCAGTCGAATAACTTCGTCATTTTTAAGAGTTCGAATATCTAATAAATCGTAATAGTTAGAATACGTTTTTAGAGCAATCAAAAGTTCGTCCGTACCATCTTGGTCTAAATCATACAAGCTATACTGTAATCCAGAATATTCGTTAGGATAAGTATTTTTTAAGTTTGCTTTTGAATTGACCTCTGTATGTGAAGCTGGTGAACCATCTAGTACTTTTGCATATTCTTTAAGGACAGTATTGTATAGGGTGTAGTCAGTTTTCTTCTCTTCCGATGTGGAAGTAGATGAACTGCTACTAGAAGTAGTTACTTCAGAACTTGCTGAGGGAGTGTTTTCACTCTGAGGTTGGCAAGCTGTTAGAAGAGAGATAGTTAAAATACTGGCACTGAATAGAAATAATAATTTTTTCATGTATTTAATCTTGCAATTCTAAACCTTGGGCATCTTGGTGCCATTTGCTACCAGTTTTGGAAGTTAAAACTTGAATAGTAATTATAATATTCCAAATAGCATCTGCTAGTAAAACAAATGGCATTAAAATAGGAATGATAGCTAGCAGAGTTATTCCGATACGCTTGTATCCTTGTTTAGAATTTCCGATGTAAAAATCGTAGCCACCGAGTGCTCCTAAAAAAAAGGCAAATAGGGCTGCGGCCAGTTTAGATTTATCACTCACTCCATTTGAATGTTGACTAGAGGTAGCTGGAGATGTGTTATCTATTTTTGAAACAATATACTCATCACCGTTTTGATAAAATTCTACGTAATCACCTACTTGTGGTTCAAAACCAAAACTTTTTCTTGAAATTGCAGTAAATTGGCCATTATTACCTTTTCCAACATAAACTGTTTCATCTTCAATTTTTATCACTTTGTTCATTTAATTGTCTCCTTAATCTATTTCTATTGTATGTTAAACCCACTCACCGTTGTAATTAACACGGTAGCCATCAGGGGTTGTCGTATTGATTGCCAATGCACCAGAGTTATAAGCATAGTACCATTTTCCAGATACCTTCATCCAGCCAGTTTTCATAGCGCCTGAGTCTTGAAGATAGTACCAGCTACCGTTATCTTTGACCCAACCTGTCTTCATCGCACCTGAGCCGTCGAGATAGTACCAGCTACCGTCTTTTACCCAGCCAGTTTGCATCCAGCCAGAGTTGTCAAAACGATACCAAACACCATTGATTTTTTCCCAGCCATTAGTTGTATAGGAACCGTCGGCGTGTTTGTACCACCAACGAGAACCAGATTGTACCCAATTACCTGAGGTATTAGAATTCGAACCTGATTGAGTTGTTGTGTTAGTATTTGAATTTGTCGAAGGATTTCCGATAGTCACATCTTTTCTAACTTTAAAGACACGTTTTCTTGTATCAGTTAAGTCACCGTAAGGCGAACCAGCTTCTCCAGACATCTCCAAAATATATGTTCCATCTGGAAATTGTTCTGAAACAAAAATATCACCTTTAAATTGATTGCTATAAAATAAAGGTTGTAAAAATTGATCACTGACATCTTTAGTTAAGCCACTAAAAATGACAGCATCGTGACTTTGGTACACAATTTTTCCGGTCGCTTTATCAATCAAAGTAACATTTCCCTTAGCAGCATTATCACCTCCATGTGGTAGTGGCTCTGAAAGTTTTCCTTCGAAGCTAAGTCCAAAATAATCAATTTCAACCTTTGTAATTGTTGCTTCTATTTGTTTTTCAGTACTCGTATTCTCGCTAGCTGATACTTGATTAGCTGTGATAACTCCAGTGCCAAGAAGTGATAGAGCTGAGATAGTTGCAAGTGTAAATTTTTTAGTTTGTTTGTGCATTCATTTGATACTCCCTATTTTTATTTGTTGTAAAGTAATCAGTTTGTCCTAAAATCTAGACTTTTTTGGACAAACTTGATAGAATGGTAGTGTAATAATAATCGGTCAAGATACGGGATTTTATAACCTTTTTTCTAGCGAAAATGGTTCTAGAATAGAGTGTATTATCTGTCCAAAAAATCCTAGGTTTTTTGACAGGAACTATGAATTTTTTATCCAATTATGAAAAGTACTTTTTGATACTCCTAAGATATCTGCACCTTCACGTAAGGTTATTTCTTTTTTCTTATATTTAGCTATCACATCAGGGAGATTATTCGGGACAATCAATTTTGGTCTGCCGAATTTTTTCCCTTTTTTCTTTGCTTCCCGTATTCCTTCCATTTGTCTTTGTTTGATCTGTTCTCTTTCAAACTGTGCCACATAAGATAGAACTTGCAAAACGATATCGGAGATTAGTTTTCCTGTGATATTATCATTACTATTCTTTGTATTTAATAAAGGAAAATCTAACACGGTGATATTTACTTTCTTTTTCTTAGTAATTGATTGCCATTGTTCTAAAATTTCATCATAGTTTCTTCCCAATCTATCAATTGATTTAATAACTAATTCATCATTCTCTTTTAAGGTAGTTAATAATTTTTGATATTCTATTCTGTCAAAATCCTTTCCTGAAACATAATCAATAAAAATATTTTCTTTTGATAATTTGTTTTCTACCAAGGCTGAAAATTGCCTATCAATATTTTGTTCTCTTGTAGATACTCGAACATAACCGTAACGCATAAGGCTACCACCTATCTTTTTATCTCTATTTTAGACGAAAAGAAAACTACCGCCCATAATGAGTGGTAGTTTGGTGTACTCTTTGCTACTGTATTTTTTTGCCAAGATTTTGTCTTGGATGCGTGAATAGTAGTGTTGGATAAAAAATCTTAAGGACTTAAAATCCTTTTAAACCAACCTTTTTGATGTTTACAAAAATTAAAAACAGTATGTTCAATTTTTGCATGTTCATCATAGTGATTTACAGTTTCCTTTTATCTTATTTTCCTTTTTATTTTATCAATTTTGATGTTAAAAGTCTAATCTTTTTCTGAGAGAATCTAAGAATTGTGCTTGGGGTAACTTCCACTTGGCTAGCCGAAGTGGAAATTAGTCTAAAACGGATTTTTATGGTGGAATTAAGTATGAGACGTTTGAGTTAGAAATGAGGTCCACTATGACAAAACATAAATACCTTACCCTCTCAGACCGTAATGATATCCAATTAGGCTTAGAGCGCGGTGAAACCTTCAAAGCTATCGGGCAACTGATTCTAAAAGACCCGACTACTGTTTCTAAAGAAGTCAAACGAAATAAACAAATTAGAGACTCTACTTCTAACAACCTTCCTTGCCCTCTACTCGATATAGCTCCCTTTGTCTGTAATGATTGCTACGATATGAAATTGTTCAAAATGAGTCGCAGAAATATCGGACAAGCTGGTAAAATCTTTGCTGACAGTGGTTATCAAGGACTCATGAATATGTATTCACAAGCGCAAACTCCGAGGTAATCAAGCAAACTTAAACCACTAACTCTTGAAGATAAATCCTATAATCATATGCTATCTAAAGAGAGAATCAAGGTTGAGAATATTTTTGCCAAAGTAAAAACGTTTAAAATGTTTTCAACAACCTATCGAAATCAACGTAAACGCTTTAGATTACGAATGAATTTTATTGCTGGAATTATCAACTGTGAACTAGAATTCTAGTTTCGAAGGAAGTCTAATAAAAAACTTTGTACTCTGGAAACCATCATGTGGCTATCTAGAGTGCAAAGTTTTTTTGAGCCTGGAACATGAAAACAGCAGTTAATTTCAAGAAACAAAAAAAGAACAGCCGAAGCTGTCTTTTTATAATTATTTGAGACCGTATTTTTTGTTGAAACGATCCACGCGTCCATCTGCTTGAGTGAACTTTTGACGTCCAGTGTAGAATGGGTGTGAGTCTGATGAAATTTCCACACGGATCAATGGGTAAGTTTCGCCTTCGAACTCAACTGTTTCGTTAGAGCGTTTTGTTGAACCGCTAAGGAATTGGTAACCAGTAGTTGTGTCCATGAAGACAACTGGACGATATTCTGGATGGATATCTTTTTTCATTTTGCAATATTTCCTTTCTGCCATGGTCTCTTTGCGAGCCATAGATTGTTACCATACTAGTCTATCAGATTCTAAAAAGTTTGGCAAGTATTTTATCAGTTTTTAAGCAAGTTTTTTAACTTTTGGTAGATGATTTCGTTTTCCTCTAGACTGTAGGAATTAGCACCGCTTGCTAGAGGGTGGCCTCCACCATCATGTTCCTTGGCAATTTCATTGATAGGATGGATTTTACTGCGTAAGCGAACGCGGTAGTGGCCATCAGCCTGCTCCACAAAAATTCCCCAAAGACTAACACTGTCAATGCGTCCAGGTGCACCTACAATGGCTGCAGTTTCAGCATCGGTCACATTGAATTGTTTCAAGACTTCTTGACTCAGGATAACGCGAGCTGCACCATTTTCATCCACTTCCAGATGGTCGTAGATGTAGCCTTGAAGTTTAGCAATTTTGTAGCTCATAGTGTCCATTTTGCGAGTAAGAGCCGAAAAGTCAAACTTATGTTCTCTCAGAGACGCAGCAATGCGTAGGGTTCGTGCAGTGGTAGAAGGGTAGAGGAAACGACCTGTATCACCAACAATACCTGCAAAAAGTAGCTCGGCAGCTCGATTTGACAAGGTCAGTTGGGTTGTTTCAGCAAATAGGGTAATCATCTCACTAGCGCTACTTGAACTAGTGTCTACCCAAGATAGGTCACCGTATACATCATCATTTGGATGGTGGTCAATCTTAATAAGAAAATCACCTTGACTATAGCGCTTATCATCGATACGAGCAGTATTCGCCGTATCACAGACGATGACAAGGGCGCCTTGGTAGGCACTATCTTCAACAAGATCCATTTCAGCCATCCAAGTGAGAGTTGGTTCATCAAAACCAACGGCTTTAATGGTTTTTTGGGGGAAATGATGTTTCAGTAAGGCTTTCAATCCCACCTGACTTCCCAAGGCATCAGGGTCTGGTTTCATATGACGGTGAATGATAATCGTGTCGTATTTTTTGATTTTTTCTAAAATTTGATGGCAAATGTCCATAAATAACCTCAATTCTTTCTCATTTCATTGTAGCACAAGAATTTTTATTTTTAAAATGAAAAAGATGTGATATAATGGAGAAAGATAAATTGAGGAGGACGATATGGCATTAGCAAAAATTGTATTTGCCAGTATGACAGGTAATACCGAAGAAATTGCAGATATTGTAGCAGACAAATTACGTGACTTGGGCTTGGATGTCGATGTTGATGAATGTACAACTGTTGACGCTTCAGACTTTTTGGAAGCAGACATCGCTATTGTTGCGACCTATACTTATGGTGATGGAGAATTGCCAGATGAGATGATGGACTTCTACGAAGACTTAGCAGATCTCAACTTGAATGGCAAAATCTACGGAGTGGTTGGCTCAGGAGATACCTTCTACGATGAATTCTGTAAGGCTGTTGATGACTTTGACCGTGTTTTTGTATCAACAGGAGCAGAAAAAGGTTCAGAGTGTGTCAAAGTTGATCTTTCAGCTGAAGAAGAAGACATCGAACGCTTGGAACAATTTGCAGAAGAATTGGCTGCTAAGGTAGGATAAGTATAAAAGTGCGCTGATTTAATCAATCAGTGCATTTTTCTTATCGTGAGTTGGGATTTTACTAGCCTATTTGGTGGCTTTTTGATACAATAATTCAAATAAAGGAGGAGGCCGTATGGATTTAGATATTATTCGTCAAGAAATTGATCAAATTGACGACCAAATTGTCAAACTGTTAGAAGAACGAATGCATTTGGTTGAGGGTGTAGTTGCCTATAAGAAAGCTTCAGGTAAACCGATTTTAGATACTAAGAGAGAAGAAGTTATTTTTGAAAAGGTTAGAAGTCGTGTAGAGGACAAGCGCTATCAGGAGACTATTGTCGCGACTTTTTCTGACATACTCAAACGTTCGCGTGATTATCAGGATAAAAACATCAAATGAAAAAAGAACAATTTTATCCGCTAGGAATTTTTCTAGCTGCCATGGTGGGTGGACTTGTCCGCTATCTAGTTTCCACTTGGTTACCAGCCAGTCCAGATTTTCCTTGGGGCACTCTCTTTGTCAACTATCTGGGCATTTTCTGCTTGGTTTATCTTGTCAAGGGCTATCTGGTCTATAAGGGGACTAGTAAGGGCTTGGTTTTAGCACTGGGAACAGGTTTTTGTGGAGGTTTAACAACCTTTTCTAGTCTAATGCTTGATGCTGTGAAACTGCTTGATACAGGGTGTTATCTTAGTTTAGTCATGTATTTGCTTTTGAGCATCGGAGGAGGCCTGCTCTTGGCTTACTATTTGGGGAGGAAGAAATGGTAATCATTTATCTTGCAATTGCTTGTGGCTTCGGAGCCCTAGTACGCTATTTCCTTTCCCGATATAATCAAGCTTCTAAATTGCCACTCGGAACGCTTATAGCCAATCTTTTGGGTTGCTTTTTGATTGGTTTATTCTACAATCATGTGGAGTCTAAGGAAGTCTATGCTATTTTGGCAACTGGATTTTGTGGAGGTTTGACAACTTTTTCGACCTTGAATGACGAACTCCAAAGATTGCTAAGTGATAAGAAGGTATTTTATTCTTACCTGACTTTGACCTACCTAGGTGGTTTAGTTGCGATTTTTTTAGGAATTCTGCTATAAATTTCTTTACTTTTTTGTAGAAATTTGGTAAACTGTATCTTGTGTGTAATGGACGCACAAAAATACAGTTTATCCGCTGAGGAAGATTCCTCAAGATTGACAAAGATAGGAGAATAAAATGAATCCATTAATCCAAAGCTTGACTGAAGGTCAACTTCGTACAGATATCCCATCATTCCGTCCTGGTGACACTGTTCGTGTACACGCGAAAGTTGTCGAAGGTAACCGTGAACGTATCCAGATTTTTGAAGGTGTTGTTATCGCACGTAAAGGTGCTGGCATTTCAGAAAACTACACAGTTCGTAAAATCTCTAACGGTGTAGGTGTTGAGCGTATCTTCCCAATCCACACTCCACGTGTTGAAAAAATCGAAGTTGTTCGTTACGGTAAAGTACGTCGTGCGAAATTGTACTACTTGCGTGCTCTTCAAGGTAAAGCAGCTCGTATCAAAGAAATCCGTCGTTAATTCGACTAAAAAACTCTGCTTATTTAGCAGAGTTTTTATCTAGCTCCCTTAGTTCAATGGATATAACAACTCCCTCCTAAGGAGTAGTTGCTGGTTCGATTCCAGCAGGGGGCAGTAATTAGATATCAAAGAAATCTTTGATATTAAAAGAACGCATAATATGGGGGATTTATCTCCATATTATGCGTTTTATTATTGAAAAATTTGGGCAATCTTCAGATAAAATTGAGACTATATCGAGTATATAAATGTTTGTATAATCAATTTATTCAAAATAATCAAGTTCTAAATGATTTAAAGAACTATAACATTCATATTTCTTTAAGTAATTGTTTATTTCTTCAGCAGTGGAACAAGGTAAATTAGCTCTTAAATAGTCAATATCTTCCTTAGATAAAAAATGATTTGCATTCAAAGTTGAGAAGTGAAAAAATGCCTCATCAAAAGCAAAATCATAATCGTCATCAGATAATGATTCTATTAATGTTTGAATATGTTTTAGTGAGTAGTCAGATATCGAATTGGGATAATATACTGGATAATCAGTGGCTGAAAAATTGTTTTCTAATCCTGAAATAGTAATTATCAAAGATTCTATGTAATATATTAAAGAATGTTTAATATTACCTTCTTGTTCCAATTGTCTTCCCTGAGCATTTCGTGTGTTAGATAAGCATCCAAAATCTTTTGCTACAGTATTACTATGAGCTTGTTTATTTAAGAGACTCCATTTTACATCACCATAAGCTGCTTTAAAAGAGATATTGTTTTTTTCTTTACAATAATCTTCCATAGTTATGTCTTTATCATAGTATGCTTTGATATAGTCATTATATTCGATAATAAGATTTTGTGCTTCTTTTGTTAGTTTAAATTCGAACGGAATATCTAATTTTTCAACGTTAACATTATTAATTATTCTTGTAATTAATTCTGCTTTTTTTCCAGAAGTAGATAAACTATGTTTAGATAATATAGTTTTTAATTCTAATACTTTAAGATATGATAAAGTCTTATTTTTAGTGAAGTATCCCAATTTGTATAATTGATTGTGTGTAGATTCAGGGTCAATTTGAAGAGAGTATTTAAAATATCTTGGGAAATTATAATTTCTCCCTGTTTTTTGAGTCCAATCTATGAGTATGAGTTGCCCAGGAGTAAGGCCGCACTCTAATTTGTTTAGGTAAAAATTGTTACAATCAGAATTTGTGTCTCTATTATGATTATTTTGTTTTAAATTAAATAGTTTGCTAAAAAAATTCATTGGATTTTATTGATAATCAATTCTTATTGAAAAAATGATACTTTTACAGTACCCATGTACGGATGGCATGGGCTACGCCGGATTCGTCATTTGTTTTAGTGATGTATTTGGCGATTTTTTTGATTTCTGGATTTCCATTTTCCATGACAACGGGGTTCCCAACGACTTCCAGCATGGCACGGTCATTTTCTTCGTCACCGATCGCCATGGTTTCATCTTTGGTTAATCCTAGTTTTTCAGCTAGGTGAGTAATAGCTGAACCCTTATCTACATTCTTTTTAAGGAGTTCGAGGTAGAAAGGAGCAGATTTGTTGATGGAGTAGCGTTCGTAAAATTCGGCTGGAATTTTTTCAATGGCAGCATCGAGTATTTCTGGTTCATCGATAAACATACATTTGACAATTTCCTTTTCAGCCATTTCTTCAGGGGTGCGGTAGAAGATGGGCATGCTGACGAGGGTCGATTCGTGCACTGTGTATTTTCCGATATTGCGATTGGCAGTATAGATACCGTCCTTGGTAATAGCATGCATGTGAACACCAAGCTTACGACTGAGAAATTCCATATCCAGATAATCCTCATAAGTCAAGGATTCGCTGATAATCTCATGCCCAGTAGCAGTCTCTTGGACAAGGGCACCGTTGAAGGTTACAACGTAGTCGCCCTCTTCTCTCAACTGCAGGTCTTCCAGAAGTTTGGCAACACCTGCGATAGGGCGGCCAGTTGCAATGACAACTTTGACACCAGCTTCTTTGGCATCTTGGATGGCAGAAAAGACTTCAGGAGTGATTTCCTTTTGGCTGTTGACTAGGGTTCCGTCAATATCGACGGCGATTAGTTTAATACTCATAAAATTCCTCTTCTAGTTTTTATTTGGGGTAAAATGATCGTTCTCAATCAAGTGTAAAAATTGCTGGGTAATGCTTGCGAAGATGCTGTTTTGGTCCAACATTTCTTTCGGAAAATAAAAGCGATTATCTCCGTGGCGACTGCCAGCAAGGGATTTGACGATAGGAGACAGGCTAGAGAGTTCGGCCAGTTCTCCATTTTTTTGTAAAATCTCAATCTGTGTCCGTGGGTTTTCAGATTCGGGACGATAGATATCATAAGGAAGGTCAAAGTTCTTATGAATGGCAGTGTAGTAGTCGGGATCAAAGCAGATGTCCTCAACTAATTTTCTCATGCTAGCGAGTTGGTCTTGCTCCTCTTGTGAAAAGGTAATGGATTTAAAGACCTTACGGTTGACAAAGCGTTGCGACAGATCTGCGAGAATCTTGTCAGGACTGGTCATCCAGAGCTGGAAGTAGGTATTCATCACACCATCATCTAGAGCCAGATAGTCAGACAAGGTCACATTTTTTTCGAAGAAAGGTAGGAGGTGTGGAGAAGTTCGTGCAAAGAAGTCTTTGTCCTCAGGGTAGAGTTCCTTGGCACGCTTGAGGAGATTCTGTAGGAGAACTTCCATGGCGCGTGTTGCTGGGTGGAAATAAACCTGCATATACATCTGATAGCGACTGAGGACATAGTCTTCGATGGCGTGCATGCCATTGCGCTGAAAGGCGATCCCATTTTCGACAGGACGAATGACTCGGAGGATACGTGTCAGGTCAAATTCTCCATAGGAAGCTCCTGTAAAATAGGAGTCGCGCAAGAGATAGTCCATGCGGTCTGAGTCGATCTGACTGGAAATGAGTTGCACGACCTGCTTGTTAGGATAGGTGTGGTCAATGACACTGGCAACCTTTTCTGGAAAGTCAGGCGCCACTTGTAGCAGGACTTGGTGAATCTCTGTCTCAGGACTTTGAATAATCTCCTGAGTGATTGCTTCATGGTCTGTATCAAAGAGATGTTCAAAAGTATGGGAGTAGGCACCATGCCCAAGGTCATGGAGGAGAGCAGCAGTCATGGTCAAGAGAGACTCAGCAGGATTCCACTCCTCAGGATATTTTTCTTCAAAAATCTCTGTGATGCGTCGTGCAATCTCATAGACTCCTAGACAGTGAGAGAAGCGGCTGTGCTCCCCACCGTGGAAGGTATAACTGGAAGTTCCCAGTTGCTTGATGCGACGTAAACGTTGAAATTCTTTTGTATTAATCAAGTCATAGATGATTTGATTATTGACATGGATATAGTTGTGAACTGGGTCACGGAATACTTTTTCGTTCATATGACCATTATAGCAAAAAGCCAGAGTTTTTGGTAAAATAGTAGGACAAGAGAGAAGAAAGAGGACTTGATGTGAAGATTCGGATGCGAAATACGATTCAGTTTGATGAACAGTTGGAAGTGATTGACCAACTCTATGATGTTGAAGTGCATGAGAAGGGAGATTATCGCTATTTGCTTTTCTACAATGAGGAAAAGGAAAAAGTAGTCATTAAATTCCATGGTCAAGAGCTGGTGATGACCCGTTTTTCCACTCCCAAGACCATTATGAGATTTCTAAAGGATAGTGATAGTTTAGCCTATATCCCCACACCTATGGGCATGCAGGAGTTTATCATCCAAACGAATCGTTATCAAGTGGATGGACAAAAGATTTATTTAGACTATCAACTACAAAATCAAGAGGGACACCTCTTTGCCAGCTATCAATTGGAAATTACTTGGGGCTAGTCTTTTGTCTTTTTCAAATTTAGCTAGCGATCTTCTCGGATTGGCTTTCTAGTGTGGTAGATTAGGCTAATTTTTGGTATAATAAAAGTTATGGAAATCGAAAAAACCAATCGTATGAATGCGCTCTTTGAATTTTATGCAGCGCTGTTGACAGATAAGCAAATGAATTATATCGAGCTCTACTACGCTGATGATTACAGTCTTGCTGAGATAGCCGAGGAGTTTGGTGTTAGTCGTCAGGCTGTCTATGACAATATCAAGCGAACAGAAAAGATTCTGGAAGATTATGAGATGAAGTTGCACATGTACTCGGACTACATTGTCCGCAGTCAGATTTTTGACCAGATTTTGGAGCGCTATCCCAAGGATGACTTTCTGCAGGAGCAGATAGAAATTTTAACAAGCATTGATAATAGAGAATAAGAGGAAGAAACATGGCATTTGAAAGTTTAACAGAACGTTTACAGAACGTCTTTAAAAATCTACGTAAAAAAGGAAAAATCTCAGAGGCTGATGTCCAAGAGGCAACCAAAGAGATACGCTTGGCCTTGCTTGAAGCCGACGTTGCCTTGCCTGTTGTAAAGGACTTTATCAAAAAAGTTCGTGAGCGTGCAATTGGACACGAAGTCATTGATACCCTCAATCCTGCTCAACAGATTATTAAAATCGTTGATGAGGAACTGACAGCTGTTTTAGGTTCTGATACGGCTGAGATTATCAAGTCACCTAAGATTCCGACAATCATCATGATGGTTGGTTTACAGGGGGCTGGTAAAACAACCTTTGCAGGTAAATTGGCTAACAAACTTAAAAAAGAAGAAAATGCCCGTCCTTTGATGATTGCGGCGGATATTTATCGTCCAGCTGCCATTGATCAGCTTAAGACTTTGGGGCAACAGATTGATGTGCCTGTCTTCGCTCTTGGAACAGAAGTTCCAGCTGTTGAGATTGTACGTCAAGGTTTGGAACAAGCCCAAGCCAATCACAACGACTATGTCTTGATTGATACGGCAGGTCGTTTGCAGATTGATGAGCTTTTGATGAATGAGCTTCGCGATGTGAAAGCCTTGACTCAGCCAAATGAAATCCTGCTTGTTGTTGATGCCATGATTGGTCAGGAAGCGGCCAATGTTGCGCGTGAGTTTAATGCTCAGTTAGAAGTAACTGGGGTTATCCTTACCAAGATTGATGGGGACACTCGTGGTGGTGCGGCTCTATCTGTTCGTCACATTACTGGAAAACCAATCAAGTTCACTGGTACAGGTGAAAAGATTACGGACATTGAAACCTTCCACCCAGACCGTATGTCTAGCCGTATCCTTGGTATGGGGGATATGCTCACTTTGATTGAGAAAGCTTCTCAAGAATACGATGAGCAAAAAGCCCTTGAAATGGCTGAGAAGATGCGTGAAAACACCTTTGATTTCAATGATTTCATCGATCAATTAGATCAGGTGCAAAACATGGGACCAATGGAAGACTTGCTCAAGATGATTCCAGGCATGGCCAACAATCCAGCCCTTCAAAACATGAAAGTGGATGAGCGTCAGATTGCGCGAAAACGTGCCATTGTGTCTTCTATGACGCCGGAAGAGCGTGAAAATCCCGATTTGTTAAATCCAAGCCGTCGCCGTCGTATTGCTGCAGGTTCTGGAAATACCTTTGTCGAAGTCAATAAATTCATCAAAGACTTTAACCAAGCTAAACAGCTCATGCAGGGTGTCATGTCTGGTGATATGAACAAGATGATGAAGCAGATGGGAATCAATCCAAACAACCTTCCTAAGAATATGCCAAATATGGGAGGAATGGATATGTCTGCCCTTGAAGGCATGATGGGACAAGGTGGTATGCCTGACTTGTCAGCTCTTGGTGGAGCAGGAATGCCAGATATGAGCCAGATGTTTGGTGGCGGACTCAAAGGTAAAATCGGTGAATTTGCCATGAAACAATCCATGAAACGCATGGCGAATAAAATGAAGAAAGCGAAGAAGAAACGTAAGTAAGACAAAGGAAGGCCGCAGGGCTTTCCTTTTTTATAAAGAATTTTTTATTTAACATTTAAAAAATCCACTCAATTGTCTGAGTGGATTGGATGTATTTAGACTCTTAGTCTTTATTTTCGTATGGCAAGATCAAGTTCAAGATGATTCCTGTCATGGCTGATAGGGCAGTACCTGAAAGGGTAACTGGACCAAGTTTAAGGATAGCTCCTCCAAGTCCAAGGACTAACATAGCGCTTGCGATGATGAGATTACGCATTTGAGCGAAATCAACACGTTCTTTAATCAAGACTTTCAAACCGTTGCTGGCGATAACTCCATAGAGAAGGATTGACATACCACCAAGTACAGCGTTTGGAATAGTTGAAATCAAGGCAGTGAATTTACCAAGGAAGCTAAGAGCAATTGCGATGAAGGCAGCGTTACGGATAACTGAGACAGAAGCGATACGAGTCATACCGATAACCCCTGTATTTTCTCCGTAAGTTGTATTGGCTGGTCCACCAAGGAAGGCAGAAACAGAAGTTGCGATACCGTCACCAAGAAGTGTACGGTGAAGACCTGGTTCTTTCAAGAATTGACGGCCACAGATTTGACCCAAAACAGTATGGTCTCCGATATGTTCAGAAATTGTTACTATAGCGATTGGTAAGATAGCGATGGTTTCTGGACCGAAGTAAAGATTGTACTCTTTAAAGGCACCACCAGTACTAAATGGTAAGTAGAAACCAGGAATTTCAAACCAGTCAGCTTTAAGAACTGGTGTAAAGTCAACTAGACCAAGAGCTAGAGCGAAGAGGTAACCACCGATAATGGCAAAGAGGAACGGAATGATTCGTAGGAAGCCTTTTCCTTTTGTATTGATAAAGGCAGCAATCAAGAAAGTAACAACCGCTACAAGAGCATTTTTCCAATTTCCGTCCGCTACAAGCCCAGCGTTAGTAACAGCTGAACCTGCAAGTCCAAGACCGATAACGATAATCATAGGTCCGATGATGATTGGTGGCAAGAGTTTATCAATCCATTTTGTACCTGCAAAACGAACACCAGCAGCAACAAGGACGTAGACCAAACCAGTCAAGATAACCCCTGTTTGAGCAGCGGATACATCCCCACCCATTTCTTTCATAGCCAGTGACATAGCTGTGATAAAGGCAAATGAAGAACCTAGATAAACTGGAACTCTAAATCCAGTTGAAATCATGTAGATAAGTGTTCCAACACCTGAAGCAAAAAGGGCAACAGATACAGGCATTCCCAAAATCAATGGTACCAAGATGGTCGCACCGAACATGGCGAAAACGTGTTGGAAACTAAGGAGAATTCCTTTTCCAGCTGAAGGACGTTGGTCAACGTCTAGTAACAAATCAACAGTTGATTCTTGTTTCATATAAACCTCACTTTTGGGCATCAAAAAAGAGCCCATTATTTTACAGCAATAGGCCCTCAGAGTAAGACTTCTTTAAAATTTAGATTTTAAAGAGTTTCAAATATTTCTGCGTCTTCGTCACCTCACGGGATGACATTAAAAACCTTTGCTTGTGATAGTATAGCAAAAATTAAAAAGTTTGTAAATCATTTTTAGTAAAAAATTTAGAGCGGGCGTTTATTTGGCATGCCAGCCTTACGTGGATATTTATTTGGTGTTTCCTTTTTCTTTTCTACCACAGTGATGTAACGCGGATCTCCATTTGGTAGGGCGTAGCTGAGATTGTCTTCGACCTTACTGAAGAGAAGGTTGAGGGCATTCTTAGCTTCTAACAACTCCTCAGGCGCATTACTGGCCTTGAGTGCCAATAGTTTGCCACCAACTTTAAGGTAAGGAATTGTCAATTCAGACAAGACCTGCATACGGGCAACCGCACGAGCTGTTACAAAGTCATATTGAGCACGGAAGTTCTTGTCTTGGGCAAAGTCTTCTGCACGTCCATGGTAGAAATGAACACCGTCCAAATCCAGTTCTTGAGCCAACAGTTGGAGGAAGTTGATGCGCTTATTTAGCGAGTCAATAATAGTCACATCTAGCTGAGGATAGAGGATTTTCATCGGTAGACTAGGAAATCCTGCCCCAGCTCCGATATCAAGCAGTTTGATATTTTCATTGGGAATCAAGCCTCGCAGAATAGGTGCAATCGAATCGTAAAAATGTTTGAGATAAACTTCTTCCTTATCTGTAATAGCCGTCAAATTAATCTTTTCATTCCACTCGACCAAGAGTTCAAAATAACGTTCAAATTGTTCTTTTTGCTGGTCCGAAAGTGAAAGATTTTGCTCGGCAAGCAAGTTGTAAAATGTTTCTGGTTTCATAGTGTTTTCCTTCTTTAGTATCATCTTATTTTACCACAATCATTAAAAATTTGATATACTGGTACTAATCTAAAAGCAGAAAGGACTTATATCATGACTTGGATTATTCTTGGAGTTTTGGCTCTTGTTGTTATTTTTGTGATTGTTAGCTATAACGGTTTGGTTAAAAATCGTATGCAAACCAAGGAGGCTTGGAGCCAGATTGATGTTCAGTTGAAACGTCGAAATGACCTCTTGCCAAACTTGATCGAAACTGTAAAAGGTTATGCTAAATATGAAGGTTCTACCCTTGAAAAGGTGGCAGAACTGCGTAACCAAGTGGCGGCAGCGACTTCACCAGCAGAAGCTATGAAAGCTAGTGATGCCCTTACTCGTCAGGTTTCAGGTATTTTTGCAGTAGCAGAAAGCTATCCAGATTTGAAAGCTAGTGCCAACTTTGTTAAATTGCAAGAAGAGTTGACCAATACAGAAAATAAAATTTCTTACTCTCGTCAACTTTACAACAGTGTTGTTAGCAATTACAATGTAAAATTAGAAACTTTCCCAAGCAATATTATCGCTGGAATGTTTGGATTTAAAGCAGCAGATTTCCTTCAAACTCCAGAAGAGGAAAAGGTAGTACCTAAAGTTGATTTTAGCGGTTTAGGTGACTAAGATGTTGTTTGATCAAATTGCAAGCAATAAACGAAAAACCTGGATTTTGTTGCTGGTATTTTTCCTACTCTTAGCTCTAGTTGGCTATGCAGTTGGTTACCTCTTTATGCGGTCTGGGCTTGGTGGTTTGGTTATTTCACTGATTATCGGCTTTATCTATGCCATGTCTATGATTTTTCAATCAACAGAGATTGTCATGTCCATGAATGGGGCGCGTGAGGTTGATGAGCAAACGGCACCAGACCTTTACCATGTAGTGGAAGATATGGCTATGGTGGCTCAGATTCCCATGCCACGAGTTTTCATCATTGATGATCCAGCCCTAAATGCCTTTGCGACAGGTTCTAACCCTAAAAATGCAGCAGTTGCTGCGACTTCAGGTCTTCTAGCAATCATGAATCGTGAAGAACTAGAAGCGGTTATGGGACATGAAGTCAGTCATATCCGTAATTATGATATTCGAATTTCGACTATTGCTGTTGCCCTTGCCAGTGCTATCACCATGCTTTCAAGTATGGCAGGTCGTATGATGTGGTGGGGTGGTGCAGGTCGCAGACGAAGTGACGATGACCGAGATGGAAATGGCTTAGAAATCATTATGCTTGTGGTTTCTCTACTAGCTATTATACTGGCCCCTCTTGCTGCAACCTTGGTGCAACTAGCTATTTCTCGTCAGAGGGAATTCCTAGCTGATGCTTCCAGTGTCGAGTTGACGCGCAATCCTCAAGGGATGATTAATGCCCTACGTAAGTTGGACAATAGCGAGCCGATGCATCACCATGTCGATGATGCCAGCAGCGCACTTTATATCAATGATCCCAAGAAAGGTGGAGGGTTCCAAAAACTCTTTTATACTCACCCACCTATCTCAGAACGGATTGAACGTTTAAAACAGATGTAAAAAGAATCCAGAGGTCGTCTCTGGATTTTTGCTAGGTTGCAAATTTATAAATCTTCTAAATTAACTACCTCTAGACCGTGTTCTGTTAAACGATAGATGGTCGTACAGACCTCTTTTAAGAAACGTCTGTCATGCGAAACAGTGACGAGACCGCCTGGATAAGTGGCAAAGAGTTTTCTGATTTCTGGTTGAGAAGTGGGAGAAAAGTTTCGTGTGGGTTCATCCAGAAGGAGAAAGTTAGGTTTGCGCAGGACTAAATACAAAAGCAGGAGTTTTCCTTGTTGTCCGCCGGATAAGGAGCGAATTTGGTGGTGCATCTCTGGATAACTGAAATTGAGACTGGCTAGGTGAGATTGGATTTTCTGTAGTTCCTCTTTTTCTCCAGTTTTGCTGAGGTAGGCTATTGGGGATAAATCCAATTGCAGTTTCTTGTGATAATCTTGTGGCATAACACCAAGAGAAATCTCTCTTTTGGCATTTAGTAGTTGTTGCAATTTGTCTAACAGAGTCGATTTTCCAACACCATTTGAGCCGATGATACCGATTTTTTCTTGGCCACGGACAGTTAGTTGTAATCCCTGAGACAAAATTCGCTCGCCAATGGACAAATTTTCTTTTTCCAGCTGGATTAAGATTTTAGAAGTCGGTAATGGTTGGATGTCTGAAAAGAAAAGTTGGATTTGTTCCTCTTCAAGTGGCTTTTGGGCCATGGACTGAGCTTCCTTTTCGTAGCGTTTTTCTTGTGAGAGGACAGTTTTCATCTTTTTAGCCAATAGGCGACCGGCAGTACTGTCTTTGGTAGCCCGAAGAGCGGTTTCTACATTTTGCTTGACTCGGCGATGCTTTTCCATGGTTTTGTCATAGGCTCTCTGGTCGTTAGCAGCTTGCTGGCTTTGTCTGGCAAGATTAGCCTTTCTCTGCTCACTATAGCGATCATAGTCTAAATGCTCTACTAGCGTTTCCGCTTCTTTACGGTGCTTGACCAGTCGCAAGTGGACAATAGTGTCTGCCGTTTCAGAAAGAAAGTCTTCATCATGGGAAATGAAAATAACAGTTTGCCTAATTTTTTGAATCTGACTTTTTAGCCAATCAACCGTCTCAAGGTCCAAGTCATTTGAAGGTTCATCTAAAAATAGAATTTCAAAGGGTTTAGCTAACTCATGGATGAGCTGAATTTTCAAAGCTTCACCCCCTGATAGACTGCCAATCTCTTGGTCGCTAGCGAAACGATTGTTATCAAAATGCAATTCCTCAGCCAAACGATAGAGGATACTGTAATCTAAATCAGTAGGATCTAAGAAGAAGTAGTCGTGTAGAGTTTTCTTTTTCAGCTCCTCAGGGAGTTTTTGAGGAATGTAGGCAAGAGACTGATGGTCAGACTGGATATCTCCCTTTATAGTGAAATCAGGTAAATCTTCCTCCATTAAAGTTTTAAGCAAGGTTGATTTGCCATTTCCTTCTTCACCAATAATAGCTACCTTTTCCCCGTCTTGGATAATCATGTTTAAGTCTGATACAAGGTCCCGTAAATCTTTGTTTTGAGTGATGGTTAGATGATTGATGTTTATCATATTATTGCCCTTTCTAGAATATCGATAGTGCATAACAAAAAGCTCCACTTTACCTAGTAGAGCCCAAAGTCACTATCGAAAACTCTATTATCCCCGTTGAAAAGCTCGTCAAACTAGCTTAGGATTGCCTAATCCAACTCAAGAGGAGCAGATGGTTAGCTTTCTAGTTTTTTGATTTTTAATGAGGATAAGATACTAGAAAATCTAGTATGAAAAGAGCACACGAAAAGAGACAAAAACAAGATCTACTAAATAAAGTTCTTTATTTGATAGACTTAGTTGTTCATGTCTCCCTTACCTCCGAGTATTAGTACCCTTATCCTATACCTTTAAGGAAATTTTGTCAACAGAAAACTGGAAATTCTAAGCTCTAAAATCCGAGTGGTAAGCATTAGTAATGAGTTCCTTATTTTCCCTAGGGGTATCCTCCTTTTTATCATGTATTCTTGCCTATAGTATAGCACTAAAAACAAAAACGATATAGTAAATACGTTAAAAATTAGAATTTTAATTACAAAGTTTGGTGGGCTGATTTGTAGCCTTTTCATGGTATAATCAAGAGAGTAAATCTTTATGGAGGAAGTATGAAATTAAATATTCAAGAGATTCGCAAGCAGTCTGAAGGCTTGCATTTTGAACAAACTTTAGACCTAGCTGCAGACTTGCGTGCACGCAATCAAGAAATTTTAGATGTGAAAGATATCCTTGCAGTTGGGAAAGTACAGTATGAAGACCGTATGTATTTCTTAGATTATCAGTTGTCTTACACCATTGTTCTTGCTTCAAGTCGTAGTATGGAGCCAGTTGAGTTAGCTGAATCTTATCCAGTCACAGAAGTTTTCATGGAAGGCGCAACCAACCAGCTAGATCAAGAAGTTCTAGATGACGACTTGGTCTTGCCTATTGAAAATGGAGAGCTAGATCTTGCTGAGAGCGTATCAGACAATATCCTGCTCAATATCCCTATTAAGGTCTTGACAGCTGAAGAAGAAGCTGGTCAAGGATTTGTGTCAGGAAATGACTGGCAAATCATGACTGAGGAAGAATACCAAGCTCAACAAGCAGTCAAGAAAGAAGAAAATAGTCCTTTTGCAGGTTTACAAGGATTGTTTGATGGAGACGAGTAGATGGTTTTATCCAAGAAACGTGCCCGTCATGTCATAGAGGAAATTATTGCCCTCTTTCCAGATGCTAAGCCTAGTCTTGATTTTACAAATCATTTTGAACTATTGGTTGCGGTCATGTTGTCAGCCCAGACGACAGATGCAGCGGTAAATAAGGCCACACCAGGTCTCTTTGCTGCCTTTCCAACGCCACAAGCCATGTCTGTGGCAACTGAGAGTGAAATTGCTTCACACATTTCTCGTTTGGGATTGTATCGGAATAAGGCTAAATTCCTAAAAAAATGTGCCCAACAGTTACTAGACGATTTTGACGGTCAAGTTCCTCAGACACGTGAAGAGTTAGAAAGTCTAGCAGGTGTTGGTCGCAAGACAGCCAATGTTGTTATGAGTGTGGGCTTTGGAATTCCAGCCTTTGCAGTCGATACTCATGTGGAGCGTATTTGTAAGCACCACGATATCGTCAAAAAATCAGCGACGCCACTTGAGGTGGAAAAGCGGGTTATGGATATCTTGCCACCTGAGCAGTGGTTAGCAGCCCATCAGGCCATGATTTATTTTGGAAGAGCTATTTGTCATCCTAAAAATCCAGAGTGTGACCAGTACCCACAATTATATGATTTTAGCAATTTGTAAGATGGAACATCGAAAGTTTTTGCTTGATTTTAGGCTTGCTTTGTGCTATAGTAATTGATAACTAAATATTCCTTTAAACCTGTCCCGTGAGGCAGGCAAGGAGCGCGATAAAGTAGAAGGGTGAAGTCTATACTGTTTGCAGTAGGGCTCGCTTAGCTATACATTTCAAGTCTCCTTGTTTAAGGAGACTTTTCTTTTTGGAGGTTTGTCATGAAGACAAAAGAAGTTGTAGACGAATTGACCGTCAAACGAGCGATTACGCGTATTACTTATGAGATTATCGAACGCAACAAAGATTTGAATAAAATCGTCTTGGCTGGTATTAAAACTCGCGGTGTCTTTATCGCCCACCGTATCCAAGAACGTTTGGAACAGTTAGAAAATCTTTCAGTTCCTGTTGTAGAATTGGATACTAAACCTTTCCGTGACGATGTTAAAAGTGGAGAAGATACTTCTTTGGTTTCTGTTGATGTGACAGATCGTGAAGTTATCTTGGTGGACGATGTGCTTTATACAGGCCGTACCATCCGCGCTGCTATTGATAATATTGTCGGTCATGGCCGTCCTGCGCGCGTGAGTTTAGCAGTTCTAGTTGATCGTGGACATAGAGAATTGCCTATCCGTCCAGATTACGTTGGGAAAAATATCCCAACCAGTCGTTCTGAAGAAATCATCGTAGAGATGGCAGAACTTGATGGCCAAGATAGAGTTCTGATTACTGAAGAAGCTTAGAAAGCTAAAGGAGTAGCCATGTCAGAAAATCAACAAGCATTGAACCATGTGGTGTCCATGGAAGACCTCACTGTTGATCAAGTCATGAAATTGATTAAGCGAGGAATTGAGTTTAAAAACGGAGCTCAGCTTCCTTATGAAAACCATCCGATTGTTTCCAATCTTTTTTTTGAGGATTCTACACGGACACATAAGTCCTTTGAAGTGGCAGAGATTAAACTGGGGCTGGAGCGACTTGACTTTGATGTCAAGACTAGTTCGGTCAATAAGGGTGAAACACTTTATGATACCATTTTAACCCTATCTGCTCTAGGAGTGGATGTCTGTGTGATTCGCCACCCAGAGGTCGACTACTATAGAGAGTTGATTGCAAGTCCGACAATTACGACTTCCATCATCAATGGTGGAGATGGTTCGGGCCAACACCCTAGCCAGAGCTTGCTAGATTTGATGACTATTTATGAGGAATTTGGTCACTTTGAGGGTCTCAAGGTTGCGATTGCAGGTGACTTGGACCACTCACGTGTTGCCAAATCCAATATGCAGATTTTGAAACGCTTGGGAGCTGAACTGTTCTTTGCAGGACCTGAGGAATGGAGAAGTCAAGAATTTGCAGACTATGGACAGTTTGTAACTATTGATGAAATCATTAATCAGGTGGATGTCATGATGTTTCTCCGTGTGCAACATGAACGCCATGATAGTGGTGCAGTTTTTTCAAAAGAAGACTACCATGCTCAACATGGCTTAACACAAGAACGTTATGATCGATTAAAAGAAACAGCAATCCTCATGCACCCAGCTCCAGTCAATCGCGATGTGGAAATCGCAGATCACTTGGTTGAAGCACCAAAATCACGGATTGTCCAACAAATGACCAATGGTGTCTTTGTTCGAATGTCAATCTTAGAATCCGTACTGGCGAGTAGAAACGCCAACTAAAACACAAGACGTTAAAAGACGCCAGTGAGCGTCCACGAGAGGTGAGAATATGACAAAAAGACTTCTAGTATTAGAAGATGGCACAGTTTTTGAAGGCAAGGCCTTCGGAGCAGATATTGATGTAACAGGCGAAATCGTCTTTAATACAGGGATGACCGGCTACCAAGAATCCATTACAGACCAGTCTTATAATGGACAAATCTTGACCTTTACCTATCCTTTGGTAGGAAATTATGGAATTAACCGTGATGATTACGAATCCATTATTCCAACTTGTAAGGGAGTCGTTGTTTTCGAAGAAGCACGTAGAGCTAGCAACTGGCGCAATCAAATGACGCTGGATGAATTTTTGAAAGCCAAGAAAATTCCTGGTATCTCAGGAATTGATACGCGTGCTCTTACCAAGATTATCCGTAAACATGGTACTATGCGTGCAACCTTGACCCATGTTGGGGACAGTATGGACCATGTGACGGACCAGCTCCAAGCAACAGTCTTACCGACAGACAATATCAAACAGGTTTCTACTAAAACTTCCTATCCAGCTCCAGGAGTTGGTTTGAGTGTGGTGCTAGTGGATTTTGGTCTCAAGCACTCAATCCTACGTGAACTTTCTAAGCGCAACTGTAATGTGACAGTCGTTCCTTATTCGACAACGGCTGAAGAAATTCTCCATCTCAATCCTGACGGAGTTATGTTGTCAAATGGTCCTGGTAACCCAGAAGATGTTCCACAAGCACTGGACATGATTCGCGGTGTGCAAGGGAAAATTCCAATCTTTGGTATTTGTATGGGGCACCAACTCTTTGCTATGGCAAACGGGGCTAAGACTTACAAGATGAAATTTGGTCACCGTGGATTTAACCACGCGGTACGTGAAATTGCTACAGGACGTGTGGATTTTACAAGTCAAAACCATGGTTATGCAGTTAGTCGTGAGGATTTGCCAGAGCATTTGATTATCACCCATGAAGAAATCAATGACAAGTCAGTTGAAGGTGTGCGTCACAGATACCAACCTGCTTTCTCTGTTCAATACCACCCAGACGCAGCCCCTGGTCCACATGATGCAAGCTACCTATTCGATGAATTTATCGAGATGATGGAAGCTTTTAAACAATCAAACTAAGAACGAGTAAAAGCTCGTCGGAGAATTTATTTAACTGAACACGGAGGGAAAGCTCGGAATTTAGAGAAACCAACTTGGATTGTAAATCCTTCCTTGGTTTCCTAAAATTCAATCGCTTTCTATTCGTCCTTTGTATCTTATTTAATGTCGCTCTGTGAGGCGACGAATAGAAAGACAGGTCGTTTCTTTTAGTCGCTATGGTGCGAACTAAAAATTCCCTGCATTAGATTTTTTACCGAAAAGTATCGTTTCGCTAAAAAATCGTTGGAGAATTTATTTAATGGCAACCCGAGAGTTGCCGAATAGAAAGGAGAAGGGTGCTCCGTATTTGCTGAACTGAATACGGGCTACGGACGGTGCTAAAAAGATAGTTATTCCTAGAACTGACAGTTCTTCGTCATAACTCCTATTTTAGCTTTGTCCGCTTGACGCCCTTAATATCTTATAAATGCCTAAACGTACTGATATTCAAAAAATTATGGTGATTGGTTCTGGTCCGATTATTATTGGTCAGGCTGCTGAGTTTGACTACGCGGGGACCCAGGCTTGCTTGTCGTTGAAAGAGGAAGGTTATGAGGTTGTCTTGGTTAATTCAAACCCTGCAACAATCATGACGGACAAGGAGATTGCTGACAAGGTTTATATTGAACCGATTACACTTGAGTTTGTGACACGTATTCTTCGTAAGGAACGTCCAGATGCCTTGCTTCCAACTCTTGGTGGTCAAACAGGGCTCAATATGGCCATGGAATTGTCTAAAAACGGTATTCTTGATGAGCTCGGTGTTGAACTTCTGGGAACTAAATTATCTGCTATTGACCAAGCGGAGGATCGTGACCTCTTTAAACAATTGATGGAAGAATTGAATCAACCAATTCCAGAGTCTGAAATTGTTAACACTGTCGAAGAAGCAGTTGCCTTTGCAGCGACAATTGGCTACCCAGTCATCGTTCGTCCAGCCTTTACACTTGGTGGTACTGGTGGTGGTATGTGTGCCAACGAGGAAGAATTGCGTGAAATCGCTGAAAATGGGTTGAAATTGTCACCTGTTACCCAATGTTTGATTGAACGTTCCATTGCTGGCTTCAAGGAAATCGAATATGAAGTTATGCGTGACTCAGCTGACAATGCCTTGGTTGTTTGTAACATGGAAAACTTTGACCCAGTTGGGATTCACACAGGGGATTCCATTGTATTTGCTCCTGCGCAAACCATGTCAGACTATGAAAACCAAATGCTTCGTGATGCGAGCTTGAGTATTATCCGTGCTCTCAAAATTGAAGGTGGATGTAATGTTCAGTTGGCACTTGATCCACACAGCTTCAAGTACTATGTCATTGAAGTAAACCCTCGTGTATCGCGTTCTTCAGCCCTTGCTTCTAAGGCGACAGGTTATCCGATTGCCAAATTGGCTGCTAAGATTGCCGTCGGTTTGACCTTGGATGAGGTTATTAACCCAGTTACAGGTTCAACCTATGCCATGTTTGAGCCAGCTCTTGACTACGTCGTTGCCAAGATTCCACGTTTCCCATTTGATAAGTTTGAAAAAGGTGAGCGTCGTCTTGGTACTCAGATGAAGGCAACTGGGGAAGTCATGGCGATTGGTCGTAATATCGAGGAGTCACTTCTCAAAGCTTGTCGTTCACTTGAAATTGGCGTTCATCACAATGAAATGCCTGAACTTGCAGAAGTTTCTGATGATGCCTTGATTGAAAAGGTTGTGAAAGCCCAAGATGACCGTCTCTTCTATGTGTCAGAAGCTATTCGCCGTGGTTACACTCCAGAAGAAATTGCTGAGCTTACAAAAATCGATATCTTTTATCTCGATAAACTCCTACATATCTTTGAAATTGAGCAGGAGTTGGGTGCCCATCCACAAGATCTAGAAGTCTTGAAAACAGCTAAACTCAATGGATTTTCAGACCGCAAGATTGCTGAACTCTGGAAAACGACAGCTGACCAAGTTCGTCAACTTCGCTTGGAAAACAAGATTGTCCCAGTCTACAAGATGGTCGATACTTGTGCGGCAGAGTTTGACTCTGAAACACCATATTTCTATTCAACCTATGGCTGGGAAAATGAATCTATTAAGTCTGACAAGGAATCAGTATTGGTCCTAGGTTCTGGTCCAATCCGTATCGGGCAAGGGGTTGAATTTGACTACGCTACCGTTCACTCGGTTAAGGCTATCCAGGCTGCTGGTTATGAAGCTATTATCATGAACTCAAACCCAGAGACCGTTTCTACGGACTTCTCTGTGTCTGATAAGCTATACTTTGAACCATTGACATTCGAAGATGTCATGAATGTTATCGACTTGGAGCAACCAAAAGGTGTTATCGTTCAGTTTGGTGGTCAAACAGCCATCAACCTTGCGGAGCCATTGGCAAAAGCAGGTGTGACCATCCTCGGTACACAAGTCGCTGACTTGGACCGTGCCGAAGACCGTGACCTCTTTGAACAAGCCCTCAAAGATTTGGATATTCCACAGCCACCTGGTCAAACGGCTACCAATGAAGAAGAAGCAGTTCTTGCAGCTCGCAAGATTGGCTTCCCAGTCCTCGTTCGTCCTTCGTATGTTTTGGGTGGACGTGCTATGGAAATCGTGGAAAATGAGGAAGACCTTCGCTCTTACATGCGTACGGCTGTTAAGGCTAGTCCTGACCACCCAGTTCTTGTTGACTCTTACATCGTTGGGCAAGAGTGCGAAGTTGATGCCATTTCAGATGGAGAAAATGTCCTTATCCCTGGTATCATGGAGCATATCGAACGTGCCGGTGTTCACTCAGGTGACTCAATGGCCGTTTATCCTCCACAAACCTTGTCTCAAAAGGTGCAAGAAACAATCGCAGACTATACTAAACGCCTAGCAATCGGTCTTAACTGCCTTGGAATGATGAACATCCAGTTTGTTATCAAGGATGAAAAAGTCTACGTTATTGAGGTCAATCCACGTGCTAGCCGTACGGTTCCATTCCTTTCTAAGGTAACCAATATTCCTATGGCTCAAGTAGCGACCAAGCTCATTCTTGGGCAAAGACTTGAAGAACTTGACTACCAAGATGGACTTTATCCTGAAAGTACTCGTGTTCATATCAAGGCGCCTGTCTTCTCCTTTACGAAACTAGCTAAGGTAGATAGTCTACTCGGTCCTGAAATGAAGTCAACAGGGGAAGTTATGGGTTCTGATACTACTTTGGAAAAAGCTCTCTATAAAGCCTTTGAAGCTTCTTACCTACACTTGCCAACTTTTGGTAACGTTGTATTTACCATTGCAGATGATGCCAAAGAAGAAGCCTTGGACTTAGCTCGTCGTTTCCAAAATATTGGATATGGTATCCTCGCGACAGAAGGGACAGCAGCCTTCTTTGCGGGTCATGGATTACAAGCCCAACCGGTTGGTAAGATTGGTGATGATGATCAGGATATCCCAAGCTTTGTTCGCAAAGGAAGAATCCAAGCAATTATCAATACTGTCGGAACCAAACGAACTGCTGACGAAGATGGTGAGCAAATCCGTCGTTCAGCCATTGAACACGGTGTGCCACTCTTTACAGCCCTAGATACAGCTAATGCCATGCTTAAGGTACTTGAAAGCCGTAGCTTTGTCACAGAAGCGATCTAGTTGAGAAAAAATTTTAACAGTTTTAAAGCCAGCGTCATAAATCGCTGGCTTTTACAATACTGGTGTTGCTCATTTCAACTATCATGCTTTCCTTAAGAATCATTCTAAATTGTGATATAATAAGGAAGAATTGGAAATGGAAAACTATTTTCATTATATTTTCAAAAACTCCATTAAGAAAATAGGTAAAGACAGATTAGAAAGTGTAAAATTCCGATGTCTTCTTACAAAAAAGTCTCTCTTTCTGAGATCAATCAATCTATTGAAACTCCCAATAACAATCATTTTTGGCAGAATCTAAAAGCATTCTTAGGACCTGGAGCTCTTGTAGCAGTTGGTTATATGGATCCTGGAAACTGGATTACTAGTGTGGTTGGTGGTGCTTCCTACAAATATAGTCTCTTATTTGTTATTTTGATTTCTTCCATCATTGCTATGCAGCTACAACAGATGGCTGGAAAGCTCGGTATCGTGACTAGAATGGATTTAGCTCAGGCAACAGCTCATCATGCTCCCAAGTGGCTCCGTTATAGTTTATGGGTGATTTTAGAATTGGCTTTAATGGCGACAGACTTGGCTGAAGTTTTAGGTTCAGCGATTGCCTTAAATCTTTTGTTTAAAATACCGATTATGGTCGCTATCCTCTTAACCGTTTTGGATGTATTTCTTTTGTTGTTGTTGATGAAATTTGGTTTCAAAAAAATTGAGGCCATTGTTACGACCCTTATTTTAACCATATTGGCCATCTTTACCTATCTGGTGGTCTTATCTAGTCCAAGTATTCAGGGGATTTTTGGAGGTTATTTACCGACTCCAACATTATTTGAGACACCATTGCCAGGTCATGAAAGCCAATTGACCTTAGCTTTAGGGATTGTAGGAGCGACAGTCATGCCCCATAATCTCTATCTTCATTCATCCCTATCGCAAACAAGGAAAATTAACCACAAAGATAAGAAGGACGTCCGAAAAGCAGTGCGCTTTATGACCTGGGATTCAAATCTTCAGTTGTCCTTAGCCTTTATTGTCAATTCCTTGTTACTCATTTTAGGTGCTTCGCTCTTTTTTGGCCATGCATCTGAAATTTCGGCATTCTCCCAAATGTACAATGCTTTACAGGATTCGACAATAGCAGGAGCGATAGCTAGTTCAACTCTGTCAACTTTATTTGCTCTGGCTCTCTTAGCAAGTGGTCAAAATTCGACCATTACAGGTACCTTGACAGGACAGATTGTCATGGAAGGTTTCTTGCATCTGAAATTACCTCAGTGGATTATCCGTATCGGTACACGTATTTTTGCCTTGCTACCTGTGATCATAGTCGCCATCTTATTTGGACATCAAGAAAAGACCTTGGATCAGTTATTGGTTTACTCACAGGTCTTTCTGTCAATCGCTCTTCCGTTTTCAATCTTTCCTTTAATCTATTTGACCTCTAAGAAGTCACTAATGGGAGAATTTACTAATGCCAAGTGGAACACAATCCTAGGCTACGCAGTTGCAATTGTCTTAACCATTCTTAATATCAAGCTTCTTTTCGATATTTTTTAAACTTGTTTAAATTAGGTCTTAAGTATTCGCTTGAAAATCGATAAAGTGATAATAGTAGTGGTTGGTTTATGAAATGAAGTATTAAAAAGAGGTTGGGAAAACACTCAATTTCAGTAGAAAATGAAGTAAATCTTCCCACAATAAAACGCATAGTATCAAGGTTTTCAACACCGGATATTGTACTGACCCCAAAAAGTTGGACAAATAATTATTGAAAGGATTTAGTTCTGTATTGCACAGGACTAAGTCCTTTTAGTTTTACCTTAATTCGTTTGTTGTTGTAGTAATCGATATAGTCTATA
>CAJNCA010000012.1 GCA_905221145.1 bacterium
AAGGCTCGGTAGCTCAGTTGGTAGAGCAATGGATTGAAGCTCCATGTGTCGGCGGTTCGATTCCGTCTCGCGCCATTATATATTTTGGAAGGGTAGCGAAGAGGCTAAACGCGGCGGACTGTAAATCCGCTCCTTCGGGTTCGGGGGTTCGAATCCCTCCCCTTCCATTTTACGGGCATAGTTTAAAGGTAGAACTAAGGTCTCCAAAACCTTCAGTGTGGGTTCAATTCCTACTGCCCGTGTTAATAGAATTATGGCGGGTGTGGTGAAGTGGTTAACACACCAGATTGTGGCTCTGGCATGCGTGGGTTCGATCCCCATCACTCGCCTATTTTATATTATTGGGGTATAGCCAAGCGGTAAGGCAAGGGACTTTGACTCCCTCATGCGTTGGTTCGAATCCAGCTACCCCAGTTACTATTTGCCGGCGTGGCGGAATTGGCAGACGCGCTGGACTCAAAATCCAGTGTCCGCAAGGACGTGCCGGTTCGACCCCGGCCGCCGGTATAGTATAGAGCTAGGAACGTAGTTAATCTTCGTTCCTTTTTTGTATTATTTTTGGTATAATAATAGTTATTCAAATTTTATTTAGATTAAGAAAGAGTAGGATAGTATGTCTCGTTCTATCGATTTATTAAAACATCGGTATTTGAAAAATATTAAAGAAAATCCTGAATTATTTATTGGGATTGAGCTGGAATATCCTGTTGCAAATTTAGAGGGGCTTGCTACAGATGTTGATGTTATAAAGGAACTATTTCATTATTTAGTTTCTGCTTTAGATTTTATTGTAGAGAAGGTAGATGATTTTGGAAATCCTATCCAGTTAGTAGATCCGATAAGCCAGGATGCTATTTTATTTGAAGTTTCCTATACAACGATTGAGTTTGCATTTGGTAAGGCTGAAACGATTCAAGAGGTTGAGAATCGTTTTAATAACTATATGGATGTAATTCAGGGTAAATTAGGTGAATCAAATCATGCTATTGTTGGCTGTGGAATTCATCCTAACTGGGATAAAAATGAGAATTGTCCAGTGGCTTATCCACGCTACCAGATGTTGATGGATTATTTGAATTTGAGTAGAAATATTACTCAATCAGATTTACATCATTTCCCTGAATATGGTGCTTTTATCTGTGGGAGTCAGATTCAGCTAGATATTTCAAAATCCAATTACTTACGGGTGATTAATGCTTTTACCCAAATTGAAGCAGCTAAAGCTTATTTATTTGCAAATTCTGAGTTTTCAGGTATGGATTGGGATACTAAAATTTCAAGAGATATTTTCTGGGAAGAATCGATGCATGGTATCTATACAGAGAATGTTGGAATTAATGCTAGACTCTTTGATGATGAAGATGATTTTTTTGACTATCTAAATCATTCTGCGATTTTTACTGCAGAACGAGATGGGCAGACCTACTATTTTTATCCGATTCAGGCAAGGGACTATTTGGCTATGCCTGAAATCCAGGCATTTGCTCTTAATGGTGATGAGGTTGTTATTTACCCTCAAGAGAAAGACTTTGAAACTCATCGTAGTTATCAGTACCAAGACTTAACGACTCGAGGAACAGTTGAGTTTCGTAGTGTGTGTACACAGCCACTTGATAGGACTTTTACTTCAGCAGCCTTTCACATAGGATTGTTGGTTAATTTAGACAAGTTACAAGCTTATTTAGAAACAGCACCTTTCTTTAAAGAATTTGGGCGAAATTATAAGTTTTTAAGACGACAATTTTCTAAGAAGAAGCTTACAGCTACAGAAGAAGCGGCTATTGTCGAGTTTTCAAAAGACTTACTCTTGCTAGCTGAGGAAGGCCTGAAGATGAGAAATAAGCAAGAAATGACCTATTTACAGCCTTTGAAAGAAGAATTGGGACTATAATTTCTCTTATAAAGGGAGAATTTTCTGAAAAATCATGATATAATGGAAGAGACTATAGATAAAGGATAGAGAGTAATGACATTAGTTTATCAATCAACGCGTGATGCCAATAATACAGTAACTGCCAGCCAAGCAATTTTGCAAGGTTTGGCAACGGACGGTGGTTTGTTTACACCAGTTACTTATCCAAAGGTAGATTTGGATTTTGACAAATTGAAAGATGCTTCTTATCAGGAAGTTGCTAAGCTTGTTTTGTCAGCATTTTTAGATGACTTTACAGCTGAGGAGTTGGACTACTGTATCAACAATGCCTACGATAGCAAGTTTGATACTCCAGCTATAGCGCCTTTGGTGAAATTAGACGGACAATACAACTTGGAACTGTTCCATGGTTCAACGATTGCCTTCAAGGATATGGCCTTGTCTATCTTGCCATACTTTATGACGACTGCTGCTAAGAAACATGGCTTGGAGAACAAGATTGTCATTTTGACAGCCACATCTGGTGATACTGGGAAAGCTGCTATGGCAGGGTTTGCGAATGTGCCTGGTACTGAGATCATCGTCTTTTATCCAAAGGATGGTGTTAGCAAGGTACAAGAGTTACAAATGACTACTCAGACTGGCGACAATACTCATGTTATCGCTATTGATGGAAACTTTGATGATGCACAAACCAATGTGAAACATATGTTTAACGATGTAGCCCTTCGTGAAAAATTGGCTGCCAACAAGTTGCAATTTTCATCAGCTAACTCTATGAATATTGGTCGTTTGGTACCACAGATTGTTTATTATGTTTATGCCTACGCTCAGTTGGTTAAGACTGGTGAGATTGTGGCTGGTGAAAAGGTCAACTTCACAGTACCAACAGGAAACTTTGGAAATATCTTGGCTGCCTTTTATGCTAAACAAATTGGTCTTCCAGTTGGTAAATTAATCTGTGCTTCAAATGATAACAATGTCTTGACAGACTTCTTCAAGACACGTGTTTACGACAAGAAACGTGAGTTTAAAGTAACAACTAGTCCATCTATGGATATCTTGGTATCTTCAAACTTGGAGCGTTTGATTTTCCATCTTTTGGGTAATGATGCAGTTAAGACAGCTGAACTCATGAATGCCTTGAATACACAAGGACAATATGAATTGACTGATTTTGATGCTGAGATTCTGGACCTCTTTGCGGCTGAATATGCGACTGAGGAAGAAACTTCGGCAGAAATCAAACGTGTTTACCAAACAAATGCCTACATTGAGGATCCACATACGGCGGTTGCCTCAGCTGTTTATAGAAAATACCAAGCGGCTACCGGCGATGCGACTAAGACAGTGATTGCTTCAACAGCTAGTCCATATAAGTTCCCAGTGGTTGCAGTTGAAGCTGTAACAGGGAAATCAGGTCTGACAGATTTTGAAGCCTTGGCTCAATTACATGAAATCTCAGGTGTTGCAGTACCACCAGCAGTTGATGGGCTTGAAACAGCTCCAGTTCGTCACAAGACAACCGTGGCAGCTGCTGATATGCAAGCAGCGGTTGAGGCTTATCTAGAACTTTAAGACAGAGGAAGTAAACTCGGTTGGGAAACCAACTGAGTTTCTTTTCATCAGGAGGAGAGATTGTTTAAGAAAAATAAAGACATTATTAATATTGCGCTACCAGCTATGGGTGAAAACTTTTTGCAAATGCTCATGGGAATGGTGGACAGTTATTTGGTTGCTCATTTAGGATTGATAGCTATTTCAGGTGTTTCAGTAGCTGGGAATATTATCACGATTTATCAGGCGATTTTCATTGCTCTGGGGGCAGCTATTTCTAGTGTTATTTCAAAAAGTTTGGGTCAGAAGAATCAGTCTAAGCTAGCCTATCATGTGACTGAGGCGTTAAAAATTACTTTACTATTAAGTTTCCTTTTAGGAGCTTTGTCTATCTTCGCTGGACAAGAGATGATAGGACTTTTGGGGACTGAACAGGCTGTGGCCGAAAGTGGCGGACTCTATCTATCTTTGGTAGGTGGTTCGATTGTTCTTTTGGGCTTGATGACGAGTCTAGGTGCCTTGATTCGTGCAACGCATAATCCACGTCTGCCTCTTTATGTCAGCCTCTTGTCAAATGCTTTGAATATTCTCTTTTCCAGTCTAGCTATTTTTGTTCTTGATATGGGGATAGCGGGTGTTGCTTGGGGGACTATTCTGTCTCGTTTGGTTGGTCTTGTGATTTTGTGGTCACAATTAAAATTGCCTTATACGAAACCGACTTTTGGTTTAGATAAGGAACTGTTGACCTTGGCTTTACCAGCAGCTGGAGAGCGACTTATGATGCGGGCTGGAGATGTCGTTATCATTGCCTTGGTCGTTTCTTTTGGGACGGAGGCAGTGGCTGGAAATGCGGTCGGAGAAGTCTTGACCCAGTTTAACTACATGCCTGCCTTTGGTGTTGCTACGGCAACGGTTATGTTGGTGGCCCGAGCAGTTGGAGAGGATAATTGGGGAAGAGTCGCTAGTTTGAGCAAGCAAACCTTTTGGCTTTCTCTGTTTCTCATGTTGCCCTTGACCTTTAGTATCTATGCCTTAGGAATACCACTGACTCATCTCTATACGACTGATCCTCTAGCGGTTGAGGCTAGTGTTCTAGTGACACTTTTTTCACTACTTGGTACTCCCATGGCGACAGGAACAGTTATTTATACGGCAGTTTGGCAGGGTCTGGGGAATGCTCGGCTTCCCTTTTATGCAACAAGTATAGGAATGTGGTGTATCCGTATTGGGACAGCCTATCTGATGGGAATTGTTCTTGGTTGGGGATTGCCTGGTATTTGGGCAGGAACTCTTTTGGATAATGGTTTTCGTTGGTTATTTCTACGCTACCGTTACCAGCGTTATCTGAGCTTGAAAGGATAGGAAATGCAAAAAACAGCTTTTATTTGGGATTTAGATGGGACTTTATTGGACTCTTACGAAGCGATTTTATCAGGGATTGAGGAGACTTTTGGTCAGTTTTCTATTCCTTATGATAAGGAGAAAGTGAGAGAGTTTATCCTCAAGTATTCGGTGCAGGATTTGCTTGTGCAGGTGGCAGAAGAGCGAAAGATGGATGTGGAAGTGCTAAATCAGGTGCGTGCCCAGAGTCTGGCTGAAAAGAATGCTCAGGTAATTTTGATGCCAGGTGCGCGTGAAGTGTTAGTTTGGGCAGATCAAGTAGGGATTCAGAACTTTATTTACACTCATAAGGGAGACAATGCTTTTACCATTCTCAGAGATTTGGGGTTGGAATCCTATTTTACAGAGATTTTAACCAGTCAGAGTGGCTTTGCGAGGAAGCCAAGTCCAGAAGCGGCTATCTATTTATTAGACAAGAATCAGCTGAATCCTGATAACACCTATTATATAGGGGATCGGACTCTGGATGTGGAATTTGCCCAGAATAGTGGGATTCAAAGCATTAATTTTTTAGAGTCATCTTATGAAGGGAATCACAGGATTCAAGAACTAGCAGATATTCCTTACATTTTTGGGAATTAGGAACGATAAGATTGTGTCAGTTTTATGACAGAGACCTAACAAACTATTTCAAGTAACCGAGTTTGTTACAATGAATAGACAGTTCTGTTAAATAGGCCCGGGAGGGCTTTTTTTCTGCATTTTTTGTGTTATGATAGACAGGTACTCATTTGAAAGGAATTTGAAAGAATGAAGAAAAGAATAATATTAGCGTCAACAGTAGCCTTGTCATTTGCCCCAGTATTGGCAACTCAAGCAGAAGAAGTTCTTTGGACTGCCCGTAGTGTTGAGCAAATCCAAAACGATTTGACTAAAACGGACAACAAAACAAGTTATACCGTTCAGTATGGTGATACTTTGAGCACCATTGCAGAAGCCTTGGGTGTAGATGTCACAGTCCTTGCGAATTTGAATAAAATCACGAATATGGACTTGATTTTCCCAGAAACTGTTTTGACAACAACTGTCAATGAAGCAGAAGAAGTAACAGAAGTTGAAATCCAAACTCCTCAAGCAGACTCTAGTGAAGAAGTGACAACTGCGACAGCAGATTTGACAACTAATCAAGTGACTGTTGATGATCAAACTGTTCAGGTTGCAGACCTTTCTCAACCGATTGCAGAAGCTCCAAAAGCGGTAGAAGCTTCAAGCACAAAAGAAGTGGCATCAAATTCAGAAGTTGCAGAGACAGTGACTACTGCAGAAGAAGTGGTATCATCTACAAACACTTCTACGTCAGCGGAGCAAACAGTCGAAACAACCAGTTCAGTTGAAGAGGTATCTCCTCAGGCAACGATTCCAGCTGAGAAAGAGGAAACTCAAGCAAGCCCACAAGCTGAATCAGCAGTAGAAGCAACTACAACTCCAGTAGAAGAAAAAGTAACGGAAGCAACTGCAACAAGTTCAGAAGAAGCAAAAGAATCATCATCAAGTGAAGCTACACCAGCAGTTTCTACTTATCAACCGGAAGAGACAAAAACAGCTTCAACAACTTACGTGGCTCCAGCTGCACCTGATTATGCTGGACTTGCAGTAGCAAAATCTGAAAATGCAGGCCTTCAACCACAAACGGCTGCCTTTAAAGAAGAAATTGCCAACTTGTTTGGCATCACATCCTTTAGTGGTTACCGTCCAGGAGACAGTGGAGATCACGGAAAAGGTTTGGCTATCGACTTTATGGTACCAGAAGGTTCAGAACTAGGGGATAAGATTGCGGAATACGCTATTCAAAACATGGCTAGCCGTGGAATTAGTTACATCATCTGGAAACAACGTTTCTATGCTCCATTCGATAGTAAATATGGGCCAGCTAATACTTGGAACCCAATGCCAGACCGCGGTAGTGTGACAGAAAACCACTATGACCACGTTCACGTTTCAATGAATGGATAAGCCAGACTTTGTAATATCATTTTGACGAATGAGATCTAGCTTTCGTGATAGGAAGCGAGTCTCGTTCGTTTTTTCTTTGTCAATTTGAAGGAAGTTACCATCTTTTAATAATCCAAGCATAATTCTTGCAATCTATTTTACTTCGCAGTATAATTGATAAGTCAATTATTGATAAATCAAGAAAAGAGAAAGAAATGCTAGAGATTCAAGATTTACTGTATCAACTCCGCTTATCTGAGCAAGCGAGCACACAATTATTTGAAAAAAGGCTTGGGATTAGTTTGACACGGTATCAGATGTTACTGTTTTTGCTGGAGAATCCCCCTTGTAATCAAATGGCGGTTCAGGAGCGTTTGAAGATTGATCAGGCTGCTTTGACCCGACATTTCAAGATTTTGGAAAAGGAAGGTTTGGTGGAGCGCCATCGCAATCCTGAAAATCAGCGGGAAGTCTTGGTAGAGGCTACGAAGTATGCCAAGGAGCAGTTAGTGGTGAATCCCCCTCTGAAGCATGTCAGGGTTAAGGAAGCGATGGAAAGTATCTTAACAGAGTCTGAGAGAACAGAACTCAGCCGTTTATTAAAAAAATTGGTTTTGGGTATTGAAAATATAGAAATTTAAGGAGAAATAGATGTCAATTATTACAGTCATTTTAGCAACGATTGTTGCTTTGGAGCATTTTTACATTTTTTATTTGGAAAGTATTGCAACGCAATCAGATGCGACTAGTCGTGTCTTTAACATGGAAAAGGAAGAACTGGCTCGTCCGTCAGTAAGTTCATTGTTTAAAAATCAAGGGATTTATAACGCTCTGTTAGGAGTCTTTCTCTTATATGGGATTTATTTCTCACAGAATTTAGAAATTGTGACTATTTTTGTCTTGTTTGTGATTGGGGCTGCGGCTTATGGCTCTCTAACAGCAGATAAGAAAATTATTTTGAAGCAAGGTGGACCAGCTATTTTGGCCTTGATCAGTATTTTACTCTTTAAATAAACTCATACTCTTCGAAAATCTCTTCAAACCATGTCAGCGTCGCCTTGCCGTAGATATGGTTACTGACTTCGTCAGTCTTATCTACAACCTCAAAGCAGTGCTTTGAGCAACCTGTGGCTAGCTTCCTAGTTTGCTCTTTGATTTTCATTGAGTATCAGAGGCCAATTCTAGTCTCGCTAGTCCTTTTCACTCCAGAATAAGGGAAATATGTTATACTTGTTTTTAAGAAAAGAGTCTCATTGAATTGGTTGTAAGGAGCTATAAATGAAAGTATTAGTGACAGGTTTTGAGCCCTTTGGAGGGGAAAAGGTCAATCCAGCCTTGGAGGCCATTAAAGGTTTACCAGCTGAAATCCATGGTGCTGAGGTCCGTTGGCTAGAAGTGCCGACAGTCTTTCACAAATCGGCCCAAGTATTGGAAGAAGAAATGAACCGTTATCAACCTGACTTTGTCCTTTGTATCGGCCAAGCAGGTGGAAGAACCAGCTTGACACCTGAGCGAGTAGCCATTAATCAAGATGATGCACGCATTCCTGATAACGAAGGTAATCAGCCGATTGACCTTCCCATTCGAGCGGACGGTGCTTCGGCCTACTTTAGTAGTTTGCCGATTAAAGCGATGGTTCAAGCTATAAAAAAAGAGGGATTGCCGGCCTCTGTTTCCAATACGGCAGGGACTTTTGTCTGCAATCATTTGATGTATCAGGCCCTCTATTTGGTCGAAAAGAAATTTCCACATGTTAAGGCAGGTTTTATGCATATTCCTTATATGATGGAACAGGTGGTGAATCGACCGACTACTCCAGCTATGAGTTTAGTGGATATTAGGCGGGGGATAGAAGCGGCAATCGACGCCATGATAGAACATGGAGATCAGGATCTCAAGTTGGTAGGCGGAGAAACTCATTGATAGAAAAAAGCTTGAGGGAAAACCTTCAAGCTTTTGGACGTTTTCGAGCTAGTACTGCTCGGTAAAAAATTATTTTATTGATTTGAATATAGGGAAGAAGTGAGAAACTAGCAATTCCAAAGGTAATCCAATTGAGGAAGTACCAAGGAAGGAGTTGTAAGTCTAGGACAAAACGCTGAAACTTGTAACCTTTCATTAGAAAACGGCTGGTTTTAAGAATTTGTCCTGGTTTAGCTTGGCCCAAGTCTAGAGTGTCACAGAGGAGCAATTCTACCTGTGAATAGGCATAGTATTGTGGGATATAGAGACTATTTCCCACAATCATCAAGAGGATACTTGCTAGGAAGTAAAGACCAAAGGTCATGAGGAAACGCTCAGTTTCAACTGACGTGAGATCCAGATTGGGAAATTCAGGATGAAGGGCAACGAATTTCTTTGCTAAAAAGCTACTGTAAAAGAGGAAGTAAATCCCAAGTAAGCTAGGAATGCTCCATAAGAAGAGATAGAAACGTTTGAGAAGGAGAGTCAAAAAAGTTTGTGAAAAGTGCTCTTCGTTAAATAGAGCCAGACTATTTTTGACGGATAGTTCTGTATCAGGATTCTTGATGAGTTTCAGTGTTGTATAAACGGAACTGGTTAGAAGTATTGTTCCAATAAAGGAGACTAATAGGGGAAATAGGTAGGCTTGGAATACATGACCAAGCACGCTTAAAAAGGATTGCTCTAAAATAGACTCGTTGATGCGCTCTAAGGGATTGAGGAAGCAAGACAAAATGACCAGCATGCTAGGTAAGAGATAGACGAGAAAGAGGCGGGGATTTTCAGCTTGAAATTGTCTGGCCTGCAGACGAATGGTTTTTAAATCAATTTTTGGGTATTTCATTCTCTCATTATACACCATAGTTCGTGACAGTTCCAGCTTTTTTTGATAAAATCATACAGTATGCCCTTGGGCACAAAGTATGAACTGGGACTGTTTTTCCCAGCTTCGGAGGTAAAAAATGTCAGATTCACCAATCAAATATCGTTTGATTAAGAAAGAAAAACACACGGGAGCTCGTCTGGGAGAAATCATCACTCCCCACGGTACCTTCCCGACACCTATGTTTATGCCAGTTGGGACACAAGCCACTGTCAAAACCCAGTCACCTGAAGAATTGAAGGAGATGGGTTCAGGGATTATCCTATCAAACACTTATCATCTCTGGCTGCGTCCTGGAGATGAACTCATTGCACGCGCAGGTGGTCTCCACAAGTTCATGAATTGGGATCAGCCGATTTTGACAGATAGCGGAGGTTTCCAAGTTTATTCTCTAGCTGATAGTCGTAATATCACAGAAGAAGGGGTAACCTTTAAAAACCATCTTAATGGTTCTAAGATGTTCCTATCGCCAGAGAAGGCTATTTCTATTCAGAATAATCTGGGCTCAGACATCATGATGTCCTTTGATGAATGTCCTCAGTTTTATCAACCTTATGACTACGTTAAGAAATCCATCGAGCGTACTAGCCGTTGGGCTGAGCGTGGTTTGAAGGCTCATCGTCGTCCGCATGACCAAGGTTTGTTTGGGATTGTACAGGGGGCAGGATTTGAAGATCTTCGTCGCCAATCAGCTCAAGACCTTGTCAGTATGGATTTCCCAGGCTACTCTATCGGTGGCTTAGCAGTGGGAGAAACCCACGAAGAGATGAATGCGGTCTTGGATTTCACAACTCAACTGCTACCTGAAAATAAACCTCGCTATTTGATGGGTGTGGGAGCGCCAGATAGCCTGATTGATGGGGTGATTCGTGGTGTAGATATGTTTGACTGTGTCTTGCCGACTCGTATCGCTCGTAATGGGACTTGTATGACTAGTCAGGGACGTTTGGTTGTCAAAAACGCCCAGTTTGCTGAGGACTTTACGCCACTAGATCCAGAATGTGATTGCTATACATGTAAGAACTATACACGCGCTTACCTTCGTCACCTGCTCAAGGCTGATGAAACCTTTGGTATCCGCTTGACTAGCTACCATAACCTTTACTTCTTGCTTAACCTGATGAAGCAAGTGCGACAAGCCATTATGGACGACAATCTCTTGGAATTCCGTGAGTATTTTGTTGAAAAATATGGCTATAATAAGTCAGGCCGTAATTTCTAAAATGGAATTGATATAAGCTAAAAATCCTAAGTTTTCTCTTAGGATTTTTCTTCTTTTTTTGATAGAATAAGGTGTATAATGAAAGGGAGAATAAACTCGTATGCGCATTAAATGGTTTTCCTTGATTAGGATTACAGGTTTACTTTTGGTACTCTTGTATCATTTCTTTCAGACCATCTTTCCTGGAGGATTTTTCGGGGTAGATGTCTTTTTCACGTTTTCAGGATTCCTGATTACAGCTCTACTCATCGAAGAATTTTCTAAAAATCATGAGATTGACTTGATAGGATTTTTTAGGAGACGTTTTTATCGGATTGTGCCACCTGTGGTTTTGATGGTCTTGGTGACCATGCCTTTTACTTTTCTAGTTCGCCAAGATTATGTGGCTGGAATTGGCGGTCAGATTGCAGGTGTCTTAGGCTTCATGACCAACTTCTATGAACTCCTAACAGGTGGGAGTTATGAATCTCAGTTCATTCCACATTTGTTTGTTCATAATTGGAGCTTGGCTGTTGAGGTGCACTACTATATTCTTTGGGGATTGGCAGTTTGGTTCTTATCGAAACAGTCTAGATCAAATGGTCAGTTGAGAGGGATGGTTTTTCTCTTGTCAGCTGCTGCCTTCTTGATTAGTTTCTTCTCCATGTTTATTGGTAGTTTTCTAGTAACCTCTTATTCCTCTGTTTACTTCTCCAGTTTAACTCATGTCTATCCATTCTTTTTGGGAAGTGTGTTAGCAACTATCGTAGGTGTTCGTCAGACGACTTCCCTAGTTAAGCAATTGGATAAAATCTGGGATTTACGCAAGACCCTTTTAGTTTTTGGGGGAGGTTTTGGCTTTTTACTCATTTTGACCTTCTTTGTCAAATTTACCTATCTCTTTGCCTATCTTATGGGCTTCTTGCTTGCCAGTCTTGCAGCCCTTGCTATGATTCTGGCGGCGCGTGTCTTGCATGAAAAGACTCCTAACGTGCAGGAGCCAAAGATTATTAGCTTTTTAGCAGATACTAGCTATGCGGTTTATCTCTTCCATTGGCCTTTCTATATCATTTTTTCACAGTTGACATCAAATCTTTTTGCTGTGTTACTGACTTTGATTTTTTCTTATGGATTTGCCAGTCTGTCATTTTATGTGTTGGAACCTTGGATCGCAGGAAAGAACACACCTATTATACAAACTCTCCGTCCCTTGCCTCATATCCACACAATCCTTGCAGCAAGTACAGGTATCTTGACCTTCATTGTCTTCTTAGTGACCTTGTTGGCGCCACAAGTCGGAGCTTTTGAGACGGACTTAACTGTCAATGGTTTGAAGCAAGCCGCGACAAATATTGGCCAGACCAAGTTGATGGCAGAACGGGCAGAAGCTGATAGTTTAGGAATTGCTGATGGCACTATGTTAATTGGTGACTCGGTGGCCTTAAGGGCAAATACAGCCCTACAGACAGCTCTTCCTGGAGCACAGATTAATGCGCAGGTTAGCAGAACAACCAAGACTGCCAATGAAATAATGCTAAACAATGGCCAGAATAAATTTTTACCTAAGATGGTGGTCATTGCTACTGGGGTAAATAATCCTGAAAATTACAAGGAAGACTGGGATAGTATCGTGAAAAATCTTCCTAAGGGCCACCATATGGTTTTGGTGACTCCTTATGAGGGAGATAAGACAAAAGAGACCTATGCCATCGTTGAGAAGGCTGCTGCCTACATGAGAGAATTGGCAGAGAAGACTCCTTATATCACGATAGCCGATTGGAATCAAGCTGCTAAGGAACATCCAGAAATTTGGACTGGAACAGACCAGGTTCACTTCGGAAGTGACAATAGTAAAATTGAAGCAGGAGCTAAATTGTATGCAGATACCATTGCTACAGCCTTGCAAACAGCTCAAGACAAGCCAGTCAAATCAAAATAACGTGTATTTAAAAGAGAAGAGTTGGAGAAATCCAGCTCTTTTAAAATATCTCTAGAAAATAGGTCTATACCATTTACAAATAAAAAAGAAAGGTTTATAATGTAATTGACATAATAAATTGTAGAATCAATCTTTTAAGGAGGTTAACATTATGCCTAACTATATTAAAGCGGATCAGTTTTTCTACCCACACGGGGTTCGTCGTGGTGGTTACTTGGAACTTGTGGATGGCAAGTTTGGAAAACATGTAGAACAGATTCCTGAAGGAGCTGAGGTGATTGACTATACAGGTTATAGCATTGCCCCAGGACTTGTAGATACCCACATTCATGGATTTGGAGGTGTGGATGTTATGGACAATAACATCGAAGGAACGCTTCATACCATGAGTGAAGGATTGCTTAGCACTGGTGTTACCAGCTTCTTACCAACAACTTTGACTTCCTCTTATGAGCAATTGCTTGCGGTAACTGAAAATATCGGTGCCCGTTATCAGGAAGCAAGTGGAGCCAAGATTCGTGGTATTTACTTTGAGGGGCCTTATTTCACAGAGAAATACAAGGGGGCTCAAAATCCTGCCTACATGAAAGATCCTCGTATGGATGAGTTTCGTGCTTGGCAAAAAGCAGCTAATGGCTTGCTTAATAAAATTGCCCTTGCACCAGAGCGTGAAGGTGCAGAAGACTTTGTACGGACTATCACCGGAGAAGGCGTAACGGTTGCTCTTGGACACTCAAATGCGACATTTGATGAGGCTAAGAAAGCAGTAGATGCTGGAGCGAGCGTTTGGGTACATGCCTACAATGGCATGCGTGGTTTGACTCACCGTGAACTCGGTATGGTTGGAGCCATGTATGAATTGCCACATACTTACGCTGAATTGATTTGTGATGGTCACCACGTAGATCCAAAGGCCTGTGATATCTTGCTCAAACAAAAGGGAACTGAAAATATTGCCCTTATCACAGACTGTATGACAGCTGGTGGCTTGGAAGACGGTGACTACATGTTGGGAGAATTCCCAGTAGTGGTTGCCAATGGAACTGCACGCCTTAAATCTACAGGCAATTTGGCAGGTTCTATCCTCAAACTCAAAGATGGTTTGAAGAATGTGGTCGAATGGGGAATTGCGAATCCGCATGAAGCAGTCATGATGGCCAGTCTCAACCCAGCAAAATCTGTTCATATCGATGATGTCTGTGGCCAAATCCGTGAAGGCTACGACGCTGACTTTATCGTATTAGATAAAGATTTGGAATTGGTAGCAACCTACTTAGACGGTGTGAAACGTTATCAAGCATAAAAGAGAAGGCAGAAGTTAGAGACAAGCTTCTGCTTTTTTATGTATGGTACTTTACCGGTAAATAAAAAAGTTAAAAAAATCACAAAAAAACTTGAACAAACAAATGAAAAGGCTTACAATTATATTATAAATAGTACAAATAAAAAAACGGAGGAGTGCTTTATGAAAGCCTATACTTATGTTAAACCAGGACTTGCTTCTTTTGTTGATGTAGACAAACCAGTTATTCGCAAGCCAACAGACGCTATTGTGCGTATCGTAAAAACCACTATTTGTGGAACAGACCTCCATATTATCAAAGGGGATGTTCCTGCTTGCCAAAGTGGTACCATTCTTGGTCACGAAGGAATTGGGATTGTTGAAGAAGTTGGAGAAGGAGTGTCTAACTTCAAAAAAGGCGACAAGGTTTTGATTTCTTGTGTCTGTGCCTGTGGTAAATGCTACTACTGTAAAAAAGGAATTTATGCCCACTGTGAAGACGAAGGGGGCTGGATTTTCGGTCACTTGATTGATGGTATGCAGGCTGAATATCTACGTGTCCCTCATGCAGATAACACTCTTTACCACACTCCAGAAGACTTGTCAGATGAAGCTTTGGTTATGCTATCAGACATTCTGCCTACTGGATATGAAATTGGTGTCTTGAAAGGGAAAGTAGAACCTGGTTGTAGTGTAGCCATTATTGGTTCAGGACCAGTTGGATTGGCTGCTCTTTTGACGGCTCAGTTCTACTCACCAGCTAAATTGATTATGGTGGACCTAGATGATAATCGCTTGGAAACAGCTTTATCATTCGGTGCGACTCATAAGGTTAATTCTTCAGACCCTGAAAAAGCCATTAAAGAAATTTATGATTTGACAGATGGCCGTGGTGTAGATGTCGCTATCGAAGCTGTTGGTATTCCTGCAACATTTGATTTCTGTCAAAAAATTATCGGTGTAGACGGAACAGTTGCCAACTGTGGTGTACATGGTAAACCAGTTGAATTCGATTTGGACAAACTTTGGATCCGCAACATCAATGTAACAACTGGTTTGGTATCTACAAATACCACTCCACAATTGTTGAAAGCACTAGAAAGTCATAAAATTGAACCAGAAAAATTGGTAACTCATTATTTCAAACTAAGTGAAATTGAAAAAGCCTATGAAGTCTTCGGTAAGGCAGCAGACCACCATGCAATTAAGGTCATTATTGAAAATGATATCTCAGAAGCTTAAGAACCAAAAAGTTTTTATCATATAAGCAAATAGAAATTCAGTCATCCATCAGATGGCTGGATTTTTTATCAAAAAATTAAGAAATGAGCATATTTCTTTCCTTGTTTGGCGGAATTGGTTATAATATACGGTACAAAGGAATGAATGAATATGTATCGTGTTATAGAAATGTACGGAGATTTTGAACCATGGTGGTTCTTAGAAGGTTGGGAAGAAGATATTGTAGCAAGTAAGAAATTTGATCAGTATTATGATGCTCTCAAATACTACAAGACTTGCTGGTTTAGATTGGAACAAGAATCCCCTCTTTATAAAAGTAGAAGCGACTTGATGACCATTTTTTGGGATCCAGAAGACCAACGTTGGTGTGATGAATGTGATGAGTATTTACAACAATACCATTCGTTGGCTCTTTTGCAGGATGAGCAGGTTATCCCAGATGAAAAACTACGCCCAGGCTATGAAAAACAAACAGGTCAGGAAAGGCACCGTTCTTGCCGTATGAAAGTAAAATAGAGAAAAAGTAACTTTTTTGAAGTTGCTTTTTTTATTTTTCCAAATCTTTGCGAATAGTATAGGTGAGGAGGTAAGTATGGTTCAAGAAATTGCACAAGAAATCATTCGTTCGGCTCGTAAAAAAGGAGCGCAAGATATTTATTTTGTCCCTAAGTTAGATGCCTATGAGCTTCATATGAGGGTAGGAGACGAGCGCTGTAAAATTGGTTGTTATGATTTTGAAAAGTTTGCGGCCGTCATCAGCCACTTTAAGTTTGTGGCGGGTATGAATGTGGGAGAAAAGCGACGTAGTCAGCTAGGTTCCTGCGATTATGCCTATGACGATAAGATGGCGTCCCTACGTTTATCTACCGTAGGAGACTATCGAGGACATGAGAGTTTAGTCATTCGCTTGTTGCATGATGAGGAGCAGGACTTGCATTTTTGGTTTCAGGATATTGAAGAATTAGGCAAGCAGTACAGGCAACGAGGACTTTATCTTTTTTCTGGCCCAGTTGGGAGCGGTAAGACGACCCTGATGCACGAATTGTCCAAATCCCTTTTTAAAGGGCAGCAGGTCATGTCTATTGAAGATCCAGTTGAGATAAAGCAGGATGATATGCTACAGTTGCAGTTGAATGAGGCGATTGGACTAACCTATGAAAATCTGATCAAACTTTCCTTACGTCATCGTCCTGACCTCCTGATTATCGGAGAAATTCGAGACAGCGAGACGGCGCGTGCAGTGGTCAGAGCCAGTTTGACAGGTGCGACAGTCTTTTCAACCATTCATGCCAAGAGTATCCGAGGAGTTTATGAACGTTTACTGGAGTTGGGCGTGAGTGAGGAGGAATTGGCAGTCGTTCTGCAAGGAGTCTGCTACCAGAGATTGATTGGGGGAGGAGGAATCGTTGACTTTGCAAACAAAGACTATCAAGAACACCAGCCAATTAGCTGGAATGAACAGATTGACCAGCTTCTTAAAGATGGATATATCACAAGTCTTCAGGCTGAGACGGAAAAAATTAGCTACAGCTAAGCAAAAAAATATCATCACTTTGTTTAACAATCTCTTTTCCAGCGGTTTTCATCTGGTAGAGACTATCTCCTTTCTAGATAGGAGTGCCTTGTTGGACAAGCAGTGCGTGACCCAGATGCGCACAGGTTTGTCTCAGGGAAAATCATTCTCAGAAATGATGGAAAGTTTGGGTTTTTCAAGTGCCATTGTCACTCAGTTATCTCTAGCTGAAGTCCATGGAAATCTCCACCTGAGTTTGGGAAAGATAGAAGAATATCTGGACAATCTGGCCAAGGTCAAGAAAAAATTAATTGAAGTAGCGACCTATCCCTTGATTTTGCTGGGTTTTCTTCTCTTAATTATGCTGGGACTACGTAACTATCTATTACCCCAACTGGATAGTAGCAATATTGCCACCCAAATTATCGGCAATCTGCCACAAATTTTTCTAGGAATGGTAGGCTTTGTTTCAGTAGGTGTCCTTTTAGCACTAACTTTTTATAAAAGAAGTTCTAAGATGAGCGTATTTTCTATTTTAGCACGCCTTCCCTTCTTTGGAATTTTTGTTCAGACCTATTTGACAGCCTATTATGCGCGTGAATGGGGTAATATGATTTCTCAAGGGATGGAGTTGACGCAGATATTTCAGATGATGCAGGAACAAGGTTCCCAGCTCTTTAAAGAAATCGGTAAAGATCTGGCTCAATGCCTACAAAATGGCCGCGAATTTTCTCAAACCATAGCAACCTATCCCTTCTTTAAAAAGGAGTTGAGTCTCATCATCGAGTATGGGGAAGTCAAGTCCAAGCTAGGTAGTGAGTTGGAAATCTATGCTGAAAAAACTTGGGAGGCTTTTTTTACCCGAGTGAATCGTAGCATGAATTTGGTACAGCCACTGGTTTTTATCTTTGTGGCTCTGATTATCGTTTTACTTTATGCGGCAATGCTCATGCCCATGTATCAAAATATGGAGGTAAATTTTTAAAATGAAAAAAATGATGACATTCTTGAAAAAAGCTAAGGTGAAAGCTTTCACACTTGTGGAGATGTTGGTGGTCTTGCTCATCATCAGTGTCCTCCTCTTACTCTTTGTACCTAATTTGACCAAGCAAAAAGAGGCGGTCAATGACAAAGGAAAAGCTGCTGTTGTTAAGGTGGTGGAAAGCCAGGCAGAGCTTTATAGCTTGGATAAAAATGAAGATGCTAGCCTAAGCAAGTTACAAGCAGATGGACGCATCACGGAAGAGCAGGCTAAAGCTTATAAAGAATACCATGCTAAACAAAATACCAGTCAAACCGTTGCAGATTAAGGCATTTACCATGCTAGAAAGTCTTCTAGTTTTGGGACTTGTAAGTATGATTGCCCTGGGCTTGTCCGGTTCTGTCCAGTCCACTTTTGCGGCGGTAGAGGAGCAGATTTTCTTTATGGAGTTTGAAGAACTCTACCGGGAAACCCAAAAACGTAGTGCAGCCAGTCAGCAAAAGACTAGTCTAAACTTAGATGGGCAGACTATTAGTAACGGCAGTCAAAAGTTGATAGTTCCTAAAGGGGTTCAAGCACCTTCGGGACAAACAATCACATTTGATCGAGCTGGGGGCAATTCGTCCCTAGCTAAGGTTGAATTTCAGACCAGTAAAGGAGCGATTCGCTATCAATTATATCTAGGAAATGGAAAAATTAAACGTATTAAGGAAACAAAAAATTAGGGCAGTAATTTTACTGGAAGCAGTAGTCGCTTTAGCTATCTTTGCCAGCATTGCGACCCTCCTTTTGGGACAAATTCAGAAAAATAGGCAGGAAGAAGCAAGAATCTTGCAGAAAGAAGAGATCTTGCGTGTAGCTAAGATGGCCCTGCAGACAGGTCAAAATCAGGTAAACATCAACGGAGTTGAGGTTCAAGTGTTTTCTAGTGAAAAGGGATTGGAGGTTTATCATGGTTCAGAACAGTTGTTGGCTATCAAAGAGCCATAAAATCAAGGCTTTTACCTTGTTAGAATCCCTGATTGCCCTCATTGTCATCAGTGGAACCTTACTCCTCTTTCAAGCCATGAGTCAGCTCCTCATTTCAGAAGTTCGCTACCAGAAACAAAGCGAGCAAAAGGAGTGGCTCCTGTTTGTGGACCAGTTGGAGGCAGAATTAGACCGTTCGCAGTTCGAAAAAGTAGAAGGCAACCGCATTTATATGAAGCAGGATGGCAAGGAAATTGCGATAGGCAAGTCTAAATCGGACGATTTTCGGAAAACCGATGCCAGTGGACGAGGTTATCAGCCCATGGTTTATGAACTCAAATCAGCACAGATTATAGAAGAAAATCAAGTGGTTCGTTTTCGTTTCCAGTTCCAAAAAGGCTTAGAAAGGGAGTTCATCTATCGTGTGGAAAAAGAAAAAAGTTAAGGCAGGTGTTCTCCTCTATGCAGTCACCATGGCAGCCATTTTTAGCCTTTTGTTACAATTTTACTTGAACCGACAAGTCGCCCACTATCAAGACTATACTTTGAATAAAGAAAAGTTGGTTGCGTTTGCTATGGCTAAACGAACCAAAGATAAGGTTGAGCAAGAAAGTGGAGAACAGATCTTTAATCTAGGTCAGGTAAGCTATCAAAACAAGAAAACTGGCTTGGTGACGACGGTTCGTACGGATAAGAGTCAATATGAGTTTCTGTTTCCTTCCGTCAAAATCAAAGAGGAGAAAATAGAGAAAAAGGAAGAAGCAGAGACCGATTCAAGCGAAAAAGCGGAGAAGCAAAAATCAGAAAAGAAAGAGAAATCCTAGTTAATTCAACTACTTTGTGCTAAACTAAAAATATGAAACATGATTTTAACCACAAAGCAGAAACTTTTGATTCACCTAAAAATATCTTCCTCGCAAACTTGGTTTGTCAAGCGGCCGAGAAACAGATTGATCTTCTGTCAGACAAAGAAATTCTGGATTTTGGTGGTGGGACGGGTCTGTTAACCTTGCCCCTAGCCAAGCAGGCTAAGTCTGTAACATTGGTGGATATTTCGGAGAAAATGCTGGAGCAAGCTCGTTTGAAAGTGGAGCAGCAAGACATCAAGAATATCCAGTTTTTGGAACAAGATTTATTGAAAAGTCCCTTGAAGCAAGAGTTTGATCTCATTGTTGTTTGTCGGGTTCTTCATCATATGCCTGATGTGGATGCAGCTCTCTCACTGTTTCATCAACATTTGAGGAAAGATGGACAACTCCTCATTGCTGATTTTACCAAGGCGGAAGCTAACCATCACGGCTTTGAATTGACTGAACTGGAAAAACAGCTAATTGAGAACGGTTTTTCATCTGTGCATAGTCAGATCCTCTATAGCTCTGAAGACCTGTTTCAAGGAAATTACTCAGAACTCTTTTTAACAGTAGCCCAAAAATCACTCGCCTAGTCAGGGAGTGATTTTTCTATAAGGATGGAAAAAAGAAGGGAAATTTGATAAGATAGGAATATGGATTTTGAAAAAATTGAACAAGCTTATACGTATTTACTAGAGAATGTCCAAGTCATCCAAAGTGATTTGGCGACCAATTTTTATGACGCCCTGGTGGAGCAAAACAGCATCTATCTGGATGGTGAGACTGAGCTAAATCAGGTCAAAGAGAACAATCAGGCCCTTAAACGCTTAGCGCTTCGCAAGGGAGAATGGCTCAAGACCTACCAGTTTCTCTTGATGAAAGCTGGGCAAACAGAACCCTTGCAGGCCAATCACCAGTTTACGCCGGACGCCATTGCTTTACTTTTGGTGTTTATCGTGGAAGAGTTGTTTAAAGAGGATGAAATTACTATCCTCGAAATGGGTTCTGGGATGGGGATTCTGGGAGCTACTTTCTTGACTTCGCTTGCTAAAAAAGTGGATTACTTGGGAATGGAAGTAGATGATTTGCTGATTGATTTGGCAGCTAGCATGGCAGATGTGATTGGTTTGCAGGCTGGCTTTGTCCAAGGAGATGCCGTTCGTCCACAAATGCTCAAAGAAAGCGATGTGGTCATCAGCGACTTGCCTGTTGGCTATTATCCGGATGACGCCGTTGCGTCACGTCATCAGGTTGCTTCTAGTCAAGAACATACCTACGCCCATCACTTGCTCATGGAACAAGGACTTAAGTATCTCAAGTCAGATGGGTACGCTATTTTTCTAGCTCCGAGTGATTTGTTGACTAGTTCTCAGAGTGATTTATTGAAAGGGTGGTTGAAAGAAGAGGCAAATCTAGTTGCCATGATCAGTCTCCCTGAAAATCTCTTTGCTAATGCCAAACAATCTAAGACAATTTTTATCTTACAGAAGAAAAGTGAAATACCAGTTGCACCCTTTGTTTATCCACTTGCAAGCCTGCAAGATGCAAGTGTTTTAATGAAATTTAAAGAAAATTTTCAAAAATGGACTCAAGGTACTGAAATATAAAATAGATTTTGTTATAATAGATGAAAACGCTTAAAAGAGGAGTCTTGTTATGACAAAAACAATTGCAATCAATGCAGGAAGTTCAAGTTTAAAATGGCAATTATACTTAATGCCAGAAGAAAAAGTATTGGCGAAAGGCTTGATTGAACGTATCGGTTTGAAAGATTCGATTTCAACTGTAAAATTTGATGGCCGTTCCGAACAACAAGTTTTGGATATCGAAAATCACACACAAGCTGTTAAAATCTTATTGGATGACTTAATTCGTTTCGACATCATCAAGGCATACGATGAGATTACAGGTGTTGGCCACCGTGTTGTTGCCGGTGGAGAATATTTCAAAGAATCAACAGTTGTTGAAGGGGATGTTTTAGAAAAAGTTGAAGAGTTGAGCTTGTTGGCTCCTCTCCACAATCCAGCTAATGCAGCAGGTGTTCGCGCCTTCAAGGAATTGTTGCCAGACATTACCAGTGTAGTTGTTTTTGATACTTCATTCCATACAAGTATGCCAGAGAAAGCTTATCGCTACCCTCTACCAACAAAATATTACACAGAAAACAAGGTTCGTAAATACGGTGCCCATGGTACAAGTCACCAGTTTGTAGCAGGAGAAGCTGCAAAACTCTTGGGACGTCCATTAGAAGACTTGAAGTTAATTACTTGCCACATCGGCAATGGAGCATCTATTACAGCTGTTAAGGGTGGTCAATCTGTCGATACTTCAATGGGCTTCACTCCACTTGGTGGTGTGATGATGGGAACTCGTACAGGGGATGTTGACCCAGCTATCATTCCTTACTTAATGCAATATACAGAGGACTTTAACACACCTGAAGACATTAGTCGCGTCCTTAATCGTGAATCAGGGCTTATGGGTGTTTCAGGTAAATCTAGTGATATGCGTGATGTGATTGCTGCTATGGAAGAAGGGGACCACGATGCCACTTTGGCCTATGAAATGTATGTTGATCGTATCCAAAAACATATCGGCCAATACCTTGCGGTCCTAAATGGAGCAGATGCTATTATCTTCACAGCAGGTATCGGAGAAAATGCAGCTGCTGTACGTAAGGATGTTATCTCAGGAATTTCTTGGTTTGGTTGTGATGTTGATGATGAAAAGAACGTCTTTGGTGTGACAGGAGACATTTCAACAGAGGCAGCTAAAATCCGTGTCTTGGTTATTCCAACAGATGAAGAATTAGTCATTGCTCGTGATGTTGAACGCTTGAAAAATAAGTAAAACTAGAAAAAATATTCCGTACAAGGAGTTGGAAAAGTGATTTTTCCAGCTTCTTTTTCTGATGAAATTGTCCAAAACCTTGCTATGATTGGCTTTTTTGAAAAATATGGTATAATAGTAGTAATTTAATAGATGGAGTTGAGTTTTGAAGAAAAACTTTCGTGTAAAAAGAGAGAAAGATTTTAAGGCAATTTTCAAGGAGGGGACAAGTTTTGCCAATCGCAAATTTGTTGTCTACCAATTAGAAAACCAGAAAAACCATTTTCGAGTAGGTCTATCAGTTAGCAAAAAGCTGGGGAATGCCGTCACTAGAAATCAAATCAAGCGACGAATCAGACATATTATTCAGAATGCAAAAGGGAGTCTGGTAGAAGATATCGATTTTGTTGTCATTGCTCGAAAAGGGGTCGAAACCTTGGAATACGCAGAGATGGAGAAAAATCTACTCCACGTATTAAAATTATCAAAGATTTACCAGGAAGGAAATGGGAGTGAAAAAGAAACTACAGTTGACTAGTTTGCTAGGTCTATCTCTATTTATCATGACAGCCTGTGCGACTAATGGAACAACTAGCGATATTACGGTAGATTCGACTGATTTTTGGAGTAAATTGGTTTACTTCTTTGCGGAAATCATTCGCTTTTTATCGTTTGATATTAGTATCGGAGTGGGGATTATTCTCTTTACAATCTTGATTCGTACAGTGCTCTTGCCAGTCTTTCAAGTGCAAATGGTGGCTTCTAGAAAAATGCAGGAAGCTCAACCACGCATTAAGGCGCTGCGAGAACAATATCCGGGTCGAGATATGGAAAGTAGAACTAAACTAGAGCAGGAAATGCGTAAAGTCTTTAAAGAAATGGGTGTCAGACAGTCAGATTCTCTTTGGCCGATTTTGATTCAGATGCCGCTTATCTTGGCCTTGTTCCAAGCCCTATCAAGGGTTGACTTTTTGAAGACAGGTCATTTCTTATGGATTAACCTTGGTGGTGTGGATACAACACTTGTTCTTCCGATTTTAGCAGCTGCATTCACCTTTTTAAGTACTTGGTTGTCCAATAAAGCCTTGTCTGAGCGAAATGGCGCTACGACTGCGATGATGTATGGGATTCCAGTCTTAATCTTTATCTTTGGGGTTTATGCTCCGAGCGGAGTCGCTCTCTACTGGGCAGTGTCCAATGCTTATCAAGTCTTGCAAACCTATTTCTTGAATAATCCATTCAAGATTATCGCAGAGCGCGAGGCCGTAGTACAGGCACAAAAAGATTTGGAAAATAGAAAAAGAAAAGCCAAGAAAAAGGCTCATAAAACGAAATAATAAGGAGGAATCTGGTAATGGTAGTATTTACAGGTTCAACTGTTGAAGAAGCAATCCAGAAAGGATTGAAAGAATTAGATATCCCAAGACTGAAGGCTCATATCAAAGTCATTTCTCGTGAAAAAAATGGATTTCTTGGTTTGTTTGGTAAAAAACCAGCTCAAGTTGATATTGAAGCTATTAGTGAAACAACGGTCATTAAAGCTAATCAGCAGGCTGTCAAGGGTGTTCCCAAAGAAATTAATGAACAAAATGAACCGGTCAAAACAGTCAGTGAAGCAACCGTTGATTTGGGGCATGTTGTAGAAGCAATTAAAAAGATTGAAGAGGAAGGTCAAGGGGTTTCTGATGAAGTCAAGGCTGAAATCTTGAAAAATGAAAAACATGCCAGCACTATTTTGGAAGAAACTGGACATATTGAGATTTTAAATGAATTACAGCTTGAAGAAGCTGGTTTCGGAGAAGAAGTAGAAACTCCTATTGCTGAGACTCAAGCGGAACAAACTGAAAGTCAAGAATTAGAAGATTTGGGCTTAAAGGTGGAACCAAGCTTTGATATCGAACAAGTAGCTACGGAAGTAACGACTTATGTCCAAACAATCATTGATGATATGGACGTTGAGGCGACGATTTCAAATGACTACAACCGTCGTAGCATCAATTTACAAATCGATACCAATGAGCCAGGTCGTATTATCGGTTATCATGGTAAAGTCTTGAAGGCTTTGCAACTGTTGGCTCAAAATTATCTTTATAACCGCTATTCAAGAACCTTCTACATCACAATCAATGTCAATGATTATGTTGAACACCGTGCAGAAGTCTTGCAGACCTATGCGCAAAAATTGGCGACTCGTGTTTTAGAAGAAGGTCGTAGCCATCAGACAGATCCTATGTCAAATAGTGAACGCAAGATTATCCACCGTATTATTTCACGTATGGATGGCGTGACTAGTTACTCTGAAGGTGATGAGCCAAATCGCTATGTCGTTGTAGATACAGAATAAGTAAAATCAGGTTTATCCTGATTTTTTGCTAGCTAGAGGAGGTTAAACGGATGTTGAATAAGATAAGAGACTATCTAGACTTTGCAGGTTTGCAGTACCGTAATCCAGATAAAGCTGGGGAAGAACGAGAGAAAATGCTGGAATTCCGCCATAAAGGTCAAGAGGCTCGAAAAGCCTTTACAGAACTGGCTAAAGCATTTCAGATAAGTCATCCAGAATGGCAACTCCAACAGACAAGTCAGTGGATGAACCAAGCGCAGCGTTTGAGACCACACTTATGGGTTTATCTACAGCGTGAGGGGAAAGTGACAGAACCTATGATGGCTCTTCGTTTGTATGGAACACCTGCTGACTTTGGAATTTCTTTGGAAGTCAGTTTCATAGAGCGCAAGAAAGATGAGCAAACCTTAGAGCAACAAGCCAAGGTATTAGAAGTTCCAGTGGTAGAAGGAATTTATTATCTAGCCTACTCAGATGGTCAAAGTCAAAGATGGGAGGCGAACGAAGAAAATCGTCAGGTCTTAGTCGAGAAGGTAGGCAGTCAAGAAATCCGAAAAGTTTTAGTTAAAGCAGATGTTTCTATCATAGAAAATCAATCATTAGATGTGATTTTAGAAAAATTAGAAGAAGCTTATGAATGCTTACTTCCCTATTATCAGGCGACCAGAGGATAGAAATCAGGAGACTTATCTAGAGTCGAATTGATTTATTGCTATTCTATGTATTTTTTCATATAATAGTAAAATAGAATGTGTGATCCAATAATCACCTCAAATAGAAAGGAAATTCTATGTCAAATCTATCTGTTAATGCAATTCGTTTCCTAGGTATTGACGCCATCAACAAAGCCAACTCAGGTCACCCAGGTGTGGTTATGGGAGCAGCTCCGATGGCTTACAGCCTCTTTACAAAACAGCTTCGTATCAATCCAGCTCAACCAAACTGGATTAACCGCGACCGCTTTATTCTTTCAGCAGGTCATGGTTCCATGCTCCTTTATGCCCTTCTTCACCTTTCTGGTTTTGAAGATGTCAGCATGGATGAGATCAAGAGCTTCCGTCAATGGGGTTCAAAAACACCAGGTCACCCAGAATTTGGCCATACAGCAGGGATTGATGCTACAACAGGTCCTCTAGGACAAGGAATCTCAACTGCCACTGGTTTTGCCCAAGCAGAACGTTTCTTGGCAGCAAAATACAATCGCGAAGGCTACAATATCTTTGACCACTATACTTATGTTATCTGTGGAGACGGAGACTTGATGGAAGGTGTCTCAAGCGAGGCAGCTTCATACGCAGGCTTGCAAAAACTAGACAAGTTGGTTGTTCTTTATGATTCAAATGACATCAACTTAGATGGTGAGACAAAGGATTCCTTTACAGAAAGTGTTCGTGACCGTTACAATGCCTACGGTTGGCATACAGCCTTGGTTGAAGATGGAACAGACTTAGAAGCTATCCATTCTGCTATCGAAACAGCTAAAGCTTCAGGTAAACCATCTTTGATTGAAGTGAAGACGGTTATTGGATACGGTTCTCCAAACAAACAAGGAACTAATGCTGTACACGGTGCCCCTCTTGGAGCAGATGAAACTGCGGCAACTCGCCAAGCGCTTGGTTGGGACTATGAACCATTTGAAATTCCAGAGCAAGTATATGCTGATTTCAAAGAACGTGTTGCAGACCGCGGCGCATCAGCTTATCAAGCTTGGACTAAATTAGTTGCAGATTATAAAGAAGCTCATCCAGAATTGGCTGCAGAAGTAGAAGCTATCATCGACGGACGTGATCCAGTTGACGTGACTCCAGCAGACTTCCCAGCCTTAGAAAATGGCTTCTCTCAAGCAACTCGTAACTCGAGCCAAGATGCCTTGAATGTTGTAGCTGCTAAATTGCCAACTTTCTTGGGTGGATCAGCTGACCTTGCTCACTCAAACATGACTTATATCAAGACTGACGGACTTCAAGACGATGCTCATCGCTTGAACCGTAACATTCAGTTTGGTGTTCGTGAATTTGCAATGGGAACTATCTTGAACGGGATGGCTCTTCACGGTGGACTTCGTGTATACGGTGGAACTTTCTTCGTCTTCTCTGACTATGTGAAGGCAGCTGTCCGCTTGTCAGCCTTGCAAGGACTTCCTGTTACTTATGTCTTTACCCACGATTCAATCGCAGTTGGTGAAGATGGTCCAACTCACGAACCAGTTGAACATTTAGCAGGTCTTCGTGCCATGCCAAATTTAAATGTTTTCCGCCCAGCAGATGCGCGTGAAACTCAAGCAGCTTGGTACCTTGCAGTGACAAGTGAGAAAACACCAACTGCCCTTGTCTTGACCCGTCAAAACTTGACTGTCGAAGAAGGAACAGACTTTGACAAGGTTGCAAAAGGTGCCTATGTTGTCTATGAAACTGCAGCAGACTTTGATACGATCTTGATTGCAACAGGTTCAGAGGTCAATCTTGCTGTCTCAGCTGCCAAAGAATTGGCTAGTCAAGGCGCAAAAGTCCGCGTAGTCAGCATGCCATCTACAGATGTCTTTGATAAACAAGATGCAGCTTACAAGGAAGAAATTCTTCCAAATGCAGTTCGCCGACGTGTTGCAGTCGAAATGGGTGCAACTCAAAACTGGTACAAATATGTTGGTCTCGATGGTGCCGTTCTAGGTATTGATACCTTCGGAGCCTCTGCCCCAGCACCAAAAGTATTGGCAGAATATGGCTTTACTGTAGAAAATCTTGTAAAAGTCGTTCAAAACTTGAAATAATCCTAAAAATCAGGGCGCAAGCTCTGGTTTTTTCTTACTAGAAAAGCAAGGTACAATCTTGTAAAAGTAGCTGAAATTTGATATAGTAGTCCTATGTAAAAGACAAAGGAGAATATAATGGAATCACAATATACATTTTTAATTATGCTTGCGGCGATGTTGGGCTTGATGTTCTTTATGCAACGCTCTCAAAAGAAACAAGCGCAAAAGCGTATGGAAAGCTTGAATAAACTACAAAAAGGCTATGAAGTTATTACAGCCGGTGGACTTTACGGAACTGTCGATGAAGTAGATACAGAGAAGAGAACGATTGTTCTTGATGTAGATGGAGTTTACTTGACTTTCGAACTAGATGCTATCAAGACTGTATTACCACTGAAAGAAACAGCTTCACTAGAAGGCGCAATTGAAAAATAAGACGGGATCACTAACTCCCGTTTTTCTATAAAAGAAAGGAAATGGGATGAAAAAACTAGTCTTTGTCTGTTTGGGAAATATTTGCCGTAGCCCTATGGCCGAGTTTGTTATGAAATCAATGACAGCTAATTATGAAATCCAAAGTCGAGCGACTTCCTCTTGGGAACATGGCAATCCGATTCATAAGGGCACTCGGGGAATTTTTCAAGAGTATGAGATTCCTTATGACAAGAACAAGACATCGCTTCAGATTAGTAAGGAAGATTTTGAAGCCTTTGATTATATTATCGGAATGGACGCTTCAAATGTTTCTGACTTACGTCAGATGTGTCCAGTAGGATTGCAAGATAAGATTTACTCATTCGCATCTGAAAGTGTCCCAGATCCTTGGTATACAGGGAATTTTGAGGAGACCTATCAGCGTGTTCAAGAGGGGTGTCAAGCTTGGTTAGAACGTTTAGAAAAGGAGAGCGAAGGTGGAAAATCTTAAGAATTTTTACGAAAAGTATCGAGTGTATCTGACTCGTCCACGTTTAGAGATTTTAGCAGTAGTTACCATTGTTTTCTGTGCTGTACTCGTCTTTTTTCTAAATATTCCCGGAAAAGGTGTCTTAAAACTGGATAATGGAACGATTGTTTATGACGGAAGTCTTGTCCGTGGTAAAATGAATGGCCAAGGCACCATTACCTTCCAAAATGGAGACCAATATACAGGTGGTTTCAGCAATGGAGCCTTCAACGGAAAAGGTACCTTTCAATCCAAAGAAGGATGGACCTACGAAGGTGATTTTGTAAATGGTCAGGCTGAAGGAAAAGGGAAACTAACAACAGAACAAGAAGTCATTTATGAAGGGACTTTTAAACAAGGTGTTTTTCAACAAAAATAAAGCCTCCTTATCAAAGGAGGTATTATTAGAAAAAGTAAAGTAAGCGCTTACCTGTAAATCCCTATCTTTCCAAGCCCCCTTCCAAGCAAGTTTGTGAAATAAAAAACATTTGAAATAAATTTCACAAACTTTGAAGAAAAAACGCGATAAGAAAAGAAAATGAGAAAAATTTCACAAGGGTTTAAAAATTCTTTGTGAAATGTTTATGAAACTGTTTACAAAGTTGAAAAAATGCGTTATAATAAACTTGTGAAAAAATTAACAAAGGATTAAATCCTTGGAAGCTATGGAGGAAAATATGGCTGATAAAAAAACTATGACACCAGAGGAAAAGAAACTCGCTGCTGAAAAGCATGTCGATGGTTTGGTGCAAAAAGCTCTCGTTGCCCTTGAAGAAATGCGTAAGTTGGATCAAGAGCAAGTTGACTACATCGTAGCCAAAGCGTCAGTAGCAGCTTTGGATGCCCACGGAGAATTGGCTTTACATGCCTTTGAAGAAACAGGACGTGGTGTATTCGAAGATAAAGCGACTAAGAACTTGTTCGCTTGTGAACACGTAGTAAACAATATGCGTCACACTAAAACAGTTGGCGTTATCGAAGAAGACGATGTAACAGGATTGACTCTCATCGCTGAACCGGTTGGTGTTGTCTGTGGTATCACTCCTACAACAAACCCAACATCAACAGCAATCTTTAAATCTTTGATTTCATTGAAGACACGTAACCCAATCGTCTTTGCATTCCATCCATCAGCACAAGAATCATCTGCTCATGCAGCACGTATCGTCCGCGATGCAGCTATCGCAGCTGGTGCTCCTGAAAACTGTGTACAATGGATTACTGAACCGTCTATGGAAGCAACTAGTGCATTGATGAACCACGAAGGCGTTGCGACAATCCTTGCAACAGGTGGTAATGCCATGGTTAAGGCGGCTTACTCATGTGGTAAACCAGCTCTTGGGGTAGGTGCCGGAAACGTTCCAGCTTATGTTGAAAAATCAGCTAACATCCGCCAAGCTGCACACGATATCGTCATGTCTAAATCATTTGATAATGGTATGGTCTGTGCATCTGAACAAGCGGTTATCATTGATAAAGAAATTTACGATGAATTTGTAGCGGAGTTCAAATCTTATCACACTTACTTTGTAAACAAAAAAGAAAAAGCACTTCTTGAAGAATTCTGCTTTGGCGTGAAAGCAAACAGCAAAAACTGTGCTGGTGCGAAATTGAACGCTGACATCGTTGGTAAACCAGCAACTTGGATTGCAGAACAAGCAGGATTTACAGTTCCAGAAGGAACAAATATTCTTGCTGCTGAATGTAAAGAAGTTGGTGAAAATGAGCCATTGACTCGTGAAAAATTGTCACCAGTTATCGCAGTTTTGAAATCTGAAAGCCGTGAAGATGGTATTAGCAAAGCTCGTCAAATGGTTGAATTTAACGGTCTTGGACACTCAGCAGCCATCCATACAGCTGACGAAGAATTGACTAAAGAATTTGGTAAAGCTGTTAAAGCTATTCGTGTTATCTGTAACTCACCTTCTACTTTCGGTGGTATCGGGGACGTTTACAATGCCTTCTTACCATCATTGACACTCGGATGTGGTTCTTACGGACGCAACTCAGTTGGGGATAACGTTAGTGCCATTAACCTCTTGAATATCAAAAAAGTCGGAAGACGGAGAAATAACATGCAATGGATGAAACTTCCTTCAAAAACATACTTTGAACGTGATTCAATTCAATACCTTCAAAAATGTCGTGACGTTGAACGTGTCATGATCGTTACTGACCATGCCATGGTAGAGCTTGGTTTCCTTGATCGTATCATTGAACAACTTGACCTTCGTCGCAATAAGGTTGTTTACCAAATCTTCGCTGATGTAGAACCAGATCCAGATATCACTACAGTTGAACGTGGTACTGAAATCATGCGTGCCTTCAAACCAGATACAATCATCGCTCTCGGTGGTGGATCTCCAATGGATGCCGCTAAAGTAATGTGGCTCTTCTACGAACAACCAGAAGTGGACTTCCGTGACCTTGTTCAAAAATTCATGGATATCCGTAAACGTGCCTTCAAGTTCCCATTGCTTGGTAAGAAGACTAAATTCATCGCAATTCCAACTACATCTGGTACAGGATCTGAAGTAACTCCATTTGCCGTTATCTCTGATAAAGCAAACAACCGTAAATACCCAATTGCTGACTACTCATTGACACCAACTGTGGCAATCGTAGACCCTGCTTTGGTATTGACAGTTCCTGGATTTGTTGCTGCTGATACTGGTATGGACGTATTGACTCACGCGACTGAAGCTTACGTATCACAAATGGCTAGCGACTACACTGACGGTCTAGCACTCCAAGCCATCAAGCTTGTATTTGAAAACCTTGAAAGCTCAGTTAAGAATGCAGACTTCCATTCACGCGAGAAAATGCACAACGCTTCAACAATCGCTGGTATGGCCTTTGCTAATGCCTTCCTAGGTATTTCTCACTCAATGGCTCACAAAATCGGTGCGCAATTCCACACAATCCACGGTCGTACAAATGCAATCTTGCTTCCATACGTTATCCGTTACAACGGTACACGTCCAGCTAAGACAGCAACATGGCCTAAGTACAACTACTACCGTGCGGATGAAAAATACCAAGATATCGCACGCATGCTTGGACTTCCAGCTTCTACTCCAGAAGAAGGTGTGGAATCTTACGCAAAAGCTGTCTACGAACTTGGTGAGCGCGTAGGTATCCAAATGAACTTCAAAGCACAAGGAATCGATGAAAAAGAATGGAAAGAACATTCTCGTGAATTGGCCTTCCTTGCTTATGAAGACCAATGTTCACCAGCTAACCCACGTCTTCCAATGGTTGACCACATGCAAGAAATCATCGAAGATTCTTACTATGGTTACAAAGAAAGACCAGGACGCCGTAAATAATCGTTTATCAGCCTAGAGACAGGAATTTCCTGTCTCTTTTTTGTGAAATTGGAGTATCGAAAATAAATTTTAGCTTTCTATTTTAGATTTTTATCTCAAAAGAAAAGTGGGAAATGACTATGTAGATAAAGAAAGACAGCAGTATAGGCTTTGAAAGAAGAAAGAAAAATAAGTAAGGTGGAGACAAAAAACAACGCCCGTACTTGCAATTAAACTTAAATAGTTATATAATAGATTTGTTGAAAGGTGATTTGTAGTGATTCAAGTTACTCTTTTCACAATAAAAATTTCATGATTTTCATAAGGAGGAAATCACTAATGGTAGTTAAAGTTGGTATTAACGGTTTCGGACGTATCGGTCGTCTTGCTTTCCGTCGTATCCAAAACGTAGAAGGTGTTGAAGTTACTCGTATCAACGACCTTACAGATCCAGTTATGCTTGCACACTTGTTGAAATACGACACAACTCAAGGTCGTTTCGACGGTACTGTTGAAGTTAAAGAAGGTGGATTCGAAGTTAACGGTAAATTCGTTAAAGTTTCTGCTGAACGTGATCCAGAACAAATCGACTGGGCTAACGACGGTGTAGACATCGTTCTTGAAGCAACTGGTTTCTTTGCTACTAAAGCAGCTGCTGAAAAACACTTGCACGCTGGTGGTGCTAAGAAAGTTGTTATCACTGCTCCTGGTGGATCAGATGTTAAAACAGTTGTATTTAACACTAACCATGACGTTCTTGACGGTACTGAAACAGTTATCTCAGGTGCTTCATGTACTACAAACTGTTTGGCTCCAATGGCTAAAGCTCTTCATGACAACTTCGGTATCGTTGAAGGTTTGATGACTACTATCCACGGTTACACTGGTGACCAAATGGTTCTTGATGGACCACACCGTAAAGGTGACCTTCGCCGTGCTCGTGCTGCTGCAGCTAACATCGTTCCAAACTCAACTGGTGCTGCAAAAGCTATCGGTCTTGTAATCCCAGAATTGAACGGTAAATTGGACGGAGCTGCTCAACGTGTTCCTGTTCCAACAGGTTCTGTAACTGAATTGGTAGCAGTTCTTGAAAAGAACGTTACTGTTGATGAAGTGAACGCAGCTATGAAAGCAGCTTCAAACGAATCATACGGTTACACAGAAGATCCAATCGTATCTTCAGATATCGTAGGTATGTCTTACGGTTCATTGTTTGACGCAACTCAAACTAAAGTTCTTGACGTTGACGGTAAACAATTGGTTAAAGTTGTATCATGGTACGACAACGAAATGTCATACACTGCACAACTTGTTCGTACTCTTGAATACTTCGCAAAAATCGCTAAATAATTCTTGAGTTGATAAAAAAGCAAGGCCTCTGGTCTTGCTTTTTAAATATTTAAAAATGGATGAGATAATCATCCATTCTTTTTTAATTCTGTTTCAAAAGTGTTCGAGAGGGCAGTAAAACTCAATTTTTCTAAGGTGAGTGGATGTGTAAAGGAAAGTCGGAAGGCATGAAGCATAAGTCGACTTGATTTTCCTTTACTATTATAGAGAGGATCGCCCAAGATAGGAAAGTTATGATGAGAAAGGTGGACACGTATTTGATGGGTTCGTCCTGTTTTTAGTTTACACCGAACAAGAGCTGTTTTGTTTGGAAATTGCTTTAATCTGCTTACATGCGTTTCAGCATATTGCCCATTTTTTGCATCAACTATTCGTTTTCTGCGATCATGGCGATCACGTCCGATTTTGTCCCTGAAAACAAGCTCTTTGCTGTTGATATTTCCGTCAACAAGTGCCCAATATTCCCTAGAAATCTCTTTTTTCTCCAATAAGCGATTGAGAATAGGTAGGATAAAAGGATTTTTAGCAAAAAGAACTAAACCGCTGGTCTCCATGTCTAGACGATGAACGACATAACAGGTTTGGCCAACGTAGGCGCTGATATGGTTAAGAAGAGCAATTTCGTTTGGTTGATTGCCGTGCGTTTTCATCCCCTCAGGTTTGTTTACAATAATCAAGTGTTGGTCTTGATAAATTTCCTGAACTAAGTCTGGGTCGCCCCAAGGGATTGTCTTTTTGGGATAATCTTCCTCGTCAAAAGTTAATTGGCAAACATCTCCAGGATTCACCATCTCGTTCCAGTGAACCTCTTCTTGATTTATCAAAATATATTTCTTGATTCTCAAAAAATGACGGATTTTTCTAGGGATAAGGAGTTGCTCCTCTAGTAATTGTTTTACCGTCATTTGAGGTAAAGAGGCGGGTAATGTAAATGTGAATTTCATACAGATATTGTAACAAAAAAAGCCCTATTTGGATAGGAAATAGCTAAATTCTTGTCTTCCTATGATGAAGATGATAAAATAAACGCATGAAATTAGATAAATTATTCGAGAAATTTCTTTCTCTTTTTAAAAAAGAAACAAGTGAACTAGAAGATTCTGATTCGACTAGTTTACGTCGCTCTCGTAGTGATAGAAAAAAATTAGCTCAAGTGGGTCCAATTCGAAAATTCTGGCGTCGCTATCATCTGACGAAAATCGTTGTTATACTAGGTTTGAGTGCAGGCTTGTTAGTCGGAACCTATTTGTTTGCTGTAGCCAAGTCAACCAATGTTAACGATTTGCAAAACGCCTTGAAAACTCGAACGCTCATTTTTGACCGTGAAGAAAAAGAGGCAGGCGCTTTGTCTGGTCAAAAGGGAACCTATGTTGAACTGACTGACATCAGTAAAAACTTACAGAATGCTGTTATTGCGACAGAAGATCGTTCTTTCTACAAAAACGACGGGATTAACTATGGCCGTTTCTTCTTGGCTATTGTCACTGCAGGACGTTCAGGTGGTGGTTCTACTATTACCCAACAGCTGGCCAAAAACGCCTATTTGTCACAGGATCAAACCGTTGAGAGAAAAGCAAAAGAATTTTTTCTAGCCTTAGAATTAACAAAAAAATATAGTAAGGATCAGATCCTAACCATGTATCTTAATAACGCCTATTTTGGAAATGGTGTGTGGGGTGTAGAAGATGCGAGTAAGAAATACTTTGGAGTTTCTGCATCAGAAGTGAGTCTGGATCAAGCTGCGACTTTGGCAGGGATGCTCAAGGGTCCAGAACTGTATAATCCTTTGAATTCTATAGAGGATTCTACCAATCGTCGCGATACTGTTTTGCAAAATATGGTTGCAGCGGGTTATATTGATAAAAATCAAGAAACCGAAGCTGCAGGAGTTGATATGACTTCGCAATTGCAAGATAAGTATGAAGGAAATATTTCAGATTACCGTTACCCCTCTTATTTTGACGCGGTGGTTAATGAAGCTGTTTCTAAGTATAATCTAACCGAGGAAGAAATCGTAAATAATGGCTACCGCATTTACACAGAGCTGGACCAAAACTACCAAGCAAATATGCAGGTTGTCTATGAAAACACCTCACTATTTCCTAGGGCAGAGGATGGAACATTTGCTCAATCAGGAAGTGTAGCTCTCGAACCGAAAACAGGAGGAGTTCGTGGGGTTGTCGGTCAAGTTGCTGACAATGATAAAACTGGATTCCGTAATTTCAACTATGCAACCCAATCAAAACGTAGCCCTGGTTCTACAATTAAGCCTTTAGTTGTTTATACACCGGCAGTTGAGGCAGGTTGGGCTTTGAACAAACAGTTGGATAACCATACCATGCAGTATGACAGCTATAAAGTTGATAACTATGCAGGGATCAAAACGAGTCGAGAAGTTCCAATGTATCAAGCCTTGGCCGAATCACTTAATCTACCTGCTGTTGCTACTGTTAATGATTTGGGTGTTGATAAGGCTTTTGAGTCAGGAGAAAAATTTGGACTCAACATGGAAAAAGTCGACCGTGTTCTCGGCGTCGCCTTGGGAAGCGGTGTTGAAACCAACCCTCTGCAAATGGCTCAAGCATATGCTGCCTTTGCAAATGAAGGTTTAATGCCTGAAGCTCACTTTATTAGTCGAATTGAAAACGCTAGTGGACAGGTTATTGCAAGCCATAAAAATTCACAAAAACGGGTGATTGATAAGTCTGTAGCTGATAAGATGACCAGTATGATGTTAGGGACATTCACAAACGGAACGGGCATTAGTTCATCGCCTGCAGACTATGTCATGGCAGGGAAAACTGGAACAACTGAAGCAGTTTTCAATCCGGAGTACACAAGCGACCAGTGGGTAATTGGCTATACTCCGGATGTGGTGATTAGTCACTGGCTTGGTTTTCCGACCACTGATGAAAATCACTATCTAGCAGGTTCTACATCAAACGGTGCAGCCCATGTCTTTAGGAATATTGCAAATACCATTTTACCTTATACACCAGGAAGTACCTTTACAGTTGAAAATGCTTATAAGCAAAATGGAATTGCACCAGCTAATACAAGTAATCGGGTAGAGAGCAATGAAATTAATCAGAAGGATGATACTCTATCTGATATTAGAAGTCGCGCTCAAAATCTAGTAGATGAGGCTAGTCGTGCTATATCGGATGCGAAGATTAAGGAAAAGGCTCAAACAATATGGGATTCGGTAGTCAATCTATTTCGTTAAGATGCTTGTCAAAGCCTAGCTTTCTTGTTATAATAGATAAGATGGAGGCGTTATGGCATTAAAAAAAGCAAGCCTAGCTTGTGCGGTTTGTGGTTCGAGAAACTATTCAATCAAGATCAGCGGAAACCCCAAGCCTACACGACTAGAAGTAAATAAATTTTGTAAGCATTGTGGCAAGTACACTACACACAGAGAAACGAGATAGGAGAGAGCGATGCGTTTTATTGGAGATATTTTTAGACTTCTTAAAGACACAACATGGCCAACTCGCAAGGAAAGCTGGAGAGATTTTCGTTCTATCATGGAATACACTGCTTTCTTTGTTGTGATTATTTATATTTTTGACAAGTTGATTGTTTCAGGATTGATTCGATTTATTAACATTTTTTAGAAGACTAGTGGCATTAACTACACTAAAAGTTTTCTATTTATGAAAGGAAGTATCATGGATAGTTTTGATAAAGGATGGTTTGTCTTACAAACTTATTCTGGTTATGAAAATAAGGTAAAAGAAAATCTATTACAACGTGCGCAAACCTACAATATGTTGGATAATATTTTACGTGTTGAAATTCCAACACAAACAGTGCAAGTTGAAAAAAATGGAAAGAGAAAAGAAGTAGAAGAAAATCGCTTTCCAGGTTATGTTCTTGTAGAAATGGTGATGACAGATGAAGCTTGGTTTGTTGTTCGAAATACACCAAACGTTACAGGATTTGTCGGATCACACGGGAACAGATCAAAACCAACACCATTATTGGAACAAGAAATTCGTGATATCTTAGTTTCTATGGGACAAACTGTACAAGAATTTGACATCGATGTTGAAGTCGGTCAAACTGTACGCATTATCGATGGTGCTTTTGCAGATTATACTGGTAAGATTACAGAAATTGATAACAATAAAGTGAAGATGATTATCTCTATGTTTGGTAATGACACAGTTGCAGAAGTAAACCTAAACCAAATTGCAGAATTATAACCCCAAGAGAGGCTTGTCCTCTCTTTTTTGTGCAGTTGAGGCGGTAGAGGGTGCAGAATGGATGAAATGGCTCCGATTAACTTCTTGATTTGTTAGAATATATCTAGAAAGGGGGAGGCTTATGCTTAAAGAATTGTATGAAGAAGTCCAAGGAATTGTATACAAGTGTAGAAATGA
>CAJNCA010000013.1 GCA_905221145.1 bacterium
GATAAATACGTTAACACAGAAACAGGTGACGTCTTCGTTAAGAATAACGGCAACTGGGAAAAAGAAGGCAACATCAAAGGACCTAAAGGTGACAAAGGTGAACGTGGAGAAGATGGTAAGACTCCAGAAGTAACTGTAACTCCAGGTAAAGATGGTCATAGTACCGACATTACATTCACTGTTCCAGGAAAAGATCCAGTTACAGTAAATGTTAAGGACGGAGAAAATGGTCTGAACGGTAAAACTCCAAAAGTTGATTTGCTTCGTGTCGAAGGACAAAACGGAAATCCATCTCATACAATTGTGACATTCTATACCGATGAAAACAATGATGGTAAGTACACTCCAGGAACTGATGAACTTCTAGGTTCTGAAATGATTAAAGATGGTGCTAAAGGTGTGGACGGACGTGATGGTAAATCATTGCTTACTGTCAAAGATGGTAAAGAAACTAAAGTTTACCAAGAAGATCCAGCACATCCAGGTCAACCATTGAACCCAGAAAAACCTCTAGCAGTTATTAAAGACGGAGTGGACGGAGTCTCTCCAACAGTAACAGCTGTTCGTAAGGATGAAGAAGGGCATAAGGGTGTAGAAATCACTGTTGATAACCATGATGGTTCACAACCAACTACAGTCTTTGTTCAAGATGGTGCTAAGGGAGAAACTGGTGAAACCGGTCAGGATGGACAAACTCCTACAATCACTACTCAACGTGGACAAGATGGCCAAAGCACTCTTGTCACTATCACAACACCAGGTAAAGACCCAGTAACCTTTACAGTGAAAGATGGTAAGAATGGTAGAGATGGACGTACACCAACTATTGACTTAAATGCATTGGCTGAAGCAGCAAGACGAGCAAGTACTGCAAGTTCACAACCTTCTGGAACATCAAGAAGTGCAAGAAATAGAAGAGCATTACCAGATGAAGATAGAAGTGCAACTGAGTCATCAGAAACAGTACAACCAACAACTACAGATGCAACAGGTTCACAACCAGCTACTACAGATTCACAACCAGTAGATGGTACTCGTATTACAGCATACTACGATAACAATGGTAACGGTAAATACGATCCAGGTGTTGATGAATTAATTGGTACGAGTGATATCTTGAATGGTACAAATGGACGTAATGGTTCAAACGGAGCTTCTGGACATGATGGACGTGACGGTCGTAACGGAGCTGAATTACTAAGTGGAGTTACTGCCCCAACTGCTAATGATGGTAAAGATGGTGATACTTATATCGACGCTAATACAGGTGATGTTTACAAGAAAGAAAATGGTTCTTGGAACAAGATTGGTAATATCCGTGGACCTCAAGGAGTAGCCGGTGAAAAAGGCGACAAAGGTGACAAAGGTGAAAAAGGTGAAAACGGAGCTAATGGAGCAGACGGTAAATCACCAGTTGTAAATGTAACGGACAATGGAGATGGAACACACTCTATTACCGTTAGAAACCCTGATGGTTCTGAATCAACAACTAAAGTTAAAGATGGTAAAGACGGTAAAACTGCCAATATCACTACAACAGAAAATCCAGATGGAAGTCACACAATTACTGTAACAAATCCAGATGGAACAACTAAAGAAACAGTTGTTAAAAACGGTAAAGACGGTAAGACTCCAAAAGTTGAAGTGACTGATAACAACGATGGAACTCATACTGTTAAAGTTACAGATGGAGACGGCAATGTTACCAACGCTATCATCAAGGATGGTAAAGATGGTAAGGCTGCTTCAGCAACAACTACTGAAAATCCAGATGGAAGCCACACTGTAACAATCACTAACCCAGACGGAACTAAGAATGAGTTTGTTGTTAAGAACGGCCGTGACGGTGTTGACGGGCGTACTCCAACCGCATCTGTTCGTGATAATGGAGACGGAAGTCATACGATCGTTATTACAAATCCAGAAGGTGTGACAACTGAAACCACAGTTCGTGATGGTAAATCACCAAAAGTTACTATAACTGATGAACAAAATGGAACTCATAAGATCTCAGTTCTAAATGGTGACGGTACAACTACTGAAACAATCATTAAAGATGGTAAATCACCAGTAGCGACTGTTACTGACAACCATGATGGTACTTACACAATTCGTGTAGAAAACGGTAATGGTACTGTTTCTGAAACTACAGTTCGTGACGGTAAATCACCAACTGCTAAGGTTGTGGATAACGGAGATGGAACTCACACTATCACAGTTGTGAACTCAGACGGTACAACTACAACAACTACAGTTCGTGATGGTAAAGAACCAAAACTTGAAGTGATTGATAACAACAATGGTTCACACACTATTAAAGTTACTGGAGCTGATGGTAAAGAAACTACAACTACAATCTTTGATGGAAAATCACCAAAAGCGAACATCGTTGATAACGGAGATGGAACTCATACATTAACAATCGTTGATTCTGATGGTCGTGAATACAAATCTATTATCAAAGATGGTAAAGACGGCAAAGATGGCGTTTCACCGACTGTAACTGTTAAAAATAATAACGACGGAACTCACGTTGTTACAATTACTAACCCAGATGGAAGCAAAACAGAAATGGTGATTAAAGACGGTAAAGATGGTAAATCACCAAAAGTTTCTGTTGAAGATAATGGAGATAGAAGTCATACAATCACAATCATCAATTCTGACGGAACTGTGACAAAAACAGTCATCAAAGATGGAAAAGATGGTCGTGACGGACGTGATGGTCGAGACGGCAAAGATGGTAAATGTGGATGCCAAGACAAACCAGTGACACCGTCAAATGACAAACCAGTTCCTCCAACACGCAATGTGCCAGAAGGACCAACCTTTGCAATGCCAGAACCACCAGTTCACGAATTGCCAGAATTCAACGGTGGTGTGCCAGGAATACCAGAAGTTCACGAATTACCAGAATTCAATGGTGGAGTACCAGGTATGCCTGAAGTTACTGAAGTACCAGAATTAGATATTCCAACAGTACCAGCACAACCAACACCAAATGTACCGGTTCAACCTGTGCCAGTGCAACCAACACCAAATGTACCGACACCAGAAGTGCCAGTACAACCAACTCCAGTTGTTCCAACACCAGAAGTACCGGTTCAACCAGTACCAGCGGTTCCAGAACAACCAGTAGTACCAACACCGGCTCAACCAGCAACTCCAGTAAATGCTAACCCAGTAGTACCAACTACAGTTAAAGAAAACCATGGGGACAAATTACCTGAAACTGGAAGCCAATCTGATTATATCTCTGTTCTTTTAGGTAGTGGTATTCTATTGAGCCTATATGTAGGACGAAGAAAAGAAGATTAATCAGCTAAAAGCAGTCACTAATTTCTCGAAAGAAGATGATAAGTGATAGATCTCGAATGAAAGAATATTCTTAGAACGATTTTCCTATGATGGAAAAGGCTGCTAAAAACCTTGAGTGGTAACGCTCAAGGTTTTTTAGGTTACTGCATATATGAAATCTCGATATAGTACTAAGTGAAGTAATGTTTAGGAAAATATGGTAAATTTTTATGAATAATATATTATATGACGAAAAGGTTTGCATCTGAGGGAATAAAAGAATATAATATATACAAGAAGTAATTTGATAGTTTGAAGCAAGGAGTTCTTTATGTTTTTTAATCGAAAAGGAATCAATCAAAAGAATTGGAGGATGATAAAGAAAGGGAAGCATTTTCTTTTTGGGTGCACTCTTTTTTTGGCTACAGGAGCAGTGACGATACAGAATCCACATCTTGTTCATGCTGATGAAATGGTTGCGTCTCTGAATGATTCAACTAAAGTCAAAGATGAAGATCCGAATAGTGACAAGGTTCCAAACGATGTGGAAAATCATCCACAGGTAGAAAATCATGTTAAAGAATCAGATAAGATTTCTGAACATGTTCCAGAAGATAAAATTATTGAAAAGTCTGTAGAGCATCCAGTCAAAGCTGTGGATAAAACTACTTTAAATGAATTAATTGAAAAGATTAGGAACACTGATTTACAGACTAAAACAGCTAAATCAGTTGAAAATCTTAATCTCTCTTTGTCGCGTGCGCAAGCAGTCTTGGATAAAGCAGGTGCTAGTCAGGATGAGATAGATAAAGAAGTTCAAGTTTTGTCGGAATCATTTGCTCAACTGGAAGAGAAAAGCAACGACATAGACAAAAAAGAAAAGCAAGCAGACAAAGCAGACGATAGTGATGAAAAGAAAAATCCTTTAACAGAAAAGATTGCTAAGATTCAGGCTCTTGTCTCAGAAATTAACCAATTGGCAGGAGAAATCAGTTATGAATTCAGTGAATCTGAAAGCAAATCTCTTCAAGCATTTGGTGATTTATCTGAGGAAAAATCCACTGATAGTGAAGTTGATGGTGCTCTAAATGAAGCGAAAAGCCTCCGTAACAAAGTAGCTAATAGGGTAACACGAGCACATTCTGGGAAACGTGATCCACGAAATGGAAAAGTCATTGACAAAAATGGAGAGAGTCGTTTTAGAGGGATTGTATACACTCACAAGGAAAATAGAAGAAATGGTAATCTTATTGAAAATGGGAATACAGCAGTCTATTATAATTCAGATGAAATTTGGAGTTTAATTGAGATAAAAGGTGAAAGAGTAGGAAATGAGAGAAAGTTCACTACGTATGTTCGAGGTAAAATAGTAGAAGATCAAACTCCGTATTATATTGTTACTGTTGGTTTTACAGGCAATTCTCCAATTAAAGGATTAAAAATGCATGTTGCTTACTGGGATAAGCAGGCAGGGACGGCAAGAAGTCGTGAAATAGAGTATGGTAGAACTGAAATTAATAATCCCATTACGAATGCTGCTATTAGAGGGGTTGTAGGAGAAGGTACAATAGTTCAACCTGGTAGATATGAAGTTCATATTGCTTCGAATACAAGAGTAGCTCCAAATCAGTTAAAGCCTTATACATTTACTTTTATTATTAAACCGCAAAGTGAGCGTAATACAGTAAAGGATTTATCACAAACATATGTAGATGATGTTCGTCATTTAACAGAAATTGAAAAAACAGCTTTGATTGAGAAATTTAAAGCAGAACATCCTGATGTTATGACGCCATCGGGCCATAGAAGTGACTTCGACCATGCTGAAATTTCAGCTGATGGTTCAACGATGACTATCCACTTTAAAGACGGATTCAACCCTAAAACGATTCAAACAAATGCGACTAATGATGTGGAAGCGAAACATTCCAATTTGACTGCTTATTTTGGTGATTCAAAAGAGTTATATACAAACCCAAGAGAATTAGTACGCTCTAAAACAGGTAATGAAGTACCAACAACGGTTCAAGTCACATATAAAACACCATTTAACTTGCAGGAAGCAGGAACAAGAAACGTTGTAGTCACAACAACTTATGAAAATGGAGTAATAAAAGATGTAACAACTCCTTATACAGTTTTAGATTTTCTAGGAAAACAAGATAAGAAAATTAATCAGAATCAGTCTGGTCAACTAGGGGATGCTAGAAATTACGTGACAGTTTCAGATAATTCAGCAGTTCCAGGAGAATTAACCGTTCGTTGGAAAGGTGGCTCTTCTACTGTGGATACCTCTGCAGCAGGTGTACAACATAAAGAAATCGAAATTCTTCGTGGTAGCCATTTAATGAAAACTGTGAATGTTCCAGTTGAGATTGTAGATAATATCAAACCGACAATTACTGCCCCTGATAATATTACATTAACGAGATTAGAAGGATTACCTAGTGAAATCAATATTAAAGCTAAAGATAATGATAAAGGAGTAGGGCTTAAGGATGGAAATGCTGTTACTGTAGAAAATCTTCCTGCACCTTTAACGTATAATGCAGCAAATTCTAAAATTGAAATAAATGATGTTATTCCAAATAATTTCCAACTTGGTAAATCAAGTATTCAAGTGACTGTTAAAGCCGTAGATAAAAAAGGAAATACTGCGACTAAAAATATCACTTTTCATATTCAATCTCAAACTCAAAAATATACAGCAACTGCTAATGGACAAAAGCAAGAAGTGAGTTATGCTGAGACGCCTGATGCAGGAACAAGTATTCAAAAAAATGGGTTACCAACAGGTACAAGATATACATGGGCAACTAAGCCTAATACGACAACAGGACCTGGAGATAAAACAGGAGTTGTAACAGTAACTTATCCAGATGGTTCAACAGATACAGTAAGTGTAAACGTGAAAGTCCGTAAACTAAGTGATGAACATATACCAACTGGGAAGACAATTACTGTCAATCAAAATGAACCTGTAACAAATGATAGACTGAAAGCAGCAGTAACAGTGAATAACGGTGGAACTAGTAAAGTGAAGTCAGTCACTGCATCTCCTATTAGCACTGTGCATGCAGGCCCACAAACAATCAAAGCGACAGTAACCTATTTGGATAATACCACTGATCCAGTTGACATTCCGTTGGAAGTAAAAGACGTAACTGCTCCAACGATTCAAACACCAACAGAAGGTCAAACATGGGAAATCACAGCATTAGATAAGACTCTGCCTCCTATTAAAGTAGCAGTTGCTGATAATCCTGGAGGAAGTGGAATAAAAAGCATTTTTCCAATTAACTTACCAAGTTTCTTGAAGTATGACAAAGCAACAAGTAGCATCGTTTTCCAAGATGGAGAACGTGAAGTTCCTAAATTATCTGGAATAAATCGAACTACAAGTAATATAACATTACGTGTGGAAGATAATGCAGGAAATGTTAGTGAACGAATATTTAGTATTACTCGCATAACTATGGCTGAGAAATACAATCCGCAAGCAAATGCGACGATTCAAGAAGTGAGCCATGGTGAAACTCCTAATCCGAAAACAAGTGTGAATACAGCAGGATTACCGACTGATGCTCAATATACATGGAAATCGGCACCAGATACGAATAGACCTGGAAATAAAACAGGAGTCGTGAAAGTTACTTATCCAGACGATTCAGTAGATGAAGTAACGGTTACTGTAAAAGTTCGTAAGCTAAGTGATGAGTATGAACCTACAGCTACAAAAATTGTCAAAAATCAAAACGATACTGTCTCAGATCAAGACTTAAAATCTGCTGTGACAATTAATAAAAACGGTAATAGTAAGGTTAAAACTGTTACTACTATTGGAACAATTAGTACTGTTGACGCAGGGAACAAAGAAATTTCTGCAACGGTAACCTATCTCGATGATACAAGGGATACGGTAACAATTCCTTTAGAAGTAAAAGATGTAACGGCTCCAACGATTCAAACACCAGCGAATGGTCAGAATATCGATTTAATAGCATTAGATAAAGCATTTTCTCCAATTAAAGTAACATCTGAAGATAACACAGGAGGAAGTGGTGTTCAGTCAACAACGGTAACAGACTTACCTGATTTCTTAACTTATGATGATGCGACTAAAACCATCAAGTTTAAAGAGGGTACTCAAGAAGTTCCAAAATTACCAGTTGGTACAGATTCTCAAGCCCACACGGTTACGATTCGAGTAACAGATAATGCGAATAATAGTAGTACTTCACAATTAACGTTTACTGTGAAATCAATGACTACTAAATATGATGCAACAGCTAATCCAGACAAACAAATAGTAAGTTATGGAGTAACTCCGGATGCAGGAACAAGCGTGAATCAAATAGGCTTACCAGAAGGAACAAGTTACGCTTGGAAAACGACACCAGTAACGACAGATGGACCTGGAGAAAAAGACGGAGTAGTAGAAGTAACCTATAAAGACGGTTCGAAAGATACAGTAGATGTAAAAGTTACAGTAAAAGAATTAAGTTCAGAATATGAAGTAACTGGAGCACCAATTGAAGTAAATCAAAATGATCCAATTTCTAACGACGACTTAAAAGCGAAAGTAACCGCAACTTCAAAAGATGGAAATGCGAATGGAACAGATAAGATTTCATCTGTAGAACCTAAAACGTCAATAAGTACAGCAAACTATGGTGAACAAAATATTACTGCCACAGTAACTTTCAAAGATGGAACAACGAAAGAAGTAACAATTCCATTGAAAGTTAAAGATGTGACGAAACCAACTATCTCAGCACCGTCGGAAAATACAAACTGGGAGATGACTGCTTTAGATAAAACATTGCCTCCTATGAAGATTGAAGCAGAAGATAATGCAAACGGTAGTGGAATTAAAAACGTCACGGTGACTGGATTGCCTGATTACTTAGAATATGATAGTACAACTAACGCTATTAAATTCAAATCAGGAAAACAAACAGTAGAAAAACTAGCTGAGAATACACCAAGTCAAGAATTTACTTTAAACATTCGAGCAGAAGACAAAGCAGGAAATGTCAGCGAAAGAACTGCGAAAATCACTGTATCTTCAATGAGTGCGAAGACTAATCCTACGCCAATTCCACAGAATATAAGTTATGGACAAGTGCCAGATTCTAATGCAAGTGTAGATAAAGCAGGATTGCCAGACGGAACAAAAGTGACGTGGAAAACACCACCAGTAGTAAATACACCAGGAACTACTACAGGAGTGGCTGAAGTAACTTATCCAGATGGTTCAAAAGATGTAGTGACAGTAAATGTAACGGTTAGAAAAGTAAGTGAAGATTTTACAGCAACTGGAACACAAATTGAAGTAAATCAAAATGTATCAGTTACTCCAGAAATGTTAAAAGGAGCAGTAACTGCGACAAATGCGCAAGGTGAGAATGGAAATTCCAAAATTGCAACCGTGGAAGCAAAAACATCAATTAATACTGAGTCATATGGGGACCAAACAATACAAGCAAAAGTAACATATATTGATGGTTCGGAACAAGACGTTACAATTCCATTGAAAGTAAAAGATGTTACGGATCCAACAATTCAAACACCAGCAGAACATACAAACTGGGAAATGACGGCTTTAGATAAAACATTGCCTCCTATGAAGATTGAGGCAAAAGATAATGCAAATGGTAGTGGAATTGCTACTATTGAAGTGAGAAATATGCCTTCATTCTTAACATTTGATCAAGCTTCTGGAACAATTGTGTTCAAAGAGGGTGTTCTAGAAGTACCGAGAATTGATTCTGATAATGTAATGCATGGTGTAACGATAGTAGCTAGAGATAAAGCAGGAAACTCTACATCGAAATTGGTGAATATAACAGTTTCATCAATGCGTGGAAAATACAGCCCAACCGCGATAGCGCAAGAAGTGGACAATGGACACGTACCAGATCCAGAAACAAGTGTAAACAAAACCGGCTTACCAGAAGGCACAACCGTCACATGGAAAGACACGCCAGTTGTGAATACACCAGGCAGTCATCCAAGTGTAGCCTTAGTCCACTATCCAGACGGAACAGTCGATGAAGTCGAAGTACCTGTCACAGTTAAGAAACAAAGTGACACGTTTAACCCAACGGCAAAAGAACCGAACCAAACTGTTCGTCACAACGAAGTACCAGATCCAGAGAAAAGTATTAATACAAACGACTTACCAGCAGGAACAAACTATAGCTGGTCAGAACAACCAGACACAAGTAAACCAGGAAGTAAGACAGGAAAAGTATTAATCACCTATCCAGATAAGAGTACGGAAGAAGTGACGGTAACGGTAAACGTAACGCCACAAAAAGATGAATACACACCAACTGGAATCCCTCAAGAAGTGGACAATGGACACGTACCAAATCCAGAAACAAGTGTAAACAAAACCGGCTTACCAGCAGGAACAACTGTTACATGGAAGACAAGGCCAGATGTTAGCACACCAGGCAGTCATCCAGGAGTAGCCTTAGTTCATTATCCAGATGGAACGGAAGATGAAGTAGAAGTCCCTGTCACAGTTAAGAAACAAAGTGACACCTTCAATCCAACTGCGAAAGAACCAAACCAAACAGTTCGTCACAACGAAGTACCAGATCCAGAGAAAAGTATTAATACCAATGACTTACCAGCAGGAACAAACTATAGCTGGTCCGAACAACC
>CAJNCA010000014.1 GCA_905221145.1 bacterium
ACAGTGATAAATCACAAAAAGTTGATAATATAACGATAACTAATACATATAATTACAAGGATAATTCAGATAAAAAATCAGAAAAAACAAAGAAAAAGTATTCCGGTGTTAGGATACAAAATAAATAATGATAGTAAAACTACAAAGTACTAAGAAGATATTTCAAGTTCTTTTAGTAATCACATTCCTTCTTTTGCTGTCAGGATGTAGTTCTCTAAACCGTATTGAAATTGGAGATGAAATCTATTTTTGGACTGTAGAACAGAATTTAGATACTGAAGAATTTGAATCTGTTAAGGTTACAGGGATAGTCTCACAGGTAGTTGAATATGAAGATTATTATATAGTGAGACTACAAGGAGATATAAGACCTTACCAGATAGATAAAGACAAATTTCACTGATAAAAGGTAAAGTATGAATAAAGGAAAAATTTTAAAGATAACTGAGAACACAGTGTACATAGGTTATGAAGATGGAAGTTTAAAGGAAATTCCTATTGAATCTTGTGAATTTGAGCCTAGAATAGGGGATTATGTAGAGGTTTATGGTGATATTGCTATAAAGGTTGAAGGCAGTAATGAAAATACCCCAGTTAAAAAATCGGAGGCTAAAAAAATTTCATTAGTTAGCAAAATAAACATATTTGCCTCTATAGTTTCATTTCCTATCTCATTTAGCTTATTATATGATAGAGGAGTAATGTTAGAAGCTACAATACTATCCCTTTTTGTAGTTTCACTGTTACTGATTGTATTAAATCTGATACTTCTTATTATTTCATCTATTAAGAAGAATAAGGTTAATAAAAAAAGCTCTATAACGTATTTGATTATAGCTATTATAATTCTTATTTTATCAACTGTATATGTAAGTAATAATTTCAGTCAAAATTCAAAGAAGACTGTATCACAGAACACTTCTAAGTCCTCTAAATCATCATCTAAGAATAGTTCTAGCTCTTCATCTCAAGAAAGTAGCTCCAGTTCTACAAAATCTTCGATATCAGGAAGTATTCCTAAGAATTTATTGACAATAGACTATGAAGAAAGGACAGATAAGCAGAAATACACCTCGTCATTTGACTATGATAAATGGGCTCATGATGAATTCCCTCGCTATCTAAAAATACGAGTGAGCGGAGAAGTTTTACAAGTTGTTAAAGACCCAGACGATAAAGGTATTGCAATACAATTAGTTTTAACTGAAATAAATTCAGGATTTGGTAAATCAATCGTTGTTTTTATTCCGAGTGATTACTTGTCAGATATCATAGTAGAAGGTGATAAATTAGATTTGTATGGGAAAACCTATGGAGTCAAGCAGTATGTAGTAGATGATTCTGTAGTAACACAACCATTTATGGTTGCTTATTTGTATGAAAGAAATAAATAGGAGAGTTTATGAATACATATAAAGTTATTAAAATCGAAGGAACTCTAATCTATTTAGGTAAAGATGATGGAACTTTGCTAAAAGTTGAACAGACTTCTTTTAATTTTGTACCACAACTAGGGGATATAGTAGAGGTATATCAATCTGAAGGAACCTATATCATAACTAAAAAGTCTAGTGAAGTTCCATCAGAAAAGAAAGAAGAAAAAGGGTACTGGACAATAAAAAGAATGAAATTTTCTGCATGGTCTGGGGTTATATGCATACTGCTATTGCATCCCGTTATTGCTGTTATTCCATCAGTAATGGGTCACCTTCTAAAAGAAAAAGGAGAGAAAGAAAGCAGTACTTTGATTTTCGGAGCAACAATATTTGCGACAATCTTAGCAATAATCGTTAGAGTACTTCTAACGCTCTGATAAGAGGTAACACGTTTTTTAAGGAAATAGATAAGCGCTGGATAGTCAGATTCAGTGCTTTCTTTTTTCTTTCTATTTTTTAATCGACCTCTTCAATTTAACCTCTACTTGAGTAAATTATCATTTACGGAAGTAGAAAAAGACCACAAAATGACTCTAAAATATGGTATAATTGTTCTATCAGTATCGTTTATGACGGACCCTCTTACTTAAAGAAGGGAGCAAGCCTATGGAAATAGATGTGTAATATAATCAACGTCCAAGCTAGTCTCTCTATCTCCATGAAAGGGGGGCTAGTTTGTGACTACCTACGAATTGCTAATGGTAATCCTAACTATCCTGCTTCTTCTGAAAGATAACAATAAGAAGAAATAGTAACCGTCCGATACCCTCCCAGTAGAGGACATTAAACTCACTCAGGGGGTCTTTATAGGCGATATTGTAGGAGGGCTAGCTACCCTCCGATTTTTTGTTTTTAGGCATAAAAAAAAACGCCGTTACACTCCCAGTACGTACGTTTTTATCCACTCAGGGGTCTATTATAGACGATTTCAAGGGGTAGCTAATCCCTTTACTTGTCTTCATTCTACCATATAAAATATAAAAATTCAACTAATAGACGACCACAATATGTAGAATAAAGTAGAATAATTTATTACATTTTCGTTACACTTCACTATATGTTGTGTTTTAAAGCGTTTTTGACGTGACAAATTTCTATATTGTGTTATACTACTTCTACTAATAAAAACAGGAAGGAGGTAGTACCTTATGACGGATAAAATTATCTTTAATAATCTTAATAGTGATGTTAAGAAACTGATAGAAAAGGGAGACTTTAAGCATTGGCAAGTAGCAATGCAATGTGGTGTCTCTCGTCAAACTCTGACGGAATGGCTAAGAAGCCCTCTAACAAAAACACGTAGAGAACGTATTCTAAATGCCATTAAAATTCTTCAGTCTTAACCCTCTGAAATGCTTATATTATAGGCTTTTCTTTTAAATTACACCTTGACTACTACTACTTGAAATGTTATACTTAACTTAGTTGTGTATAAAACTCAATAAATGTAGAAAAGGTAAGGAAATGTACTCACTTCAAAAGGAAAATAATCTAAGCACTCATCTATATAGTTTTATAGATTTTGTACAGACAACACAGGCAACTAAAGATACTTACACAAGAGAGATACGCCAATTCTTAACATATCTAGCAGATAAAGGCATCACAGAGCCTCAGAGAGCTGATATACTAAGCTACGTGCAATATCTTAAAGATAAGGGTCTAAAGCCTACTACAGTACAAAATTACGTCATTGCCGTTAAACAGCTCTTTAATTGGCTTGAAGTAGAGTTTGGCTATACAAACATTGCTAAAGGAATTAAAGGAGCAAAAATCAGCAAAGCACACAAGAAAGATAACTTTTCTTTGTCACAGGTTGCTGAAATTCTGAAATCTATTGATACAAGTAACGAAACAGGGGCTAGAACCTACGCTATTATCTTATTGATGACTACCACAGCACTAAGGACTATTGAGGTTCACAGAGCTGATATAGGCGATATAAGAAACATTGATGGTAAGTTCTATCTATACGTTCAAGGTAAAGGACACACAGAGAAAGACACCCCTGTACAGCTCACAGAAGCCTCATATAAGGCTCTTACAAGCTATCTAAGCTATCGTAAGTCTAATAAGGTTGAAGACCCTCTATTTACCTCTACAAGCAACAATAGCAAGGGTAAACGCATTACCACACGTACAATAAGTACCATGATGAAAGATTGCTTTAAACAAGCTGGATTTGATAGCCCAAGGCTAACAGCTCATAGTCTAAGACACACAGGTATAACCGAAGCGTACAAGGCTATGAAAAAAGCTGGAATAGCTGACACTCTATCAGAGGTACAAAAATACGCACGTCATGCAAACCCTGCTACAAGTCAAATCTACATACATGAAGAAGAGCAGAAAAACAATCTAGGAACTAATCTAGTTTCTGAATTGCTAGAAAATGCTTTAGCTGAAGTGTAGAAAAGAGGATATAAAATGGCACAAATCAATATTAAACTAACAGAAGAGCAAAAATCACAGATTCAAGAGATTGCAAAAGAAAAAGGGCTGACGGTAACACAGCTAGTTATAACTTCTATACTCGATAAAGAAGTTTTATATACGAAAAATGAAGATTTCTATACCAAGGTAGACCATATAGAAGACGATATAGACGGTATAGAAAATCGTATAGAAAACGACTCAATCGGTATAGAAAACAGTATATACAAAGAACTATATGAAGTGCTGTTAAAGCAGATAGAACAAAAGGATACGCAGATAGACCAGCTTCACAAAATTATATATAACAAGGATACCTTGCTTATAGAAGACCAGAAAAAAAAGAAACATTGGTGGCAATTCTGGTTGCCTAGCGTATAGAAAGTAGGTAACACATTTCTATACCATCTAGACGGTTTATATACGCTTGTATAGAAGGCATCTAGACGATATATACCTAGTGTTATTTTGTAAATTACTACTAAAACTTTCCCTTTATATCAACTTTTTATTTCCCTATCTGAAAGAGAGAACTATGACTACTAATCTTAATGGAAGACCTATAATTGAAGAAATGAAGAGAGATAAGAGACTTAATCTTGTAATCACAGAAAAGCTAAAAAATGAGCTTCAGACAGGAGCTAGATTAAAGCAAACCTCTGTGAACTCACTTATCATTGAAATCTGTCAGCAATGGATTTTGGATAACTTTGAGGCTCTATCTCAATTCAATGAACTATCAGAAAAACTAAGCAACAAGAGAGGGTAAGAATGAGTAACAGAACTAAAGACACCATCATAAAAGAGTTAGAACAAATTAGAAATAATATTGTAGTTAATAGTCTTCAAAATATCTTAGAAGTAAAAAATCCTAAAAATTATGATGTAGACAAACTAACAGACCAATATAACACGCTTCTAATGGAGCTTTCCTTCTGTGACTTAAATATTAGTACCGAAGGGGAAGAATGGGAAATCATTCAGCAATACTACTCCTCTGATACTTTCTCCAACGAATTGAAGACTAATAATCCTAAAATTGAAACAATAGTCTCTCAACTAGTATCAAATAAACTATACTTTGACATAAGATATACAACTACAAATCTTATCAGAGCTATAGAATATATCAAACAGGATGTAGAAACCTCTACTTACTTCTATAATGCACAAATATGGAAACTATGCTACTTGTTCAAACTAGGTATAGATAGCACAGGAGAAATAGCTCCAGAAATGATTAACTCTTTCAAAGAAAACTATGACACAATAGTTGATAATCTAGCCTATCAACTTGCCTTTATAGAGTTAGTTAAATTGTTTGCTGATGTACTTGAAGCTCCACAGCTTAAAAAGAATAATCTAAAAGTTGATAGAGATTCATTAAATGCTCTTCTAAACTTTGTAATACAGCATAAGATACAAGATGAGCCTGAGATAAAACCATTTAGCAATCTTACAAAGAATATCACTCTAACTAAGACACAAAGAAAACCTAAGCTTGATTATGATTTTCTTTCGCTTACTATGATACCTAGAACTCAAATAACTGACTTTGATATAGCTTACATTGAATCTAAGAGAACATTAGAAACAGTTCTACAGCAGTATAAAAGTTTGATTTCTGTCAAATATCTAGAAAAGAGGTCTAATTGGTAGATACATACATTATTGAGAGAAGAAATGATAGAAAAAATGTTGAGAAATCAGAAACCTCTTCTAGATTCATTCCTAGTTCTCGTTTGACTGTAGATAATAGTCTTATAACAAAAGACTTAATAAACTATGGACTTATAGAAAAAGCCAATACAATAGAATCCAGCTTTAGCGCTAGAGAAGCAGGGAAAAAAACAGGTTCTCTGAACTATACTACGCTAGAAGTCATTGAAAACGAATTGAACCTATCTAGATTTGAAGTAGCACTTATGAACTCAATAGGGACACTAATAGAGGCAGGTAATGAGTTTCTAACTATCAATAGAATTTGTAGTCTTATATCTGGTAATAAATCTACACACGTAAGTAATGACACTCGTAAGAAAGTAGAAATTTTACTTGATAATCTACATAAAACTGAAGTAGAAATTGATAGAACAGAAGTAATGGAACAATTTGGCTTAGATGGAGAATTGATAATTAAAGGTCAAATACTAAATTATGACGAAGTTATACATATTCTAAATAATAAGAAATCAAAAGCCTACAGATTCTATCGTCTACCTCTCTTATATACTAATGCGAAGGATATAAATCATATATACTCGCTAGAAAGTAATAGACTTTCTCTTCCTGAAGATGTACGCTTTTCAACTACAAATATTGTACTTAATCTCTATATAAACGACTTAATCAATGTCATGATTAACAAACATGGTAAATGGTCAAATAGTATTGATTTAAGTAAAATATATGAAAAGATAGAAGAAGAAAACAATAAACTAGACACTAAATTTAAGAAAATCCCTAAACCTCTAACACCTAGACAAAAAAATACTATCAAAAACAATTCAATCAGCATATTGAATAAGTTAGTTGATAGTAAGGTAATATTAGGGTATGAATGTGAGGGAACTACAAGAGCTAAAAATGAAAAATTTGTTATTAAGCTACTGTAGTTTGACTACACGAAATGTAAGTTAGACTACACGAAATGTAAGTTTGACTACACGAAATGTAAGTTAGAGAGTTTTAAAACACCCTCTAATCGCTTATGTACCAAGGGTTTACAGCATTTAGTGAGTTGCCTATAAATAATATAAATTATATAACTGTGAGCCCCCAGCTTTAGGCTGGGGCTCCCTCTACTCTAATGCTGTAACAACAAAGGAGAAGTATGGTAATCTATTATCAAAAAGGTTACAAAAGTAACCAGTTGGAACAAATTAAAGATAAAAGCTTGATAGAGTGGTTATCAGCTTATAAAAGACCTGACTTAACAGGTAAAACCACAACCACTGAACTAAAAGCTACAGAAGTAGAGTATCTTATCAGTGGCGAAATGTCACAGCCTATAAGAAATGATGCTAATCTGCTGAAGAGAGATGCAATCATGCTGGACTATGATTTCAAGGCTAAAGATGGTAATGAATACAAACTCACAGCCAAGGAATTAGTAGAAAAAGTAGAAACAGCTTTAACAGGTTATAACTATTTTGTCTATCCTTCATTTAGTGCTAGTGAAACTGAACCTTGTTATCATGTCATTGTCCCTCTTGATAGACCATTAGGTAAAGAAGAATATCTTTATAACTTTATCAAATTAGCTAGACTAATAAAAATCCCTGTAGATGATAAAATGCTAACTTGGTCTCAGCTAATTGGTTTACCTGTAAAAACTGATGCTAATAAAGACTTAAAGCGTAACAAGATAGTAAATAACAACCTCTATCATGCTGAAGACGTAGCAGACTTAAAAGTAATCTATGGAGCTACTGAATCAGAAGCTATCTCTAAGTTCAAAGAGGAGCAAAAAAAGCTGTTAAATCCTACAAAACATAGAGAACCTTTACAAGCACCTCAGGAAGCCACAGGAGGCTCTCAGAGCTCTTATAAAGAAATCTCTGATGAAATAGCCCTATCTATGTTTAAAGACTATGTAGAACTCGACAGAGCCAATTTAGAGGACTATGATAATGCTTTATCATCAATACAAGTATTAGCCAAATCTGTAAAAGAAGGAATAATAAGCAAAAGCCTAGCCCTAGAGTGCTGTGAGATAATGGCATTAGGTGATGAGAAATGGCATAAAGAGAATATTGAAAAGCTAAACCATGCTTTTGGAGAACAAATACGAACTAAGTACAGTTTTACAGACAAGTTTGTCATTGCTGTAGGGAATATTGAGAAATATAGAGAGTACCTTCCCTTAGAGTCTGAAGTAATTGAAGGACTACTAGCTATTGATTTTGAAAAAGACACACTAGACACAGTAGATACTAAATTACTAAAACACTTATCTGAAGAGCAGAAAAAGCAACTTTATCTAAATAATAGCACAGAAAAACAGTTAGAATCATTCCTAGAAGGTATTAAAGATGAAAGTCTTGTTAAGCCTATTCCTACAGGTTTTAAGCTTCTAGATGAGACCTTAAATGGTGGAATTAAGCAAGGGCTTTACGCTATAGGGGCTATCTCTTCACTAGGTAAAACAACCTTAGTCCATCAAATTGCTGATAATCTAGCTAAAGATGGTCATGATGTGTTATTCTTCAGTTTAGAGATGGATAAATCCCAAATGTTGAGTAAATCACTTTCTAGATTGTCTTATCAAATAGCAGAAGAAGAAGGTAAAGATACAGATAAGTTTGCCTTGTGCCATAGTGATATTGTGCAAGCTTATAAGTTACAAGGTAAGCAGGTAGAGATGTTAGATACAGCTGTAGAACTCTACAAAGCCAACTATGCTAGAAATATTAGATATGAATATGGGGCTAAATCTGGTGAAGAGATTGCTAGAGTAGTAGATAATCATATCAAATACACAGAGAAGAAGCCTATTGTTATCGTTGACTTTTTACAGTATGTTAAAGGAACTAAGCAAGATGCTAGAATGGCAACTAATGATAATGTAGCAATACTTAAAGATTTGGTTGTAAAACATGGTATCCCTGTAATTCTTATTTCTAGTTTTAACCGTTCTTCTTACAAGACACAAGCTAGTATGGAATCATTCAAAGAGAGTGGTGAAATAGAGTATATAAGTGATGTCCTAATTGGTCTACAGTTAAAAGGCTGTCAGGGAGACGGTGATAATATTCAAACTAAAATTGACGAAGCTAAAGCTAAGCCAATTAGAAGTGTTGAATTAAAACTATTGAAACAACGTGATGGAATAGCAACTAGAACTATTCACTTTAAATATAATCCAAGGTTTAACTATTTTGAGGAAGATATAGTAGCTAATAGAAGAGCTGAGAAAGAGAATAGCAAGAAGAAATAGATAAAAAATCCCCTAGCAACAGAAGTTGTAGGGGATTTTTGCTGTAAATGTAGATTAGTTTTGAATAAGCTCAAGTAATTCTAGTAACTTAGATACTATCTCCTTTTGTTGTGGTTGTCTTTGAATTTTTAAGAAGAGTTCTGTTAGTTCAGTATCCTGTGTTGCTGAATAAGGTAAAAAGAAATCACTCAATGAAATTTCTAGAGCTTGAACTATACTTAGAAAAGTCTCAAGAGATATATTTCTGTGACTGTTCTCAATTTGACTAATGTAGGGAACGCTTAAATTAGTTCTCTCTGCTAGTTCTTGTTGAGTAATTTTCTTAGCTATTCTTAAATCTCTTATTTGATTATTTATGTTTTGTAGAATATTTTCCATAGCTTTAACCTCTGTGATAAGTCTTACTATTCATCTTATAGGTTAAGGGTATATATTTACATTTACTTTAGTTAAAAATTATTAGAAAACATTAACTAATGTATATATAACTGTGGTATAATTAGGGTAGTGTTTAACAATATTTTAAACATAAATATAAAACAGGAGACATTTTATGAATAAAAAGAAAATATTGGGAGTTATATTATTGTCTATTCTCTTTGTATTGGCTGGTTGTAGTAAGAAAGAATTAAGTAAAATTGAAATGATTGAGGGAAGCTATAATACAGATTTAGGACTGATAACTATAAGTAAGGATAAGACAATAGTTGGTTTTGGAGGTTCGAGTAAATTACATTTTAGAGAAGATGATGAAAAATTTTTAATGGAAGAAGAGAGTAAATCAAAAGATAATGAAGCATGGTTTGAAATAAATCTCTCTTATTACAGGATTGCATGGTCTGACAGTGATAAATCACAAAAAGTTGATAATATAACGATAACTAATACATATAATTACAAGGATAATTCAGATAAAAAA
>CAJNCA010000015.1 GCA_905221145.1 bacterium
AAAAAAATTAGAAAAAGATGTTGACAAAAAATAAAAAGGCTGTATAATAGTAAGAGTTGAAAATAACAACTCTGGTCCGTTGGTCAAGGGGTTAAGACACCGCCTTTTCACGGCGGTAACACGGGTTCGAATCCCGTACGGACTATAGTATGTTGCGGTTGGAACACTTGATGAAAAAAGATTTAAAAAAGTTTCAAAAAAGTGTTGACAAGCGAAAGCGACTGTGATATACTAATATAGTTGTCGCTTGAGAGAAGCGAGTGACAAAGACCTTTGAAAACTGAACAAGACGAACCAATGTGCAGGGCACTACAACTAAGGTTGTAGTACTGAACAATGAAAAAACAATAAATCTGTCAGTGACAGAAATGAGTGAGAACTCAAACTTTTAATGAGAGTTTGATCCTGGCTCAGGACGAACGCTGGCGGCGTGCCTAATACATGCAAGTAGAACGCTGAAGGAGGAGCTTGCTCTTCTGGATGAGTTGCGAACGGGTGAGTAACGCGTAGGTAACCTGCCTGGTAGCGGGGGATAACTATTGGAAACGATAGCTAATACCGCATAACAGTAGATGTTGCATGACATTTGCTTAAAAGGTGCAATTGCATCACTACCAGATGGACCTGCGTTGTATTAGCTAGTTGGTGGGGTAACGGCTCACCAAGGCGACGATACATAGCCGACCTGAGAGGGTGATCGGCCACACTGGGACTGAGACACGGCCCAGACTCCTACGGGAGGCAGCAGTAGGGAATCTTCGGCAATGGACGGAAGTCTGACCGAGCAACGCCGCGTGAGTGAAGAAGGTTTTCGGATCGTAAAGCTCTGTTGTAAGAGAAGAACGAGTGTGAGAGTGGAAAGTTCACACTGTGACGGTATCTTACCAGAAAGGGACGGCTAACTACGTGCCAGCAGCCGCGGTAATACGTAGGTCCCGAGCGTTGTCCGGATTTATTGGGCGTAAAGCGAGCGCAGGCGGTTAGATAAGTCTGAAGTTAAAGGCTGTGGCTTAACCATAGTACGCTTTGGAAACTGTTTAACTTGAGTGCAAGAGGGGAGAGTGGAATTCCATGTGTAGCGGTGAAATGCGTAGATATATGGAGGAACACCGGTGGCGAAAGCGGCTCTCTGGCTTGTAACTGACGCTGAGGCTCGAAAGCGTGGGGAGCAAACAGGATTAGATACCCTGGTAGTCCACGCCGTAAACGATGAGTGCTAGGTGTTAGACCCTTTCCGGGGTTTAGTGCCGCAGCTAACGCATTAAGCACTCCGCCTGGGGAGTACGACCGCAAGGTTGAAACTCAAAGGAATTGACGGGGGCCCGCACAAGCGGTGGAGCATGTGGTTTAATTCGAAGCAACGCGAAGAACCTTACCAGGTCTTGACATCCCTCTGACCGCTCTAGAGATAGAGTTTTCCTTCGGGACAGAGGTGACAGGTGGTGCATGGTTGTCGTCAGCTCGTGTCGTGAGATGTTGGGTTAAGTCCCGCAACGAGCGCAACCCCTATTGTTAGTTGCCATCATTCAGTTGGGCACTCTAGCGAGACTGCCGGTAATAAACCGGAGGAAGGTGGGGATGACGTCAAATCATCATGCCCCTTATGACCTGGGCTACACACGTGCTACAATGGCTGGTACAACGAGTCGCAAGCCGGTGACGGCAAGCTAATCTCTTAAAGCTAGTCTCAGTTCGGATTGTAGGCTGCAACTCGCCTACATGAAGTCGGAATCGCTAGTAATCGCGGATCAGCACGCCGCGGTGAATACGTTCCCGGGCCTTGTACACACCGCCCGTCACACCACGAGAGTTTGTAACACCCGAAGTCGGTGAGGTAACCGTAAGGAGCCAGCCGCCTAAGGTGGGATAGATGATTGGGGTGAAGTCGTAACAAGGTAGCCGTATCGGAAGGTGCGGCTGGATCACCTCCTTTCTAAGGATAAGGAACTGCGCATTGGTCTTGTTTAGTCTTGAGAGGTCTTGTGGGGCCTTAGCTCAGCTGGGAGAGCGCCTGCTTTGCACGCAGGAGGTCAGCGGTTCGATCCCGCTAGGCTCCATTGGTGAGAGATCACCAAGTAATGCACATTGAAAATTGAATATCTATATCAAATAGTAACAAGAAAATAAACCGAAACGCTGTAGTATTAAAAGAGTTTATGACTGAAAGGTCAAAAATAAGGTTAAGTTAATAAGGGCGCACGGTGGATGCCTTGGCACTAGGAGCCGAAGAAGGACGTGACAAACGACGATATGCCTTGGGTAGCTGTAAGTAAGCGATGATCCAGGGATTTCCGAATGGGGGAACCCAACAGGTACTACCTGTTACCCGCATCTGTTAAGGATGTGAGGAGGAAGACGCAGTGAACTGAAACATCTAAGTAGCTGCAGGAAGAGAAAGCAAAAGCGATTGCCTTAGTAGCGGCGAGCGAAACGGCAGAAGGGCAAACCGAAGAGTTTACTCTTCGGGGTTGTAGGACTGCAATGTGGACTCAAAGATTATAGAAGAATGATTTGGGAAGATCAGCCAAAGAGAGTAATAGCCTCGTATTTAAAATAGTCTTTGTACCTAGCAGAATCCTGAGTACGGCGGGACACGAGAAATCCCGTCGGAATCTGGGAGGACCATCTCCCAACCCTAAATACTCCCTAGTGACCGATAGTGAACCAGTACCGTGAGGGAAAGGTGAAAAGCACCCCGGGAGGGGAGTGAAATAGAACCTGAAACCGTGTGCCTACAACAAGTTCGAGCCCGTTAATGGGTGAGAGCGTGCCTTTTGTAGAATGAACCGGCGAGTTACGTTATGATGCGAGGTTAAGTTGAAGAGACGGAGCCGTAGGGAAACCGAGTCTGAATAGGGCGGATTAGTATCATGACGTAGACCCGAAACCATGTGACCTACCCATGAGCAGGTTGAAGGTGCGGTAAGACGCACTGGAGGACCGAACCAGGGCACGTTGAAAAGTGCTTGGATGACTTGTGGGTAGCGGAGAAATTCCAAACGAACTTGGAGATAGCTGGTTCTCTCCGAAATAGCTTTAGGGCTAGCGTCGACATTGAGATTCTTGGAGGTAGAGCACTGTTTGGGTGAGGGGTCCATCCCGGATTACCAATCTCAGATAAACTCCGAATGCCAATGAATTATGGTCGGCAGTCAGACTGCGAGTGCTAAGATCCGTAGTCGAAAGGGAAACAGCCCAGACCACCAGCTAAGGTCCCAAAATAATTGTTAAGTGGAAAAGGATGTGGGGTTGCACAGACAACTAGGATGTTAGCTTAGAAGCAGCTATTCATTCAAAGAGTGCGTAATAGCTCACTAGTCGAGTGACCCTGCGCCGAAAATGTACCGGGGCTAAAACAATTTACCGAAGCTGTGGATACCTTTATAGGTATGGTAGGAGAGCGTTCTATGTGTGATGAAGGTATACCGTGAGGAGTGCTGGAACGCATAGAAGTGAGAATGCCGGTATGAGTAGCGAAAGACAGGTGAGAATCCTGTCCACCGTAAGACTAAGGTTTCCAGGGGAAGGCTCGTCCGCCCTGGGTTAGTCGGGACCTAAGGAGAGACCGAAAGGTGTATCCGATGGACAACAGGTTGATATTCCTGTACTAGAGTATGTAGTGATGGAGGGACGCAGTAGGCTAACTAAAGCAGACGATTGGAAGTGTCTGTCTAAGCAGTGAGGTGTGATATGAGTCAAATGCTTATATCTATAACATTGAGCTGTGATGGGGAGCGAAGTTTAGTAGCGAAGTTAGTGACGTCACACTGCCAAGAAAAGCTTCTAGCGTTTAAACATACTCTACCCGTACCGCAAACCGACACAGGTAGTCGAGGCGAGTAGCCTCAGGTGAGCGAGAGAACTCTCGTTAAGGAACTCGGCAAAATGACCCCGTAACTTCGGGAGAAGGGGTGCTGACTTTAAGTCAGCCGCAGTGAATAGGCCCAAGCAACTGTTTATCAAAAACACAGCTCTCTGCTAAATCGTAAGATGATGTATAGGGGGTGACGCCTGCCCGGTGCTGGAAGGTTAAGAGGAGTGCTTAGCGTAAGCGAAGGTATGAATTGAAGCCCCAGTAAACGGCGGCCGTAACTATAACGGTCCTAAGGTAGCGAAATTCCTTGTCGGGTAAGTTCCGACCCGCACGAAAGGCGTAATGATTTGGGCACTGTCTCAACGAGAGACTCGGTGAAATTTTAGTACCTGTGAAGATGCAGGTTACCCGCGACAGGACGGAAAGACCCCATGGAGCTTTACTGCAGTTTGATATTGAGTGTCTGTACCACATGTACAGGATAGGTAGGAGTCTATGAGATCGGGACGCCAGTTTCGAAGGAGACGTTGTTGGGATACTACCCTTGTGTTATGGCCACTCTAACCCAGATAGGTGATCCCTATCGGAGACAGTGTCTGACGGGCAGTTTGACTGGGGCGGTCGCCTCCTAAAAGGTAACGGAGGCGCCCAAAGGTTCCCTCAGAATGGTTGGAAATCATTCGCAGAGTGTAAAGGTATAAGGGAGCTTGACTGCGAGAGCTACAACTCGAGCAGGGACGAAAGTCGGGCTTAGTGATCCGGTGGTTCCGTATGGAAGGGCCATCGCTCAACGGATAAAAGCTACCCTGGGGATAACAGGCTTATCTCCCCCAAGAGTTCACATCGACGGGGAGGTTTGGCACCTCGATGTCGGCTCGTCGCATCCTGGGGCTGTAGTCGGTCCCAAGGGTTGGGCTGTTCGCCCATTAAAGCGGCACGCGAGCTGGGTTCAGAACGTCGTGAGACAGTTCGGTCCCTATCCGTCGCGGGCGTAGGAAATTTGAGAGGATCTGCTCCTAGTACGAGAGGACCAGAGTGGACTTACCGCTGGTGTACCAGTTGTCTTGCCAAAGGCATCGCTGGGTAGCTATGTAGGGAAGGGATAAACGCTGAAAGCATCTAAGTGTGAAACCCACCTCAAGATGAGATTTCCCATGATTTTATATCAGTAAGAGCCCTGAGAGATGATCAGGTAGATAGGTTAGAAGTGGAAGTGTGGCGACACATGTAGCGGACTAATACTAATAGCTCGAGGACTTATCCAAAGTAACTGAGAATATGAAAGCGAACGGTTTTCTTGATTTGAATAGATATTCAATTTTGAGTAGGTATTACTCAGAGTTAAGTGACGATAGCCTAGGAGATACACCTGTACCCATGCCGAACACAGAAGTTAAGCCCTAGAACGCCGGAAGTAGTTGGGGGTTGCCCCCTGTGAGATATGGAAGTCGCTTAGCT
>CAJNCA010000016.1 GCA_905221145.1 bacterium
ATCGCGTCATTCTTAGCTTTCAGTGCATCGTCGATTGCTTTCTTAGCTGCTGGTTTGGCTACCGGCGTTGGAGTCACATTGGTTACTTCTGTTGTTCCATCAGCCTTAGCTTGGTCTACTCCCGCATTTGTTGTTGCGTTGTCAATCGCTTGTTTCGCTGCGTCGGCTTTTGCTTTTGCATCTTCTTTAGCTTTTGCTTTCTCTTCCGCTGTTAAGTCATTGTTTGCTTCGATCGCGTCATTCTTTGCTTTAAGTGCGTCGTCGATGGCTTTCTTAGCTGCTGGTTTGGCTACTGGTTTTGGAGTTACATTGTTTACTTCTGTTGTTCCGTTAGCCTTAGCTTGGTCTACTCCCGCGTTTGTTGTTGCGTTGTCGATCGCTTGTTTTGCTACGTCTGCTTTTGCTTTTGCATCTGCCTTAGCCGCAGTTTTTTCTTCGTCTGTTAAGTCATTGTTCGCATCAATCGCGTCATTCTTTGCTTTCAGTGCATCGTCGATGGCTTTCTTAGCTGCTGGCTTCGTTACTGGTGTTGGAGTTACATTGTTCACTTCTGTTGTTCCATCAGCCTTAGCTTGGTCTACCGCCGCATTTGTTGTTGCGTTGTCGATCGCTTGTTTCGCTGCAGTCGCTTTGTCTTGCGCTTCTTGCTTAGCTGCAGCTTTTTCTTCCGCTGTTAAGTCGTTGTTCGCGTCAATCGTATCGTTCTTAGCTTTCAATGCGTCATCGATGGCTTGTTTTGCAGCCGGTTTAGCTGTTGGCGTTGGAGTTACCGAATCTACTGATGTCACTCCAGCGTTTTTAGCTTGAGTTACTGCATCGTTTGTTGTTGCGTTGTCAATTGCTTGCTTCGCTGCGTCAGCTTTGACTTTCGCGTCTTCCTTAGCTTTGGCTTTCTCTTCAGCAGTCAAATCGTTATTGGCATCAATCGCGTCATTCTTAGCTTTTAATGCGTCATCGATGGCTTGCTTCGCTGCTGGTTTGGCTACCGGCGTTGGAGTTACCGAATCTACTGATGTCACTCCAGCGTTTTTAGCTTGAGTTACTGCATCGTTTGTTGTCGCGTTGTCGATTGCTTGCTTCGCTGCGTCGGCTTTGACTTTCGCGTCTTCCTTAGCTTTGGCTTTTTCTTCAGCAGTCAAATCGTTATTGGCATCAATCGCATCATTCTTAGCTTTTAATGCGTCATCGATGGCTTGCTTCGCTGCTGGTTTGGCTACCGGCGTTGGATTCACCGAATCTACTGATGTTGCTCCAGCGTTTTTAGCTTGAGTTACTGCATCGTTTGTTGTTGCATTGTCGATCGCTTGTTTCGCTGCATCAGCTTTCGCTTTCGCGTCTTCCTTAGCTTTGGCTTTTTCTTCAGCAGTCAAATTGTTGTTGGCATCAATCGCGTCGTTCTTAACTTTCAATGCGTCATCAATTGCTTGTTTTGCCGCTGGCTTAGCTTGCGCTGTTGGACTTACTGAAGATACACTTGTCACTCCAGCGTTTTTAGCTTGCGTTACTGCATCGTTTGTTGTCGCGTTGTCGATTGCTTGCTTAGCTGCGTCGGCTTTGGCTTTCGTGACTTCCTTAGCTTTGGATTTTTCTTCGTCAGTTAAGTCGTTGTTTGCATCAATCTCATCGTTCTTAGCTTTCAGTGCATCGTCGATGGCTTTCTTAGCTGCTGGCTTCGTTACTGGTGTTGGATTTACATTGTTTACTTCTGTTGTTCCGTTAGCCTTAGCTTGGTCTACTCCTGCATTTGTTGTCGCTTGATCAATTGCTTGTTTCGCTGCATCGGCTTTTGCCTTAGCGTCTTCTTTAGCTTTGGATTTTTCTTCAGCAGTCAAATCGTTATTAGCATCAATCGCATCATTCTTAGCTTTTAGGGCATCATCTATTGCTTTCTTAGCTGCTGGTTTCGTTACTGGCGTTGGAGTTACGTTGTTTACTTCTGTTGCTCCAGCGTTTTTAGCTTGAGTTACTGCATCGTTTGTTGTTGCATTGTCGATCGCTTGTTTCGCTGCAGTCGCTTTGTCTTGCGCTTCTTGCTTAGCTGCAGCTTTTTCTTCATCAGTTAAGTCGTTGTTTGCATCAATCTCATCGTTCTTAGCTTTCAGTGCATCGTCGATGGTTTTCTTAGCCACTGGTTTCGCTACTGGCGTTGGGTTTACATTGTTTACTTCTGTTGTTCCGTTAGCCTTAGCTTGATCTACTCCCGCATTTGTTGTTGCGTTGTCGATTGCTTGTTTCGCTGCAGTCGCTTTGTCTTGCGCTTCTTGCTTAGCTGAGGCTTTTTCTTCGTCAGTTAAGTTGTTATTTGCTTCGATTTCTTTAATCTTATCAGCTAACGCGGCTTCTACTGCTTTCTTAGCAGCTGGTTTTGCTACTGGCGTTGGAGTTACATTGTTTACTTCTGTTGTTCCATTAGCCTTAGCTTGTTCTACCGCATCGTTTGTTGTCGCGTTGTCGATTGCTTGCTTCGCTGCGTCAGCTTTGGCTTTCGCGTCTTCCTTAGCTTTTGTTTTCTCTTCTGCTGTTAGGTCATTGTTTGCGTCGATTGCGTCGTTCTTAGCTTTCAGTGCATCGTCGATTACTTTCTTAGCTGCTGGTTTGGCTACCGGCGTTGGAGTCACATTGGTTACTTCTGTTGTTCCATCAGCCTTAGCTTGGTCTACTCCCGCATTTGTTGTTGCGTTGTCAATTGCAGTCTTCGCTGCGTCGGCTTTTGCTTTTGCATCTTCTTTAGCTTTTGCTTTCTCTTCCGCTGTTAAGTCATTGTTTGCGTCGATCGCGTCATTCTTAGCTTTCAGTGCATCGTCGATTGCTTTCTTAGCTGCTGGTTTGGCTACCGGCGTTGGAGTCAC
>CAJNCA010000017.1 GCA_905221145.1 bacterium
TTTTTATTATGAAATTAACTTATGATGATAAAGTTCAGATCTATGAACTTAGAAAACAAGGATATAGCATAGAGAAGCTTTCAAATAAATTTGGGATAAACAATTCTAATATTAGGTACATGATTAAATTGATTGATCGTTACGGAATAGAGTTCGTCAAAAAAGGAAAAAATCGTTACTATTCTCCTGATTTAAAGCAAGAAATGATTAATAAAGTCTTATATGAAGGCTGGGCTAAAGATAGAGTTTCTCTTGAATACGGCCTCCCAAGTCGTACGATACTTCTTAATTGGCTAGCACAATACAAGAAAAACGGGTATACTATTGTTGAGAAAACAAGAGGGAGAGTACCTAAAATGGGACGTAAACAGAAGAAAACTTGGGATGAAATGACAGAACTAGAGCGACTCCAAGAGGAGAATGAACGCTTACGTACTGAGGTGGCTTACTTAAAAAAGTTAAAAGAGCTGGAAGACAGGGACGAAGCCATACAGCGAGAAAGGCAGAGACAATTAGAGAAATGGCTTCAGGAAGATTTCGACTAGATTTACTTCTTGAAGTGGCTCGTTTACCTCGCTCAACTTACTATTATCAGTTGAAGGAACTAGATGGGCTTGACAAAGATAAAGATCTTAAAGCTGAAATTCAAACTATTTTTACTGAGCACAAAGGAAATTATGGCTATCGCCGAATAACTCTTGAATTGAGGAATCGTGGTCATATAGTAAACTATAAGAAGGTCCAACGTCTGATGAAAATCCTTGGTTTAAGTGCTCGAATTCGCCGTAAACGAAAGTATTCTTCCTACCAAGGAGAGATTGGCAAGAAAGCAGAGAATCTCATTCAACGCCAGTTTGAAGCATCGAGACCAATGGAAAAGTGTTATACGGATGTGACAGAGTTTGCCATTCCAAATAGCACGCAGAAATTGTATTTATCGCCTGTTTTAGATGGCTTTAACAGCGAAATTATTGCTTTTAATCTTTCTTGTTCTCCTAATTTAGAACAAGTAAAAACGATGTTGGAACAGGCCTTCACAGAGAAACACTACGAGAATACGATTCTCCATAGTGACCAAGGTTGGCAATACCAACACGATTCTTATCATCGGTTCCTAGAGAGTAAGGGAATTCAAGCATCCATGTCACGAAAGGGCAACAGCCTAGACAACGGTATGATGGAATCTTTCTTTGGCATTTTAAAATCCGAAATGTTTTATGGCCATGAGAAAAACTTTAAATCACTTAATCAATTGGAACAAGCCATTATAGACTATATCGATTACTACAACAACAAACGAATTAAGGTAAAACTAAAAGGACTTAGTCCTGTGCAATACAGAA
>CAJNCA010000018.1 GCA_905221145.1 bacterium
ACACGAACACGACTCATAGCACGGCTTAAGTGTTGTACAATGTGAAATCGATCTAGAACGATTTTAGCACATGGAAAAAGCTGTTTAGCTAAGTCATAATAAGGACTAAACATATCCATCGTAATGATTTTCACCTGACAACGAACAGCTCGCTCGTAGCGCAGAAAGTGATTTCGTATGATAGCCTGTGTTCTGCCTTCAAGAACAGTGATGATGTTGAGATTATCAAAATCTTGTGCAATGAAACTCATCTTTCCCTTGGTAAAGGCATACTCGTCCCAAGACATAATCTCTGGAAGACGAGAAAAATCATGCTTAAAACGGAAGTCATTAAGCTTGCGAATGACAGTTGAAGTTGAAATAGCCAGTTGATGAGCGATATCGGTCATAGAAGTTTTTTCAATCAATTTTTGCGCAATTTTTTGGTTGATAATACGAGGAATTTGGTGATTTTTCTCGACGAGAGAGGTCTGTGAGACCATCATTTTAGAGCAATGATAGCACTTGAAACGACGCTTTTTAAGGAGGATTCTGGTAGGCATACCAGTTGTTTCAAGGTAAGGAATTTTCGATGGTTTTTGGAAGTCATATTTCTTCATTTGACTTCCACATTCAGGACAAGATGGGGCCTCATAATCCAGTTTGGCGATGATTTCCTTGTGGGTATCTCTATTAACAACATCCATAATTTGGACATTAGGGTCTTTGATATCGAGCAGTTTTATGATAAAATGTAATGGTTCCATATGATTCTTTCTAATGAGTTGTTTCGTCGCTTTTCATTATAGGTCATATGGGACTTTTTTTCTACACAAAAATAGGCTCCATAATATTTATAGG
>CAJNCA010000019.1 GCA_905221145.1 bacterium
GCGCAAGGTCGTGACGGCCGTGATGGACGCGACGGAAAAGACGTATTGAACGGTAAAGTTGATCCAACTACAGAAGGTAAAGACGGCGATAAATACGTTAATACAGAAACAGGTGACGTCTTCGTTAAGAATAACGGCAACTGGGAAAAAGAAGGCAACATCAAGGGACCTAAGGGTGATAAAGGTGCAGAAGGTGCGCAAGGACCTAAAGGTGCGGATGGAGCACAAGGTTTACCAGGCCGCGATGGACGTGATGGAGCGCAAGGTCGTGACGGCCGTGATGGCCGCGACGGAAAAGACGTATTGAACGGCAAAGTTGATCCAACTACAGAAGGTAAAGACGGCGATAAATACGTTAACACAGAAACAGGTGACGTCTTCGTTAAGAACAATGGCACATGGGAAAAAGAAGGCAACATCAAAGGACCTAAGGGTGACAAAGGTGCTCAAGGCCTTCAAGGTGAACGTGGTCAAGACGGAGCACAAGGTTTACCAGGCCGCGATGGACGTGATGGAGCAGCAGGTCGTGACGGTCGTGATGGACGCGACGGAAAAGACGTATTGAACGGCAAAGTTGATCCAACTACAGAAGGTAAAGACGGCGATAAATACGTTAATACAGAAACAGGTGACGTCTTCGTTAAGAATAACGGCAACTGGGAAAAAGAAGGCAACATCAAGGGACCTAAGGGTGATAAAGGTGCAGAAGGTGCGCAAGGACCTAAAGGTGCGGATGGAGCACAAGGTTTACCAGGCCGCGACGGACGTGATGGAGCGCAAGGTCGTGACGGCCGTGATGGACGCGACGGAAAAGACGTATTGAACGGCAAAGTTGATCC
>CAJNCA010000020.1 GCA_905221145.1 bacterium
CAAAAAGGCGTAGCCGAAAACACCAAAGACACAGTAGACGTCCCAGCTTCTTATTTGGATAGAGCCAACTTCCCAGGCCCATTCACAGCCGGTGTTAACCAAGTCATTCCATATGAATTCTTCGCCGGAGATGGTATGTTGACTCGTTTGATTTTGAAAGCATCTGACAAGGCCCCATGGTCAGACAACGGTTCGGCTAAAAACCCAGCTCTCCCACCAGTAGAGAAATTAGGCAAAGGACTCTATTTCTATGAAGTGGATTTGGCCGGCACTCAAGGCAAATCTGATAAAGAGCTTCTTGACCTCTTGAAACAAAACGGTACACAAAGCTATAAAGCTACTATCAAGGTTTATGGTGCGAAGGACGGAAAGGCAGACTTGAGCAATCTCGTAGCATCTAAGGATTTGGATATCAATTTGAACGGCTTGACCACTCCAGCTGAAGTGCAAAAAGGCGTAGCCGAAAACACCAAAGACACAGTAGACGTCCCAGCTTCTTATTTGGATAGAGCCAACTTCCCAGGCCCATTCACAGCCGGTGTTAACCAAGTCATTCCATATGAATTCTTCGCCGGAGATGGTATGTTGACTCGTTTGATTTTGAAAGCTTCTGACAAGGCTCCATGGTCAGACAACGGTTCGGCTAAAAACCCAGCTCTCCCACCAGTAGAGAAATTGGGCAAAGGTCTTTACTTCTATGAAGT
>CAJNCA010000021.1 GCA_905221145.1 bacterium
GGGCTCTATAATATTTGTAGTGGGTAAATCCCCTATAGATATTATGGAGCCTATTTTTGTGTAGAAAAAAAGTCCCATAAGATCTATAATGAAAAGCGACCAAACAACTCATTAGAAAGATTCATATGGAACCATTACATTTTATCACAAAACTACTCGATATCAAAGACCCTAATATCCAATTTATGGATATCATCAATAGGGATACTCACAAAGAAATCATCGCTAAACTGGACTACGATTCTCCAGCTTGCCCTGATTGCGGAAGTCAAATGAAGAAATATGACTTCCAAAAACCGTCTAAGATTCCTTATCTTGAAACAACTGGTATGCCTACTAGAATCCTCCTTAGAAAGCGTCGATTTAAGTGCTATCATTGCTCTAAAATAATGGTCTCCGAGACCCCTCTCGTCAAGAAGAATCACCAAATCCCTCGTATTATCAACCAAAAAATTGCGCAAAAGTTGATTGAAAAAACTTCTATGACCGATATTGCACATCAGCTTTCCATTTCAACTTCAACTGTCATTCGAAATCACTTTCTGCGCTACGATAGAGC
>CAJNCA010000022.1 GCA_905221145.1 bacterium
CTATAGTTTGTTCCTGCTGGTAAGTCGTTTGTATTAATACTTTTCTCTGGATCTGGTACTTCATTGTGACGAACCGTTTGGTTCGGTTCTTTCGCAGTTGGATTGAAGGTGTCACTTTGTTTCTTAACTGTGACAGGAACTTCGACTTCATCTTCCGTTCCATCTGGATAATGAACTAAGGCTACTCCTGGATGACTGCCCGGTGTGCTGACATCTGGTCTTGTCTTCCATGTAACAGTTGTGCCTTCTGGTAAGCCTGTTTTGTTTACACTGTCTTCTGCGTTTGGCACAGTTCCATTATCAGCCGTTTGGGCTTTTGGCTGTGGATCGTATTCATCATTTTGCGGAGTTACGTTTACCGTTACCGTCACTTCCTCTGTACTCTTATCTGGATAGGTGATTAATACTTTTCCTGTCTTACTTCCTGGTTTACTTGTGTCTGGTTGTTCGGACCAGCTATAGTTTGTTCCTGCTGGTAAGTCGTTTGTATTAATACTTTTCTCTGGATCTGGTACTTC
>CAJNCA010000023.1 GCA_905221145.1 bacterium
AACCTGCTTTAGATTGTCCTCAATAAGTCCGAAGAATTTGTCAGGTTCCTCGTTCTGAAAGTGAAAAAGTAAGAGTTAATAGAGATTGTAGTGGTGTTTCAACTCTTCTGAATAGCTCAAAAGCTTGTCTAGAATCTCTTTATTTGTTAAGTGAATGCGCAAAGTAGGGCGATAAAAACGTTTATCACTGAGTTTATGACTATCCTGTTGAATGAGCTTCCAGTAACGTTTGATGGCCTTGTATTTATGGGATTTTCGCTCAAATTGATTCATGATTTGGACACGAATACGGCTCATAGCACGGCTGAGATGTTGTACAATGTGAAAGCGATCTAATACAATTTTTGCATTAGGAAAAAGCTGTTTAGCTAAGGCATAGTAGGAACTAAACATATCCATCGTAATGATTTTCACCTGACAACGAACAGCTCTATCGTAGCGCAGAAAGTGATTTCGAATGACAGTTGAAGTTGAAATGGAAAGCTGATGTGCAATATCGGTCAT
>CAJNCA010000024.1 GCA_905221145.1 bacterium
TTGATGTTGCCTTCTTTTTCCCAGTTGCCGTTATTCTTAACGAAGACGTCACCTGTTTCTGTGTTAACGTATTTATCGCCGTCTTTACCTTCTGTAGTTGGATCAACTTTGCCGTTCAATACGTCTTTTCCGTCGCGTCCATCACGGCCGTCACGACCTTGGGCTCCGTCACGACCGTCGCGGCCTGGTAAACCTTGTGCTCCATCCGCACCTTTAGGTCCTTTGATGTTGCCTTCTTTTTCCCAGTTGCCGTTATTCTTAACGAAAACGTCACCTGTTTCTGTGTTAACGTATTTATCGCCGTCTTTTCCTTCTGTAGTTGGATCAACTTTGCCGTTCAATACGTCTTTTCCGTCGCGTCCATCACGGCCGTCACGACCTTGCGC
>CAJNCA010000025.1 GCA_905221145.1 bacterium
GGATCAACTTTACCGTTCAATACGTCTTTTCCGTCGCGTCCATCACGGCCGTCACGACCTTGTGCTCCATCACGTCCATCGCGGCCTGGTAAACCTTGCGCTCCGTCTTGACCACGTTCACCTTGAAGGCCTTGAGCACCTTTGTCACCCTTAGGTCCTTTGATGTTGCCTTCTTTTTCCCAGTTGCCGTTATTCTTAACGAAAACGTCACCTGTTTCTGTGTTAACGTATTTATCGCCGTCTTTTCCTTCTGTAGTTGGATCAACTTTGCCGTTCAATACGTCTTTTCCGTCGCGGCCATCACGTCCGTCACGACCTTGCGCTCCATCACGTCC
>CAJNCA010000026.1 GCA_905221145.1 bacterium
TCCAAACAGTTTTCCAAGTCGGTCAGGCAGCCGGCCATCTTACGGGAAAATTCTTCTTCAGGCTTTCCCTGCCGAATGGACAATATAGTGGATTAACAAAAATCAGGACAAGGCGACGAAGCCGCAGACAGTACAAATAGTACGGAACCGATTCACTTGGTGCTTCAGCACCTTAGAGAATCGTTCTCTTTGAGCTAAGGCGAGGCAACGCCGTACCGGTTTTTGTTAATCCACTATATTCCGCCATCTCTAAGATTTACAGCGATACACGGGTAATTTAAGGAATGCCCGAACCGTCATTCCCGCCACTTTCCGTCATTCCCGC
>CAJNCA010000027.1 GCA_905221145.1 bacterium
ACATCAGTAGATTCGGTAACTCCAACGCCAACAGCTAAACCGGCTGCAAAACAAGCCATCGATGACGCATTGAAAGCTAAGAACGACGCGATTGATGCGAACAATGACTTAACAGACGAAGAAAAAACTGCGGCGAAAGCTGATGCAAAAGCCAAAGCCGACGCAGCGAAGCAAGCAATTGACAACGCAACAACAAACGATGCAGTAACTCAAGCTAAAAACGCTGGAGTGACATC
>CAJNCA010000028.1 GCA_905221145.1 bacterium
TTCGAACCCACGCACGCTTTTACACGCCTGACGGTTTTCAAGACCGTTCCCTTCAGCCGGACTTGGGTAATCCTCCAAAATAGTTTAGCCGGGAACAAACCCGTGTCCTCTTAGTGAAAAGATAATATTTCAATTCTCTAGTAATGGACTAAATACTATGGGCACGAGTGGACTCGAACCACCGACCTCACGCTTATCAGGCGTGCGCTCTAACCACCTGAGCTACGCGCCCAA
>CAJNCA010000029.1 GCA_905221145.1 bacterium
ATTTCTTTATTTGTTAAGTGCATGCGAAAAGTAGGGCGATAAAAACGTTTATCACTGAGTTTACGACTATCCTGCTGTATGAGCTTCCAGTAGCGCTTGATGGCTTTGTATTCATGGGATTTTCGCTCAAATTGATTCATGATTTGAACACGAACACGACTCATAGCACGGCTTAAGTGTTGTACAATGTGAAATCGATCTAGAACGATTTTAGCACATGGAAA
>CAJNCA010000030.1 GCA_905221145.1 bacterium
TCAGTTGGTAGTAGCGCATGACTGTTAATCATGATGTCGTAGGTTCGAGTCCTACTGGCGGAGTATAGATAAAAGGGGCTCTTTGTCAACTGTAGTGGGTTGAAGAAAAGCTAAGATTGAGAAAGGACACATTTCGTCCTTTCTTTTTTGATATTGAGAGCGATAAAAATCCGTTTTTTGAAGTTTTCAAAGTTC
>CAJNCA010000031.1 GCA_905221145.1 bacterium
TTAGCCGCAGCTTTCTCTTCATCTGTTAAGTCTGTCCGAGCGTCGATTTCATCATTCTTAGCTTTCAGAGCTTCGTCTATAGCTTGCTTAGCTGCTGTCTTCGCTACTGGTTGTGGATCTACTGCTTTTACTTCTGTTGTTCCAGTTGACTTAGATTGTTCTACTTCCGCATTTGTTGTTGCG
>CAJNCA010000032.1 GCA_905221145.1 bacterium
AACCTGCTTTAGATTGTCCTCAATAAGTCCGAAGAATTTGTCAGGTTCCTCGTTCTGAAAGTGAAAAAGTAAGAGTTGATAGAGATTGTAGTGGTGTTTCAACTCTTCTGAATAGCTCAAAAGCTTGTCTAGAATTTCTTTATTTGTTAAGTGCATGCGAAAAGTAGGGCGATAAAAACG
>CAJNCA010000033.1 GCA_905221145.1 bacterium
GTTCAAAGCGGGTGACGAGAATCGAACTCGCGACAACAGCTTGGAAGGCTGTAGTTTTACCACTAAACTACACCCGCTTAAATGGGAGTTAACGGGATCGAACCGCTGACCCTCTGCTTGTAAGGCAGATGCTCTCCCAGCTGAGCTAAACTCCCTAGA
>CAJNCA010000034.1 GCA_905221145.1 bacterium
ATACTCCGCCAGTAGGACTCGAACCTACGACATCATGATTAACAGTCATGCGCTACTACCAACTGAGCTATGGCGGAATAAAGCTAAGCGACTTCCATATCTCACAGGGGGCAACCCCCAACTACTTCCGGCGTTCTAGGGCTTAACTTCTGTGTTCG
>CAJNCA010000035.1 GCA_905221145.1 bacterium
GGACCTAAGGGTGATAAAGGTGCAGAAGGTGCGCAAGGACCTAAAGGTGCGGATGGAGCACAAGGTTTACCAGGCCGCGATGGACGTGATGGAGCGCAAGGTCGTGACGGACGTGATGGCCGCGACGGAAA
>CAJNCA010000036.1 GCA_905221145.1 bacterium
ATGACCGATATTGCACATCAGCTTTCCATTTCAACTTCAACTGTCATTCGAAATCACTTTCTGCGCTACGATAGAGCCGTTCGTTGTCAGGTGAAAATCATTACGATGGATATGTTTAGCCCCTA
>CAJNCA010000037.1 GCA_905221145.1 bacterium
AACTCTTACTTTTTCACTTTCAGAACGAGGAACCTGACAAATTCTTCGGACTTATTGAGGACAATCTAAAGCAGGTTCATCCTCTTTTTCAGACTGTCTTTAAA
>CAJNCA010000038.1 GCA_905221145.1 bacterium
GGATCAACTTTGCCGTTCAATACGTCTTTTCCGTCGCGTCCATCACGGCCGTCACGACCTTGCGCTCCATCACGTCCATCGCGGCCTGGTAAACCTTGTGCTCC
>CAJNCA010000039.1 GCA_905221145.1 bacterium
CCTTCTGTAGTTGGATCAACTTTGCCGTTCAATACGTCTTTTCCGTCGCGTCCATCACGGCCGTCACGACCTTGCGCTCCATCACGTCC
>CAJNCA010000040.1 GCA_905221145.1 bacterium
CGTCACAATGAAGTACCAGATCCAGAGAAAAGTATTAATACAAACGACTTACCAGCAGGAACAAACTATAGCTGGTCCGAACAACC
>CAJNCA010000041.1 GCA_905221145.1 bacterium
CCCCCCCCCCCCCCCCCCCCCCCCCCCCCCCCCCCCCCCCCCCCCCCCCCCCCCCCCCCCCCCCCCCCCCCCCCCCCC